>JBFWZV010000023.1:0-49973 GCA_050184975.1 Pseudolabrys sp. | reverse complement strand
GCCCCTCGGTCGTCGATATCTCCAAGCTGTACGGCGACAGCGGGATGTTCACCTACGACCCCGGCTTTACCTCGACGGCAAGTTGCGAGTCCAAAATCACCTATATCGACGGCGACGAAGGCATCCTGCTCTATCGCGGCTACCCGATCGAGCAGCTCGCCGAGCACGGCGACTTCCTGGAGACCTGTTATCTCCTGCTCTACGGCGAATTGCCGACGCCTGCACAGAAGGCCGACTTCGACTACCGGGTGACGCGCCACACCATGGTGCATGAGCAGATGAGCCGGTTCTTCCAGGGCTTCCGGCGCGACGCGCATCCGATGGCGGTGATGGTGGGCTCGGTCGGCGCGCTGTCGGCGTTCTATCACGACTCGACTGATATTTCGGACCCGCATCAGCGCATGATCGCGTCGATCCGAATGATCGCAAAGATCCCGACGCTCGCGGCAATGGCTTACAAGTATCACGTCGGCCAGCCGTTCGTTTATCCCCGCAACGACCTCGACTATGCCTCGAACTTCCTGCGCATGTGCTTTGCCGTGCCGGCGGAAGACTACAAGCCCAATCCGGTTCTGGCCCGCGCGATGGACCGTATCTTCATCCTGCACGCCGACCACGAGCAGAATGCCTCGACGTCGACGGTGCGGCTTGCCGGCTCCTCCGGCGCCAATCCGTTCGCCTGCATCGCGGCGGGCTGTGCCTGCCTCTGGGGCCCGGCGCATGGCGGCGCCAACGAGGCCGCGCTCAACATGCTCGCCGAGATCGGCTCCGCCGACCGTATCCCCGAATTCGTCAAACGCGCGAAGGACAAGAACGACTCGTTCCGCCTGATGGGTTTCGGCCACCGGGTCTACAAGAACTACGATCCACGCGCGAAGATCATGCAGAAGACCTGCCACGAGGTGCTGACCGAACTCGGCATCAAGGACGATCCGATGCTGGACGTCGCGATGGAACTGGAGAAGGTCGCGCTGCACGACGAGTATTTCATCGAGAAGAAACTCTATCCGAACATCGATTTCTATTCGGGCATTACGCTGAAGGCGATGGGCTTCCCGACCTCGATGTTCACGGTGCTGTTCGCGCTCGCGCGCACGGTCGGCTGGATCGCGCAGTGGAAGGAAATGATCGAGGACCCGCGCCAGAAGATCGGCCGGCCGCGCCAGCTCTACACCGGCGCGACCCAGCGCGATTACGTTCCGATCTCGCGCCGGAAGTAATCAGCCTTTCGCAAGTTTGAGAACGATCTCGGCGGCGCGGTCACTCGGCCGCGCCGTTCCGATTTCCATGATGGCGTCGAGCCGTTTGAAGGCTTCGACCTGCCTTGCCCGCTCTGGTGTGTCGGCAAGAAGAGGCAGCAGGGCCTCCGCCATTCGCTGTGGATCGGCATCTTCCTGAAGAAATTCCGGGACAATGTTTTCGCCGAGAACGAGATTCGCAAGGATCACGGTTGGCACCTTGACCAAGCGGCGCGCCACGAACGCCTCCAATGCGGAGGCTTTGTAAGATGCGACCATCGGCACCGCGGATACCGCGAGTTCCAGTGTTCCGGTCCCCGACTTGACCAGAGCCGCGCGCGCCGCACGAAACGCGGCATCCCGTTCGGCCTGCGTAACGGCAAGGCGCACGGGCGTCCGCCAGGACCGCACCTCGCCCTCAATGCGTTCGGCCAGATGCGGGACCGCGGCGATGACGACATCGATCGCTCCAACACGGTCAGCGACCAAAGCGACCGTTTGTCCGAACACCGGCAGCATACGGCGCAACTCGCCACTGCGGCTGCCCGGCATCACCACAAGCACAGGTAGATCGGAGCCACGGCGAAGCACATCATCGGCGCCCGGCCGCAGGACGCCCGCCCGCTCGACCAGCGGATGGCCGACATAAGTACACGGCGGCCCGCCGAGCCGGGCATGCGCCGCCGGCTCAAACGGCAGGAGCGCGAGTACGTGGTCGACGTAGGCGCGCATCACGCGCGCGCGACCCGGCCGCCAGGCCCAGACGCTTGGCGATACATAATCGACGATGGGAAGGGTCGGCATCGCTGCGCGCACGCGACGCGCGACGCGGTGGGTGAAGTCCGGGCTGTCGATTATTACCAGAACGTCCGGTTGCGCTGCCTTGATCGCGTCGACGGTCTCGCGGATGCGCCGGAGGATAGCCGGCAACTTTCCGGGGATCGTCATGAACCCCATGATCGACAAGTCTTCGATGGGAAACAGCGAAGATACGCCCGACGCCGCCATATGCGCGCCGCCGAGACCGCGAAATATTACGTCCGGGCGTCGCGTACGGAGCGCCGAAATCAATGCCGCGCCGAGACGGTCGCCGGATTCCTCGGCTGCTACCAGGAAGACTTTCAGCGGTGCGGTCATTGATCGGATGCTTTTATTCCGACCAGGAATAGGCCCGCACGGTCTGCTTCCGCGATCACGTTGCCGACGTCAACGACGATGGCTTGGCCCGCAGCCACGGCAACGCCGCCGAAACCGGCCGCAGCGACGCCTGCGATGGTGTCCGGGCCGATGGTGGGCAGATCAAATCGCAGGTCCTGGCCGCGCTTTGCCGCTTTCACCAACACGCCGATCTTTTCGGTACTGCGAATTCGGCCCTGGCGACGCAATTCGGCCGCATGCCGGAGCATGCCGTCAGTTCCCTCGATCGCTTCGATGGCAAGAACGTGCTTTCGCGCGATGATCGCAGCCTGCCCGACATCGAACCGGCTGGTGGCCGCGATCAGATCGAAGCCGATACTGATATCCTCGCGATCGGCTTCCGATGGCGCCCGAGCCGTCATCACGCCCTCCGGTGCCAGCATCTGTGGTGCAATCTCTTGAATCGACCGCACCCGAAAACCATGACGCTCGAAGAAGGCGCCAAGTGTCGTCAGCATGTGATTATCGCCGCCCCGGAATGCTTTGAGCAGGTCCGGAAGCATCAACACGGTGCCAAAATCGAAGCGAATCTGACCAAGACGCGGCCGCACCAGGCCCCCGACCCAGACAAAATCTCTGCACCCGTGCTCGCGCGCGAGCCGTTTGAACCGCCCGAACTGGCCGAGCGCGATCCACTCGTGCGGAAAGCGCTTGATCCTCTCCGGGTCGGCAAAACCCTGAAAGCCGAACAACACAACCGGACGACCGGTTTTGGCCACCGTGTCGGCGACCGCGATCGGCGCGACGCCGCTGCCACAAAGAATGCCGAGCGGCCCATCGACCGATTTTGGATCGGCTGCGTCCGTGATGGTCGGGGCGCCGGACATCGCCTGTCAGTCTTCGTCGCCGCCGCCGCGGTTGCGCGGCACAGCGATCTTTCGCGATTTCGTGGCCCGGATGAAATCGATCATGCGCATCACATACGGATCATCGGCAAACGTTTGCGCGAGGCTATCGATCCTGCGCGTCACCGGTCCGTCGCCGTCAAAGATCGCGGTATAACCGCGATAAACATTACGGATCGCCTCCGCTGACAGACCGCGACGGCGCAGCCCAACGCGGTTGATACCGGCGAGCGTACCGCGATGTCCGATTACCATCGCGTATGGGATGACGTCGAACGTGACACCGACAAGCCCCCCGATCATCGCCTGCTCACCAACCCGGGTAAACTGGTGGACCGCGCAAAGACCGCCGAGAAAAACATGATCTCCGATCTCGGCGTGCCCGCCGAGCGTCGCATTGTTGGCAAACGTCACATGGTTGCCGACGATGCAGTCGTGAGCGATATGTGCGCCAACCATGATAAAGCAGTGATTGCCGACAGTGGTTATGCCCCTGCCACCCGCCGTGCCGATATTCATCGTGACGTGTTCGCGGACGATGCAATCGGTTCCGATGACAAGTCGGGTCGGCTCGCCTTTGTAATGGGTGGATTGCGGCTCGGTGCCGATTGAAGCGAACGGAAATATTCGGTTTCGTGCGCCGATCTCGGTGTGCCCTGTCAGATTAACATGACTGAGAATTTCGCAATCGTCACCGATCGAAACATGGGGGCCGACGGTACAGTAAGCACCGATCGAAACATTGTTCCCGATCACCGCGCCGGCGGCGACCTGCGCGGTCGGATCGATCTTCGTCATCGGATCTAGCCCTCGCGCATCATTGCGCCGAGAATCGCTTCAGCAACGACCTCCCCGTCGACTTTGGCTTCGCCGCGATACCACCACATGTTCCGGCGCTTCTTCTGCATATCGAGATGGAACTCGACAACATCGCCCGGAACGACCGGCCTTCGGAACTTCGCCTCGTCGATCGTCATGAAGTAGACGTACTTGAACGTCCCCAAGCCCGACGCCAGCACGCAGAGAACGCCGGCCGTCTGCGCCATGCCCTCGAGCAGCAGCACGCCCGGCATCACAGGATTGCCGGGAAAATGGCCCTGAAAATGCGGCTCGTTAAAGGTGCAGTTCTTGATGCCGACCGCGCTCTGCTCGCCGTTGATTTTGACGACCTTGTCGACCATCAGGAAGGGATACCGGTGCGGCAGCGCCTTGAGAATCTCGAGAATGCCGACCGCGTCGATCGCGCCGGAGGCGTGGCCCGTCTGGTTCATTCGTCCTGATCCTTGTCGCGCGTAGCAGTCTTCTTGTCGGCCAGCCGCTGAAACGCGACCTGCAGTCGGAAAAATTCCCGTAGCGGCATCGCCGGCGCACCGCCCCAACGGCCACCATCCGGTACATCGGTCATGACGCCCGACTTGGCGGCAATTTGCGCGCCTTCGCCAATCGTCAAATTGTCTGCAATCCCCGCCTGCCCACCCAGCATCGCTCTGTCGCCAATGGTGACACTGCCAGATATTCCGGCTTGCGAAACGATAATGCAATGACGCCCGATCACGACGTTATGCGCAATCTGCACCAGATTGTCGATCTTGGTTCCTTCGCCGATCACGGTGTCGCGCATGCCGCCGCGGTCGATGGTCGAATTGGCGCCGATTTCGACCTCGTCCTGGATAATGACGCGGCCGATCTGAGGAACCTTGCGCAAGCCCTTCGGTCCGGGCTGATAGCCGAACCCGTCCTGACCGATCCGGCAGCCCGAATGCACGATCACGCGATCCCCGATCATGGCGTGCGTGATCACCGCGCCCGCCCCGATCCGGCAGTCGCGGCCAATGCGTGTCTCGGGTCCGATCGCCGCCAACGGTCCGATCACGGTGCCGGCGCCGATTTCCGCGCGCGGACCGATCACCGCGCCGGGTTCGACGGTGACGCCGTTTTCGAGGCGCGCAGTCGGATGAATGGTCGCGCCGCTGGAAATCCCGTCCGCCTCGAACAACGAAGACGGCCGCAAAGCGTCCGGAAACAACGCGTGTGCGACAGTGACGAAACTCGAATAGGGATTCTTGACGACGAGAACATTGACGGCGGGCGGCGCCTTCGCGGCAAAGCGTGTTCCGGTCAGGCAGACACCGGCCTGTGTCGAGACGAGGTCTGCCTCGCGTTTCGGCTGGTCCATGAAGACAAGATCGCCGGGACCCGCGGTCTCCAGCGGAGCGATGCCGTCGATTCGCGCATCCATCGCCGCCGTGCCGTGCGGCTCGGCCCCGGTGAGCGCGACGATATCGGCAACCGAAAGCCCCGGCCCTCGTTTAAAAAAGACACACGCGGTCATGCGTTGCGCGCCGCATTGCCCGGCCGGGAACCACAATCAGAACGACGTACCACCGCTGAAGCGGAAGACCTGTGTTCGATCATAGCTCTCTTTCATGAAGGGGAAGGCCAGGTCGAACCGGATCGGGCCCAGCGGAGAATCCCACAACAGACCGATACCGGCGGAGGCGCGGATCGACGACGAGTCCGCCACCGTCAGCGTTTCGCCGGTCACCGTCCAGCTCGTGGGCCCCTTGTAATCCCATAGCGATCCCGCATCGACGAACCCTGCGAGCTTGATTCCTACTTCCTTCGGCAGCCAGAACACCGGCACCTGCACTTCGGCGGACGCACCCCAATACAGCGAACCGCCAAGCGCGTCTTGCCGCGATCCGGGCGTCAGATCGCGTGGACCGAAGCCGGCCGGTTCAAATCCGCGGACAAGATTGGGACCCAACTGGAAGTGATCCAGCATTCGCAGATCCTTGCCGCCCCAGCTCTCGACGTGACCGCCGCGCAGACGGATCGAACCGATCACGTCCGGCAGAACCTCGCGGTAGTTGCGGATTTCGGCGGTGGTGCGGATGAAGTTCACGTCACCGCCAAGTCCGGCGATGTCATTCGTCAACTGGATCAGCGTGCCGCTGGTCGGGTTCTTATTGTTATCGAGGGTGTTATAAGCCGTCGTCATGCCGACCAACGAGGTCAGCACCGAGCCCTGAGCAAGCTCGCGGCGGATCGCCAGGCTCGCCTCGCCGTCGGCGAAACACTCGTCGGATGTCGTGACGGGGAACGCGTGCGTCGTGTAGCCGGTGGGCGTTCCGCCGGTGAACATCGATGTGCCCGTGGGCGTGGTCATACAGTTATTGAGGCTCGACGGCAGTTCCAGCTTCGTCTGATAGATCGAATAGCGCGGCTGCACCGTGATTTCCTCGGTCAACCCGAAGCCGAACTTCAGATTGCCGCCGACGGTCTTCGAATCGTAAGACACATAGGACGACGCCAGCGTGTGTTTCACGAAGACATCGACGCCTGCGGCAAGCCGATAGCCAAGGAAGTACGGCTCAACGAACCCAATCTCGAAGCCGCGGGCGCGCTGGCCATATTGAACGCTGGCTCGCGCGATCTGGCCTCGGCCGAGCAGGTTGCGCTCGGTGACACCGACTTCGGCGAGCCAGCCGTCAGCCGTCGAATAGCCGCCACCGATCGAGAACTGTCCGGTCGATTGTTCCTCGACCTGAACATTGACAATCACACGATCCGGCGCGGAGCCGGGCTCGTTTGTGACCTTGACCGACTTGAAATAGGCAAGATTTTTAAGGCGCCGCTCCGCCCGGTCGATCAGCGCGCGATTATAGGCATCGCCCTCGCCAATATCGAATTCACGACGGATCACATAGTCGCGGGTCCGGGTGTTGCCGCGAATATTGATCCGCTCGATATAGACGCGCGGTCCTTCCTCCACGACGAAGACAATATTGATGCTCTTCGTCTCGAAATTCCGATCGCCGCTGGGCCGGACGGTGGCGAAGGCGTAGCCGCGCTTCGCCGCCTCGATGGTCATGTTCTCGACCGACTTCTCGACGGCCTCGGCGTTGTAAACGTCGCCCTTGCCAACCCGCATCTGCGAGCGCAGCGATTGCGGATCAATCGCGCGCACATTCGATACGACGTCTACATTGCCGACGTAGTACTTGCCGCCTTCGTCGATCGTGAAGGTGATGACGAAACCCTTGCGGCCCGGATCGTACTCGCCGACCGCGGAAATGATCCGGACATCGGCGTAACCGTGCTTGAGATAGAACCGGCGCAATGCATCGCGGTCGGCCTCGAGACGGTCGGGATCGTAGATGTCGGTGGTCTGCAGAAAGCTCAGCCAGTTCGTCTGGGCTGTCTTGATGATGTCTTTGAGTCGGTACGAACTGAACGCCTTGTTGCCGATGAACCGGATTTCCTTGACGCCGGTTTTGTCGCCTTCGTTGATCTCGAATACGAGATCGACGCGATTGTTCGGCAATTCGATGATCTTCGGCTCGACGCGGACGTCGAACCGGCCGCTACGATTGTAGATTTCGACGATGCGCTGGACGTCGGCCTGCACCATCGGCCGCGACAGCGTTCCGCGCGGCTTCGACTGAACCTCCGTGCGCAACTGGTCGTCCTTGGCCTTCTTGTTGCCTTCGAAGGCCACCCGGTTGATGACCGGGTTCTCGACAACAATGACCTTAAGCCGGGCGCCGGAACGGTCGATGCGCACATCCTGGAACAGACCGGTGCCGACGAGCCCCTTCAGCCCCTCGTCGATCTCCAGCGCGCTCAGACGTCCGTCGGGACCGGCGCGGAAATACGAGCGAATAGTGTCCGCTTCGACGCGCCGATTGCCTTCGACGACAATAGATTGGGCAACCTGGGCGGACGCCTCGCCGGACGTGGCCACCGCATAGGTGACCAGACCGACAACGAGGCCGGCGAGGACCACACAGCAAATGCCCAGTCCTCGTACCACCCGCACACAAAGTCCCATGCGAAACGCGCCCTATTGAATCTTATAGAATCTTACGGCCGACCCTGCCGCGGATTCGATTGAATTCTGGGCAAGCATTCGACACTTTTTACAGCGTTTTCAAGGCAGTGCAACCAGTCTTCCCCGTCCCGCGCGGCAATTCGCCGGGGAAAACCCCATTCCCCGGCGGTCGTGACCCTTTGGCAACGTCTAGGACGTTGCCAAATGAACGATGTCATTAAAGGTTGCAAAAATCATCAACATGACGACGACAGCCAGGCCGATGCGGAAGCCCATTTCCTGGGCCCGCTCGGACAGCGGCCGGCCGCGGGCGGCTTCGATTCCATAGAACAAAAGGTGTCCGCCATCGAGCAGCGGGATCGGGAACAGGTTCAGGAGACCGATCGAAACCGAGAGGACCGCGGCAAGATGGATCAGGGCGCTGAACCCGGCGGTGGCGACCTGGCCGGAGACCTGCGCAATCCTGATCGGTCCACCGAGCTGGTCGGCGGCCTCCCGGCCGGCGAAAATCCCGCCGATGTAGCTCAACGTGCGCTCGATCACGAACCAGGTCTCGCCGGCCCCCATCGCGACGGCGCGGATCGGCCCGACCGTTTCGGTCCGGATATCCCCCGGCGCCATCGACCGGCTGATCCCGAGCACGCCGATGCGATGGACGTTGCCGAACGAGTCTTTGATCTCCTTCAGGGCCGGCGTGGCGCGCAAGGTTTGCAGAGCGCCGCCACGTTCAACGTCGACAGCCAAAGTCTGGCCAGCGCTGACGCTGACGACACGCTGCATGTCGTTGAAGCTGTCAATCTTGCTGCCGTTGATCGCGACCACCAGATCGCCCGGCTTGAAGCCCGCCGCTTCCGCGGAGCTACCGGCGACAATCGTGTCGACCCGTGCCGTCGTCGTCTGCTTGCCGAACACCATGAAGATGCCGGCGAAGATGGCGATCGCCAGCAGGAAATTGGCAATCGGGCCGGCGGCCACCACGGCAGCGCGCGACGCGACCGGCTTTGCGGCAAAACTGTCCTTACGTTCCGCTTCCGGCATTTGCGCGAGCGCTGCCTGATCGGGCACGCTCGCGGCATTGTCGTCGCCCAGAAACTTCACATAACCGCCGAGCGGAATCGCCGCGATCTTCCAGCGGGTGCCGTGGCGGTCCGTGAAGCCGACAAGCTCGGGGCCAAAACCGATCGAGAATGCGAGCACGCGAATGCCGCACCAGCGTGCGACCAGAAAGTGGCCAAGCTCGTGGAAGAACACCACGATCGTCAGGACGAACAGGAACGGGACAATGTAGCCCACGATGCCACCCCCGAGAGCGGATATGCCCCCCAAAACGTCGATACTCATACGCTGTCCTTGCCCGCTGCCACGTGGTTTCTAAAACGTTAATACCACTAGGATGCCTTTGCGGCGATTTGAGGCAAGAGGTCGGCAGCAAGGATTCTCGCATTATGGTCAACGGCGACCGCGGCATCGATACTGTCCGGCGCCAAAGTCACAGATTTCCGTTCCGCGGCGTTCAAAACCTCGCCAACCAGTGCCGCAATACCGGTAAATCCGATCCGCCGTTCGAGAAATGCCGCAACCGCCACCTCGTCGGCGGCGTTGAGGACCGTTGGCGCCGCGCCACCACGCTCGAGCGCTTGACGTGCCAGCGCCAGCGCCGGAAATCGTTCGACATCAGGACGTTCGAAGGTTAACGCACCGAGTTGTGCGAGATCGAGCCGCGGCACCGCAGCTTCCATGCGGCGCGGCCAGGCGAGGCAGTGCGCGATCGGAATACGCATATCCGGCGTGCCAAGCTGGGCCACGACCGAACCATCCTGAAATTCGACCATGCCGTGGACGGCCGATTGCGGATGCACCAGCACATCGATCCGTTCCGATGGTAGAGCGAACAGATGATGGGCCTCGATCAGTTCGAGCCCCTTGTTCATCAGGGTCGCGGAATCGATCGTCACCTTGGGACCCATCGACCAGTTCGGGTGGCGAAGGGCCTGCTCCGGCGTCGCGGCGCGGATGGCCTCCATACTCCAGGTGCGGAACGGTCCTCCGGAGGCGGTGAGCACGATACGCCGCACTTCCGACGAATGGCCCGAACTGAGCGCCTGAAAGATTGCATTATGTTCGGAGTCGACCGGCAACACCGTGGCACCGCTCGCGCGCGCCTTCTGCATGAACAGGTCGCCGGCGCAGACGAGCGTTTCCTTGTTGGCAAGCGCCACGGTGGCGCCGCGTTCAATCGCGGCAAGCGTCGGCCGCAGGCCCATCGCGCCACTGATCGCGGCCATCACCCAGTCCGCCGGGCGTTCCGCAGCTTCGACCAATGCCGCATCGCCGGCCGCAGCCTCAATACCGGTGCCGCCGAGCGCCGCCTTCAAGTCCTTGTAACGCGCGGCATCGCCAATCGCGGCAAAACGCGCGCCGAGGTCGCGCGCGAGCCGCGCCAGACCCTCGGCGTTACGGCCGGCACTGACCGCCTCAACACGAAACCGCTCGCGGTTGCTGCGCAGCAGATCGATCGTGCTTGCGCCGATCGATCCGGTGGCCCCGAGGATCGTCACTGAACATGTGTCGGCAGCCTGGCTGCCGTGTGCGCGCGCGGCCTGAGGAACCGTCATCGCATCACCATAACAGCAAGCCCCGGGCCGGCGCCTCGAACCCGCCGCGCAGGATACCAATGATCGCCGCAACGAGTGCGGCGGCCCAAAATCCATCGAGCCGATCCATGACACCGCCGTGGCCCGGTATGATGTGACTTGCGTCCTTGGCGTCGAACCGTCGCTTGATCCATGACTCCAGCAGATCGCCGCACTGCGCCACAATCGACAACAGCACCGCGAGGACGATCAGCGCGAGCGGACCGCCGGAAGCGCCGAGAAGACGCGCGCCGACATAGGCAACGCCGATGGCAGCGGCGGTGCCGCCGATCGCGCCAGCCCACGTCTTGCCGGGACTGATCGCCGGCGCGAGCTTTGGCCCGCCAACGGCTCGGCCGACGAAATAGCCGAGAATATCGGTTGCCCAGACGACGCCGAACAGAAACACGATGGCCGCGAAGCCCAGTTGGGCGTCGGCGCGCAGCAGAACCGGCGCAAGCAGCAATGCGCCGGCATAGACGACGCCGCCCATCACCCAACTGCGCCGTTCGGACGGCGCGAAAACCGCAACCGCGATCGCGCCAAGCAGGACCACCAACATCGCCGCAAGCGGACGCTCGCGGCCCGCGACCAGCGCCGTTACCGCGAGAGCCAACGCGGCGGAAGGAAACAGCAAGCGGCTCGCGCGTGCTCCCGTCAGCGACAGCCACTCCCACAGCACCGCGACAGCCGCCGCGAACCAAAAGCCGACGAACAGCCATCCACCGAACCATGCCGCCGCAATCGCAATCGGCGCAAGCACGATCGCGGACGCAATCCGCAGCGTCAGATTGCTGCGCAATCCGGAGGCGCCGGATTTTTCCGTGTCTGATGCGGGGTTGGATCTGCTCACGCGATCACGAACCGGTCTGCGCGATCAATCCGCCAAAGCGGCGCTCGCGCCTGTGAAACTCGTCGATCGCCTGCTCGAGCGCGGCGCGATCGAAATCCGGCCAATAGGTCGACACGAAGACGAGTTCGCTATAGGCCGACTGCCACAGCAGGAAGTTCGACAAGCGTTGTTCGCCGCTGGTGCGGATCACAAGGTCGGGATCCGGCATGTCGGGCGCATCGAGAAATTCGCCGAAGGCATTGAGATCGATCTCGTTCGCCTTGAGTTCTCCGCGGGCGACCGCCTCGGCGGCACGGCGGGCAGCGCGCACGATTTCTTGACGCGCGCCGTAATTGAAGGCTACGAACAACGTGAGACCGCTGTTGTCCCGAGTGAGTTCCTCCGCCTCGGTCAGCAGACGAACGATGTCGGCGCTGAGGTCGTCACGCTCGCCGACAATGCGAACACGGACATTGTTGGCGTGAAGCTCGGCAAGGTCGTTGCGCACAAAGCGGCGTAGCAAACCCATCAGATCGTTGATTTCGGCGGCGGGGCGCGTCCAGTTTTCGGAACTGAAAGAGAAGACGGTCAGGTAACGGATGCCGAGTTCGCCCGCCGCCTTGACCGTGCGGCGGATGGCATCGACGCCACGCCGATGTCCCTCGCTGCGCGGCAGGCCGCGCGCCGCCGCCCAGCGGCCATTGCCGTCCATGATAATCGCGACGTGGCGCGGCGCCGATGTTTTGAGCGCTGCCGTCTGAGGGGGGTCGGCCTCGGGCATCGGTAGCATCCTCACACCGTGAGGATCTCCTTTTCCTTCCCCGACAGCACAGTATCGACCTCGGCGATCATCTGATCGGTCGCTTTCTGGATATCGGCAGAGAACTTGTCGTGGTCGTCCTTGCTGATCTTGTGATCCTTTTCGAGCTTCTTGACGACGTCCATGCCGTCACGCCGGACATGGCGCACTGCGACCCGCGCGGCTTCCGCATATTTGTGCGCGACCTTGACCAGTTCCTTGCGCCGGTCCTCGTTGAGTTCGGGAATGCGCAGACGAATGACTTGTCCCTCCGTCGCCGGCGCGAGCCCGAGATTGGCGTTAACGATCGCTTTCTCAACCGCATGTGTCAGCGACTTGTCCCAGACATTGACCGCGATCAGCCGCGGCTCCGGCACCGTGACAGTCGCCACCTGGTTCAGCGGCATCTGCGCGCCGTAGGCGTCGACATGAACAGGATCAAGCATATGCGGCGAGGCACGGCCGGTCCGCAGGCCGGACAGTTCCGTCTTCAGCGTCGCAATAGCGCCCTGCATGCGGCGCTTGATGTCCTCAATGTTATGAGTGGCGTTGGCCATATCGTTTCTCCGAGATCGGCTTGCAGCCCATGTTTGGTAACCCGCGTTACAAACTTCCGACGCCGCGGGTGGCGCTGTCAGGGCGCGGCGCGGCGCAGCCCGCTAACTGACGGTGGTGGCTCGTCCCTGCCCGCGCAGGACCGCTTCGATCGCGCCCGCATCGCCAATCGAAAACACGATGATAGGCGTCCCGTTTTCGCGGGCAAGCGCGAATGCCGTAGCATCCATCACGCGCAACCCCTTCTCCAATGCCTCCTGATGACTGATCCGGTCGTAACGGGTGGCTTTCGGGTCTTTCTTGGGGTCGGCGGTGTATACGCCGTCGACATTGGTGGCCTTGAGCACGACATCGGCATCGAGCTCGGCGGCCCGCAGCACCGCGGTGGTGTCGGTCGTGAAATAGGGATTGCCCGTCCCAGCGGCGAGCAACACGACCCGGCCCTTGCTCAGATTCTTGATAGCGCGCTTGCGGTTATAGGTCTCGCACACGGCCGTCATCGCCAGCGCCGAGAGCGTGCGCGCCTCGCAGCCGGCTTTTTCGATAGCCGCTTCCAAGACCAGGCAATTCATGACGGTCGCGAGCATGCCCATCGTATCGCCGACCGGACGCGACACGCCGCGCGATGAGACCTCAACACCGCGAAAGATGTTGCCGCCGCCGACCACAACACCAAGCTCCACGCCGGTCCTGGCGGCTGCGACGAGATCCTTCGCGATACGATCAACAGTCGGCTGGTCAACGCTGACGCCGTTGGCGCTCAGCGCCTCACCCGAAATCTTGACGATGGCTCGCCGGTAGACCGGAGTTGTCATCGCGTGCGGCCCTCCCGGCCCGCGAAGTCGCCGCTCCGTATTGGCCGCGTCAGGACGAACACGTCCGTCTTCAGGAACGGAGCCCTAGCCCTGCCCCGCTGCGGCCGCAACTTCGGCGGCGAAATCGCTTTGCTGTTTCTCGATTCCCTCGCCGAGAGCATAGCGCACAAAGCCCGTGATTTTGACCGGGGCGCCGACTTTGCCCTCCGCTTCTTTCACAGCCTGGGCGACCGACTTCGACGGGTCGTGGACGAACGGCTGCTCGAGCAGGGTAACTTCCTTGTAGAAGGTCTTGAGCCCCGACTCGACGATCTTCTCGATCACGTTGGCGGGCTTGCCCTGCTGGCGGAACTTCTCGGCCAGCACATCCTTCTCGCGCGCAACCACGGCCGGGTCGAGACCCGACGCGTCGAGCGCCTGCGGATTTGAGGCTGCGATGTGCATGGCGACCATGCGGCCCAGCGCAACAAGCTCACCGGCATCGCCGGTCGATTCAAGGCCGACCATCACACCGATCTTGCCGAGCCCGTCGGACACGGAGCTGTGAACGTAGGAGCCGATCGCACCTTTGCCGACCGAGAGTTCGGCGGCGCGGCGCAGCGTCATGTTCTCGCCGATCTTGGCGATCGCGTCGGCGATCGCCGTATCGACGGTGACGCTGCCGGCTTTGGCCTGCTTCAACTTCTCGACGTCGGTTCCGGCCGACTGCGCCACGTCGGCGATCATCTTCACGAGACCCTGGAACTGATCGTTGCGCGAGACGAAGTCGGTCTCGGAATTGACCTCGACCATGGTACCCTTGCCGGCACGCACCACGATGCCGATCAGGCCCTCGGCCGCGACGCGACCCGCCTTCTTGGCAGCCTTCGACAGCCCCTTCTTGCGAAGCCAGTCCTGCGCCGCCTCCATGTCGCCGTTGGTCTCAGTGAGCGCGGTCTTGCAGTCCATCATGCCGGCGCCGGTGGACTCGCGCAGGTCCTTGACCATCTGGGCGGTAATATTGGCCATCAATTCTTGTCCTCAAGCTCGAGTAGATCGACCGCGGTGTTATTCCGCGGTCAACTCTTTCGCCTTTTTGATCCAGCCGTCGACGCGGCCCGGCAGACCGACCTGCTCGCCGACATAGTGCTTGGCGGTGTCGTTGAACTCGGCGATTTGCGTGTAGTGGAAGATGCCGAGGTCGTTCAGCTTCTTCTCGATCGCCGGCGACACGCCGGGCAGTTTTTTAAGATCGTCGGCGGCACCGCGCGGACCCGGGAGTGGCTCGTAGCCGGTGTTTTCGGCCGCGGTCGGAATGACTTCCGCGACGGGCTTCTCTGCAGCGCCGAGATCGACGCCAGCCTCGCCCTGCGCGCGCGAGATACCGTCGATCGCAGCCTTGGCGATCAGGTCGCAATAGAGCGCAAGCGCACGGCTCGCATCGTCGTTGCCCGGCACGACGAAGTTGATGCCGGCCGGATCGCAGTTGGTATCGACGACCGCCGCGACCGGAATGTTGAGGCGCCGGGCCTCCTTGATCGCAATGTCTTCCTTGTTGGTGTCGATGACGAACAGAAGGTCGGGCACGCCGCCCATATCCTTGATGCCGCCGAGCGCGCGGTCGAGCTTGTCGCGCTCGCGCTGCATGGTCAGGCGTTCTTTCTTTGTGTAGCCGCCGGCCTCGTTCGACGACAGCATCTCGTCGAGCTTGCGCAAGCGCGCGATCGAACCGGAAATCGTCTTCCAGTTGGTCAGCGTGCCGCCGAGCCAACGCGAATTGACGTAATACTGCGCGCATCGTTTGGCGGCGTCGGCGACGACGTCCTGCGCCTGGCGCTTGGTGCCGACGAACAGGATGCGGCCGCCCTTGGCGACGGTGTCGCTGACCGCCTGCAGAGCCTGATGCAGCATCGGCACGGTCTGCGCGAGGTCGATGATGTGAATGTTGTTGCGGACGCCGAAGATGTATTCGCCCATCTTCGGGTTCCAGCGGTGGGCCTGATGGCCGAAATGCACGCCAGCTTCCAAAAGCTGACGCATCGAGTAGTCAGGAAGCGCCATTCGTCTTCTCCGGTTGATCCGCCGCGGATGTGTGAGCCGAGTTCAGGAGAACGCGGCCACCGGACGGCCTATCCGTCCATTGTCGGGACGGCGACCAAATCCGCGTGAGTGATGGCGGGGCTTATATAGCGGCGATCCCCCCGGCGCAAGGAGGGGTTCCGCGAGACTTTAGAAGGACTTAAAGCGCCTCGACCTGGATGACGCCGGGGACGGCCTTGATCGCGCCGGCGATCTGCGGCGAGACCTTGAATCGGCCCGGCAGCCGCACTTCCACCTCGGTCTGCGGATCGACCATCAGGATCATGGTGACCTCACCGTCGCCGTTACCGGAGGCGCGGCCGTTGCGCACCGGCTCCAACCGCTTGGCGACCGCATCGATCGGCTTCTCGTCTTTCAGGAACACCCGCAGGCTCTTCTGCAGGTTCGCGGCCGCCGCATCGAGCGGCTCGACCGATTGGATGCGGGCACGAACCTCATCGCCCTGGACCTCCGCCGAGAGAAACAGCAGCACCGCCGAACCCGGCTCAAGCTGATCGCGGTACTCGGCGAGCCCCTCCGAAAACAGCACCGCTTCGAAATGCCCCGTCGGATCCGACAGGCCAATGATGCCCATCTTGCTCCCGGTTCGGGTGCGCCGCTCGGTACGCGAGACGACTGTCGCAGCCACGCGGCCCGCGGAAGCGCCGGCTTTGACCGCGCGCGAAAACTCGGCCCAGGACTGCACGCGCATCTTCGCCAGCACGGCGGCGTAATCGTCGAGCGGATGACCGGAGAGGAAAAACCCGATCGCTTCATATTCGCGGCGCAGCCGCTCCGCCGGCAACCACGGTTCCGTGGCGGGTAGAGGCAGCGGCTCGGCACCGCCGCCGCCACCGAACAACTCGCTCTGGCCAACCGAAGCCGTCTCGTGCGCGCGCTGAGCACGCGACAACATCATGTCGACCGCACCGAACACACGCGCACGGTTGGCTTCGAGTTCATCGAAGGCTCCGGCTGCGGCAAGGCTTTCGAGCACCCGCTTGTTGACCGCGCGCGGATTGATCCGGGCAACGAAATCGGCAAGGCTTTTGAACGACCCGCGTTGCCGCGCCTCGACGATCGCTTCGACCGCCTGCGCGCCGACGCCCTTCAGACCCGCCAGCGCGTAGATGATCGTGTCGCCGTCAACCTCGAAGGTGACATTGGAGCGATTGACCGACGGCGGCGCCAGCGCGATGCCAAGCCGTTCGGCCTCGGCGCGGAATTCGGAGAGCTTGTCGGTGTTGCCCATGTCGAGCGTCATCGACGCGGCAAGGAACTCGACCGGATGATTCGCCTTCATATAGGCGGTCTGGTAGGCGACGAGCGCGTAGGCCGCGGCGTGGCTTTTGTTGAAGCCGTATTCGGCAAAGCGCTCGAGCAGGTCGAAGATCGCGTCGGCTTGTCCGCGGCTGATCTCGCGCTCGACGCAGCCCTCGACGAAGTGCTTGCGCTGCGCCTGCATCTCCGAGCGGATCTTCTTGCCCATCGCGCGGCGCAGCAAGTCCGCCTGGCCAAGCGTATAGCCGGCCAAAATCTGCGCGGCCTGCATGACCTGTTCCTGATAAACGATGACCCCGAAGGTCTCGCGCAGAATGGTCTCGAGCTTGGGGTGAATGTAGTCCGGCTTTTCGAGATTGTGCTTGCGCGCGCAATAGGTCGGGATATTCGCCATCGGACCCGGGCGGTAGAGCGCGACCAGCGCGATGATGTCTTCGAAACGGTCGGGCCGCATGTCGAGCAGCGCGCGGCGCATGCCCGCGCTTTCCAGCTGGAACACGCCGACCGCCTCGGCCCGCGCCAGCAGATCGTAGGTTTTCTTGTCGTCGAGCGGGATCGCGGCAAGGTCGATCTCGATGCCGCGCCGGCGCACCAGCTTCACCGCGGTCTCGAGCACGGTGAGCGTCTTGAGGCCGAGGAAGTCAAACTTCACGAGGCCCGCCTGCTCGACCCACTTCATGTTGAACTGGGTGACCGGCATGTCCGACTTCGGATCGCGATAGAGCGGCACCAGTTCGGTCAATGGCCGGTCGGCGATGACGATGCCGGCGGCATGCGTCGAGGCGTGACGGTTGAGGCCTTCGAGCTTGGTCGCGATGTCGAAGGCGCGCTTCACGACCGGTTCGGCGTCCCGCTCGGCCTGAAGTTTCGGTTCGCCCTCGATCGCCTGCGCCAGTGACACCGGCGCTGCCGGGTTCTGCGGGACGAGCTTGCAGAGCTTATCGACCTGCCCATAAGGCATTTGCAGAACACGCCCGACATCACGCAACACGCCGCGCGCCTGAAGCGTGCCGAAGGTAATGATCTGCGCCACCTGATCGCGGCCGTAACGATCCTGCACGTAGCGGATCACTTCGTCGCGGCGGTCCTGACAGAAATCGATGTCGAAATCCGGCATCGACACGCGCTCGGGGTTGAGAAAGCGCTCGAACAGCAGGCCGAAACGGATCGGATCGAGATCGGTAATGGTCAGCGCGTAGGCGACGAGCGAACCCGCTCCCGAGCCGCGGCCCGGCCCGACCGGGATGCCCTTGGCCTTCGCCCACTGAATGAAGTCGGCGACGATCAGAAAGTAGCCGGGATATTTCATGCCTTCGATGACGCCGAGTTCGAAATCGAGGCGCTGCTGATAGCTTTGCGCGGTTTCGCCGGGGGCGAGCCCATGCGCGGCGATCCGCTTGGCAAGCCCCTCTTCCGCGCGCTTGCGAAGCTCCGAGGACTCGTCGGCCGCCTTGCCTTCTCCGGTCGCGAACCGCGGCAGGATCGGCTTGTGCGTCTTGGGACGGAACGCGCAGCGCCGCGCGATTTCGACGGTCGAGGCGATCGCTTCCGGCAGATCGGAAAACAGCGCGATCATTTCGGCGCGGGACTTGAACCGATGTTCCGGCGTCAGTTGCCGCCGGTCGGCTTCGGCCACAAGCCGGCCCTCGGCGATACAGATCAGGGCGTCATGCGCTTCGTAGTCGGATTGCTTGGCAAAGAACGGCTCGTTGGTCGCGACCAGCGGGATGCCGTTGGTATATGCAAGTTCGATGAGCGCCGGCTCGGCGGCGCGCTCGGCCTCCATCCCGTGGCGCTGCAATTCGACATAGAGACGGTCGCCGAACCGCGCCTGCAGCGCCGCGCAGCGCTGCATGGCCAACTGCTGCTGTCCGGCAACGATGGCGGTATCGAGCGGCCCGCCCAATCCTCCGGTCAGCGCGATCAAACCGTCCGTCTCGCCGTCGAGCCATCCGAGCTTGATATGCGGCCGCTCGTTCGAGGGCGTTTCGAGAAATGCGCGCGAATTGAGCCGCATGAGGCTGCGGTAGCCGGCTTCCCGCGCGGCGAGCAGCAGAATGCGGCCGTGCGCGGGCGCGTGGCCGCCACGCCCGCCATTGAACGCACCGGCGTCGGTGTCACCGAAATCGACGCCCAGCGCGCAGCCGACAATCGGCTGGATGCCGGAGGACGCCATCTTGTCGGAGAATTCCAGCGCACCGAACATGTTGTCGGTGTCGGTCAGCGCCAATGCCGGCTGGTGGTCGGCCTTGGCGAGTTCGGCGAGCCGCGCGATGGTCAGCGCGCCTTCGAGCAGCGAATAGGACGAGTGGACGTGCAGATGCACGAAATCGAGGGCGGCCATTCCAGAACCTCACCGGGCCTTTGTGAGGAAACACAGTGGCCTGAGTCCCTCAACCGCCGCAGCGGGCTTTACCCGCTGTCCTCAGGCCGGCCGTCGCGTCAGATGGTCGTGAGAACCTGCGACCAGATCGCGATCATCCCCAGAAACAGCGTGAGCGAGGCAAGCGCGGCGGCTTCCTGGACCAAAGCACGGAACATGACGACCTCCCCTTTGAAGCGGACTCGATAAGAACGGAGAGGGAACATAGTTCGTTGTTTGTTCTCATGTCAACTTGAGTCTCACAAGCCATTATTTATCAATAGCGTCAATGGCTTATGGCATTTCCTCGACCCGGCCGTCACGGATCGTCACCCGCCGGTCCATCCGGGCCGCCAGTTCCATGTTGTGGGTGGCGATGATGGTGGCGAGGCCCGAGGCCCGCACGAGCTGGGTCAGCGCGCGAAACACCCGGTCGGCGGTCTGCGGGTCGAGATTGCCGGTCGGCTCGTCGGCGAGAAGAATGCGCGGCGCATTGGCGACCGCCCGCGCAATCGCAACGCGCTGCTGTTCGCCTCCGGACAGCTCCGCCGGCCGATGGGTGATGCGCTCACCAAGCCCGAGATAACCCAGGAGTTCCTTGGCCCGCGTGACGGCCTCGCGTTTGGTGAGGCCGCGGATCATCTGCGGCAGCATGACGTTTTCGAGCGCCGAAAACTCCGGCAGCAGCCGGTGCGACTGATAGACGAACCCGATGTCGTTGCGGCGGATGCGCGTGCGGTCGGCGTCGGACAGCAAAGCGGTCGAACGGCTATCGATATAGACGTCGCCACGGTCGGGATGCTCGAGCAGCCCGGCGATATGCAGCAGCGTCGACTTGCCGGCGCCTGAGGGGGCAACGAGCGCGACGGACTCGCCGCGCCACACCGCCAGTTCCGCGCCATTGAGAATATGAAGGGTGTCGTCGCCCTGCCGGTAATGCCGCTCGACGGCGTGCAGAAAGATGACGGGAACATCGGCATCGGCCGCCGCGGCGGGCTCGGCCTGTGCTTGCCCTTCGACCTCTCCCATCACCTCACTCTCACTCATAACGCAGCGCCTCGACCGGATCGAGCCGTGCGGCGCGGAACGAAGGATAGAGCGTCGCGAGCAGCGACAGCGTGAGCGCCATCACCACGACAGCGGTGGTTTCGCCGACAGCCATGTCGGCGGGGAGCTTCGAGAGAAAATAAAGCTCCGGCGAAAACAGTTCCGTATTCGTCAGCCATGACATGAACTGGCGGATCGACTCGATATTGAGGCACACCACGACGCCCAGCAAAAAGCCGACCAGCGTGCCGACCACGCCGATCGAGGCGCCGGTGATGAGGAAAACCCGCATGATCGAGCCCTGGCTCGCGCCCATGGTGCGCAGGATGGCGATGTCCTGGCCCTTGTCCTTCACCAGCATGATGAGACCGGACACGATGTTGAGCGCCGCGACCAAAACAATGAGCGTCAGGATCAGGAACATCACGTTGCGCTCGACCTGCAACGCATTGAAGAAGGTCGCGTTGCGCTGCCGCCAGTCGATCATGAAGATCGGGCGTTGCGCGGCGTCGGTCACGAGCTTGCGGAAGCGGTCGACCGCATCCGGATTGCTGGTGTAGACCTCAATCGCGGTGACATCGCCGGCGCGATTGAAATAAGCCTGCGCTTCCTTCAGTGGCATGAAGACGATGGCGCCGTCGTATTCCGACATGCCGATTTCGAACACCGCGGCGACTTTGTAGACCTTGATGCGCGGCGTCGTACCCATCGGCGTGACCGCACCGCGCGGTGCGACCAGTGTGATGTTATCTCCGGAACGGAGCGACAACTGATCGGCAAGCCGGCGCCCGATGGCGACGCCCTGCCCTTCGTCGAACCCCTGCAACGTGCCCTGCTTGACGTTCTTGGCGACGGAGGGAAGTTTTTCCAGATCCATCAGCCGAATGCCGCGCACCAGCACGCCGCCGGCATTGAACGGCGAAGACGCCAGCGCCTGACCCTCGACGATCGGCGACGCGAGACGAATGCCCTGCACCTTGCTGATACGGGCCGCGACTTCGTCCCAGTCCGACAGCGGCTTTTCCAGCGGCTGGATCAGCAGATGGCCGTTAAGGCCCAAAATCTTGTCGAGCAACTCCTTGCGGAAACCGTTCATCACCGCCATCACGATGATGAGTGTGGCGACGCCCAGCATGATGCCGAGGAAGGAAAACCCGGCGATCACCGAGATGAATCCTTCCTTGCGCCGCGCCCGCAGGTAGCGCAGCGACAGCATCCATTCGAACGGGGAGAACGGCCGGGTGCCGCTTAGCTCGGTCATAGAAGCTCCGAGTCGCAGTTTTCACACGATTCTGGCGGATTCGTGCCATGTGTCGGGACAAATAAGCCCGGTCACGCACAGGTTCATGGCCGGATTTCCGGCTCTCACGCGCGAGAAAGCAGATCGAGCGCGGCCTCCGGGCTCATCAATTCGCGGCTTCCGTCGGCGCGTTTCTTGACCTCGACCTTGCCCTCGGCAAGCCCGCGCGGGCCGACCATGACCTGCCAGGGGACGCCAATCAGGTCGGCGGTCGCGAACTTGGCGCCCGGTCGTTCGTCGAGATCATGATAGAGCACCTCGATTCCCTTGGCGGCGAGGTTCGCATAAAGGGTTTCGCAGGCCGCGTCGGTGTCGGCGGCACCCTGCTTGAGATTGAGAATTGCGACGCGGTACGGCGCCACCGCCTCCGGCCATATGATCCCGGCATCGTCGTGCGAGGCCTCGATGATGGCCGCGACAAGTCGCGACGGTCCGATGCCGTAGGAGCCCATATGCACCGGGGTCTCCTTGCCGTCGGCGGTCTGCACGACAGCCTTCATCGGCGCGGAATATTTCGTGCCGAAATAGAAAATGTGGCCGACCTCGATGCCGCGCGCAGAGACCTGTTTATCGCCAGGTACCTTCGCGAAAGCGGCCGCATCGTGCATCTCCGACGTCGCCGCATAATGCGAGGTCCACTGATCGACGACCGCTTGCAGACCGGCGACATCGTCGAAGTCGACCGTCTCCGGCGGCACCGCCATGTCGAGATAATCCTTGTGGCAATAGACTTCGGACTCGCCGGTCGACGCGAGAATGATGAACTCATGGCTGAGGTCGCCGCCGATCGGGCCGGTGTCGGCCCGCATCGGGATCGACTTCAGCCCGAGCCGCGCGAAGGTTCGCAAGTAAGCGACGAACATTTTGTTGTAGGAGTGCCGCGCGGCGGCCTGATCGAGATCGAACGAATAGGCGTCCTTCATCAGGAATTCGCGCCCGCGCATCAGTCCAAAGCGAGGCCGCACTTCGTCGCGGAACTTCCACTGGATGTGATAGAGGTTCAGCGGCACGTCCTTGTAAGAGCGCACATAGGCGCGGAATATCTCTGTGATCATTTCCTCGTTGGTCGGGCCGTAGAGCATCTCGCGCTCGTGACGGTCCTCGATGCGCAGCATCTCCTTGCCATAGGCATCGTAGCGCCCGCTCTCGCGCCACAGATCGGCCGACTGGATGGTCGGCATCAGCAGCTCGATCGCGCCGGAACGGTCCTGCTCCTCGCGTACGATTCTGCAAATCTTTTGCAGCACGCGATAGCCGAGCGGCAGGAACGCGTAGATGCCAGCGGCCTCCTGCCGCATCATGCCGGCGCGCAGCATCAGCCGGTGCGACACGATTTCAGCTTCGCGCGGCGCTTCGCGAAGGATCGGCAGGAAGTAACGGGACAGGCGCATGAAGGGTCCGGAATCATTTGGAAATCTCGGCTTGGAGTGAAAGCGGAACGCAGTTCAAAAGACAACTGCCAAAACAGGAAGCGATCACGGAATACAGTCCTAAAATGCCGCCAGGCGGCGCGGTGCCCACGTCCTTGAAACGCTTGCGCAATCGACGCCAAAACAGACGTGACAAGCCGTGGGCAAGGGGCTAAAGTTCTCTACCGCATAGCGGATTGCCGGCGTCAGAACCGGTCACCGCAAAGTGCGGTCCAAGTCTTGGGAGGAAGTCCTCGGCGCGTTCAAACGCTGCCGCCGCGAAACGCCCGCTGTCGGGCTGCGTATCGAGGCAGAAGGACATAACGACTGTGTTTACGAGCAGGGCCTTTGCCCTGCTCTTTTTTCTTCATTGTTTCTTGGCGAGCCTTGCGCTCCGTCTCAGCGCCTCAGGCGATCGGCGCCGAACAGGCCGAACAGGTCATCCATGGTGATAATCTCGAACCGATAGATCAGGTAGAGCGCGAGAAAGACGACCGAGGCGACCACGGTTGTCCAAAGCAGTTTCATCCAGATTCGCGGGCCCACCGGCGCCCCCGGATCGGTGCCCTCCTGAAATGCGCCCTCTTCGTGCTGGCTGCGGACGCCCCACGGCAGCACGGCGAACAGCGCGATCCACCAGATCAGGAAGTAGATGGCGAGCCCGGTCGTCCAGCTCATCGCAATCTGTCCATGACGATCCGCCCCGTTCAGGCCTGTTCAAGCTCGACCAGCGTGCCGCAAAAATCCTTCGGATGCAGAAACAACACCGGCTTACCGTGCGCGCCGATCTTCGGCTCGCCGTCGCCGAGCACACGCGCGCCCTGCGCCTTGAGCTGGTCGCGCGCGGAGCGGATGTCGTCGACCTCGTAACAAATGTGATGAATGCCGCCGTCCGGATTGCGCTCTAGAAATTTCGCAATGGGCGAGCCCTCGCCCAGCGGCTCCAGCAATTCGATCTTGGTGTTCGGCAGGTTTATAAAGACCGTGCTGACGCCGTGATCGGGCTGCGGCACCTTCGCCGAAACATCGGCGCCCAATGTCGCGCGATAGACCTCGCTCGCTTTGGCGATGTCCCTGACCGCAATGGCCACGTGATTGAGCCGACCGATCATCTGATTACTCCGTCTGCAACCGGCGTCTTGTTATACCGCCAGAACATGGACATGGCACATCGGTTTCTTGCCCCAATGGTCGGCCACGGCGCCGCGCACGCCACGGCGCACGGATTCAGCGACCGAGTCCGGATCGCGGCGGCGGGCCCGCGGCAGTGATTCAAAGGTCTCAAGCGCCGCATCGTGAACGATCTCGGCCATCGCGACGCCGTCCCTGCCCTTTTCCGGAAGTCCGACGATGTCGACTTCAAGATCGGCCGCCAATTCACCCTTCTCGGTCAGCGCCAGAGCGACCGAGACGATGCCGGCAAAGGAGAGCCGCCGCCGGTCGGCAACCGTGCGTGCCTGCGCGTCGATCAGCAGCCGTCCGTCCTTGTAGAGCCGCCCGGCGGGCAGTTCGTCGATAATCTCAGGACTAGGGCAAAGCCGGACCAGATCGCCGTTACGGCATTGGAGCACAGTCGGAACGCCGGCCTTGCGGGCGAGCTTGGCGTGCTCCGCCAGATGCAACGCCTCGCCGTGGACGGGAACAAGAATTTGCGGCCGCACCCAGGAGATCAGATCTTCAAGTTCCTCGCGGCGCGGATGACCGGACACATGGACGAGGTGGGTGCGGTCGGTGATGACCTCGATGCCCTGCTCGATCAGCCCGTTGATGACGCGGCCGATCGCTTTTTCGTTGCCGGGAATGTCGCGGGCCGAGAAGATCACGAGATCGCCGCGCGACAACGTCACGTCGGGATGCTGGTCAGAGGCGATGCGCGCGAGCGCCGCGCGCGGCTCGCCCTGGCTGCCGGTGCAGAGCGCTACCACCTTGTCGGGCGGCAAATAGCCATAAGCGTCGACGCCGCGAAACGGCGGGATGCCGTCGAGATAGCCAAGCTCACGGGCCACATGCGCGACGCGCTCCATGGCACGGCCAACCAGCACGACCTCGCGGCCCGCGGCTTGTGCGGCCTGCGCAACCGTGCGCAAGCGTCCGACATTGGAAGCAAAGGTCGTGACTGCCACACGTCCGCGTGCGTTTCTGATGAGCTGCGCGATGGTCTTGGCGACGTCCGCTTCCGAAGGCGAGCGGCCATCACGCACGGCGTTGGTCGAGTCGCCGATCAACGCCAGGCAGCCTTCCTGCCCCAGCGCGCGCAGCTTCTTTTCGTCGGTCGGATCGTTGAGCACCGGTGTCGGGTCGATCTTCCAGTCGCCGGTATGGAGAACCGTACCCTGCGCGGTGCGTACGATCAGCGCGTTCGACTCCGGGATCGAGTGCGCCATGGTGACCAGTTCAACGTCGAACGGGCCGGCCGAAAATCGACCGCCGAGCGGCACGACGGTCACCGGAATGTCCGGCGCGCCCGGCTCGCCGGCTTTCTTGGCGGCGATCATCGCAGCGGTGAACGGCGTCGCGAACACCGGCACCTTGAGCCGCGGCCAGAGGTCGAACAGCGCGCCGAAATGATCCTCGTGGGCATGCGTAAGAACAATGCCGGCGAGGTTCTTGCGCTCCTCAATGAGAAACTGGACGTCCGGCATCACAAGATCAACGCCGGGCAACTGGTCCTCGGACGCAAACGAAACACCGAGATCGACCGCGAGCCAGCTGCGCCGGCGTTCATCGCCGACGCCATAGACGGAGAGATTCATACCGATCTCGCCGACACCGCCAAGTGGCGCAAAAACAAGATCCTGCCGCGCCGCCATTATGCCGCCCCCTTCGGTGCGCCGAAGCCGAACACCTCGCCGGCGGTGATCTTTAGATGCGGGCCGCTCTCCGGCTGCACCAGCAGACGGCCGTGGTCGTCGAGACCCATGAAGCGCCCGGTGAGTTCACGGTCCGGCAGACGAACCTGAAGCATCTCGCCGATACCGGCGGCGCGCACGAGCCAGTCGCGACGAATGGCTGGAAAATCGGCTCCAGCCTGCCATTGCGCAAGCCGCGCGGCCATGGTGCGTGACAGTGCGGCGAACAACGTATCGGCACTGACTGTCGCTCTCTCGACCGCAAGATCGGTTGCCGGGAACGGCGTGCCGTCGGGATGCGAGACACAGTTGATGCCGACGCCGATCGCCACCGAAAACACCGGTGCGTTTTCCGCCTCGATCAGGAGACCGGCGACTTTCTTGCCGCCAACCAAAACGTCGTTCGGCCACTTCAGCGCCAGCCTGTCCGTCAGGCCCGGCGTGCGTTCGGTGATCGCATCGTGTACGGCCAGCG
Source organism: Pseudolabrys sp. (assembly GCA_050184975.1). Classification (GTDB taxonomy): domain Bacteria; phylum Pseudomonadota; class Alphaproteobacteria; order Rhizobiales; family Xanthobacteraceae; genus Pseudolabrys. The sequence continues at coordinate 23,444 of JBFWZV010000023.1, read as the reverse complement.
CCGCCACAAAGGATAACTGCGGGGCCCTGGCGGGCGGCGCAGGTTCAGTCAGCAGCAGCGTGGCGTAGAGATTGCCTGGCGGCGACGACCACGTATTGCCACGGCGGCCGCGGCCGGCGCTCTGCGTCTTGGCCGTGATCCAGACAGGACCATGCTCGCCGGCACGTGCAAGCGCCAGCGCCTCGGCATTGGTGGAGCCGAGCGTCTCGTAACTCAGGTGTCGGGCCTCCGCCGGGCCCGTGGCGTCGCGGATCATTTCGTGTCGTTGCGCGTCAGAACAACGATTTTGCCGCAGCCGCCGCCACGGTAATCAGCGGCGCCGGATAGACGAAGAACAGCATGCTGAACAGCCCGCCGACGGCAAGCACCAGCCGCAGCGTCATCGGCATGGCCGAGAACCCCTTCGCCGGCTCGTCGAAATACATCGTCTTGACGATGGCGAGGTAGTAATAGGCGCCGACCACGCTCGCCAGCACACCGACGACGGCGAGCACATAGAGCCCGGCCTTGATGGCAGCGAGAAACACGTAGAATTTTGCGAAAAAGCCCGCGAGCGGCGGAATTCCGGCGAGCGAGAACATCAGCACCGCAAGGAAGAACGCCATCGTCGGGTGCGTCCGGGCGAGCCCGGAAAGATCCGAAATCGTCTCGACCAGTTCGCCGTCCCGCCGCATCGCGAGCACAACCGCAAAGGTACCCAGCGTCATCGCGACATAGATCGTCATGTAGACGAGCACGCCCTGCACGCCCTCGGCGGTGCCGGCGGCAAGACCGACCAGCGCGAAGCCCATATGGCCGATCGAGGAGTAAGCAAGAAGCCGCTTGATGTTCTTCTGGCCGATGGCCGCAAACGAGCCAAGCAGCATCGAGGCAATGGCGACGAACACGACGATCTGCTGCCATTGCGCGGTGATGCCGGGGAATGCCACCACGGTCGTGCGCACAAAGATGGCAATCGCCGCAACCTTCGGCGCCGAGGCGAAGAAGGCCGTCACCGGCGTCGGCGCGCCCTCGTAGACGTCCGGCGTCCACATGTGGAACGGAACAGCCGAGACCTTGAAGCAGAAGCCGACGAACAGAAAGACAAGGCCGAAGACCAAACCGATCTGCCCCTGCCCGGCCGCCTTAGCGATACCAGCGAAGTTGACGGTGCCGGTAAATCCGTAGATCAGCGAGGCGCCATAGAGCAGCATGCCGGACGACAGCGCGCCGAGGACAAAATATTTGAGACCGGCTTCAGTCGAGCGCACCGAGTCCCGGTTCGACGCGGCGACGACATAAAGCGCCAGGCTCATCAGCTCGAGGCCGAGATAGAGCGCGATCAGATCACCGGCAGAAACAAGCAGCATCATGCCGAGCGTCGACAGCAGCACCAACGGGCCATATTCGAACTTCTGCTGGCGTTCCTTGACGAGATAGTCGAGCGACAGGACCAGCGCGCCGGCCGAGCCCGCCAGCACGAGCAATTTCAGAAACCGCGCGAAATCGTCGACGATGAAGGCGCCTTCGAACAGGCTGTGGCGGCCCGGCGGAACGGCCAGCACCAGAAGGACGATGCCGCCCAGCATCCAGACCGACAGGCCGTTGACCGAGCGCGCAGTGCGTTCGCCCGAGATGACGCCCAGCATCAGCAGCACCATCGCGCCGACGGCGAGCGCCAGTTCCGGCGCCAGCGGCAGGTAGGGTCCGAGGAACGACAGGTTTGCCATTGCCGCCCCCTACTGCGCCAGCACCGCCGCGGTTTTCACCGCCGCGATGGCCTTGTTGTAGTTGTCGAGCAGATTGGCGACCGAGGCCGCCGACATGTCCAGCACGGGCTTCGGCGCCACGCCGAACAGGATGGTCAGCACGACCAGCGGAAACAGGATGATGATTTCGCGGGCGCCGAGATCCCTGATACCGGCCAGCGCCGGCTTGTCGATCACGCCGAACACGATCTTGCGGTAGAGCCACAGCGCATAGCCCGCCGACAGGATGACACCGAGCGTCGCGAGCGTGCCGACCGCGGTATTGACCTTGAAGGTGCCGATCAGCGTCAGGAATTCGCCGACGAAACCGGATGTTCCCGGCAGGCCGACATTGGCCATGGTGAACACCATGAAGACAAAGGCATAGAGCGGCATTCGGTTGACGAGCCCGCCATAGGCGGCGATCTCCCGGGTGTGCATGCGGTCGTAGACGACGCCGACGCAAAGGAACAGCGCGCCCGACACGATGCCGTGCGAAATCATCTGGAAGATGCCGCCGGCAACGCCCTGCGTGGTCGCCGCGAAAATACCCATCGTTACAAAGCCCATATGCGCGACGGACGAGTAAGCGATCAGCTTCTTCACATCCTCCTGCATCAGTGCGACCAGCGAGGTGTAGACAATCGCCACCACGGAGAGCGCGAACACGATCGGTGCGAAGTCGTGGCTCGCCATCGGGAACATCGGCAGCGAGAAGCGCAGAAACCCATAGCCGCCCATCTTCAGAAGGATCGCGGCGAGAATGACCGAGCCCGCGGTCGGCGCCTCGACATGCGCGTCGGGCAGCCAGGTGTGTACCGGCCACATCGGCATCTTCACCGCGAAGGAGGCAAAGAACGCGATCCATGCCCACTTCTGTAATTCGACCGGGAAGCCGTGGCGCAGCAGCGTCGGAATGTCGGTGGTGCCCGCCTGCCAATACATCGCCATGATGGCGAGCAGCATCAGCACCGAGCCGAGCAGCGTGTAGAGGAAGAATTTGAAGCTCGCATAGACCCGGCGCGGTCCGCCCCAGATGCCGATGATGAGAAACATCGGGATCAGCCCGCCCTCGAAGAACAGATAGAACAGCACGAGGTCCAGCGCCGAGAAGGTGCCGACCATCAGCGTCTCCAGCACCAGAAACGCGATCATGTATTCCTTCACCCGCACCTGGATCGCGGTCCAGCTTGCGATGATGCAGATCGGCATCAGCGCGGTAGTGAGGATCACGAAGGGCAGCGAAATGCCGTCGACGCCCATGTGGTAATTGGCGAAGCCGAGCCACGGGTGCTTCTCGACGAACTGGAACTCGGCGATGGTCTGATCGAACCGCCACACCAGCACCAGTGAGATCGCGAAGGTCGCGAGCGTCGTCCACAGCGCGACCCAGCGCGCGGTGCCATTGGCGAGCCGGTCGCCGCCGCGCACCAGCATGATGAACAGCGCGCCGACCAGCGGCAGGAAGGTGACGACGGAAAGGATCGGCCAATTCATCAGCGGATCCCCACCGAAAACATGAACCAGGTGATGAAGATGGCAACGCCGATCAGCATCGCGAAGGCGTAGTGATAGAGATAGCCGGTTTGGAGACGGATTGCGTTGCGTGTCACGTCAAGCACGCGCGCCGAGACGCCGTCGGGCCCGAAGCCGTCGATCAGCCAGCCGTCGCCGCCTTTCCAGAGCAGCCGGCCGAGCCACTTGGTCGGGCGTACGAAGATGAAGTCGTAGATTTCGTCGAAGTACCATTTGTTGAGCAGGAAGCGGTACAGCACGTCGTGCTGGCGCGCGAGTTCGACGGGAATATCGGGACGGCGGATATAGAACAGCCAGGCGACCGCGAAACCGACCGCCATCAGCACGGTCGGCGACAGCGCGACATACAGCGCGACGTGATGGATTTCCTCGAGAATCTTATTGGTCGGCGCAAAGGTGAGCGAGCCGCGGAAGAAGCCCGCAACGCCGTGGCCAGCGAAAATTTCCTTGAACGGCAGCCCGGCCAGGATCGAGCCGAGCGCCAGCACTCCGAGCGGTATCAGCATCACCAGCGGGCTCTCATGCGCCTCGCGGTAATGCGTCATGTCGTGCGGCGTGCCATGGAAGGTCTTGAAGATCAGCCGCCAGGAGTAGAACGAGGTCAGCAGCGCCGCCGTGGCGGTCGCGATGAACGCATAGAGCGCCATCGGATTGTGCGAGACGAAAGCCGACTCAATGATGGCATCCTTCGAGTAATAGCCGGCAGTGAGCGGGAAACCAGTCAGCGCCAGCGTGCCGATCACCATCACGATGTAGGTGAATGGAATGCGATCGCGCAGGCCGCCCATGTTGCGGATGTCCTGCTCGTGATGCATCGCGTGGATCACCGAGCCGGAACCGAGGAACAACAGCGCCTTGAAGAAGGCATGCGTGAACAGATGGAACATGCCGATCGAATAGGCCCCACATCCCATTGCGACGAACATGTAGCCGAGCTGCGAACACGTCGAATAAGCCACGATGCGCTTGATGTCGTTCTGGACGAGGCCGATGGTGGCGGCAAAGAACGCCGTGGTCGCGCCGATGAACAGCACGAAGGTTTGCGCGTGGGGCGCAAGCTCGAACAACGGCGAGAGCCGCGCCACCATGAACACGCCGGCGGTCACCATCGTCGCCGCGTGAATGAGCGCCGACACCGGCGTCGGACCTTCCATCGCGTCAGGCAACCAGGTGTGCAGCAGGAACTGAGCCGACTTGCCCATCGCGCCCATAAACAGGAACAGGCAGATCGCGGTCAGCGCATCGACCTGCCAACCAAACAGTCCGAAGGTCTTGCCGGTGAGCGACGGAGCCTGCGCGAACACGGTGTCGAAATCTACGGCCCCGACCAGCATGAACAGCGCGAAGATGCCGATAGCAAAACCGAAGTCGCCGACACGGTTGACGATGAAGGCCTTGATTGCGGCGGCATTGGCCTCCGGCTTGTAATACCAGAAGCCGATCAGCAGGTAGCTCGCGAGGCCGACGCCCTCCCAGCCGATGAACAGCTGGACCAGGTGGTCGGAGGTCACCAGCATCAACATCGCGAAGGTGTACAGCGAGAGGTACGCGAAGAAGCGCGGCCGGTACGGATCTTCGTGCATGTAGCCGATCGAATAGAGATGTACGAGCGCCGACACGGTATTGACGACGACCAGCATCACCGCGGTCAGCGTGTCGATGCGCAGCGACCAGGCGACATTCAATTCGCCGGACGTCATCCAGGTGAAGATCGGAACCCGGACATCCTGACCGCTGAACCCAACCTGCACGAAGGCGATCCAGGACAGGATCGCGGAAATCATCAGCAGCGTCGTGGTGATGAGTTCTGCCAGACGCGAGCCGGCCGCAGCCGGTTCCGCAGGCCCATGCCCGTGATCGTCGTGGCCGTGGTCGTCGCGACCATGGGCCGCGTGGCTGCCGGCGTGGTGCGTCGCATGATGCGAGCCGTGGCCGAGCGCGTCCTCGGCGGTCGGGCCGGCGCCGGGAAAGCGAGCCCGCGCCCCGAAGATCGAGATCAGGCCGGCAAGCAGGAAACCGAGCAACGGAAGGAAGACGATTGCCTGATACATCGGGTCAGCCCTTCATCAGGTTGATGTCTTCGACCGCGATCGAACCGCGATTGCGGAAGAATACCACGAGGATGGCGAGGCCGATCGCCGCTTCGGCAGCCGCCACCGTCAGCACCAGCAACGCGAACACCTGGCCGACGATGTCATTGAGATGCGCGGAGAACGCGACCAGATTGATGTTGACCGCGAGCAGGATCAATTCGATCGACATCAAGATGACGATGACGTTCTTGCGATTCAGGAAAATGCCGAGCACGCCGAGCGTGAACAGGATCGCGGCAACGGAGAGATAGTGACCGAGCCCGATGGTCATGCGCCGCCCTCCAGTCCCTGCCCCGAAGCGACCTTGCGCACCTCGATGGCAGTCTTCGGCGTCCGGGCGACCTGCGCGCCGATGTCCTGCCGCTTGGCGCGCGCCTTGTGGTGCAGTGTCAGCACGATGGCGCCGACCATGGCGACCAGCAGGATCAGACCGGCGACCTCGAAGAAATAGACATAGCGCGTATAGAGCACGAGACCGATCGCCTCGGTATTGCTGATGCTGCTTGGCGGCGGGATCGGCGCCGTGATCGCCTTGGGCGCCGCCGCGCTGATCGTCCAGGCGCCGAGCACGAACAAAAGCTCGGCGAGCACGATGCCGCCGACCAGCATGCCGACCGGCAGATAGTTCAGGAATCCCTGCCGCAGTTCGGCGAAGTCGACGTCGAGCATCATCACGACGAACAGGAACAACACCGCGACCGCGCCGACATAGACGACGATCAGGATCATTGCGAGGAACTCAGCGCCGAGCAAAACGAACAGGCCCGCTGCATTGACGAAAGCGAGGATCAGGAACAAAACCGAATGCACGGGGTTCTTCGACGCGATCACCATCACCGCCGATGCGATGCAGACCGTCGCGAAGAGATAGAAAAAGAGCGCGGCAACGATCATCGGCTCACCTGTAGGGCGCATCGAGCGCGATGTTTTTCGCGATCTCGCGTTCCCAGCGGTCGCCGTTCGAGAGCAGCCGCTCCTTGTCGTAATAGAGCTCCTCGCGCGTCTCGGTCGCGAACTCGAAATTAGGACCTTCGACGATGGCGTCGACCGGGCAGGCTTCCTGACACAGCCCGCAATAGATGCACTTCACCATGTCGATGTCGTAGCGGGTGGTCCGCCGCGTGCCGTCGTTGCGGCGCGGGCCGGCCTCGATGGTGATCGCCTGCGCCGGGCAGATCGCCTCGCACAACTTGCAGGCGATGCAGCGCTCCTCGCCGTTCGGATAGCGGCGCAGCGCGTGCTCGCCGCGGAAGCGGGGCGAAATCGGACCCTTCTCGAACGGATAGTTCAGCGTCGCCTTCGGCTTGAAGAAATACTTCATGCCGAGGAAGAACGCCGAGATGAACTCGGTAAGGAACAGGGCTTTGGCGGCGCCGACCAGTCTCATCGTCCCCTCACCTCGGTGCCAGCAGGCCGAACGGCAGGCCGAACCGGAGCGCCGCCGCCACAATCGCGACCATAGCCAGCGACAGCGGCAGGAATACCTTCCAGCCGAGCCGCATCAACTGATCGTAGCGGTAGCGCGGCACGACCGCCTTGGCCATCGCGAACAGGAAGAACATGAACAGGAGCTTGAGCGTGAACCAGATTACGCCCGGCACCCAGGTGAATGGCGCGAACGGCGCCGGCGGCAGCCAGCCGCCGAGGAACAAAATGGTGCCCATAGCGCACATGGTCACGATTGCCACATACTCGCCGAGCATGAACATCATGTAAGGCGTCGAGCCGTACTCGACCATGAAGCCCGCGACCAGTTCCGACTCCGCTTCGACGAGATCGAACGGCGGCCGGTTGGTCTCGGCGAGCGCCGAAACGAAAAACACCACGAACATCGGCAGCAGCGGCAGCCAGTACCAGTTCAGCAGGCCATAAGGCCCGTTCTGCGCTTCGACGATCTTGGTGAGGTTCAGCGAACCCGCGCATAGCAAAACGGTGATGATGACGAAGCCGATCGAGACTTCGTAGGACACCATCTGCGCAGCCGAGCGAAGCGCCGCGAGGAACGGATATTTCGAGTTCGACGCCCATCCCGCCATGATGATGCCGTAGACCATCAAGGACGAGATCGCGAAGATGTAGAGAATTCCAACATTGATGTCGGCGATCACCCAGCCGATGTTGACCGGGATGACCGCCCAGGCCGCGAGCGCCAGCACGCACGACACCAGCGGCGCGAGCAGGAACACGCCCTTGTTGGCGCCGGCCGGGATCACCGGCTCCTTCAAAACGAATTTCAGCAGGTCCGCAAAGGACTGCAGCAGGCCCCACGGGCCGACCACGTTCGGGCCGCGGCGGATCTGCACCGCCGCCCAGATCTTGCGGTCGGCATAGATGATGTAGGCGACCCCCACCATCAAAATGACGAGCAGCAGCACCGACTGCGCCGCGACCACGATGACCGGCCAGACATAACCAAAGAAAAATGCGGTCATGTCCATGGCGTCACTCGGCTGCCGTCTTGATAGCGCCCGCAGCGAGCGCCGAACATTCGGCCATCACCGCGGAGGCGCGCGCCACCGCGTTGGTGAGATAAAAATCGGTCACGCTCGACTCGAAGCTCGCCTTGCCGGCCTCACCGCCGATCTTGGCGAGCGCCTTGATCGCCGAGGCGTCCGCCGGCTCGATCTGACCGATCCGCATGAAATGCGGATACGCGGCGAACAACGACTGACGCAGCGCGCCGAGCGAGTCGAACGGCAATTTCCTGCCGAGGACGTCGGAGAGTGCGCGCAGGATTGCCCAGTCCTCGCGGGCATCGCCCGGCGGAAAGCCGGCGCGCTTCGCCATCTGCACGCGGCCTTCAGTGTTGACGTAGAGCCCGTTCTTCTCCGGGTACGCGGCACCCGGCAGAATGACGTCGGCGCGATGCGCGCCGCGGTCGCCATGGGTGCCAATATAAACGGTGAATGCGCCCGGCGGCACGTCGACTTCATCGACGCCGGCAAGGAACAAGACATCAAGCGCACCGGAGCCAAGCATTCCCGCAGTGTCGAGCCCGCCCTCGCCCGGCACGAAGCCGACATCGAGCGCACCGACCAGTGCCGCTTCAGTATGCAGGATGTTAAAGCCGTTCCAGTCCGCCTTCACGACGCCGAGCGACACCGCAGCTTTCGCCGCCATCGCGAGCATCGCGCTGCCATCCGCGCGGTTGAGCGCGCCCTGACCGATGATGAACATCGGTTTCTCTTTCTTGGCGGGCGCATGCTCGACAAATTTGGCGAGACTGTCAGGACCGGCGCCAAGATATTCATAAGGATAGGTCAGATCGACCTTCTCACCGATCAAGCCAATCAGCACGTCGCCTTTGAGATAGCGCCGGCGGATGCGGGCGTTGAGAACGGCGGCCTCTTTGCGCGGATTCGTGCCGATCAGCATGATGGCGTCGGCCTGGTCGATGCCCGCAATCGTCGAGTTGAACAGGTAGCTAGCCCGGCCATATTTCGGATGTAGCGGCGAGCCCGGATAACGCGCGTCGGTATTGGCGGAGCCGAGCGAGGTCATCAGGGCTTTCAGCGCGTACATCTCCTCGACAGTCGAGAGCTGACCGGCCAGCGCGCCTACCCGCTCGGGCTTCGCCGCCTTCACCTTCACCATGATCGCCGCGAAGGCTTCGTTCCAGCTTGCGGGCCGCAGCCGGCCGGCTTCGCGAATGTAAGGCTGGTCGAGCCGCTGGGTACGCAAGCCGTCGACGACATAGCGCGTCTTGTCGGAAATCCACTCCTCGTTCACGGCCTCGTTGGTGCGCGGCAGGATACGCATCACCTCGCGCCCCCGGGTGTCGATGCGGATCGCCGAACCGACCGCATCCATCACGTCGATGGACTCTGTCTTGTTGAGTTCCCAAGGCCGCGCGATGAAGGCGTAGGGCTTGGACGTCAGCGCGCCGACCGGACAGAGATCGACGACGTTGCCCTGCAACTCGGACGTCATCGCCTGTTCGAGATAGGTCGTGATTTCCATATCCTCGCCGCGGCCGATCGCGCCGAGCTCGGCCACGCCGGCCACCTCGGTCGTGAAGCGGACGCAGCGCGTGCAATGAATGCAGCGGTTCATCACCGTCTTGACCAGCGCGCCGATATATTTGTCTTCGACCGCGCGCTTGTTCTCGTGATAGCGCGTCGCGTCGACACCATAAGCCATCGCCTGATCCTGCAGATCGCACTCGCCGCCCTGGTCGCAAATCGGGCAGTCGAGCGGATGATTGATGAGCAGGAATTCCATCACGCCTTCGCGCGCTTTCTTCACCATCGGCGACTTGGTGCGCAGCACCTTCGGCGTGCCGTCCTTGTTCGGCGGCAAGTCCTTCACCAGCAGCGCGCAGGAGGCCTGCGGCTTCGGCGGGCCGCCAACGACTTCGATCAGGCACATCCGGCAATTGCCGGCGATCGACAGCCGCTCGTGGAAGCAGAAGCGCGGGATCTCGGCGCCGGCGGCCTCGCAGGCCTGCAGCAGCGTGTAGTCCGGCGGGACGTCGATTTCCGTGTCGTCGACGATGATTTTGGTCATGCCGCGTGCTCGCTGGTCGCGCCGCACCGCGCGGTTTTCCAATGCTGGGCTTCCGGCAGCGACTCCCAGCCGAAAGCATGTTCGCTCGGGCCGATATTGCGGTAGTGGTCGAGGCGCTCGACGCCCTCCTCGAGCGTCGGACGATAGCCGACCGGAACCCACCACATCACGAGCGGCGGCCCATCGAGCGGCGTAAACCACTGCTCGCGCCGGCCATAGAAGCGCCGGTGCAACGTCTGCCAAACAAAGCGCTCGAGCGCCTCGACATTCTCCCACACCGTCAGGTTCGGCAGGATCGCTGGGTCGTCATAAACGCGCAGGTTCATCGCATGGCCGCTGTCATCCTGGAGCCGCCAGACGAAGCCCGGGATCGCGTTGGCGAGGCCATTCACCCGGTCTACATTGTCGACGAATTCCTTCATGCGCGGATCGTCGAGCGGATAGCGCGCGCGGGCGATGTTGAACTGAGCAAGATGGCGGGGTGCGTCGGTCATCGCGTCACTCCGCTGCCTGACGCGAGGCCGACTGCGCCTCGGCATTGCGCGTGTAGTCGTCAATCCGACGCTCGATCTCCGGCCGGAAGTGCCGCAACAGTCCCTGCACTGGCCAGGCCGCGCCGTCGCCGAAGGCACAAATCGTGTGGCCTTCGATCTGCTTAGTCACCTCGAACAACATGTCGATTTCTTTTCGTTGCGCGCGGCCTTCGCACATGCGTGTCAGGACGCGCCACATCCAGCCCATGCCTTCGCGGCACGGCGTACACTGGCCGCAGCTCTCATGCTTGTAGAAATACGAGATGCGGGTCATGGCGCGAATGATGTCGGTCGACTTGTCCATCACCACAACGGCGGCAGTGCCGAGCGCCGATTTGTGTTTCTGGCAGCCGTCGAAATCCATCAGCAGGTCGTCGCAGCCGACCGCGCCCGCCGGGATTAGCGGCATCGACGATCCGCCGGGAATGACGGCGAGCAGATTGTCCCAGCCGCCCCGCACGCCGCCGGCATGCTTCTCGACCAGTTCGCGCAACGGAATGCCCATCGCCTCTTCGACGTTGCACGGTTTCTCGACATGGCCGGAGATGCAGAACAGTTTGGTGCCTGTATTGTTTGGGCGGCCAATGCCGGCAAACCACGCCGCGCCGCGGCGCAGGATGTCCGGCACGACAGCAATCGACTCCACGTTGTTCACGGTCGTCGGGCAGCCGTAGAGTCCGACATTGGCCGGGAACGGCGGCTTCAGCCGCGGCTGCCCTTTCTTGCCTTCAAGGCTTTCGAGCAGCGCAGTCTCCTCGCCGCAAATGTAAGCGCCGGCGCCGTGGTGGACGTAGAGATCGAAGTCCCAGCCATGGACATTGTTCTTGCCGAGCAGCTTGGCGTCGTAGGCCTGTTCGATCGCGGCCTCGAGGCGCTCGCGCTCCCGGATGAACTCGCCACGCACATAGATGTAGCCGGCATTGGCACCCATGGCGAAACCGGCGATCAGACAACCTTCGACCAGCAGATGCGGGTCGTTGCGCATGATCTCGCGGTCCTTGCAGGTTCCGGGCTCGGACTCGTCGGCGTTGACCACGAGATAGTGCGGGCGCCCGTCGGACTGCTTGGGCATGAACGACCATTTCAGTCCGGTCGGAAATCCTGCGCCGCCACGGCCGCGCAGCCCCGACTCTTTCACCTGCGCGATGATGCCGTCGCGGCCGAGTTCCAGCAGCTTTTTGGTGCCGTCCCACGATCCGCGCGAACGCGCGCCCTTCAGGCCCCAATCATGGATGCCGTAAAGGTTCCTGAAGATGCGGTCTTTATCGTCGAGCATGGTCTAGGCCTTGACCGTCTTCAATGTGGTGGGTCCGCCGATCGGCGCGGACAGTTGGCGATCGATTTGCGGGCCCGGCTTCGGCGTCTTGCCGGCGGCGAACTGATCGAGAACCTTGTTGAAGTTCTCCGGCGTCAGGTCTTCGTAAAAGTCGCTGCCGATCTGAACGACCGGCGCATTGACGCAGGCACCGAGGCATTCGACCTCGACCCAGGAAAACTTGCCGTCGGCGGTCACGTGGCCTTCCTCGCCGATGCGCTGCTTGCACACCGTCTTGATCGCCTCGCCGCCGCGCAACAGGCACGGCGTGGTGCCACAGAACTGCACATGCGTCTTGCCGACCGGCTCGAGGTTAAACATCGTGTAGAACGTCGCAACCTCGAGCGCGCGGATATGCGCGACGTCGAGCATATCGGCGACATAGCGGATCGCGGCCTCCGGCAGCCAGCCGGCGTGCTGCTCCTGCGCGCGCCATAGCAGCGGGATCACCGCCGAGCGCTGCCGACCTTCCGGGTAGTTCGCAATCTTCTTCCTGGCCCAGTCGAGATTTTCCTTCGTGAAGGAAAATTCCTTGGGCTGGACTTCAGCGGGTGCGAGACGGCGGACGGACATCGTTCGGTTACACCGGATTGAGAGCGGATGCGCCTGCGGGAGCCGGCATCCTGACCGTGAATGGCTGCCCAAACAGCGCGCCGGCCGCAGCGCCACTGAAGATCAGCATGAATGGTTCAAGCGGCAGGCGATAGCGGATTGTCCCGGCCAGAATCATATGGATCGCAGTGTACCCCAGGCCAAACAGCAAGATGGGTGACAAAAGCCGCAGCCGTCGGCGCGCCATGACGATCGCCGCAACGGTCAAGATGACCAGCGGCAGGAACGTCACGATCGATATCGCGATAATCGCGGGGTTGGCGTAGCCCGAATTGACGGGCCACAGGCGCCAGAAGCGAACAAACTTCAGGCCGGCCAATTCGACAAAACGCCCTGGATGGGCGGCGATATAGGCCAGCGCCTCGTCGCGCATCGCCTTGTCGCGCTCGATCGCATTACCGCGTCCGGAGAATTTGTTGATGTCGTAGTCGATGCCCATCAGCGCGCCGCCGCTGTGGTTCATCGGATTGTTGCCGGCATAGAGAATAGTTCCGAAACCGGCGGTGAGCCGCAGGAACTGTCCGTAGGACTGGTAGTTATGCAGCCACCACGGCGCCAGCATCACACAGTAGATTCCGATGTAGATCGCCACCTGCCGCAGCGTCGCTGCGAGCGACATCCGATGAATGACAAGAGCAAAGAACACCAGCAGGACCGGCGCGGCGACATCGAATATCGGTCGAGCCAGAACGGCCACGACCGCAAAGATCGAAGCCGCGACGAAACGCGCGCGGTACCACATCAGGAACGCCGCCAGCATCAACGCGATGAACAACGTCTCCGACAATCCGACCACGGCAAAGAAGATCAACGGCGGATAGCACGCCGCCATCAGCGCGGCGATCAGCGCCGGCCATCGTCCGCTGAACAGTTCCCGCGACAGCGCATAGACCAGCCAGACAATCGAAACCGAAAGGCCGATGTCCGCGGCCAGTTGCAGCGGGCCGCTCACGGCAACGAGCAAGGGATAAAGCGGCATCTGATACGGATTCGACATGTGCCAGGTTGCGGCAAGCTCCGCCGCGGATTGGCGGTAGATCGCCGCATCCGGAAGCAGCGCACCCTGGTCGGGAACAACGGCGGCCGCGGCCACGCGCGCCGCCAGAGCGACGAGCAGTATGCCCGTCAATAGCTGCCGATCGCTCATTGCCGACAACCGCGCGATCACCGGTCGACCTCCCCGAACACGATGTCGATGGAGCCGAGAATGGCGGAGACGTCCGCCAGCATGTGACCCTTGCAGAGAAAATCCATCGCCTGCAGATGCGCGAAGCCCGGCGCGCGAATCTTGCACTTGTACGGCTTGTTGCTGCCGTCGGAGACAAGATAGACGCCGAATTCGCCCTTGGGTGCCTCGACCGCGGCATAAACCTCGCCGGCCGGGACGTGATAGCCCTCGGTATAGAGCTTGAAGTGATGGATCAACGCTTCCATCGACTTCTTCATCTCACCGCGCTTGGGCGGCACGATCTTGTTGTCGTCATGCGCGTGGGGCCCGCGGCCCTCGTCGCTCATCAATTTGTTGACGCACTGTTTCATGATGCGGACCGACTGGCGCATTTCTTCCATGCGGATGCAGTAGCGGTCGTAGCAGTCGCCGTTCTTGCCGACCGGAATATCGAAGTCGAGCTCGGCGTAGCATTCATAGGGCTGCGACTTGCGCAGATCCCAGGCCGCGCCGGAGCCGCGCACCATCACGCCGGAGAAGCCCCAGTTCCAGCAGTCTTCGAGGCTGACAATGGCGATGTCGACGTTGCGCTGCTTGAAGATACGGTTGCCCGAGAGCAGCGATTCCAGATCGTCGCACACCTTCAGGAACGGATCGCAGAACGCGCCAATGTCTTCGACCAGCCTGTCCGGCAAATCCTGATGCACACCGCCGGGCCGGAAATAGGCCGCATGCATCCGGCTGCCGGAAGCACGTTCGTAAAACACCATCAGCTTTTCGCGCTCCTCGAAGCCCCACAGCGGCGGGGTGAGCGCGCCGACATCCATCGCCTGCGTCGTGACGTTGAGAAGATGCGACAGCAGCCGGCCGATCTCGGAATAGAGCACGCGAATGAGTTGCGCGCGCTTGGGCACCGTGATGCCGAGCAGCTTCTCCGTCGCGAGACAGAAGGCGTGTTCCTGGTTCATCGGCGCGACGTAATCGAGCCGGTCGAAATACGGGACCGCCTGCAGATAGGTCTTGTGCTCGATCAGCTTCTCGGTGCCGCGATGCAGAAGACCGATATGCGGGTCGACGCGCTCGACAATCTCGCCGTCGAGTTCGAGGACAAGGCGCAACACGCCATGCGCGGCCGGGTGCTGCGGCCCGAAATTGATGGTGAAGTTGCGAAGCTCGGCTTCCGCCATCACACCACCCCCGCCACGCGGCCCTTTTCGGCCACGCGCGCATTGAACTTGTCCCACGCCACCACGGCGCGCTGATGACGGCCCTCGCCGATCAGATCGATGCCGTCATGGGCGCTGACCTTGAATTCCAGCTTGCGTCCATTGACGGTCGTCAGTTCCGCTTCCGCGGTGACCGCCATGCCGGGCAGCGTCGCGGCAAGATGGCTGACGTCGACGTGGACGCCGAGACTGCCCTCGCCCGCATCCATGTGCGGCGCCATCAACTGCGCGCAGGTCCATTCCATCAGGATAATCATGAAGCCGGTGGCGAACACCTCCGGCATCGCCTGAAGCTCCTCGGCTTCCGGAAACGTGTACGGCACGGTCTTTTCGACCGGCACCTTGTAGGTGAAGCTGTGCTTGAGGCCGGGGACCAGAGACGGCTTCACGGCTTCGTCCCTCCCTTGGCCTTCTCGTCGCCCGGCAGCGCGTAGTCGGTGCCTTCCCACGGCGACAGAAAGTCGAAAGTGCGGAATTCCTGCGCGAGCTTCACCGGTTCGTAGACGACGCGCTTCTGCTCGTCGTCGTAGCGCACCTCGACGAACCCGGTGAGCGGAAAATCCTTGCGCAGCGGGTGACCGTCGAAACCGTAGTCGGTCAGGATGCGGCGCATGTCCGAGTGGCCGATGAACAGCACGCCATAGAGGTCGTAGGCCTCGCGCTCGAACCAGTCGGCGCCCTTGTAGACGTCGATCAGCGAGGCCACCTGCTCCATCTCGCCGACCTCGATCTTCACTCGCACGCGGCGGTTCAGCCGCGGCGACAGGAAGTGATAGACGACGTCAAAGCGCTTCTCGCGGCCAGGCCAGTCGACCGCGGTCACGTCAATGAAGCAAGAGAACAGAAAACGCGGATCGTCGCGGAGCGTACGCGCGATCTTGACGATGTCGGCCGCTTCGGCGGTAACGGTCAGCTCGCCATGCTTGACGGCGTGACCCGTAACGGAACCGCTGAGCGTCTCAGTGATCTTCTGACCGAGCCTTTCGAGCATTTCGTCCATGACGTCCTCAGCGCTCGATCGTGCCGGTGCGGCGGATTTTTTTCTGCAACAGCATCACGCCGTAGAGCAGCGCTTCGGCGGTCGGCGGGCAGCCCGGCACATAGATATCGACCGGCACGATACGGTCGCAGCCGCGCACCACCGAATAGGAATAATGGTAGTAGCCGCCGCCGTTGGCGCAGGATCCCATCGAGATCACGTAGCGCGGCTCCGGCATCTGGTCGTAGACCTTGCGCAGCGCGGGCGCCATCTTGTTGGTCAGCGTGCCGGCGACGATCATCACATCGGACTGCCGCGGCGAGGCACGCGGCGCAAAGCCGAAACGCTCGGCATCGTAACGCGGCATCGACATCTGCATCATTTCGACCGCGCAGCAGGCGAGACCAAACGTCATCCACATCAGCGAGCCGGTCCGCGCCCAGGTAATGAGATCGTCGGTTGCGGTAACGATGAAGCCCTTGTCGGCGAGTTCGTTGTTGATGCCGGTGAAGAATGCGTCGTCCGAGCCGACCGGCTTTCCGGTCGTCGGATTGATGATGCCTTTCGGGGCTGGCGCAATCATGGTCATGAGGCGAGCAACCTTGGGGCGATCAATCCCATTCCAGCGCCCCCTTCTTCCACTCATATATGAAGCCGATGGTCAGGACGCCAAGGAACACCATCATCGACCAGAATCCGAAGGCCCCCACTTCCTTGAAGGCAACCGCCCAGGGGAACAGGAAAGCCACCTCGAGATCGAAGATGATGAACAGAATGGCGACGAGGTAAAATCGCACGTCGAACTTCATTCGGGCGTCGTCGAAGGCATTAAACCCGCACTCGTAGGCCGAAAGTTTTTCCGGGTCGGGTTGTTGATAGGCCACGATGAACGGCACGACGAGCAGCACAATGCCAATCACGAGCGCTACGGCGATGAAAATCACCAGAGGCAGATAGTCCATCAACAGTTCGCTCATCGGCGACCTCGGTGCTGGCGGCTGGACCGGAACGAGCCGGCCCTCGGCAGGCACGGCGATGGAGTTTGGCGCAGATTTGCGTGGGTCACGCCCATTTTCCAAGCCGAATTCGCCTCAAGGACGGAAGCGGTTGAGCCTTAGCGCAGCGCAATAAATGTCGCAAGCCGACATTGGAGACCTTCCAAGGTTCTGTCAGCGGCGGCCTTTTTGCGATTCGTCATGCTGCGCATCTGGAGCGCCGGACCGGACCTTTCATGACGCGACAAAGACACCGGCCGGTCACATGCCCGGTAGTCATCACCCACCTTGCTGCAATATTGTGCGCCCTGCACGGCCCTACCGCCGCCCAGCCCGCCGGGATGCGCTCTACAGTGCCGTATTCGTGAAGGGGTATCACAATGAACGAAATGCCGAAGCCGTCGAACATCGCCATCAAGGGCGCCGAACACTGGACCACGCGGGACGGAGCGAAGCTGTTCCTCTGGAACAAATGCGTCGTCGACCCCGCCAAGGCGGCCGGCATTATCCTGTTCGTTCACGGCTCGTCGATGGCATCGCAACCGACATTCGATCTACAGGTGCCCGGCAGGCCGGACTCCTCGGCGATGGATTTCTTTGCGCGCCACGGCTTCGACTGCTGGAGCGTCGACATGGAGGGCTATGGCCGCTCGACCAAAGACCGCGACAACAACGCGCCGATTTCGCAAGGCGCGGAGGACTGTTTCGCCGCCGCGCAATACATCCAGAAGCTGCGTGGCAACAAGCCGCTTCTCGTCTACGGAATTTCGTCCGGTGCGCTTCGCGGCGCACTGTTCGCACAGCGTCATCCGGAACTGGTCGATCGCCTGGCGCTCGACGCCATGGTGTGGACCGGCGAAGGTTCGCCGACGCTGGAACAACGTCGCAAGAAGCTGCCCGAATTCCAGGCCAAGAACCGCCGGCCCATCGACAAGGCCTTTATCCATTCGGTGTTCGACCGCGACCATCCCGATACCGCCGAGCGCAAGGTGATCGAGGCCTTCGCCGATGCCGTCACTGCACTCGACGATTCAGTGCCGACCGGCACCTATGTCGATATGTGTTCCAGGCTGCCGGTGGTCGATCCCGAAAAGATCACCGTACCGACCCTCATCATGCGCGGCCAGCACGACGGCATCGCCTCGTTCGACGATCTCGCCAAGTTCTTTGCCAAGCTGCCGAACCCGGACAAGCAATTCACCGTCATGCCGGGGATTTCACACGCGAGCTTCCAGCAGAAGAATTATATGGTCGTCTACCACATCCTGATGAGCTTCTTTACGCAGCCCAAGCCGGTCTACGTCGGCTAACGCGGGTAGACGCTAGCGGTCGAGCATCGCGGCGAGGTCGCGCAGGTCTTTGGCGGCGAAGTCGACCGTGACGGTCGGCGCGGTTTCACCCGTGCCCGGCCCGTGTTCGTCCGGCCGCGCGATGTGCGCCGTTCGCAGACCGCATTGAGCCGCGGCTTCAAGATCGTTCGAATGCGCGGCCACCATCATGCAGTCTGCAGGATCGAGCGCAAAGGCCTCGCAGGCCGCGAGATACACGCGCGGCTTCGGCTTGTAGTCGCCGGCAACTTCGGCGCCAAGGATCGCGTCCCAGTAAATTTCATTGTGACGCGCGAGATCCGCCATCAGCGCGATGTTGCCGTTCGATACCGGCGCGACACGAAACTTTTGGCGCAGGCGTGCGAGCCCCTCTGTCACGTCGGGCCAGGCATCGAGCCGATGCCAGGCGAGATTGAGTTCGGCGAGCACTGCGTTCGGAACGTCACGAAAGCCGAACCGCGGCAGGATGCGATCGAGATTGCGCCGGTGCAGCACGTCGAGACGGCTGAACGGGATTCGCCCGGCTCGTACCTCCTCCATCGCCGGCTGGTATTCGCCCCGCCAGGCGTCGGCAAAGGCCCACCAATCTGTGGATTTGTCGTATTCGCGTAACAGGCGCTCGGCGTCCCGCGCGATCCCGGAACGCCAGTCGACCAGGGTTCCGAACACGTCGAAGAACAGCGCCCGAACGGTCTGCGTCATGTCGGCAAGGCTAGCCGATCGGACTCGACGCCGCGACCCAAAATCAAGGCTAAGTGTTTGAAATGATGGCGGGAGCGACGGGGCTCGAACCCGCGACCTCCGGCGTGACAGGCCGGCGCTCTAACCAACTGAGCTACGCCCCCGCGGGCGCCGTGCGGAGTTATAGGCCACCCCTCGGCAAGTCAAGCAAATGCGGCATTGCCGCATGGCAGGCGCTGGAAAGCCTTATTTCATGGGAAGAATCGATAGGCAGACCGCCCCCGAATCGTCTATCGGGCTTGGTACTGGCGGTTTGCCAACGCGCCGGTCTCAACGAGGAGGGTCCATTAATGGCTACTGCACCAGGTAAGTCTACTCCGACGACCGTCACTCTGAAGCATCTCGCGGCGGCGCTTGCCGAACAGCACGAGATGTCGAAGAAGCAAGCCGAAACGGTTCTCGGCGATCTCGTCGGCAACATCGTCAAGCATTTGAAGAAAGGCGAGCGCATCCGCATCGGCGGGCTCGGCATCCTTCAGGTGCGCAAGCGCGCAGCGCGCATGGGCCGCAATCCTGCGACCGGCGAAGCGATCCAGATCAAGGCGAGCAAGAAAGTCGCCTTCCGCGCGTCGAAGGAACTCAAGGAAGCGATCTGACGGCGAAGGCCGGACCCTCACGGGCCGACGGCAGGTGCGGGCATCTCGCGCCTGCCGTTTCTTTTAAGCGACGAAAATTCTTACGCCTGACCGAACCGCCGCTTGTGATGTCTCGATCAGTCAAGCCCACCTGACCTGTTGCGAGCGAAATGCAACCGCCGAAATGATCGGCGGCCCACGCATTTCTGGAATCCAAAAGTGGGCAGCCGTTTCCTCGCGCGCCTCGGCAACATTGCGGAAGTTGCACCCAGGCCTCAAACTAACCAAAACGTTCGACAGAGCAGACCCCGTCGGGGATCTCGAAAATGTGAGGAAGCGCAAATGCGTTTGATGACAGTTTTGTTCGCAGCTTGGTTAGGTACGACATCCGCCGTCGCTGCGGACTTTAGTTGTTCGAAAGTCAGGGTAGTGGTGCCCTATGGCGCAGGCGGCTCTGCGGACGTCGCGACACGCCTTGTTGTCGACCGATTGACGACCGCACTTGGTCCGACGTTTTTTGTCGAGAACAAAGGCGGCGCCTCCGGGAACCTCGGTACCAAAATGGTCGCCGACGCCGATCCGGATGGCTGCACTCTCCTTGTGAACGGCACGGTCATCGCCACGTTTCTCGACAGTTACACCGGCTTGAAATACGAGCCGTTCAAGGATTTGACGCCGGTTGGAGGTATCGGAATTACCCCCACAATCATCGTCGCAGCTCCGTCGCTACCGGCGAAAGACCTCAAGAGCCTTGTGGAACTGTCCAAGAGCCGGCCTAACGGTCTGTCATTCGCAAATCCCGGTTATGGGTTTCAGCAGCACCTTGCGACTGAAGAAATCGCGCAGCGCGCGAGCGCGAAGTTTGTCATCATCCCCTACAAGGGCGGCGGTCCGGCACTGACCGACCTGATTTCGGCCCGCGTCGATTTCGGCGCGCTGCTCGGCGGCACCACGAAACCCCTCATCGAACAGGGCAAGCTGAAAGCGCTGGCGGTTCTTCAGGACAAGCGGTCGGTCATGCTGCCTGACGTGCCGACCGCCGCCGAACAGGGCTTTCCTGGCCTCCTCGGCGGCGTGCATTTTCTGTTGTTTGCGCCGGGCAAAACACCGCCGGAGATTGTGTCGAAAATCAGCGCCGCCCTGAAAACAATCGTCAGCGACCCGGCGATACAGGAGCGCTTTCTCGGCGCCGGCCTCGAAGCGACACCGATGACATCAGCCGAGTGCGTTGAGGCCATGCAGGCCATCCGCAACGCCTATCAACCCATCATCAAAAAGCTGAACATCAAACTGAACTGACGGACTTGGCGCGGGAGCAGAGCATTAAGCGCTGCGCCCGCGCATCCCGTGGCCGCCCGTAACGATGTCAAATCGCCCAGCCCCAAATACCCTAGCAATAACGGCCGCACCGGCCATCGACGCGAAAATCGAGCGTATCGAAACCATACCGTTGAAAGTAAAGCTCAATCGTTCCGCCGCCGGCTCAACGCTGAAACTCACCCATCGCTGCGCCATCGTCACCCGTGTCTACACCGACTGCGGCGTTGTCGGCGAATGCTACAATGGCAATGACGACGAGATTCAGGGCGCGATTATCCGGCTCATACACGCGGAGCTTGAGCCGCTGCTTATTGGATGCCGCATCGCGGACGTCGAAAAACTCTGGATGGCCACGCGCGGCGCAACCGAGGTCTTTCTTCGCGACCGCCGGATCGCCCTTCGCGCCCAAGCCTGCATCGACAGCGCGATCCACGACGCCATCGGCAAGATCCATGGCGTACCGCTGCATGTGTTGTGGGGCTGCCTTGCTCGTGACGTCCGGACGGTGGCGCTTGGCGGCTATTACCGCGAACGCGATGAGCTGGCGGGCCTCGCCGGCGAAGTTGCCGAACTTAAGGCGATCGGGATCGGTGGGCTCAAGGTAAAGGTTGGCGGACGCACGCCGCGCGAGGACGCCGAGCGCGTGGCGGCCGTCCGCCGCGCCGGCGGCGACAATTTCGTTGTCGCAGCGGATGCCAATGGAGCCTGGGCACGGACCGAGGCGATCGAATTCGCGCAGCGCGTCAGCGATCTTTCGCTTGCCTGGTTTGAAGAGCCCTGCAAATGGGACAATGACCGGCGGGATATGGCGCTGGTGCGTGCGATTGGCCGCCTTCCCGTCAGCGCCGGCCAAAGCGAGCTTTCCCGCTTTGGCTGCCGCGATCTGATGTTGGCCGACGCCATCGATATCTGTAATTTCGATGCGAGCTGGGGTGGCGGTCCAACTGAATGGCGCCGCGTCGCGGCACTGGCCTCATGCTTTAATGTGGGGATGATGCAGCACATCGAGCCCCAGATTGGCCTGATGCTGGTCGGCGGTGTCGCCAACGGTCAGTTCGGTGAGGTAATGATGCCATGGCGCGATCCGTTCTTTTACAAACTCATTGCTGACCAGACGCCATTCAAGGACGGAATTTACACGCTGCCCGCCAAGCCCGGCTGGGGCATGACGTTTGACGCTGATTATCTGGCGCATGTGCGCCGCACTGACTGATCGAACGGGTCGGATGGCATTCCAAAAAACCTTTGTGCTTGTCCATGGTGCATGGCACGGCGGCTGGTGCTGGCGTCGTGTGGCAGAACGCCTGCGCGCAGACGGACATCAGGTGTTCACACCGACACAGACTGGGCTCGGTGAACGCAAGCATTTGCTTAGCGACGACATTACCCCCGACACATTCACGAACGACATTCTCAATGTCGTGGAGACCGAAGAGCTCGACGACGTCATCCTGGTGGGCCACAGCTTCGCAGGCCGCTCGATCAGCGGCGTTGCCGACCGCATTCCGCAACGGCTCCGCCGACTGGTCTATCTGGATGCCGGACTGCCAGAGAGCGGGAAATCATCCTTCGATCTGATGGCCCCGGAGGTGGTGGTGTCACGTCTTGAGGCCGCCCGTCGCTTCAGCGGCGGGCTGTCCATCCCGCCTCCCCCGGCCGCAGCCTTTGGTGTTACCAATCCGGCCGATGTGGCGTGGGTCGAACGGCTACTTACGCCACACCCGACAGCAACCTACACGTTGCCGATCGTCTTCGATCATCCGCTCGGCAACGGCGTGCCCGCAGCCTATATTCGCTGCACCGACCCCGGCTATTCAAACACGATCAAGAGCGCCGAATACGCGCGCTTACGGTCCGACTGGCAATATCTGGAAATTCGCACGGGGCACGATGCGATGATATCGGCACCGGCAGAATTGACCGACATGCTGCTGGCTCTGTCGTAGTTCCGGCGTGAATGAGGTGTGGTGGGCGGTGACGGGATCGAACCGCCGACATCCTGCGTGTAAAGCAGGCGCTCTACCAGCTGAGCTAACCGCCCGTCTCAAGTTACTTGCACTGCCCTTTATCGCTCCACAGGCTGCGCTGTAAAGCGCCAGGAGGCGAACCCGCCACGCAAAGCAAAAGCGGCGCCCGGAGGCGCCGCTTTATGGTTCGATTTCGGGCGCAAAGAACTCAGTGCGCGGTCAGCCCCGCGCCGTCGTCCTCGGCTGGCTTCTCGGCGGCCGCAGCAGCCTTCGCGGCCTCCTCGTCCCAAACGATCGGCTCGGGCTTGCGAACCAGCGCGCGCGCCAGAACCTCGTCCATCCGCGACACCGGGATGATGTCGAGACCCTTCTTGATGCTGTCGGAAATCTCGGTGAGATCCTTGGCATTCTCGTCGGGGATCAGGACGGTCTTGATGCCGCCGCGCGAGGCGGCCAGCAGCTTCTCCTTGAGGCCACCGATCGGCAGCACGCGGCCGCGCAGCGTGATTTCGCCGGTCATGGCGACGTCGCGGCGCACCGGGATGCCGGTCATGACCGACACGATCGCGGTGACCATGGCGACGCCAGCGGACGGACCGTCCTTCGGGGTCGCGCCCTCCGGCACGTGGACGTGGATGTCCTTGCGGTCGAACAGCGGCGGCTCGATGCCGAAGGCGACCGCCCGCGAGCGCACGTAGGACGCCGCCGCCGAGATCGACTCCTTCATCACGTCGCGCAGGTTGCCGGTGACCGTCATGCGGCCCTTGCCCGGCATCTGCGTGCCTTCGATGGTGAGCAGTTCGCCGCCGACGTCGGTCCAGGC
>JBFWZV010000022.1:0-51681 GCA_050184975.1 Pseudolabrys sp. | reverse complement strand
ATCGAACCGGCTGCGGATCGCGAACAGCAGTTTCTGCTGCCGCAAATCCGCCTCGACCGCGCTCTGCATGTCGGGATATTGCAGCTTGCAGGCGAGCGGCTCGCCGGTCAGCGCAACGGCGCGATGCACCTGCCCGAGCGAGGCAGCGGCGGCCGGCTGATGCGAAAAGCTCTCGAACCGCCTGTCCCAGCCGGCGCCAAGCTCCGCCTGCATACGGCGCTTGACGAAGGCCCAGCCCATCGGCGGCGCTTCGCTCTGCAGCTTGATCAGTTCGCCGGCATATTCCGGCGGCAGCGCGTCGGGGATGGTGGCGAGCAGTTGCGCCACCTTCATCAGCGGACCTTTGAGGCCGCCGAGCGCGGCGGCGAGCGCCACGGCATTGCCGGCGCGCACGCCCTTGGCGCCAACGAGCCGCTGGCCCGCCATGCGCGCGGCGACGCCGCCGACCTGCGTGCCGACCCGCGCATAGCGGCGCGCCCGCGCAGTGAAACGGTTCTTTTCGCGGTCGGCCTTGCTGCCGGATTTACCGTCGGATTTGCGGTCGGTCATGCGGGGGACAGGTAAGCACAACCGCGGGCGAGCGCCATAGTGCCGTTACGGCGCTCGTGTCCCGGTCAAAACAATACGATCGGCACGCCCTACGCCTTCGCCCGCTCGTAAATCGTGACGTCCTCGGGCAACCTTGCATGCGGCGCAAACCGCGGAAGCGTCTTGGTGCGTTTGGCGTTGAGCACACTGTTGATCTCGGCCATCGCTTTCCGCTCACGAGCGATCGCGGCTTTCTCGCCGCGCGACGTTTTGGCATCCGGTTTTGCACCGACCTCGTTCACGATTGCGATGCGGTCCTCCTGCGAGAACACGCCGCGCGTCGCGTGAAAGCCGAGCGCGCGATAAGCCTCGAACTGCTCTTCAGAAAAGAACTGGTCGCCGGTGGTCTCGTGCGGGAATGCCGGGTTGCGGCGCTTGTAGTCGGTCACGTAACTCGACTCGTCGCCGGTCAGCGACGACTTGATGTAGAGCAGGCGTCCCTCGCCGCCCGGATAGTAGATCTTCCCGATCGCACAATGCGGGCCAGCCTTGGTGACGAGGTTTCCGGGGTCGCCGCGCTTCTCGACTTCGCTGCTTGCCAGCAGGGTCGCGGCGCGGATTTCCTGCCACGGCAGCTTGATGCGAATTCCGAGATCGATGCGCGCATAGCGCTCGAGCCGGACCAGCGAGTTGAAATTCATGCCGGGATCCGCTTCCGCATCGACCGCGACGATCAAGCAGCAACGCCGGCGCAACAGTTCGTAGATACCGAGGTTCTCCACATGCCCGCCATCCGTCACGTAGATGTATTTACGCTCCTCATTGAGAAGTCCGAACATCTCGAGCGCGAAATACGGAATCCTGAACTCCAATCGCTTGATCAGCGGATCGACAAGGCGCTTCGGATTGAGCAGCCAGTAACCGAGGCGCACGTTCAGCAGCGCGAGTGACGCTGTCCACGCCCGGATGCTGCTGGTGCCCATGTTCGACGACGCAGCCGCGCCCGAGATCGCCATCGCGGTCGCGAGATCGATGGCGCGGCGGCCGCGTGTTGCCATGAGTTTGTTGGTCACATAACCGGTGGAGTCGCTGCCGATGAATTCCTTGCTGAACAGGAAGAAATCTGCATTCCGGCCGCGCCGATTGGCGGCCTTGGACGCCTGGATGTTCAGCGCAGCATTGATCAGGTGATACGGCGATTTGGTTTCGTCGATATCCGTGAGCTTGAAACGGTCGATGGTTTTGATTTCCTCGTCGCGCCGGACAATTTTGTCCGTGGGCCGGACCAGAAAGGCCTTGCTCAGACGGTCGCGATAGAGTCGGTGCAACGAATTGGCGTTTTCGTTCAACAGCAGAGACGCGGCAAGAGCGAGCAACCACAGCGCGATGTAAGCGAGCATGAACGGCATGAAGCCGGGCGCGCCCTCGACGGCCTGGAGGAAAAATCCGTAAAAGACGACCGACGTCTGATCGAAGAACCAGCTCGCCATCGATTCGAGCCATCCCGGCGCGGCATATCTGAACTTGTTGAGTTCGTTGTCCGCGATGGCCCAGAAACAGATTCTCAGATAGACGATCCAGAGCAGCAACGGAATGATAAGCGCCGCCAGCAACACCGCCGCACGGCTGGCAAGGCTCTTCAGCTTGGCGGTCCAACTCGACGCTTCGTTCGATTGCCGGATGAACCACAACAGCTTGTTGCCAACCAGACCGACAGCGGCTGCGATCGGGGTCAACAGCACGATGATGTATTGAATCCAGTCGAAAACCGACAATGACGCCGCAACGCTCGTTGCCGCCTTGCCGTCCTTCGCCGCCGCTTCGGCTGCAGCCTTCGCCGCGGCCTTGGCCGCGGCGTCAGCGGCGGCAAACATCGTGTCCAGAATAACGGGCTGCAGGGTGAAAAAGAAAACCGCCACGACGGCGACCAGAAACCAGACAAAGAGATTGGGAGCGAGCCCGGGAACTTCCGGCTTGTCCGCCTTGGTACGCCGCGAGCGATAAATTGCCCAACCGGCGATCGCGAGTACGAAAGCGACGGCGAGCAAACTCGGCAGCAGGAATACGGCGTCCTTGAAAAAGGCCGGCGGTTGATCGAGCCAGGGAAACTGGTTCCAGATTGCGAGCAAAAGCGTCGGCTGAAGCAGGTCCGCGCGTTTTGGATTGATGTATACCGTTATCGCCGCAGCAAAGATCATCCACGGTGCGATGTGCATGAGGCTCGCGACCAGACCACGAAAATAAATGACGATGCTGCGCAGATAGTCCGCGACGCCGTGCGGCACGAGATAATTCGAATAGTCGCGAATGTGCTGGAGCGCCGGCCGCTCGTCCTTGCGAATTTCACTCGGGAATGGAATGTGCCCGTCGTTGAGGCTCATTCCGCTCGACATCGCGCAGCCGATATATCCTCCACCCGATACGGTCGAGAGATAGTCGACGCGCTTGAGGACGTCGGCCACGTCCAGCGCCTGAATCGCGCCGAGACAAAACGCAGCGGAGCGAACGCCGCCACCCGACAGTGCGAGACCGACGGTATCGAGGACCGGAACGGCGTCTTCCTTGTTGGCTGCCGTCGCCGGACCGAAACCCGAAAATTCCTTGACGTGGTTGCCGGCACCGCGCCGCTTGTTGATGCTCGCGCGCTCCCGCTCGTGAATTTCCTCGCAGGTGTAGAGCTTGTCCGGCTGCAGCAGCCGCTGCAGCGGAACGTCCAGCTTCCGGACCTGCTCGAAGAACGACTTGCCGAACTGGAAACCCGGCGAATTTTTCGCGGCCGCCATCGCGCGCCCCCGTCAACCCGACGATGCTAGGGGGAGAAAGCGCTTTCTACAAGAAGTTTAGTAAAAGCATAAAACACGCATAAGTTACTGCGGCCCATTCGTCTCCGGCCGGCCCCATCACAGCGTTTCCAGCTCGTCGATCAGCCGGGCGATGACCGAGAGGCCCCCGTCCCAGAATTTCGGGTCGCGGGCGTCGAGCCCGAACGGAGCGAGCAGTTCGGCGTGGTGCTTGGTGCCGCCGGCGGCGAGCATCGCGAGATAGCGCTCGGCGAAGCCTTCGTGCGATTTTTCGTAGACCGCATAGAGCGAGTTCACCAGGCAGTCGCCGAACGCATAGGCGTAGACATAGAACGGCGAATGGATGAAGTGCGGGATGTAGGTCCAGAACGTTTCGTAGCCGCTTTTCAATTCGATCGCCGGCCCGAGGCTTTCGCCCTGCACCGACATCCACAGCTCACATAGTCGATCAGCCGTCAGTTCGCCGCTGCGACGTTCGGTGTGGACCTTGCGCTCGAAACTGTAGAACGCGATCTGCCGCACCACCGTGTTGATCATGTCCTCGACCTTGGCGGCGAGCATGGCCTTGCGCTGTTTCTTGTCTGTCGTCGCGGCGAGCAGCTTCCTGAAGGTCAGCATTTCGCCGAACACGCTCGCGGTCTCGGCGAGCGTCAGCGGCGTCGGCGCCATCAGCGCGCCGTTCGGCGCGGCGAGCACCTGATGCACGCCGTGGCCCAACTCGTGCGCGAGCGTCATCACGTCGCGCGGCTTGCCCTGATAGTTCAGCATCACATAGGGATGCGCCGACGGCACGGTCGGGTGCGAGAACGCACCGGGCTGCTTGCCGGGCCGCACCGGCGCATCGATCCAGTTGCGCGCGAAGAAACGGTCGGCAATGTCGGCGAGCTTCGGCGAGAATGCGCCATAGGCGGCGAGCACGATGTCGCGCGCCTCATCCCACGCAATCGTGCGCTGCGCGACCTTGGGCAGCGGCGCGTTGCGGTCCCAGTGCGGCAGGGTCTTCTTGCCGAACCATTTAGCCTTGAGCCGGTAATAGCGGTGCGACAGCTTCGGATAGGCGGCGCGCACCGCCTCGACCAGCGCGTCGACCACCTCGCGCTCGACCCGGTTCGACAGATGCCGCGCGTCGGCAACGTCGCCGAAGCCGCGCCAGCGGTCGGAGATTTCCTTGTCCTTGGCGAGCGTATTGGTGACGAGCGTGAACGGGCGCAAGTTGGCCTTGAAGGTCTTCGCCAGCGCCTCGGCGGCGCTTTTGCGCTTCTTGCCGTCGGCGTCCTGCAACAGATTGAGCGCGGGCTCGATGGCAAGATCCTTGCCGCCGATCCTGAAACGGAGACTCGCGACCAGTTCGTCATAATGGCGGTTCCAGGCCGAATAGCCGGTCACCGACTTCTCGTGGAACAGTTGCTCGATGCGATCCTCGAGCTGATAGGGCTTCTCGCGGCGAATGTCTTCCAGCCACGGCTTGTAATGTCCGAGCGCAGGATCGTGCGCCATCGCCTCGTCGAGCACCTTGTCGTCGACGCGGTTGAGTTCCAGCGTAAAGAACAGGAGGTGCAGCGAGGCGGCGGTGATGCGCTCCTGCACGTCGCCGTAAAACTTGGCGCGGGCCGGATCGCCGGTGTTGCCGGCATAAAGCAGCGAGGCATACGAAATGAGACGGCCGAGCAGGTCGTCGACCGCCTCGTAGCGCCTGACCGCCTCGGCCAGCGCGGCCGGGTTGCCGGCGGCAAGCTCGGCAAGCCTGCCCTTGAAATCGCGCTCGAAACTCGCGCAGTCGGCGTCCGCCTTTTCGAGATCGGACTTCAGCGCGGGCGCATCCATCGCCGGGTAAAGGTCGGCCAGATTCCATTCCGGCAGATTGCCGAGCTTGCCACCCGCCGGCGTTTTCCTGGTAACGGCCGGACGGCGCGGTGATTTCAGCTTGCGGGCGGTTGCGGGCGGCATCGAATCCTTCGGCGATTTGATCAGGACACTACAACATAGGCATGACCGCGAGGCGGGCAACCGCCGCAGCCACCGCTATTCCCGGATTTCGCTAGATCAGAGCGGTCAATTGCGGCGCCACGTGGGACACCACTTCGAGCGGCTCGGCTATCAGCGGCTCGATCTCTTCCTCGATGACGCCACGAATGCCGAGCCAGGCGGCGACGAGACGTCCGAATACGGCCGCCTTCTTGCGGCCGAGCACCGTGCGCACCTGACTGGCCAGCGCCGCGATGGCGTCGTGCTCGGACAGGAGACGCCCCTGCCCGTCTTCCAGCACATAGCTGTGGCCGAGCCGCGAGATGCAGAGAAGACATTCGTGCTCCGGCGCCGGGCCAAGCACGTAAAGCTGCGGGTCGCCAGCCTCGGTCGCCCCGCGTTCCCAGCCGGAGATCTCGCCGCGCGTCAACGGCCCTGCGCAAGCGCTCGCCAGATCGCGCAATTCGGTATCCCGCCACTCCGAGGATGGCGCCGCGCGCGGGACGAAGGGAACCACAGTCACTTCTTCACCTCGAACAACAGGCGGAACAGTTCGGGCTCATAGAACGACAGCAGGCGGCGGACGAATTCCGTAGGGTGCTGGCCGAGCGCGCGCGCCCAGGCCTCCATCGAGTCGGTCGGCACCCGGCCGAAGCCGTTTTCCACCTGGGAGATGAAGGTGTAGTAGCGAAGCTCCAGCGTCTGCGCGAGCTCGACCTGCGACAGGCCGGCCTCGGTCCGCAACGCTTTGAGCCAGGCGCCGGCCTCTTTGCGCGAGCGGTCGGACTTCGGCGGCTTCTTTGCCGTCTGATCGGAGCCGCTCGGTACGTGTTGAGCCATATTGATTTTCCGTAGTTTCAAAGTTACTAAACTATCAAATCTCTATGCACCGCCGCGTGTTACACAATACCAAATTTCCGGCGGCGCAATACCCGGTACCCGGCGTTTAACGACAGATGGCAGGAGACCCATGGCGGACCGGCAGCCCCCCAGAAGCCTGGCTCAACGCAGCGCGGCGGCCCTTGGTCCGCACGCCCAGCTTGCCGGTCTGGTGCTGCTCGCAGCCATGCCGATCCTGATCGTCGCGGCGCTGGTTCCCCGCCCGGCGGTGCTTCCGGTCCTGAGCCTTGCGGCCATGGCGACAGCGGCCGCGATCGCGGCGGTGGCGTGGTGGCGAAAGGCACCGCGTCAGGTTGCGCGTGTCACGTCCTGGGATCTCGCCGGCGCCCTTGTTTTGATCGGCTGCGCCGCGGCAATACTGACCGAAACTGAACCCCTGCTGGAGTTGTTCGGGCAGCGAACCAAACCCTAACATAAACTCTCGCCAGACCGGGCCCCTCTGGCAGCCGCGAGGCTGCGATGTCGGCTGGACATCCCATGGAGCGGTCTGATGATTACAATCTTGCAGTTTGTCGGCGGATTCGTCCTGCTGCTGTTCGGCGCGGAATATCTCGTGCGCGGCGCGGTGGCGCTGGCGCGTCAGCTCAAGGTGCCGCCGATGGTGATCGGCATGACCATCGTGTCCTACGGCACCACGGCCCCCGAGCTTGTCGTCAGTCTTCAGGCCGCGTTTGACGGGCAACCCGGCATCTCGGTCGGCAATGTCGTCGGCTCCAACATTGCGAATATCCTGCTGATCCTCGGCCTGTCGGCGAACATCTTCCCGATCGGGGTGACGCCGAAGGCGCTCGACCGCGACGCCGCGGCGATGGGCGGCGCGGCGGTGGTGTTCACCGTACTCGCGCTGTCGGGCTGGATCGAGCGCTGGCAGGGTGCGCTGATGTTCGCCATGCTGATCGCGTTTTCGCTGTACGCCTTCCAGGCCGAACGCAGGCGCGGCAAAGACAACGACCCCGGCGACCTGCCGGAAGAACTCGCGGACGAATTCAAGGAACCGCCGAAGCCGGTCTGGCTGTCGATCCTCTCCATCGTCGGCGGCGTCGCCGCCGTCGTGGTCGGCGCCAAGCTGCTGGTCACCGCCGCGGTCGAGACCGCGCGCGTACTCGGCGTCGGCGAGGAAGTCATCGGCCTGACCATCGTCGCGGTCGGCACCTCGCTGCCGGAACTCGCAACGGCGGTGGTCGCCGCCTATCGCCGCCACTCGGAAGTCGCGGTCGGCAACATCATGGGTGCCGGCATCTACAACCTGTTCGCCATCATGGGCCTCGTCGCGATGGCGGCTCCGGTCCCGGTGCCGCCGCAGATCCTCATGTTCGACCTGTGGTTCATGCTCGCCGTGACGGCCGTGCTGCTGTGCTTTTTGCTGCTGCGCGGCGGGCTCACGCGGCCGGTCGGCATCATGTTCTTTGCCGGCTTCGTCGCCTACACGGGCCTGCAATATTACGGGATCGACAAGATCATCGGCGGATAGGCCCGAGACGACCGCGCGCTTAACAGGGCATTAAGCCAAACCGGGGAAACTGCACCAAATCGGCACACGCGGTGCCGGCGTCGCAGTTTCCCGGAGTGGTCATGCCCGAAGTCGTGTTGGTCGTCGACGACGATCCCGTCCAGCGCCGTCTCATCGAAAACATGGTGCAGCGTTTCGGCTACCGCGCGGTGACCGCCGCTGGCGGCGACGAAGCGGTGTCGCTGATGACCGGCCCGGATGGGCGCCTGATCGACTGCGTCGTGCTCGACATGGTGATGCCGGACCTCGACGGCCTCGGCGTGCTGGCGCGGATGCGTGACGCCGGTCTCGCGATCCCGGCGATCGTGCAGACCGCCCATGGCGGCATCGACAACGTCGTCTCGGCGATGCGCGCGGGCGCCACCGACTTCGTGGTGAAACCTGCGAGCGCCGAGCGCCTGCAGGTTTCGCTGCGCAACGCCCTCGCAAGCAAGGTGCTTGCCGGCGAACTCCAGCGCATCAAGCGCAGCCGCGATGGCACCCTCACCTTCGACGACGTCATCACCCGCTCGCCGCTCATGAAGACAGCGCTCGCCAACGCGCACAAGGCGGCGGTGTCCGATATCCCGGTGCTGATCGAGGGCGAATCCGGCACCGGCAAGGAGATGATCGCGCGCGCGATCCACGGCTCGAGCGCGCGGCGCACGCGGCCCTTTGTCGCCGTCAACTGTGGTGCGCTGCCGGAGAACCTCGTCGAGTCGATCCTGTTCGGCCACGAGAAAGGCGCTTTCACCGGCGCCACCGAGCGCCACACCGGAAAATTCGCCGAAGCCGACGGCGGCACGCTGTTCCTCGACGAGATTGGCGAACTACCGCTCGCCGCCCAGGTGAAGCTCCTGCGCGCGCTGCAGGAAGGCGAGGTCGAGCCGGTCGGCGGCCGCCACCCCGTCAAGGTCGACGTCCGCATCGTCTCGGCAACGCACCGCGACCTGATCGCCGACGTCAAAGCCGGCCGTTTCCGCGAGGACCTGTTCTACCGCCTGCACGTCTTCCCGGTCGCGGTGCCGCCGCTGCGCGAGCGCCCCGAGGACATTCCGGAACTCGCCCGCCATTTCGCCGCGCGCTTTGCCGCCGAGGAAGGCAAGCGCATTGCCGCCATCAGCACCGAGGCGCTGGCACTGCTCTCGCAATACCGCTGGCCGGGTAATGTTCGGCAGATCGAGAACGCGGTGTTTCGCGCGGTGGTGCTCGCCGACAGCGAAACGATCGGGGTTCATGAGTTCCCGCACGTGGCCGCGCAGCTCGGCGACGACCGCGGCGTGCCGATGATGGGCGTCACGGCGGCGTCGCAATCCTTAACGGCGCTGGTGCCCGGCGATACGGTGCCGGTCGACGCCATGCCGGCATTAACGGTTCCGAGTTCGACGCTGAAGTTAACAGGCGCCGACGGCCACGTGCGCCCGCTCGACGAAATCGAGCGCGATGTCATCCGCTACGCCATATCGCATTACCGCGGGCAAATGTCGGAAGTGGCGCGGCGGCTGAAATTCGGCCGTTCGACGCTCTACCGCAAGCTCGAAGGTCTCGGTCTGCGTGACGACGGCGACGAAAATGTCGGCGGCGATCACGACCGTTGGGCGGATTAACCACGTCGCAATCGACGTTAGCCGTAATCGTAACTCTCTCCTGAAAGTGATCGAACGCCTGTGCGTTCGGCCGCATAATGCCGCGCGAAAACATATGTGTGTTCGCGTGCATGGAGTTGAGAGTAATGCGTAACGTGCGGATCAACCGGCTGCTGGCCGGAACTGCGATGGTGCTGGCGTTCGCCGGACCGGCGGCGGAGCTGTTCGCGCAATCAAGTTCGGTGCGTTCGGTGGCGCCGTTGCCGCCGACGATGCAGAGCGGCCCGACCCATCGCAATGTCGTGCAACCGCTGCCGCCGGAGCCACCGGCCCGCCAGCGCGCACAACGTCCCGCTCCGCAACGCGACGACGACGCGCCTGCGTCGCGCGCGCAGGCCGAGTTGCCGCGCACAGCCGCGCCGGTTGAGCCTGCCGCACGCGACGCTTCGGCGCGCGAGGCAACACCCCAGCCGGCGGCCCAGGCCTCGCCCGCGGTTGCCCCGGTGCAGCCGGCCACGGCCAACACCGGCAGCGCCGGCTTCGACATCAAGAGCACGATCGAAAAGCTGTTTGCCGCCAGCGACAGCCAGATCGCGGACGAGCTGCGCGCCAGGGCCAAGGGCAAGTCGCTCGAGCGCGCCTTCGCACGCCCGGCGGAACGCGCCGCGGTCGAAAAATTCTACGCCGAGCGCAATTATGCGCCGCTCTGGATCAAGGACGGCGCGCTGACTGCGCGCGCCAAGGACACCGTTGCGCGGTTGAAGAACGCCCGCGCCGACGGCCTCGACGCAGCCGACTATGAGACGCCGGACTTCGCCAATCTCGGCAACGCCGCCGCGCTCGCCGAAGGCGACCTCAAGCTCACCGCGAGCGTCCTCGAATTCGCCCGGCACCTGCAGACCGGCCGTATCGCGCCGCGCCGTGTGCTGGCCGAGGTCGACTACGGCGACCACACGCCGGAGCCGGCCGATATTCTCAGGAAAGTCTCCGCCGCGAGCGACATCAACGCGACGCTGGACAGTTTCAACCCGCCGCATAGCGGCTTCCGCAAGCTCAAGGCCAAGCTCGCCGCCGTCAGCGCGATGGCGAGCGCCGGCGAGCCGGAGGGCCACATCGCGTCCGGTCCCGCACTCAAGGTCGGGATGAAGGACGCCCGCGTGCCCGCGCTGCGTGAAAAGCTGCGCGTCGCCGGCAAGCCGGGCGATACCACCTATGACAAGAAGCTCGCCTATGCGGTGAAGCTCATGCAGCAACGCGCCGGCCTGTCGCCGGACGGCACGCTCGGCGCCACCACGCTCGCCGCCATCAACGGCCCGAAGCTCTCGCAGCAGGTCGATATCGTAGCCGCCAACATGGAACGCTGGCGCTGGCTGCCGCGCGACCTCGGCAAGACCTATGTGATGGTCAACATTCCGGATTACACGCTGAAGGTCGCCCGCGGGGACGAGATTGTCTGGCAGACCAAGATCGTCGCCGGCAAGCCGAACACCCAGACGCCCCTTACCTCGGGTCCGATGCATGAGGTGATCGTCAACCCGTCGTGGTACGTGCCGCAGTCGATCATCCAGAACGAGCTGCTGCCGCTTTACGACAGCGACCCGAAAATCTTCGAGCGCATGGGTCTCGAAGTGAAGCGCGGTCCGGACGGACACATCAACGTCGTGCAGCCGCCGGGCGCCGCCAATGCGCTCGGCCACATCAAGTTTGCCTTCCACAACAAGTTCCAGGTCTATCTGCACGACACGCCGGAGAAGCGGCTGTTCGCCCAGCAGCGCCGCGCCTACAGCCACGGCTGCATGCGCGTCGAGGATCCGACCAAATTCGGCGAAGTGATCCTGTCGCTGGCGATGAAAGATGCGATGCCCAATTCGCGGCAGATCGCCCAGATGTACGGGCAGGACCAGAAGAGCTTCAAACTGCAGCAGCGGCCGATGGTGCATCTGACCTATCAGACCGCCTTCGTCGACGAGAACGACCGGCTGCAGCTGCGCGACGACGTCTACGGCTTCGATCAGCGCATCCACGCAATCCTCAGCGGCGCCGAGCGCCGCATCGCCGACGTCGCGCCGCCGCCGGAAGTTAAACGCGACTTCGAGCAGCTGCGGTCGAACCAGGAAGCGCTGCGCCGCGTCGAGCGCCGCGAGGCCAGCAATCCCTTCGTTTTCTTCGAGCGGCTGTTCCGCTGACGGACACGTATCGCCGTCGAGGCTAAAAAGGCCCCGCCAGCGCACGCTGGCGGGGCCGGCCATTTTTCGCCATACTCCTCGCTATAGTTAACGAATTCCGCTGGGGCTGCGCTAACAGCGCGTTAACCCATCCGGATAAGACTGCAATTTCATCGCTGCCGGGAACGGCGGTGGGGGACGTCGACCAAATCCGGAACTCGGCAGTGCTGGCAGGCAACGCGCGCCCGTTTTCTTTGACTTCGCGATTGGCGCAGCTGGCGCGATGCACCGCGCTTGCCACGATCGTGCTCGCCGCCGGCGGCAGCTCGTTCCAGCACGTGAGCGCCCGAGGCGACACCCGCACGCTGTCGTTTCACAACGTCCACACCGGCGAAGACCTCACCGTCACCTTCAAGCGCAACGGCCAGTATGACGAGGCCGCGCTGAAGAAGCTGAACTGGTTCATGCGCGACTGGCGGCGCAGCGAAGAAGTCAAAATGGATCCGCAGCTGTTCGACGTGCTGTGGGAAGCCTATCAGGCCGCCGGCGCGAGCGAGCCTGTGAACGTCATCTGCGGCTATCGTTCGCCGGAAACCAATTCGATGCTGCGCGCCCGCTCGCGCGGCGTCGCCCAGGGCAGCCTGCACACCCACGGCCAGGCGATGGACTTTTTCATTCCCGGCGTGCCGCTCTCGAAGATCCGCGAGGTCGGCCTCAAGATGCAGAAAGGCGGCGTCGGCTTCTATCCGAGTTCCGGTTCGCCGTTCGTGCATCTCGATGTCGGCACCATCCGCCATTGGCCGCGCATGAGCCGCGACCAGCTCGTCAAAGTGTTCCCCGACGAGCGCACCGTGCATATTCCCTCCGACGGCAAGCCGCTCGCCGGCTTCGCGCTGGCGCTCGCCGATGTCGAGCGACAGGGCCGCGCGCCGTCGAATATTCTGCTGGCCGATGCCCGCAGCGCCGGCGCGATCGACGAGGACGACGTGACGACGGCGGCCACCACGAGCAGGCCGGCCGCCGCCCCGGCAAAACCGAAGGGCCCGACCCTGCTGGCGAGCTTCTTCGCCTTCAAGCCCGGCCTCGGCGGC
Source organism: Pseudolabrys sp. (assembly GCA_050184975.1). Lineage (GTDB taxonomy): Bacteria > Pseudomonadota > Alphaproteobacteria > Rhizobiales > Xanthobacteraceae > Pseudolabrys. The sequence continues at coordinate 39,156 of JBFWZV010000022.1, read as the reverse complement.
GACGAAAAACCCAAAGCGGAACCGGCCAAGGCGGAACCGAAAGCGATCGAGACGAAGCCCGAGACGCCGCGCATTGTCACAGCGAGCCTGACGGCGCCGACGCCGGTCGCGGTCGAACGTATCGTGCCGATGCCCAAGGTCCGCCCCGGCGCGACCATGACACTTGCAAGCCTTGCCCCGACAACCATGACGCTGTCCGCGGCAGCAGCGCCGACGCCAATGCCGCGGATGCGGCCGGCTGCGGCGCCGGTCGCGGTGGCAGCGGCGGACCTGTTCGATCAACGGGGCTTGTGGGCCTCGATCGGCCAGGACAAGGCGGACGAGCTGACGACCGCCAGCACCGGGCCGGTGCTGGCCTATGCGCCGCAGGCGTCCGCGCAACCCGCCCGCGCCGTGGCGCCGATGGGCGGCAAGGCCGCGGCCCGGATTTCCGCGGCACCGCTCGCGCCAGCTCGCACCGCCGAAACGCCCGCTCCCGCGAAGCTCGCCCAGACCGGCAAAGCCGGTCAAGTCGGCCAGCGCTTCGAAGATCCCTGGATGCGCGCCGTTCTCATGACGCCAAGCGTGCGCGGCTTCATGACGACGGCGCAGATGGTCCGCCGCGACAACCGCGTGCTTCAGCCGCTGATCGCCAAGCCCGACAGCGCGGTGATGATGGCGTTTTCGGACGACCCGCAGGCCGGCATGACGAGCGACCGCTTCAGCGGCGACGCCGTGGTGTTCGTCGCGACCGCGACTTTCCGGCTGCGCACGACGGCGGCGCTGGTTCGCTAGCAGAAAATCAGTTCAACATCCCCAGCGCGTGCATGTAGGTCTCGAGCACGGCTTCCTGCTCGCGCCGCTCGTTGACGTCCTGCTTGCGCAGCTTGACGATGGTGCGCAGCGCCTTGACGTCGTAGCCGTTGCCCTTGGCCTCGGCATAGACGTCGCGGATGTCGTCGGAGGTCGCCTTCTTTTCTTCTTCCAGACGCTCGATGCGTTCGACCAGGGCCTTGAGCTGGTCCTTGGCGAAGCGGGTCGATGGCTGTTCCTTGGCGGCGGCGGCAGTGGCGGGCATTGCAGTCTCCTCGTGACGGGCACTCATCGAGCGGACCGGCCGCTCATGTCATGCGAGGATTTCCATAGCGCGAAGGCGTTGCGGTCAAGGCAAAGCCCGCGTCATTCCCGTCATTCACAAGCCCGGAAAACTCAGTGCGGCGGCCTTGATTTTTCGAACGCCGCCTTCTGGCCGGCGCTCGCTTCCTTCTGGTGCTTGGCACGCCACTGGTCGTAAGGCTCGCCATAGACGATCTCGCGGCTCTGCTCCTTGGACATGGGCAGCCCCTTTTCGTCGGCGGCGTCCTTCATCCAGTTCGACAGGCAGTTACGGCAGAAGCCGGCGAGATTCATCAGGTCGATGTTCTGCACGTCGGTGCGCGTGCGCAGGTGCTCGACCAGACGCCGGTAAACTGCGGCTTCGAGTTCGGTGCGGGTCTTGTCGTCCATCGGCAGTCTCCCTGAGTTCTCCGAAAGATAATCAAGCCGGCGCGCCTCTGCCAGTGCAGCAAACGAAAACCGCGCGCCCCTTGCGGGACGCGCGGCTTTTCCGTTTTGAGCCGGTCAGGCCAGCGCTTTTTTGACGCGATCGGCCGTCATCGGCAGATGGCGCAAACGCTTGCCGCCGGTGACCTGAGCGACCGCATTGGCGATCGCCGGGGCAACCGTGACAACACCGATCTCGCCCATGCCGGCCGGCGGGTTGCTGGTCGACACGATCCGGGTGTGGATCTGCGGCATGTCGCTCATACGCAGCACCGGATAATCGTTGAAGTTCGAGGCCTGGACGGTGCCGTCCTTGACCGCAAACTCCTCGATCAGCGCAGCGCTGAGGCCGTAGACCACGCCGCCTTCCATCTGGGCATGGACGCTGTCGGGCTGGATGACCTGGCCCGGGTCGACCGCGATCCAGAAGTTATGGACCTTGATCTTGCCGGTGGCCTTGTCCACCGACACTTCGGCGACGCCCGCAGAGAAGGCGCCATGATAGTCGGAGAACGCAATGCCCATGCCGCGGCCGGGGCGCTTGCGCTTGAAGTCCGACATCTCGGCGACCGCCTTGATGACCGCCTGCGCCCGCGGATGCTTCTTCGACAATTCGAGACGCAGCGCCAGCGGATCCTTGCCGGCGGCGGCCGCGATTTCATCGAGGAAGGCTTCCGACGCGAACTTGTTGTAGCCCGAGCCGATGCCGCGCCATGCATGCACGCGCATGCCGCGTTCCTCGCGGGTGTAGTCGGCGAGCGCGTTCGGCACATCGTAGAACGCGAGGTCGAGACCGCGCGAGCCGATGTAGTCCTTGCCGCCCGTCGCCTTGAAGCGCGGCGGAGCGGCGACCGCGTCGACGTTCTCCGACACCAGCCGGTGATGCCAGCCGACCAGATTGCCCTTGGCGTCGAGGCCGGCCTTCATGACGTGATGCGTCATCGGACGCGGACGCGCCGCGGCGACGTCTTCCTCACGGGTGAGGACGAGTTTAACCGGCTTCTTGACGATGTTGGACAGGATGGTCGCCTGGATCGGCGCGTCCGGATAGATGCGCCGGCCGTAGCCGCCACCGAGGAACTGCTGGTGGACGCGAATCTTGTCCGGCGTGGTCTTGAGGATGCCGGAAATGATCGCGGACGCCAGCGCACCGAACTGGGTGCCGACCCAGATGTCGGCTTCCTTGCCGTCTTCCGACACCTTGGCGACGGCGCTCATCGGCTCCATCTGGGCGTGATAGGTGTGCTCGGACCAGTACGCCGCTTCCAGCGTCTTGGCCGCGCCCTTGAGCCCTTCGGCAGCGTCGCCGACCTTGAATTCGGCATGGACCGGAACGTTCGGATCCTTGCCCTTGGCAGCGTAGTCGGCCTTGGCCTTTTCGGAGTCGAAGCCGGCCGCCTTGGCGCCCGCGGTGTCCCACGTGACCTTCAGCGTCTGAAGACCCCGGCGCGCCGCGTCGAAGCTGTTGGCGACGACGGCCACGCCGAACGGCAGCGGAATCACCTTCTCGACGCCGGCAACCTTCATGACGTCCGGAACGTTGACGTCCTTCGCTTTGGCGCCGTCCATCGGCGCTTGCAGCACCGTGGCGTAGACCATGCCGGGCACCTGCACGTCGATGCCGTATTGCGCGGTGCCGGTCGCTTTCGCTTTCACGTCGGCGCGACCGATTTCCTTCTTGCCGATCAGCTTGAACTGCGACGGCTTCTTGAGATCGCTTTCGGCGATCTTGGGCAGCTCGGTCGGAATTTTCGCGTCCTTGGCGATCTCGCCATAGGTGGCGCGACGTTTCGACTTCTTGTGGATGATGGTGCTCTTGTCGGTGGTGAGTTCCGCCACCGGCACCTTCCACTTGGCAGCCGCCGCATCGAGCAGCACGCGGCGGGCCTGCGCGCCGGCCATGCGCAGCGGCATGTAATAGCCGGGCACCGAGACGCTCGCGGCGGTGATCTGCGCGCCTTTGAACAGCTCGTGATTGTTGCCGTAGACCTTCGGGTTGGCCGGGGCGAATTCGATCTTCACCTTCGACCAGTCGGCATCAAGCTCTTCGGCAAGGATCAGCGGCAGCGAGGTGTAGACGCCCTGCCCCATTTCGGCGGCCGGGCACAGGATGGTGACGCTGTTGTCAGCGGCGATGCTGACCCAGGCGTTGAACTTGGTCGGCTGCGTGGCGCCAAGCGCGGCGCCGCCATGGCCGAGACCGCCCATCGCGAATGCGAAGGTCATGCCGCCCGCGCCGGCAACGAAACTGCGGCGGGTGACTGTGGTGTCGAGCGAGCCGTTCTTCACGTGAATGGTCATGGCTTAACCCTCCTTCGCGGCGCGTTCGATGGCGCGAACGATGCGCGGATAGGTTCCGCAGCGGCAGATGTTGCCGTCCATGTGCTGGACGATCTGCTCGCGGGTCGGCTTCTTGTTGCGGGCCAGAAGATCGGCGGCCTGCATGATCTGACCGGACTGGCAGTAGCCGCACTGCGGCACCTGCTCGGCGACCCAGGCTTTTTGCAGCGCATGCGTCCCGGTCGGCGACAGGCCTTCGATCGTGGTGACCGATTTGCCCTCGATCTTCGACACCGTGATCTGGCAGGAGCGCACGGCCTTGCCGTCGACATGCACGGTGCAGGCGCCGCACAGGCCGGAGCCGCAGCCGAACTTGGTGCCGGTGAGTTTCAGTTGCTCGCGCACAACCCAGAGGAGCGGCGTGTCGGGTTGCGCATCGACGCTCGCCGCCTTTCCATTGATCTTGAAATTGACTGCCATCGAACTCTCCCTAAATTCGCCCTTCGGCGATTTTTTCTGGCGGTCCGGACCGCTCCGGCCGCTCTTTTGAATTGGAATGATGCTAGCATGATCGCGCGCAGGCGATAGTGCGGCGACCCGCCGCCAGGTTGCCCACTACCGGCAGCCGCCCACTGATTGCGCATCAAACGCCAAGATAGGCTTTTTGCACTGCGGGATCGGCCTGTAGTTGCGCCGCCGTGCCGGAACCAACGATGTGGCCCGACTCAATGAGATAACCGCGGTCGGCGATCTTCAGGCTCTGCTTGGCGTTCTGCTCGACCAGGAGGATGCCGGTACCGTTTGCGCGCACACGAGTGAGGATCTGAAAGACCTCCTTGTACATGATGGGCGACAGGCCGAGCGAAGGCTCGTCGAGCAACAGGATTTCGGGCGCCGACATCAGCGCCCGGCCGATCGCCACCATCTGCTGCTCGCCACCGCTCATGGTGCGGACGATCTGCTGGAGCCGCTCCTGCAAACGCGGGAACAGTGCCAGCACGGCGGCAAGGTTGGCCGCTTCGCCGGCGCGGGCGCGTTTCGGAAAAGCGCCGAGCAGAAGATTCTCGCGGACCGTCAGTTCGCCGAAGATGCCACGCCCCTCCGGCACCAACGCGATTCCGGCTTCGACGATGTTGTGCGGCGCGATATTCGCGAGATCGCGGCCGTTCATGACGATGCGCGCACCGGGTGCAGGACGCACCCCGCCGCCGATCGCTTTCAGCAAGGTGGTCTTGCCGGCACCGTTGGCGCCGAGAATGACGACGATTTCGCCGGCCTTCACATCGAGCGCGATGTTTTCCAGCGCGCGATGCTTGCCGTAGGCGGCGGACAGTCCGGCGACCTCAAGCATCGTCGTCTCCGAGATAGGCGCGGATAACTTCACGATCAGCCAGAACCTCCGCCGGCGCACCCTCGGCGATCTTGCGGCCGGCATTCATCACGACGCAGCGGTCGCAAAGCGAGCGGATCGCATCCATCACATGCTCGACGATGACGATGGTGAGGCCCTGATCGCGCAACGATTTGACGAGCGCGATGCCCTCCTGCAGTTCGGACGGGTTCAACCCGGCCAGCCATTCATCGAGCAGCAGCAGATCGGGCGACAGCGCGAGCGCGCGGGCAAGCTCGAGGCGCTTCTGGTCGATATACGTCAGTTGCCCGGCCGGCAGCTCAGCGACGGCGCCGAGGCCAACACGCTCCAGCAGCACCTGCGCCTCTCGCATGGCCTCCTCACCCCATCGCGGCGGTTCGTGGAAGGCAAGACCGATCAGAACGTTTTCGAGACAACTCGATCCACCGAGCACGCGGACGAGCTGGAACGTGCGCGCGACGCCGAGCTGGGCGACGCGATGCGGCGGGCGGCCGCCGACCGGCTCTCCGTTGAAGCGGATCAGCCCGGAGTCCGGCGACAGCGCACCGGAAACGAGATTGAGCGCGGTGGTCTTGCCGGACCCGTTGGGGCCGATCAGGCCGAGAATCTCGCCGCGCTTTACATCGAAGCTGAGACTGTCGACCGCGGTGAGGCCGCCGAAGCTGCGGCGCAAATTCTCAACCGCAAGCAACGGTGCGGCCGACGGCGCGGCCTTGCGCGCTGCGGGCCGCGGCCACACCGCGCGAGTGATCGTTTCGGCAAGACTCGAAAGGTGCGGCGTGAGCCTGTGGGCGCGCATCGCACCGATCCGACGCTCGAGCAACCCGGTCACCCCGTCGGGCAGAGCGTAGACGATCAGGATGAAGACCGCCCCCAGCAAGATACTGAAATAACTGGGGAAATAGATCGTCAGCACCTCGAACAGCAAGACCAGCGGGATGACGCCGAGCAGCGGACCGAACAGCCGTCCGGCGCCGCCGAGCAGCGCCATGATGACGACCTCGAAGGAGATCACCGGGTTAAAGGCGATGTGCGGATCGATATAGGTCCAGCGCGGCGCCATGATCGCGCCGGTCAGCGTCATGAACGCGGCGCTGACCGCAAACAAGGCGAGCTTGGCGCGGGTCGTATCGACGCCGCTATGACGGGCAACGGTTTCATCCTGGCCGATAGCGCGCACCGCAAGACCGAGCCGCGAGCGATTGACCGCCCAGCCGGTGACGAACACCAGAACGGCAAGCGCCAGCAGCCGCCAGTAAATGTCGCTCGCGGTGACGTCCATGAAGATGTAGCGGCCGACCGAACCGGCGATGTTGATCTCGCTCCAGGTGACGAGCTGGCGGATCATTTCGGCAAGGCCGAAACTGAAGATGACGAAATAAATTCCGGAGAGACGCAGCGTCGACAGGCCGACAACCAGCGCGATGAGGAGACCAACGATCGCCGCGGCGACCAGCACCAGCGGCCACGGCATGAGTTCGTTGAGCACCGCCACGGTGTAGGCCCCGATGCCGAAGAACGCTGCGCTTGCCAGCGAGATGTAATGCGTCGGTCCGGAGAACAGCGCCCAGCTCGTCGCCAGCACCGTGAAATAAAGAAGGCTGATCGCGAGCGCGAGATAGTAGCCGCCGGCAAACAGCGGAACCGTGACCAGCGCGCCGATGACAAGCGCGCAGGCTATGAGCGTGACGGCCGGACGATTCAACGCGCCGGCCTCCCGAACAACCCGGTCGGCCGCCACAGCAGCACCGACAGAAACAGCGCGTAGGTGACGGCGAGCGTTAGGCCGGGATCGACCAGCCGCGCCACCGCGGTTTCGGCGACGCCGAGCAGAAGGCCGGCGACCAGCGCGCCGAGCATATTGCCGACGCCGCCCATGATGACGACGATCAGCGCCTTCATGGTGAAGACGACGCCCATCACCGCGCTGAAGGTGAGGAACATGCTGACCAGCACGCCGCCGGCCGCGACGATGGCACCGCCGGCCGCGAATGCGAGCGCGGACGCCGCGCGGATGTCGATACCGGCAAGCTGCGCGGCGGCCGGATTGACCGCGATCGCGCGCAGCGCAGTGCCATAGCGCGTGCGGGTGAGCAGCAGATAAAGGCCAAGGCCAATCGCCAGCCCGACCAGCAGCGCGATAATGCGATTGAGCGCAAGTGTCGTGCCGAGAATGTGGACCGGCACCGAGAGATACGAATAGCTCTGCAACTGGCCGCCGAATACCACCAGCATCACGCCCTGGATGACGAACAGCAGGCCGAACGTCGCGAGGATGCTGTCGACTTCCAGCATTCCGGCGCTGCGGGCGCGGCGCACCAGCGGCATCAGAACGACGCGGAACAGCAGCCAGTTGGCGGCGAACCCCGCCGGCACCACGGCAATCAGCCCGACCAGCGGGCTCACCGACAGGCCGGTATAGAGAAACAGCGCGCCGAACGCAGCCGCGACCAGGCACTCGCCATAGGAGAGATTCATGATGCGGGCGATGCCGTACTGGAGCGTCAACCCCAGCGCGATCAGCGCATACATGCCGCCGAGCACAAGGCCGGAAAGCAGAATGTCGAGCGCGAGTGTCATAACGCGAGTGTCATGGCGACGGGGACTCTATAAAAAATCGTATGCTCCGCCGCCCCCGCTCTCGGCTGGGACGGCGGAGCATGACAGTCTCAAGTTACTTCCAGGCCGGCTTCGGCACGATGACCGGCTTCGCACCGTTCTTGTTGAGCGGTGCGACGCCGACATAGTCGGCGCCCTGCCACTGACCGACCGCCCAGACGTTCTTGTTGAGGCCGTTTTCCAGCCTCACCTTGCCGATGATGGTGTCGAAGGAGCCGGTATTGATCTCCTTGGTCACTGCGGCACGGTCGAGCTTGCCGACGCGCTCGATCGCCTGCTGCAGCACCTGCAGGCTCGCATAGGTAATCGGGCTCGCCCAACGGTCCGGCTCCTTGCCGATGATGTCCTTGTGATGCCTGATGTACCACTTCACACCCTCGAGCGAGGCGTCAGACCCGCCGATGCCCATCACGCCTTCGGCGCTGGCGCCGTACTTGCCCTTGTAAATCGGGAAAGCGGTGCCGACGCCGACGAAGAAGACCTTCGGATTGAACGCGATGACTTTCGACGCATCGGTGATCGCGAAGGTATCCGGCGGATAGCTGAACGCGAGCAACACATCAGGATTGGCCGCCTGCGCATCCTTGAGCACGGGCTGCATGTCCTGCGAACCGAACGGATAGGACTTGTCATAGACGATCTCGAAGCCGGCCTTCTTCAGGCCCTCGCGCGCCGCGCTCGACATTTCGATGCCGAACTGATCGGCGACGCTGATCATCGCGATCTTCTTGCCGATCTTGCCGTCCTTCTGGATTTTCGCGAACGTGCCGACGATGCCGTCGATGATTTCCGACGGCAGGCCGAGCCAGAACGACAGGCCGGGCCAGCGCTTGGTGAGTTCCGGCGCCTTGTTGGTATTGGCGGTGACGGCAAGCTGCGGATAGCCGAGCTTGTGGAAGATCGGCGCGGCGGCGAGATTCATGCCGGTCGACCACGGCGGCAGGATGAAGTCGACCTTGTCCTGCGTGGCGAGACGCTCGACCGCCTTGATCATTTCCTCGGAGCTCGAGCGGTCATCGTATTCGATGACCTCGATCTTCATTTTTTTGTTGCCGACCTTGATGCCGCCGGCGTCGTTCACGTCCTTCACCCAGACCTGATAGTTCGGCAACGTGGTGATGCCGGCGCCGGGCGCGAATGGGCCGGTCTTGGAGATCGCCCAACCGATCTTGATGGTGTCCTGCGCCTGGGCGGCACCGGCCAGCGACAATGTGACTGCCGCCAGAACCGCAGCGCGGATTGCGGAAGAGACATAAGTCCGCATCGAAAAACTCCTCCCTCGTTTTTTGCCGGCGCGCGGCCGGATTTCGCAACAACAGTGTCGCCATTTTTGCAGAGCATTCCCGTCGAGTGGGCGACTGCGCCCACCACGGGTCGGACATTCCAGTCGGGAACGTCTTGCTCCGGCAAAAGATTCAGACACGGGCGGCCGGACATCGCCGGCAGCCGCGCAATATAAGCAAGTTTTTTCGACGTTGGGCAGATAGGATTGCGGCATGGACTCGAATTCTTCTGCCCGGGACTTTCTCACCTCACTTTTCCGTAACGCGACCGCCGCGGCCCATCCGGCGACGTGTCTGCAACGGCATCTTCCTGATCCGCCATCAGGAAAATTGATCGTGCTGGCCGCCGGAAAAGCGGCCGGATCGATGACGGAGGTTGCGGAAAGCTACTATCTCGACCGAGATCGTTTGAGGCCAAACAATCTGACTGGCATCGCCGTCGCCCGCCACGGCTATGGCCGGCCGACGCGCCGCATCGCCATGATCGAGGCCGGGCATCCGGTTCCGGACGCGGCCGGCCTCGAGGCGACCGCCCGCGCACTGGCGCTGGCCGGCGAAGCGACTGCGAACGATCTCGTTCTGGTGCTGATGTCGGGCGGCGCGTCGGCGAACTGGACCGCACCCGCGGAGGGCGTGAGCTTTGCCGACAAGCAGGCGGTCACACGTGCGCTGCTACGCTCCGGCGCCAACATTTCGGAGATCAACTGCGTGCGCAAACATCTCTCGCGCATCAAGGGTGGGCGGCTGGCGCGCATCGCGCAGCCGGCGCGCGTGGTGACGCTCGCGATCTCCGACGTGCCGCGCGACGAGCCTTCGGCCATCGGTTCGGGGCCGACGGTGCCGGACCCCACGACCCTCGCCGACGCGCAAGCGATCGTTGCGCGCTACAAGCTCGATCTGCCGGACAGCGTGACGCGCGCGCTGAACGACCCGAACAATGAATCGCCGAAGCCGGGCGACCCGATCTTTGCGAATACGTCTTTTACCCTGATCGCGCGGCCCGCCGACGCACTCGCCGCCGCCGAGCGTGAAGCCCGCGCGGCAGGTTACGATTGCATCCTGCTCGGCGACCGCGTCGAGGGCGAGGCGCGCGACGTCGCGGCCGCGCACGGCAAGCTCGCGCGCGAGCTCGCGAGCCAGGGCAAGCGCGCGGTTATCCTGTCCGGCGGTGAGTTGACGGTGACGATCCGCGGCAAAGGCCGCGGCGGTCCGAACCAGGAATATGCGCTGGCCCTTGCGATCGCGCTCGACGGTTCTGCAATCCGCGCCATCGCCGGCGACACCGACGGCACCGATGGCGGGGGTGGCTCAGCCGACGATCCGGCCGGCGCCTATGTCGACGGCACGACGGCGATGCGCGCGCGCCAACGCGGCCTCGATCCCGCCGCGTTTCTTGCCGACAACGACTCCACCGGATTTTTCGAGGCGCTCGGCGACTTGCTGATGCCCGGCCCGACCTTTACCAACGTCAACGACTTTCGCGCCATTGTCGTTGACAGCCCCTGAGGGTTGCATTCACGTCGTCCCGTCGATTCGAACCTGGCCGCCCGTGACCGTTCGCCGCACAGAGATCCTCCGCACCCCGCTGCGCGCCCTGGCGTTGGCGGCGCTGGCGGTCGTCGTGCTGGGTATGACAGCACGGCCTGCGGCCGCCGACTTCCGCATGTGCAACAACACCGCAAGCCGCGTCGGCATTGCGCTCGGTCACAAGGACACCGAGGGCTGGATCACCGAGGGCTGGTGGAACATTCCGCCGCGCGCCTGCGAGACGCTGCTGCGTGGGCCGCTGGTCGCGCGCTTCTATTACATCTACGCGGTCGACTACGACCGCGGCGGCGAGTGGTCCGGCAAGGCCTTTATGTGTTCGCGCGACAAGGAATTCACCATTCGGGGTATCGAGAATTGCCTCGCCCGCGGGTATGATCGCACCGGATTTTTCGAAGTCGACACCCGCGAACAGCGATCCTGGACCGTGCAACTGACGGAAGCCGCCGAACCGACGCCGGATGCTCCGTCCTTGTCCCGCGGGCCCGGCACGCCGCCGCCGCAGAACCCGCAAGGCAATCAGAGAAAATGAGACGGCTGCGACGCGCGAAAATCGTGGCGACACTCGGCCCGGCCTCCGGCAACGCCGAGACGATCGGCCGGCTGTTCGCCGCCGGCGCCGACGTGTTCCGCATCAATATGAGCCACACCACGCACGACCGCATGCGTGAACTGATCGGATTCATTCGCAAGGTCGAGCGCGACCAGGGCCGGCCAGTCGGCATCCTCGTCGACCTGCAGGGCCCGAAGCTGCGGCTCGGCGCCTTCGCCGGCGGCAGCACGACGATCGCGATTGGCGCGAGCTTCACGCTCGATTCCGACCCCGCGCCGGGCGATGCCACGCGCGTTCACCTGCCGCATCCGGAGATTATCGCCGCGGCGAAGGCGGGGCACACGCTGCTGCTCGACGACGGCAAAGTGCGTTTGACGGTGACGGAATCCGACAACAAGAAGATCGTCACCCGCGTCGAGGTCGGCGGCAAGCTGTCCGACCGCAAGGGCGTGAGCCTGCCCGACACCACCGTGCCGTTCTCGGCGCTGGCGCCCAAGGACCGGTCCGATCTGGAAGCCGCGCTCGAAGCCGGCGTCGACTGGATCGCGCTGTCGTTCATCCAGCGGCCGGAGGACATTGCGGAAGCAAAGAAGATCACCCGCGGCCGCGCCGCAGTGATGGCCAAGATCGAGAAGCCGCAGGCGGTGACGCGGCTCGCCGACATTCTCGACCTCGCCGACGCGCTGATGGTGGCGCGCGGCGATCTCGGCGTCGAAATGCCGCTCGAAAAGGTGCCGGCGGTGCAGAAGATGATGACGCGCGCGGCGCGGCGGGCCGGCAAGCCGGTCATCGTCGCGACGCAGATGCTGGAATCAATGATCTCATCGCCAGTGCCGACTCGCGCCGAGGTCTCCGACGTCGCCACAGCAATCTACGAAGGCGCCGACGCGGTGATGCTGTCGGCGGAGTCGGCCGCCGGGCAATATCCGGTCGAAGCGGTCGCCACCATGAACCGCATTGCCGAGGAAACCGAGAGCGACCCGAACTACCGGTCGATCGTGACCGCGCAGCGCACCGAACCCGAAGCCACCGGCGCCGACGCCATCGCCGATGCGGCGCGGCGGATCGCGGAAACGCTGTCGCTGTCGGCGATCGTGTGCTGGACCGGCTCCGGCTCGACCGGCATGCGCGTCGCGCGCGAACGGCCGGTGTCGCCGGTGATCGCGCTGTCGCCGAAGATCGAAACCGGGCGGCGGCTGTCGCTGGTGTGGGGCGTGCATTGCGTCGTCACCGAGGACGCTCACGATCTCGACGACATGGTGCTGCGCGCCTGCCGCATCGCGTTCCGCGAAGGCTTCGCCAAGGCCGGCGACCGCGTCATCATCGCGGCCGGCGTCCCGCTCGGCACGCCGGGCGCAACCAACATGCTGCGCATCGCCTTTGTCGGCGACGAGCGCGAGAGCGACGTCTGATTGTCAGATGACGTGGCGGGCGCGAAGCGCGGCGATCAGATGTCGCGGCCTTCGACGGTTTCCTGCAGCTTCTTGATCATGTCCGGCAGCCGTTCGATGCGCGGATGCACCTCGACGGCGCGGCGAAACGCTTCGAGCGCGCGCTTGTCGTCGCCGACTTCGCGCAGGATCATGCCGAGACCCGACAGCGCGCCAAAGTGGCGCGGCTCGAGCCGCAGCACCTGGGCGATGTCGGCGAGCGACTTGCCGTAGTCCTTCTGCATGAAGTGCAGCGTGGCGCGGCGGTTCCACGCTTCGACATAATCCGGCTTGATGGCGACGATGGCATCGAGCAGCTTCAGCGACAGTTCGGTGTCCTTGGCCTCGAGCGCCTCGCGCGCCCGCGTCATCAGCAGATCGGCGGTGTCGCTCTTCGACGCAAACCACAGCGCCCAGATGCGTTGCTCGATCGCCTTGGCGGTGCTGTCGTCGGGCGCAACCTTGAGCGCCTCGAACAGGAAGTCGAGGTTTTTGGTCGGGTCGCCACGCTGCGCCTTGGGGAGCTTGGCCGGCGGCTCGACCCAACTGCCGGGCTCGGCGCCGGCGGGGACGGCAAAGGCGAGCGCTGCGGCGAGAGCCGCAACGATGACCCCGGCAAAAAACCGAGATTGGGCCAACGGGAATCGGAAAAGCATGAGCCGGAGTTTAGTGGCTCCGGCCCGGGTCGCAAAGACGGCGCTGGCGTCAATTCGGCGTGAGAACACGCCTTGTTACGGCTGATTTCTAGCCCTGACGGGCCTTGAAGCGGCGCTGGGTCTTGTTGATGACGTAGACCCGGCCCTTGCGGCGCACGAGGCGGTTGTCGCGGTGGCGACCACGCAGGGATTTCAGGGAGTTACGGACTTTCATGGCTCGCTCGCGATTTCGGGGTTGCGGGTTTCTAAGGTCCGGGATGCCCCCTGTCAACGCGAGCGGCCCGCCGAGCCCGGATTTGGCCCCAAACAGTCCCATTTAGCCCAACCGTGGTTAGCGGGGGGTGCCTTGCCGTAAGGTTGCCCGGCCAATGACCGGGAGACCCCATGCCGCGCAGCACTGACCGCTTTCTGACCACGCATACCGGCAGCCTGCCCCGGCCGGACGACCTGATCCGCATCATGTACGCGAAGGAGAGCGGCGTGCCGGTCGAGCCGGCGGCGCTGGCGGCGCAGATCCGCAAGGCCGTCGCCGGCGTGGTGCGCCGGCAGGCCGAGGCCGGGGTCGACCTCATCAACGACGGCGAGATGTCGAAGCCGAGCTATGCGACCTATGTGAAAGACCGCCTCGCCGGCTTCGGCGGCACCGGCAACACCTTCGTCTATCAGGATCTCGCAGCGTTTCCGGCACTGGAAAAGAAAGTGTTCGGCGATCCCGGCCGCTCGCGCCGCAAGACGCCAGCCTGCAACGCGCCGATCACCGTGCGCGACGCGCAGGCCGCCGTGACCGACGCGAAGAATCTCAAGGACGCGCTTGCCGGCGTCAAACATGCCGGCGGTTTCATGAGCGCAGCCTCGCCCGGCGTGGTCGGACTGTTCTTCCGCAACGAGCACTATGCGAGCCAGGAGAAATATCTGACCGCGATCGCCGAGGCGATGCGCGCCGAATACAAGGCGGTGACCGACGCCGGTTTCGTCTTGCAGATCGACTGTCCCGACCTCGCGATGGGCCGGCACATTCAATATGCCGATCTCGATCTTAAAGAGTTTCGCAAGCGCATTTCACTGCATGTCGAAGTGCTCAACCACGCGCTCGACGGCATTCCGCCGGAGCAGCTCCGCATGCATCTGTGCTGGGGCAATTACGAAGGCCCGCACCATTGCGACGTGCCGCTCGCCGACATCGTCGACATCGTGTTCAAGGCGCGGCCGTCCGCCATCTCGCTCGAAGCCGCCAACCCGCGCCACGCCCATGAATGGACGCTGTTCGAGACGGTCAAGCTGCCGGACGGCAAGGTGCTGATCCCCGGCGTGATCGAATCAAAATCGAATTTCATCGAGCACCCCGAACTGATCGCGCAGCGCATCGCGCGCTACGCCAATCTGGTCGGCCGCGAAAACGTGATCGCGGGTTCCGACTGCGGCTACGGCACCTGGGTCGGCCAGGCCGCCGTCGACCCCGACGTGGTCTACGCGAAGCTGAAGGCGATGGCAGACGGCGCCGCGCTGGCGAGCCGGCAGTTCTGGAAATAACGCCTGGCGAAACGTATCGGCGACACCGGTCAGGTCATATTCACGCCGAGCCACGCCAGATACTTCTCGTCGGGGCTCTGCGGCACGCCGCCATAAGCCTGCCACATCGTTTCCATATCGGCCCACTGCCGCGTCGGATTGGCATTCAGCCGTCCGGCACCAATTTCAGTGACGGGCTGGCCGATCGCCTGAAATACCGAACGGGTGAGTTCGGTCGGCCGCAGCGCGGTCGAGCCGAAATTCTCGACCAGAAACACGCCTTTGCCTGCCAGCATTTCTTTGGCAACGCGAACCGCATGGATCAGCGCATGCGCATGCATTTCATTCAGCGCGTGATTGGCGGTGAAAACGTCGTAGACCGGCGGCGACATCAGCAGCATCCAGTCCCACCACATGATCTGTTCGACGGGCTGGGCCGGCTTCAGCGCCTTGAACAAGTGCTGTTGCCACAGGACGAAGGCCTGCGAGATGTCGGTCGCGCCATAGCGGTAGCCGTCAGCGATCGCCAATGCACCGACATAGCCGGAGCCGGGACCGAGCTCGAACACCGAGCCGCCATTCGGAATGACCTGCTTGATCGCGCGATAAACCGGGATCGCCCGAATCAGGCTGGCGCCGGGAATGACCCGATGCCCGCACAGTTCCTGTGTCAACTCGGCAACCGTCTTGGTGACGCGCTCGACCAGCTCGAATTCGCGATCGGTCAGCCCCCCGATCGCGTCGAAGGTGCCACGCAGCCGGTTTTCCTGCATGACATCGGCATAGCGCCACAGCTCCTCGACCGCGTTGATATGGGTCGGATAGCCGACGTGATTGAACGTGATGGCGCGCGAGGCCTCGATCATCCGGTTGGACAGACGTTTCATCGCGTCGCGCTCGGCGTCGTCATACGAGGCAGGAGAATAGAATGTCATCGACGGCCCGGTCCGGTTCGAGGGCGATTACACGAACGCGCGTGCGGACCTGTGCCTATCAGATTCGCCCGCGGAAAAGGGCGTGTCGGACAGCTGGCACCGCCGGTCAGACTGGAACGTCGAGGAAGGCCGGAATGGTGGCGGATGCAGTCAGGATTGAACCTGTCTCCGCAGGATAGTTGGCGGCAACAGGGAAATTTGCGGGGAATTTTTCAATAATTTGATGTTCGCCGTGACTTTGTTGGCTAGATGCAAACGACATCAAAGCCTTGTAGCCAAATTCGCTAAACAAAAGAACTGGGAATTTTCCGAAGAAACAGGGTAGTTCCGTGGCCACTATCCTCAATTAGTCTCGCGTGGCGAGAATCGTACAGCGGTAGATGCGATACCCTCGAGAGACGAGATACGGGGCATTCCATCAATAGCGTGATGCGTAACGCTGCATTAACGGCAATCTGTAAACGTAGCCTACGCATCGCCAGATCTGCCGAACTCGTCTCTGTCTCTTGGTAGCCAATTTTCCGAGGCGATGCGGAATTGCGGTGTCATCGCAACAACGGCGGCGCGCGTTGGCAAGTAAGCCGAAGCCACCGGTGGCCCGAGTGACCCGAACGTGCAATCGCGCCCCAATGAACTGCGTTGCTCGCTCGGAAAATACTATTCGGGGGCTTCTCGTAGCGAACGACAAAGCTTGTCCGCGTCTATTCCCGATTCTTCTGTGGCTTCTCTACAGTCTACAGCAAGCAGAAACCGCAATTTAGCGAATCAACATGCGATCCAGTCACGAGGGCGCCTTTAAAAAAGGCGGAGTGCCCGACGAGATTCGAACTCCTACCCCCCTGGATCTAAGTTTGTTGTGATCCAGCTGAGTTGCCGGGGCCAACAGCTTCAGGTCGCAAGGCCTGAAAAGTGGCGCGCACGACGACTGGCGAACTGCCGATTTCCTAAAATATCGCATAACCGCCATCAGCGCTGTACGATATTTACGGCCTGAATTTCAAGAACATCGGCGTGCTTGGCTTCTCGGGCCCGCGCTCCGACCGAAAAGTGGAAAGCACCGACATCCGAAGCCGCGGCAACAAAACCGACCGCAGATTACCAATGAGGATAGATATTGGGCGGCGGCTTGGATCGACGTGAGCGCCGAACCGCCATAGTCAAGGCTGCAAGACAAAGCAGCACGACGAGCGCGATGATTGCGAAGGATTCCATGTCGGCGCAATTTGCCCCTACTCGATCTCGCTTGTCAACCAATGTGGGCATTGAGCCAAAAAAAGCACATTTGGCGTGACCGCTGTCATTTGGCGATCAGATCTCGGTCCTGGATTTCCTGAAATATGAACTGCGCAATTCGTCGACACATCGGCGCAGTGTAATGAAATGAATCGACATACAGGCACTCGGTCGCACCGATCTGCATGTCCGCCGCCCATATGAAAGAGGAGCCTAGGGGCTTTTCCTTCATCGCCTCCATCACCATTGGATAGCCAACGGTCGAGTTAATGTGCGGTCCGAACCGTTTCGGCATGAACAAGTGTAGCCGCTTGTCGTATCGATAAATCGGGCTTGGCTGCCAGACAAAAACCGGGACGATCCCATCAGCCTGCGCCAAGGCTTTGACTTGCCTCATGTTCTCGACGTACCGGCGCACTACGCAAGATAAGATGCTCTCGTCTTCGATCCGATCCGGCGCCAGTGAGTCCTCGGAAACCTCGGCTTGCACGACGGGCGCCTGATATCTGCTTGCTAGCGCGGCGGCGATGCGCACAAGCGGCAGCGATGTCATGAAATCCGCAAGCTTGTTCCACGGAGTCGTTATTCCGTATCCAGCCATCATCTCGCGATAGTTTCGATTGCTTTCATTAAAATAATGGTCGAGCGCGTGCCATTGCGACGGCTTGCCGTCAAAAAAACAAAAATCGTTCAGCCCATCAAAGAAAATGACCATGTTGCACTTCGCGCCTTCAGCAAGCAGGCGCCCGAACAAGACCGTTTCCTGGGTCGACTGATAACCCGACCGTCCAAAATTGTAGACGTGGACCGGCCGGTCAAACGCACCTGACTGATTTGCGATCTCCTGGAAATACGACGCGATCGTCGCCCAGTAAGGACCGACACCAAATGCGGTGGACCCGCCGAAAAAGAATACATTGAACGATTTCGGCGAGGGCGGCCACGGGCCGGGATTCTTGCAGAGTCTGTAGCCTGCCGACGTTACGCCAACGTACTTTCCGGTCGATGGGCGATGCCGGAAGTGCGTATAGCACTCGAACTCGTTACCCCCGTGGTAGAATTCCTCCCACATCGCATACTGTTCATCAGCCGATGCGAGGTCGTACCATGACGCCCTGTATTCGAGCGGCACAAGTTCTTCTCTGAGCTTACGATTAAGCTGATTGTTGCGGTCTTCCGGGCTTGCCAACACCGTCGACCACCGCCGCGCGGCGTGCTGCGCGAGCCAATTCAGCAGAACAATCGCTGCCAAGCAGGCCAACAGGGCGAGAAATGCTACTCCTAAAGCGCTCATGCAGCCTCCCTATCGAACCGCACGCTCAGGTTTTTTGCGCAAGCATGAGAAAAAAGCCGGGATAGTATTGACCGGCGGCGAGCCTCTCCCGCCCGACGTCAGACAGCTTCATTTCCTGCGCGAACAGCGCCTCCATCGATGCAATCGGCGCGAAGTTGTTGATAGAGGTGCTCCTCAGCGACATG
This sequence comes from Pseudolabrys sp., assembly GCA_050184975.1. GTDB lineage: Bacteria > Pseudomonadota > Alphaproteobacteria > Rhizobiales > Xanthobacteraceae > Pseudolabrys. The sequence goes on along the minus strand of JBFWZV010000022.1, from coordinate 20,741 downwards.
CCGCAATCTTCAAGAAGCGGCACCATTTCCCTCAGTGTGTGACCGGTCTCGTGCGGGTGCAGGACTTGATCCCGAAACCAGGACTGAAGATAGGTCCGATCCGTAATTCGTGTGTCGAGGCGCGCATATTCCTTGAACATCTCGGCCTCCGACGCGCCGCGCTGCTTCATTGCCGAGAAATGTTCCAAGAACGGACCGCGACCGTCCAAATGATAGAGGCCGAGAAAAAAATGCCCGCCAGGACGAATGTAATGCGAGCAAATGTGCCGGATTGCAGCGTGGCAATCTTTGGTATGATGCAGCACGCCGAGCGAGACCGCCAGATCGGCCGGCACTTCGGGACGAAATTCAAAGATATTCGCAACGCGAAATTCAATGTCGACCTTAAGCAGACGGGCCACGTCGCGAGCTCTCTCAATTGCCACCGGATTAAAGTCTATGGCAAGAACCGGCGCCTTATAGTGATACGCTAAGTTACATGAAAACGTTCCAGCACCGCATCCGGCTTCGAGGACGCGGGCGTTTCTCTTGAGCAACGGCGGCAGCACCGGATAAATCGCAACAGCATTCCATCGTCGAATCTCATCGACCTGATTCACTGGCGACGAGGAAAAATTGAACGGAAGCTTCTGGTAAAATTCCAATACCGCGCTGCTTGGGTCCGGGGCAATTGTCATTGGCAGTAAACGATTCGTATCCTGAGCTTTTCGGGACTTTTCAGGCTCATCGCATTGTATAGATGAACGGCGACTGCGGTGCAGATTTCGATTGTGGCGACGATTGCGCGTTTAAAGATGCAGAGACAAGCTTTTTGCGCGCAAGCAAAAAGAAAAGCGCGGTCAGCCACAGGCGCTGTTCGACAGCATCCTTAAACAATCTCAACACCAGTGCTTTTGCGTTCGCACGCATCTCTTTCGAACTATCGACCATTTCTAGGTTCCTGATCTTTCCTTTAAGATGTTCCGCGAAAGGAGCGCCTTGCAATAGATGTCCGCGACCAGAACATCGCCTTGCGGATTGGTATGGACGTGATCGACAAAAATATCGTCGGAATCCGTTAGACTTGAGAATTCACCATGGACATCGACCAGGTGATTTATCTTTCTCGATGCCATTGCCGACCGCGCGAGCTCATAAAGCTGCGGCAACGCATCGTACATCGGGTCTAGTTGACGCGATATGGCGCGGATTTTGTCAAACCGCTCGGTCTCCTCTGGTGCCGGAGGCTTGGCGAACCAGGCCGGTTGCGTGCCCCAGACAAACGCAGCGCCGCTTTGCTCGACCAGATCGCTAAACTGGCGCTTCCGCGCCAAATAGGCGCGCACGATTGCCTGCGGACTGTTGGTGACGCGCAGCGATCGCAACGAGTCCGACGACTGCGTGAGCGGCACATGCGCCGCCCCCATCAATTGCTGGGCCCACTGCTCCATCGCGGGGAGGTAAGTGATGTCGTTTCGATTAAGAAGGCTTGGATCGGTCTGCAGCCCGTCAACGAGATCGTTGAATAGATCGTGCGCAATGACGACATCGGGCTTCAACCTGTGACAGAAGAGAATATAGTTCAGTAGCTCGTTCAGAATTGTCTGACCTGAAATACCGAAATTGACGACGTTCACCTGGTTCTTGCTGCCTTGCCGTTTCAGTTCCTCTTGCAGGCGCCGTTCAAGAATCGAGCAGAATGTCTCGGACTGCAGGCAGCAAGGGCTCCATACGCTGGAGCCACCAAACACGGCGACGACGATATGCCCGGCCGACCGGCGTTCAAGCGCGCGCAAATCGACGGCGTTACGAAAGCCAAATTCATCGATCGGGCCAAACGCCGATGGGTGACCGCCGTAAAACCCGTTATAGGGAAACAAGTAGGCTGCGCCACGGAAATTGCGTGAGCCCATCCGGACAAAGATGTTCTGTTCGAGGTGCGGATCATTTTCGGCGGTACACGGCGCATCTACCTGGCCCGACGCATCGACCCTCAACGGATGAACGAAACCGTCTGGCTCGACCATGTAGACGCGCTTGCCGAGCTGCGCCGATCGGTCGCCCGGCAGCTTGATTCGTTCGAAGCCGCCCTCGCGGTGAAAGATCGGCAGGAACCCCGGAGCCAAGACCCAAACGTCAGCATCCCGCATCACACTGGCGCTAGCCGACGAAACAGTCACGAGACCCGCCTCTGCTGCATCTGCAGCACTCGGCCCATCGACGGCAACCACCACCGGCACCGAGCTTCCAAAACGGAATTGAATCGCTTGCGCTATGCGCTGAAAGCTGTCCCTGCCCCGCACCAAGGGCGCAGGGAATACAACGACCTTGTTGGCTGGCAGAGTCAGACCGATAACTCCTGCTTAAGGACGACCGTGCGCCCCAGCACCAAGGCATCCATGCCGCTCCACTGGAAAGTCCTAATCGCATCGGCAGGCGAATTCACAATCGGCTCGCCCCGCAAATTGAACGATGTATTGAGCAGAACCGGAACGCCGGTGCGGTCTCCGAATGCCTTGATCAGCGCGTAATAGATTGGGTTTGTCACCTGATTGACAAGATGCAGCCGCGCCGAGCCATCGACATGAGTTACCGCAGGAATCTTGGCGCGCGCCGCCGCTTTGACCGGTGCGACGGACAGCATGAAATAGTCCGGCGCCACCTCGGAACTTGGCGCATCGATTTCGAAATACTCGGACGCTCGTTGGGCAAGAACGGAAGGGGCAAACGGCCGGAACGGTTCCCGAAATTTGATCTTTTCGTTGACCTTGAGTTGCGTGTCGGCGTCGCGCGGATCGGCAAGAATGCTGCGACCGCCGAGCGCACGCGGACCCCATTCAGCGCGCCCCTGAAACCATCCGATCACGGCGCCGCTCGCGAGCCGTTCGGCGACATCCTCGACTAGTTCCTCGTCCGTCGCATGCACCTTTTCGGGCTCAAGGTAGGCATTGGCCAACGCTGCATCAATTTCCGACTGTGTGACGTCCGGACCAAGATAAGGGGAAACCAGCGCACCTCGCCGGGAGACATCGAGAACGCAATGCGCCTTGTGAAGTGCGGCACCGATCGCCGAGCCCGCGTCTCCAGCGGCCGGGTGAACATATAGTCGCGCACCAAGTTCGCGCTGGATTCTTCCATTTGCAACCGAATTGAGCGCGACTCCCCCTGCCAGACACACGGTCTGCAGACCGGTTTGTTTCATTGCGCTTCGAACGATGTGCAAAATGACCTCTTCCGTTGCGCGCTGCACGCTTGCTGCAATGTTGGCATAGTGGCGACTGCGCTCTGTGTCAGGCGAGGAAGCCGGACCAAACGGGTCGAATTTCGATTCGGGTGCGCGCGGTCCGCCAAGCCACTTTGTGAGCGCCTTGGTGAACGGATAGGTCTCCGGCATCAGAAAATCAAACAAGTCCTGCTTCAATGCAAAAGTGCCATCGGCTCTGAGGTCAAAGAGATCGAGAATTTCCATTGCCACTGTCGGCTGGCCAAAACCAGCCATCCCCATCACTTTGTATTCGCCCTCGTTCACCTCAAAACCGAGAAACGCCGTGAACGCGCTGTAAAACAGCCCGATCGAATGAGGGTAATTGACGTGAGACAGCTTCCTGATCTCGTTGCCGGAACCGATGGCTATTGTTGCGGTTTCGTATTCGCCAACGCCATCGATCGTCACAATGGCAGCCTCATCGAATGGAGAACAGAAGAAGGCCGCCGCGGCATGCGCCGTGTGATGATCGCAAAATGAAATCTTGTCTTCGGATACCCCGACACCGCTTGCGATCCGCTGACGGACCTCAAATTTCCCGGCACGGAACCAGTCGGTTGCGGTCTCACCCAGAAATCTCCTGGCTTTGCGCGGGGCGCGAAGCGCGGTGCGCAAAATGCGATCGAATTTCAGAATTGGCCGCTCATAATGGACAACGTGATCGATTTCTCGCGCAGCGACCCCTGCCTTCGCAAGGCAGAATTCGATGGCTTCGCGCGGAAACCGTGAATCATTTTTTACCCTCGAGAACCGTTCTTGTTGGGCTGCCGCGATCACCTTTCCGTCGACCACGAAGGCGGCCGCAGCGTCGTGATAGTCGAATGAAGTCCCCAATATTTTCATGTTAAAATTGCGGGTAGCAGTTCTTCTTTGTCGGCGAAGTCGTCGCTGTTTACATAAATTTCTAGGATAAATCGAGCTTCAGCCGCCCCTGCCCATCGTCGGCTGTCGGAGTCTACTAGCTAGTTCGACTTTTCGATCCCGCGTCACTGGACTGACTCGTTGCTTCGACAGACTCCATCAATGATCCGCGGATGACTGAAACATCGAAGTTATCAAAAACCGTTATACTTATTGTGGCGCACAATCCTCCTAATTTCCACTATAAGATCAAACATCTCATATTTGCATAGCGTATTAACGACACCAAATACTCGACGAGAACTACCATGCTCGGTTGCAATGGCCACATTGTTCGTCACTGAGACGATTGGTTGAACTTCAGTGACGCAGCCCCGCCCCGTTTCAGGGTTGTTTTCGAGAGCGACGCCAACAGGCCATGGCGTTCTATGGGATTTCATTATACGAATCTGACCCGTAGCTTGTTTCAAGATTTCGCAGTCACGACCATCTCCTGCACGCAATGTCAGGCGGCGTCTTTCTTCATTTGTTAGCGCGTCCTTCAATCTCATTCTCATTGCGCATTGCTTGTTCGACCAACGGCCAAACGGCTCTATTGGGTCGAATAGGAACTACAAAGGTGAGATTTTCCCAAGGCCCTCAAAAGCCCATTGTCGACCGCGCCCTGTTCGACGCCGTTCAGGAGCGCCTCGCGCTACAGCTCAATCGCCATCTGGCGAGGACATCGAAGTCCGGTGCGTTGCTCACGGGCAAGATCTTCGACGACCGCGGCAATACCATGGTCGCAAGCCATACGCGCAAGAAGGGCGTCAAATATCGCTATTACATCTCCCGACCGCTTCTCAATGGTGAAGCCGACAAGACCGGGTCCATCAACCGGACCCCAGCAAGTAACATCGAGAAGGCAGTCATCGACGCCCTGCGCCAGGAACTCTCACCGGCCAGCAACCCAAGTGACGCCGACCTCATCGCTCGACACCTCGCGCGAATCGAGGTTCAGCCCGGAAAACTCGTCATCACCCTCAATCCGGTAAACACTGAGCTCGATTCACCGACAACCGCGACATTGATCGTGCCCTGGCACAAGCCACCCACTAAGATACGCCGCGAACTGCTCGAACCGGACATTTCGTCTCAAGAACCAGTGCGTCCCATCCGCGCGGAGCATCGCGCGCGCATTCTTCACTCAATCGCAAAAGGACGACTCTGGCTCAGTGAACTTCTGACCGACCCGGCATCAAGCCAAGACAAAATTGCAGCACGTGAAAGATGCAGCGTGCGCAAGATCAACATGACGATCTCACTTGCGTTCCTCGCCCCAGGTCTCGTCAAAGCGGTCATCGACGGCCGGCTGCCGCGCGGCTTGGGGCTCACACAGCTCTGCGATCTGCCCCCGGAATGGCCACAGCAATACAAAAAACTAGGCCTCTCGCCGCCCTCCAACTGAGAATCGAACCGGTCTCTCGAACTCCCGGTCTCTGTTTCCGGAAAACAAAAAAACGGGCCAGAGACAGATGGGGCAATTCGGGCCGATCACGCCCACGTAGCTACCTGGAGACGATCCGTCGCCAAACCGAGCCGCCCCGGGCGGCCTTTTTTGCGCAGATCCAGGAAAATCTCTGGTAACGGGAATGAATGGTGGGTGCGACAGGGATCGAACCTGTGACCCCTACCATGTCAAGGTAGTGCTCTTCCGCTGAGCTACGCACCCAAACCGGGCTTGGTCTTATCGGCAGATATCGGGCGAGGCAAGCCGCCCGAATTGGACGATTACGCCGCCAGCATCTTCTGGACCTCGTTGACGAGGTCGCGCAAATGCACCGGTTTCGACAGCACCTTGGCGTTCTTCGGCGCGGTGGAATCCGCGTTGAGCGCCACGGCGGCAAAGCCGGTGATGAACATGATCTTGATGTCGGGATCGAGTTCGGCGGCCCGGCGGGCGAGCTCAATCCCGTCCATTTCCGGCATCACGATGTCGGTCAGCAGCATCTCATAGGGCTCCTCGCGGAGCCGTTGATAAGCCGACAGGCCGTTGTCGTAGGAGGTCACCTCGAAACCGGCATTTTGCAGCGCCTTGACCAGAAAACGCCGCATATCGGTATCGTCTTCGGCCAGCAGAATCTTCGGCATACTCAACGCAACACCCCCCAAACACACGTCCCCGGCTTTTCGCCCAATCTTAGCCGGTCCATAAAGCGGGTGGCGGGTAAATATCGGGTGAAATCCGGCCTCCGGCTTGGCTTTCGCCGCCCGCTATGGACAATAGAAGGTATAAGCGATCCGAAACGCCCCTGCCCGCGCCGTTTTTCGCTTGCCCGCTGGCCACAGGTTAAGAGGCCCTTGCTGCCGATGCGTGACGTTTCCGACGAGTTGGACCCGCCGTTCGAGATTCTCGAGCCGGAACGGCACGCCGGGCCAATCCTGTTCAATTCGCCGCACAGCGGCGCGGTCTATCCGCCCGCCTTCCTCGCGCAATGCCGGATCGATCTTTCGACGCTGCGCCGCTCGGAAGACACCTTCGTCGACGAGCTGTTCGCCGGCGTCGTCGGCCGCGGCTATCCGCTGATGCGCGCGCATTTCCCGCGCTGCTTCGTCGACGTCAATCGCGAGCCCTATGAACTCGATCCGCGCATGTTCGACGGCCGCCTGCCCTCCTTCGCCAATACCCGCTCGATGCGGGTTGCCGGCGGACTCGGCACGGTCGCGCGCGTGGTCGGCGAGGCGCAGGAAATCTACGGCGCACGCATTCCGGTCGACGACGCGCTCAAGCGCATCGACATGCTTTACAAACCGTATCACCGCGCGCTGCGGCGGCTTTTCACGCGGATTCATCGCCATTTCGGGACTGCGGTGCTGGTCGACTGTCATTCGATGCCTTCGACCGCGGGCGGCCGCGACGAGCGGCCAAGGCCGGAATTCGTGCTCGGTGATCGTTACGGCACGAGTTGCACCGGCATCGTGATCGATTGTCTTGAGCAGACCTTGCGCGACCTCGGTTACAGCGTCAGCCGCAACAAGCCCTACGCCGGCGGCTTCATCACCGAGCATTACGGCAACCCGGTCGCGGGGCTGCATGCTGTGCAGCTCGAGATCAACCGCGCGCTCTACATGGACGAGCGCAAGTTCGACCGCTCGGCTGGCTTTGCGACGCTTGCCGCCGATCTCGAAAAGGCCGCCAGCCGGCTCGGCGAGATCCCGCTCGACGAATTGCGGCCCTATCGGGCGGCGGCCGAATAACGGGCAGTTTCCCGAACAAGAGAAAGAAAAAAGGACCGCTTGCGGGTGGCAAGCGGTCCAAGTCTAGGGAGGAAACGCCCAAGGAGGGCAACGGTAGGTCTCCCTACCGCATTGCAACAATCTAGATTGCGGCGCACAAAAATCAAGTAACATTCCTGCAAATCCCATGCTGATAACGCATAGGTCAATGCACGTTCTGCAGGCCGCAGATGGTGCGATAGCACGGAATTGCCCATTTTACGCTCACTCGGCGCATAACTCGGCCTCATAGTTGCCCTTGGGCTGAGGGTCCGATACGCCATTCGCGGCAGCGGGGCGGACATGACGGCGGTCGATTTCGGGGCATTCGTTGACGAACTGGCCTCCGTCTCCGGCGAGGCGATCCTGCCGTTTTTCCGCACCAGCCTTGCGGTCGACAACAAGGGTTCCGGCGGCTTCGACCCCGTCACCGCGGCCGACCGCGCCGCCGAAAGCGCCATGCGCGCCCTCATCAAGCGCCAGTTTCCAGGCTACGGCGTGGTCGGTGAGGAATACGGCGATGAGCGCACCGACGCCGAATATGTCTGGGTGCTCGATCCGATCGACGGCACCAAATCCTTCATCCACGGCATGCCGACCTGGGGCACGTTGATCGGCCTCACCCGCTTCGGCGAGCCGGTGTTCGGCATGATGCATCAGCCGTTCCTGCGCGAGCGCTTCACCGGCGACGGCGAGGCGGCGCGCTATCGCGGGCCGGCGGGGCCGCGCGACCTGCGGGTGCGACGCTGCGCGTCGATTGCAGACGCGCTGATCTCGACCACCAGCCCGCTGCTGATGAAAGAGAATGACCGAGCGCAGTTCCGCCGCGTCGAAGCGAAGGCAAAACTCTCGCGCTACGGCGGCGACTGTTACGGCTACTGCATGCTGGCCGCCGGGCACAGCGATCTCGTGATCGAGACGGAACTCAAGCCCTACGACATCCTGCCGCTGATCCCGATCATCACCGGCGCGGGTGGCATCGTCACCACCTGGGACAACGGGCCGGCGCATCGCGGCGGTCGCATCGTCGCCGCCGGCGACAAGCGCGTCCACGCGCAAGCGCTCGAATTGCTGAACGGCTGAAACACCGCCACGCCGCACCTTGAAGCGCGCCCGTCGTTCGCGCACACTTCCATCGACTCGGCCGTTCTTGGGGGGAATGCCGATATGCTCAAGCCGGCACTGGCATTGGCAGCGTTCGCTCTTGTTTGCGCGATCGCTCACGAAGCTCACGCTCAGGCGCGCAATCAGCAGCGCGCCGCCTGTCCCGCCCCTTACCGCGTCCTCGCGCCAGATGGCCGCTGCGTCTGGAGCTGCGCCAGCGGAACGCGGCCAGACCCCCGCAGCAACTCTTGCATCTGCCAGGACGGTCATGTCGCGAGTCCGGTCCGCTCCGGAGGACGTCTCGTTTGCATCAAGCGCGCGGCCGACGCGCCGGCGCGGCCGGGAACGCCGCTGGTTCCGATCCGGCCCGACGCGATCCCGCGGCCGGGCGGCCCGCTACCGGCACTTAAAGCCCCGGCCCGCATCGTCACGCCGGCGCAATGGACCCGGCGGCGCGGCGCCAAAATGAATCTGTTCGCGGTGCTGCTCGACCAGCAAGGCGCGCCGATCGCCAACGCGGCGACCAGCTTCGTCGTCAGAACCGCAGGCAGCGGCAGCCGCACGGTGCATTCCTGCCGGCCGCGCAGCGATCGCTACGGCCGCGTCCAATGCCTGGTTCCGATCTCGATGGCGCTCGACGACTACAATGTCGAAGTCAGTTACGCAGGATCGCCGCAGCATGCGCCCGCAACCGGAACGTTCCGCATTCTCGGCCAGAACCAGACTACATTTGAAGTCGATCTTCCCGGCAGCGGCGGCACGCGGATCGACGCCGAGCCGCATACCGGCGGCTTCAGCGAGCCGAATACGCTGCGCGCGGTGGTCACGCGCGGCGGTCAACCGCTCGCCAATCAGGACGTCGAATTCGCCGCCGGCGGCGTACGGCTCGGCACGGCGCGCACCAACTCGGCCGGCATCGCGCAACTGGGTTTTCGTCCAAGCGCACCGCTGCTGCGCCAGTTCCTGCGCACGACGAATGTGCAGACCGGCCAGCAGGTCGGTCTCGTCGGCGCGCTCGAATACTGGCATCTGCCGGCGAGCGGCGCGCCCGCTGTAAAAACAGCGTTCGGCGAATTCCGTTTCACCGGCGAGGATAATCTCTGCAGCCGGCTCAACTACGACGGCGAGACCCGCGGCTATCAGCGGCGCTGCACCGTCACGACGGCGGCACAACGCAATCTCGTCATTCTGCGCGAAGCCGGCATTACCGTGCAGCAGAACCGGTTCGGGCAGGCCGATAATGTCGCCGAGGCGCATTACCGCATCGAGTTTCCGCAACCGGAGGACCCGCCGCCGAACCAGGACTGCAATGCCTCCGTCATCGGCGTCGCCAATGCGTGCCGCACGAGCTGCTCGCGGCTCGAATATCTGACCTTCTCCGAGACCGGCAGCATCGCCAGCCTGCGCGGCGCGCCGGGCGGCGCACGCTGCGGCTGGGCGCTGGCCACGGAAGCCGCACCGGGCGCGGCGGCGACCAGAGCCGCGCACGATGCCTGCGCGCTGGCAGCGGCGCGGCAGGGTCTGTCACGCTGGAACCACGACGTCACGGTCACGATGCCGGTGCGCGTCGCCGGCGCATTCGGCTTCATCGACGCACATACGCGCGGCACGCGGGGCAACTGGCAATACACGCAGTTCCTGCAATACAGAGTGCTCGATACGCGCTTCGACGTGACCGTGCGCGTGAACTGCCGCTAGGCTTCGGCGTCAGTAGAGCGGCGTGCCGGGCACGAAAGCGTCGAACGCCGCCCAGAACTGCTTGCGGTACCGATCCTGCTCCTGAAGAATTTCGTGCCGCGCGCCGGGCAGCATGAGATGCGAGCCGGCGAGCAGGTTGGCGGCGAAGGATTCGATCGCGGAGGTCGACACCACCTGATCGTGGCCGGCTGCCACCATCAGGATCGGCTGCCGGATCGTGCCGGCATAGGACGGCTCCTCGAACTGCCGGGTGACGCGCAGCGCGGCGCTGACCCATGAGACGGTTGGACCGCCGAGCGCGAGCCGCGGTTCCGCTTCAGTGACGGCAACCGTGCGGGCAAAGCGGACCGGATCGGATGTCAGCACATTGCCGACAAAGTCTTCGCGGCCGGGCGGCGCCGTTTGCACGCCGGGGCAGAACGCCGAGCCGCGACCCGTCAACCGCATCAGCGAAAGCGCCGGGCCCGCAATCCGGGTCAGGCCGGATTTCGGCAGGCCGATCATCGGCGCGCTCAGCACGACGCGATCGAACCAGCGGCGGCCGTCATGGCAGGCGCGCACGATGATCGCGCCGCCCATCGAATGCGCGAGCGCATAGATCGGCGGCGGGCAATCCGGCAGCACGACCTGCTCCATGAAGGCGTCGAGGTCGACGCCGAACTGATAGAAGTCGCGGACGTGGCCCTTGCGCCGGTCGTCGAGCGCGCGGTCGGACAGCCCCTGGCCGCGCCAATCGAGCGCAGCGACCGCGAAGCCGCGCGAGCGCAGGTCGCGCACCGTCTCGTAATATTTCTCGATGAACTCACCGCGGCCCTGGAACACGCAGACCGTGCCCTTGCGGCCCGGCGGCGGCGCCCAGCGCGCGTAGCGTAGCGACACGCCATCGGGCGTCTTGATGGACCCGACCACGACATCGTCGGGCACCGGATTGGCGGGAATCGAGACGAGGTCCATGGCGCGGATTGTTCGGAGAGAGCGGTTTGAGCGGCGTGTGCCGCGTTATAGCAGGGCTCCCCGATGGCTCAATTCGGGGTCCGGCGAAGGCAAAATAACTTCTTGTTTTTCAACAGTTTCCGGAAGGCTTGCGGACCCTGAGGGTACTTCCCATATGTTTTTTGCGCAGGCCAATACCGGCTGCGCACGGGATGCCCGAGGTCCGGCCAAGCGGCGGACTGCACGGCCAACGTCCCGCTCACCATGTCGCTCTTTGGAGGATATGCCATGCGAACTTTCGACCTTTCCCCCCTTTACCGTTCGACCGTCGGCTTCGACCGGCTGTTCGACATGATCGACCGCGTCGGCGGCTTCGATGCTGCGCCGGGCTACCCGCCCTACAACATCGAACGCACCGACGAGAACAACTACCGCATCTCCGTTGCGGTCGCGGGCTTCGGCGAGGATGAAATCTCGATCGAGGCCAAGGAAAACACCCTGACCATCAAGGGCGATAAGCAGCAGAAGCAGGAGAAGTCCGAGGGCGAAACGCTCTATCAGGGCATCGCCTCGCGCGCCTTCGAGCGCGTCTTCCAGCTCGCCGATCACGTCCAGGTCAAGGCCGCGACGCTGGAGAACGGCCTGCTGCACGTCGACCTCGTGCGCGAGATCCCCGAGGCCAAGAAGCCGCGCCAGATTCCGATCGGCAACGGCGCCAAGGCCAAGGTGATCGACCAGCAGGCCGCCTGACGCGGCGACCTCACTCGGTTTGTCGATCCTGCCGGATGCCCCGGCAGATTCCTGAACTCCAAAAGCGAAGCGCCCCGGTCCGTTCCGGGGCGCTTTTGCGTTTGCGGCTCTTTGTTCAGCCGTTACTGCGCCGGCGCGGGATCGACGGTGACGCTTTCCGGCGGCGTGTCGTTGTCGACGGCCGGCGGCACTGCGGCCGGGGGCGCAACCGCCGGTTCGTTGGCCGAAGCCTGCGCAGCTTCAGCGGACTTCGATGCCAGCGGCGACGGCGGCGCGGCGTGATCAGGCGGCGCACCGAATTTTTCCGGCGCCTGCCAGCGCGGCGTTGCCGGCGGCTCGACCGGCGTCGGCGGGATGGCGAGCACCGAGCGGTTCGCTTTCAGTTCGAGCTTTGCCTGCGGCTTGGCTGTTTCGCGCCGCGACTCTTGACGTGATTCTTGACGTGACTCTTCACGTGAGTTTTGGCGCGACTTGTACGGCGTTTCGTAAGGCAGCACCTGACGCGGCGCGCGGCGAGGTTCTTCGCGGGTTTGCAACCGCCGTGGTTCGCGTGACGACTGGCGGCGCGGCTGCGAGGCGCTGTGGTCGCGATAATCGCGCTCGCGGACACGCGGCACCGCCGCGACCGGGGCGTCATCGTCGTCTTGGTCGAGGGCCGTATCGTTACCGGGCAAGGCGGCGCGCACATCGCCGCCACGACCCGGAATATGAATGATCCGCGGGCCGGAGTCGTAGCGCGCAGGATACGGCACCATCAGGTGACGCGGCGCGACCGAAACGATGTCACCAAAGAGCGCCTCGGCGACGACGCGCACCTCGATGCCGCGCGGATCGACAGCATGGGTGACGAACACATCGCCGTGGCGGATGATCTCGCCGCGCGGCGCAAGCCCGGAACGGCGCAGATTGGCGTCGACATCGGCGGCGGTAACGCCGGTGCCGGAACCCTGCCGCGTGGTGCGCGCAGGATCGGCATTGCCCGGCCAGGCGAGCGCAGCGACGAGCGCAGCGACGCATGCGGAGAACGCCAGAAGTTTTGTCACGACGCGGCTCCCCTCGTTAAGGTTGAGGCGAGCCTAGCGCCGCCGCGCCGCCGGACCTAGTGAGGTTAACCGCCTGTTTACCGCTGTGGTTAATCGCGACGACCCGCGCGCGAAGCAAAAACGGCCGCCAGCGGCGGCCGTTTCGCGATGTTAAGAAAAGTAAACGTTGTTATCGCGCGTTTCGTATCGCTTCAGCGACGCGAGACGTAACGGATGATGTGGTCGATCGACAGCTCGCCCGGACCGCGCGTCATCAGCACGGCAAGGATAGCGAACCAATAGATGTGCGCGGTCCACAGTTCGTTCGGCATCACGTAAAGCTGCAGCAGCGCGGTGATCATCAGCAGACCGAGCGCGGCAAACCGCGTCGCGAGGCCGAGCACGAGGAAGACCGGCAGCAGGAATTCCGCGTAGCTGACGAGATAGGCGGCGGCGACCGGCGGCAGCGGCATCGACGAATAACTCGACAGGAACAGGCCGAAGGTTTCCGCCTTCACCTGCGTCGGCAGCGTCACCGACAGGCTGACGTCGTAGACGTTGAGCGGGATCTGCGGACCGGCGACCTTGGCCTGACCCGAGACGAAAAACACGAAAGCCATCAGCAGGCGCAGACCGAGCGCGACGACGGCGTAGGGCACGAAGGAGCACGCCGCGACAAAGCTTTCGACGAAGGCGGTGACCAGCGTGCGGTGGCGCTGCGGGCGCATGGCCTGGCGCGCAGCCTTGGCGGCCTTGGCCTGGCTTGCAGCGAGCGCGGCGGCAACGGCCGGCGACGGCCGCTGGGCGACCGGCTGGCGCGCGGCAAGCGTCGCGGCGACCGACGGTGGCGCGAGGTTTGCGAGCCGCTCGGACAGGCGCATCACGGCTGCGCCCGGATGTTCGTTGGCGACGGACTGATCGCTCATGGTGGAAGCTCCCCTGTCTTTCCGCCACCATAGCGAAGCCGCTCCGGAGCGCGCGGACGACCTGTTCCGAGGGTTAGCAGCGAGGGTTAAACGGTGAATCGGCTGACGGCCGAAGTCTGTCGCGCAAGACCGTGACCGGTCGAGCGGCCGGCACGCCACGCGGCTGCGCACCCCGGCACGCCTGCGCAACAAAATGTCAAATCGCCCCTATTTCGGCGTGGACCGCGCTTGTGCGGACGGGCAAAATTTGGCAATGTTCTAAAGGACAGTATTGCTGTCCTATAGTGCAGCGCGTCACGCCGGTGTCACTCCGGATCGGGTGAATGGCCGGGCGCGTCTTGGGCCACTTGGACGACTTGGGCCAAAGGCCCGAACGGGAGGCATGCGGCACCGGTTGATTGTCCGGCGCGGCTGCCCTTCACGCGAACGGTCGGTATCGGACCACGGCGGACGGCGTACCGCTGCGGAAGAGGACGACGCGCCGCTCGAGACGGCGCGAGGCGAGGCAGGATGAGCGAACGCAACGCAAAGAACGGGCGCGAGACGATGCTGACCGCGGCGGATTTCCGCGACAGCGCCGATCCCGGCTTGCCGGAAGCGCACGGCCTGTTCGATCCGGCACTCAATCAGGACTCCTGCGGCGTCGGTTTCATCGCCGACATCAAGGGCCGCAAGTCGCACAGCATCATCGAAGACGGACTCAAGATCGTCTGCAATCTCGAACACCGTGGCGCGGTGGGCGCCGATCCGCGCATGGGCGACGGCGCCGGCATCCTGGTGCAGATCCCGCACAAGTTTTTCGCGCGCAAGGCAACCGAGCTCGGATTTACATTGCCGAAGGCCGGCGACTACGGCGTCGGCTACCTGTTCATGCCGCGCGACACCGAATGGCGCGAGATCATCCGCGACATCTACGCCGACGTGATCGCGCGCGAGGGCCTGACCCTGCTCGGCTGGCGCGATGTGCCGACCGACAACTCATCGCTCGGCGAATCCGTGAAGCCGACCGAGCCGGTCCACATGCAGGTGTTCATCGGCAAGGGCAAGAAGAAGCTCACCGAGTCCGACTTCGAGCGCCGGCTCTATATTCTGCGCAAGGCGATCTCCAACGCGATCTACCGCCAGCGCGAGCGTCGCGTCTCCGGCTATTACCCGGTGTCGATCTCCTGCCGCACCATCGTCTACAAGGGCATGTTCCTCGCCGACCAGCTCGGCAGCTACTATCCCGACCTGCACGAGCCGGATTTCGAAAGCGCGATCGCGCTGATCCACCAGCGGTTCTCGACCAACACGCTGCCGGCCTGGTCGCTCGCGCATCCCTACCGGATGGTCGCGCACAACGGCGAAATCAACACGCTGCGCGGCAACGTCAACTGGATGGCGGCGCGGCAGGCCTCGGTCGCCTCGCCGCTGTTCGGCGGCGACATCAACAAGCTGTGGCCGATCTCCTACGAAGGCCAGTCCGACACCGCCTGCTTCGACAACGCGCTCGAATTCCTTACGCAGGGCGGCTACTCGCTCGCCCACGCGATGATGATGATGATCCCGGAGGCCTGGGCCGGCAATCCGTTGATGGATGAGAAGCGCCGGGCCTTCTACGAATATAACGCCGCGCTGATGGAGCCGTGGGACGGCCCGGCGGCGGTCGCCTTTACCAACGGCCGCCAGATCGGCGCCACGCTCGACCGCAACGGCCTGCGGCCGGCGCGCTATTTCCTGACGCGCGACAACCGCATCATCATGGCGTCCGAGATGGGCGTGTTGCCGATCGAGGAAAAGAACATCGTCAAGAAGTGGCGGCTGCAGCCCGGCAAGATGCTGCTGGTCGATCTCGACGAAGGCCGGCTCATCCCCGACGAGGAATTGAAGGCGACGCTCGCGCGCAGCCATCCCTACAAGGAGTGGCTGGAGCGCACCCAGATCGTTCTGGAAGAGCTGCCGGACGCCTCCAATCACGCGCCCTTGTCGAACCTGACGTTGCTCGATCGTCAGCAGACCTTCGGCTACACCCAGGAAGACATCAAACTGCTGATGTCGCCGATGGCGTCGAACGGCGAGGAAGCGATCGGCTCGATGGGCAACGATACGCCGATCTCGGCGCTGTCGGACAAGCCGAAGCCGCTGTTCACTTACTTCAAGCAGAACTTCGCGCAGGTGACGAACCCGCCGATCGACCCGATCCGCGAGGAACTCGTCATGAGCCTCGTCTCGATCATCGGGCCGCGGCCGAACCTGTTCGACCTCGAGGGCGTGTCGAAGACGCGCCGCCTCGAAGTCCGCCAGCCGATCCTGACCAACTCCGATCTCGAGAAAATCCGCGCGATCTCCGAGATGAGCGGCGACCATTTCAAGTCGCAGACGCTCGACATCACCTTCCCCGCCGACCACGGCGCGACCGGCATGAGCTTTGCGATCGACCGGCTCTGCGAGCGCGCCGAAGAGGAAGTGCGCGGCGGCGCCAACATCCTGGTGCTGTCCGACCGCAAGGCCGGGCCGGACCGTATTCCGATCCCGTCGCTGCTCGCCTGCGCCTCGGTGCATCACCACCTGATCCGCAAGGGGCTTCGCACCTCGGTCGGACTTGTCGTTGAGTCGGGCGAGCCGCGTGAAGTGCATCATTTCGCGTGCCTCGCCGGCTACGGCGCGGAAGCGGTAAACCCGTATCTTGCGTTCGAGACGCTGACCGCGGCCAAGGACGACCTGTCGAAGAAGCTCGACGACAAGGACATCGTCAAAAATTACATCAAGTCGATCGGCAAGGGCCTGCTGAAGGTGATGTCCAAGATGGGCATCTCGACCTACCAGTCCTATTGCGGCGCGCAGATTTTCGACGCGGTCGGCTTGAAGCAGTCCTTCGTCGACAAGTATTTCACCGGCACCCACACCCGCATCGAGGGCGTCGATCTCCCGCAGGTCGCGGAAGAGACCGTGCGGCGCCACCGCGCCGCATTCTCCGACGCGCCGATCTACCGCACCATGCTCGATGTCGGCGGCGACTACGCCGTGCGCGTGCGTGGTGAGGATCATGTGTGGACCGCGCAGACCGTGTCGCGGCTCCAGCATGCCGTGCGCGGCGACCCCAAGAGCCAGAACGCGCAGGACCACTACCGTGCCTATGCGCAGATCGTAAACGAGCAGAACGAGCACCTGCTGACGATCCGCGGCATGTTCCGCATCAAGGGTGCCGACGAAGATGGCCGCAAGGCCATTCCGCTCGACCAGGTCGAGCCGGCGAGCGCCATCGTGCGGCGCTTCTCGACCGGCGCGATGTCGTTCGGTTCGATCTCGCGCGAGGCGCACACCACGCTCGCGATCGCCATGAACCGGATCGGCGGCAAGTCGAACACCGGCGAAGGCGGCGAAGAGTCCGACCGCTTCAAGCCGCTGCCGAACGGCGACTCGATGCGCTCGGCGATCAAGCAGGTCGCGTCGGGCCGCTTCGGCGTCACCACCGAATATCTCGTCAATTCCGACGTGATGCAGATCAAGATGGCGCAGGGCGCCAAGCCCGGCGAAGGCGGTCAGTTGCCCGGCCACAAGGTCGACAAGACCATCGCCAAGGTCCGTCACTCGACGCCCGGCGTCGGCCTCATTTCACCGCCGCCGCACCACGACATCTACTCGATCGAAGACCTCGCGCAGCTCATCTTCGACCTGAAGAACGTCAACCCCGCGGGCGACGTCTCGGTGAAGCTCGTCTCGGAAGTTGGCGTCGGCACCGTCGCCGCTGGCGTTTCCAAAGCGCGCGCCGACCATGTGACGATCGCCGGTTTCGAGGGCGGCACGGGCGCCTCCCCCCTCACCTCGATCAAGCATGCCGGTTCCCCCTGGGAGATCGGCCTTGCCGAGACGCACCAGACGCTTGTTGCCAACCGCCTGCGCGGCCGCATCGCGGTGCAGGTCGATGGCGGGCTGCGCACCGGCCGCGACGTCGTGATCGGCGCGCTCTTGGGCGCCGACGAATTCGGCTTTGCCACCGCGCCGCTGATCGCGGCCGGCTGCATCATGATGCGCAAGTGCCATCTCAACACGTGCCCGGTCGGCGTTGCCACGCAGGACCCGGTGCTGCGCAAGCGCTTCACCGGCCAACCGGAACACGTCATCAATTACTTCTTCTTCGTCGCCGAGGAAGTGCGCGAACTGATGGCGGCGCTCGGCTACGCCAGGTTCGACGACATGATCGGCCAGATGCAGATGCTCGACCGCCGCAAGCTGGTCGAACACTGGAAGGCGAAGGGCCTCGACTTCTCCAAACTGTTCATGAAGCCGATAACTGAAGCCGGCACCAACATCTTCAAGTGCGAGGAGCAGGATCACAAGATCGCGACGATCCTCGACCGCAAACTGATCGCGGAGTCGCAGACCGCGCTCGACCGCGGCGCGCCGGTTCGCCTGCAGGCGGCGATCAAGAACACCGACCGCACCGCGGGCGCGATGCTGTCGGGCGAGGTCGCCAAGCGTTACGGCCACACCGGCTTGCCGGACAACACGATCCATGTCCGCTTCACCGGCACCGCCGGGCAGAGCTTCGGCGCCTGGCTCGCGCGCGGCGTCACCTTCGAGCTTGAAGGCGACGGCAACGATTATGTCGGCAAGGGCCTCTCGGGCGGCCGCATCATCATCCGCCCGCCGGCCGAGAGCGGTATCGTGCCGGAGGAGTCGATCATCGTCGGCAATACCGTGCTGTACGGCGCGATCGCGGGCGAGTGCTATTTCCGCGGTGTCGCCGGCGAGCGCTTCGCCGTGCGCAATTCCGGCGCCACCGCCGTGATCGAAGGCGCGGGCGACCACTGTTGCGAATACATGACCGGCGGCATCGTCGTCGTGCTCGGCGCCACGGGACGCAATTTCGCGGCCGGCATGTCCGGCGGCATCGCCTATGTGCTGGACGAGGATGGCTCGTTCGAGACCCGCTGCAATATGGCGATGGTCGCGCTTGAGCCAATTCCGGAAGCGGAAGTCGCCGAGGGTGAAGGCCTGACTCAGGACAACGCCGCCGACGCGCTCGCCGACCTCACCGCCAAGGATGCGGAGCGGCTGCACCGCCTCATCAGCAACCACGCGCGCTATACGGGCTCCAAGCGCGCGGAGCACATCCTCGCCAACTGGTCGAAGTACCGCCCGTTGTTCCGTAAAGTGATGCCGGTCGAATTCCGTCGCGCGCTCGCGGAACTGGCCAAGGAAAAGGCCGACGCCATGCAAGCGGCGGAGTAAGTATGGGCAAGATTACCGGATTTCTCGAAATCGAACGCGAGGATCGCGACTACGCTCCGGTCGAGGAGCGGGTGAAGCATTACCGCGAGTTCGTGCTGCCGCTGGCGGAAAAGGACATCCGCGACCAGGCGGCGCGCTGCATGGACTGCGGCGTGCCCTATTGCCACGGCACGGTGACGGTCAGCGGCGCGCCGACCGGCTGCCCGGTCAACAACCAGATCCCGGACTGGAACGACCTCGTCTATCGCGGCAACTGGGACGAAGCGGCGCGCAACCTGCATTCGACCAACAATTTTCCGGAAGTGACGGGCCGCGTCTGCCCGGCTCCGTGCGAAGCGTCCTGCACGCTCAACATCGACGACAACCCGGTCACCATCAAATCGATCGAATGCGAGATCGCCGACCGCGCCATCGCGCAAGGGCTCAAGCCCGACAAGGCCGCGAAGAAGACCGGCAAAAAGGTCGCCGTGGTCGGCTCGGGGCCGGCCGGCATGGCCTGCGCGCAGCAGCTCGCCCGCGCCGGCCACGATGTCCATCTCTATGAACGCTGGGCCAAGGCCGGCGGCCTGATGCGTTACGGCATTCCGGACTTCAAGATGGAAAAGGTCCATGTCGACCGCCGCGTCGCGCAGATGGAAGCCGAGGGCGTCACCTTCCATTACGGCGTCCATGTCGGCGTGACCCTGCCGGCCGAGCAGCTCGTGAAGGATTACGACGCCGTGGCGCTGACCGGCGGCGCGGAAAAAGCCCGCGACCTGCCGATCCCCGGCCGCGATCTGAAGGGTATCCACTTCGCGATGGACTTCCTGCCGCAGCAGAACCGCCGCGTCGGCGGCGAGCCGCTGGGCGATGTCGAGCCGATACTCGCAACGGGCAAGAAGGTCGTCGTGATCGGCGGCGGCGATACCGGCTCCGACTGTATCGGCACGTCGATCCGTCAGGGCGCGGTGTCCGTCACCAATTTCGAGATCATGCCGCAGCCGCCCGCGCACGAGAACAAGATGCTGACCTGGCCGGACTGGCCGCTCAAGCTGCGCACCTCGTCGAGCCATGAAGAAGGCGCCAAGCGCGACTTCGCGGTGTTGACGCAGAAGTTCACCGGCGAGAACGGCCACGTCAAAAAGCTGCATTGCGTGCATGTTGACGCGCAGATGAAGCCGATTGCCGGCAGCGAGTTCGAGATCGAGGCCGACCTCGTGCTGCTCGCCATGGGCTTCGTGCATCCCGTCCACGAGGGGATGGTGAAGTCGCTCAAGCTCGACCTCGACCCGCGCGGCAACGTCAAGGCCGACATGAGCGCCTATGCGACGTCCGCCGACAAGGTGTTCGCGGCCGGCGACATGCGCCGCGGCCAGTCATTGGTGGTGTGGGCGATCCGCGAGGGCCGTCAATGCGCCCACGCGATCGACAAGTTCCTGATGGGAACGACGACACTCCCCAGATAGCGGCGTGGCGCGCGGCTAGCGGAAAATCCCCAGACCGAACAGGCCGCCGTCATTGCGGCGCTGTTGCTGCTGTTGCGCCGGCGGCCTCTGCTGCACGGCGGCCGGCGGACGCGGCGCGGTCTGATTTTGCTGCGCGGCGGCGCGAGCGTCGGGCCGTGTCTGCGGCGCGGCCTGCGCGGGCTTCGGTGGCGGCGGCGGCTGCGGCGATGTCTGTTGCGGCGACTGAGCCGCGGGCGCGCGGGCGGCGCTGCGGCCGGCGTTCGCCGGCAGCGCGGGTGCCGGCGGCGAC
>JBFWZV010000021.1:0-52119 GCA_050184975.1 Pseudolabrys sp. | reverse complement strand
ACGCCAACCGCTGGTTCATCCAGTGGGCGGGCTTCACGATCGGCCATGCCACGTCGTTCTTCGACTTCTACTCGATCGGCGGCAACCAGTACGGCTTCGTCAACGCTTCGTCCGACTCGGGCGACGGTGGCTGGGACGTGTTTGGTTACACCGCACAGTTCGGCAACGGCATGTCGGCCTCGATCTCGGCCGAAGTGCAGCGCCGCACCCGCATCCAGCGCGTGAACGCCAACTCGCTCACCGTTCTGAGCGCCGGCGCGGTGATCGGTGCCAACAGCACCACGGTCAGCGCGGCCACCGGTGCGACCACGGGCACGTCCTTGACCAGCGTGATCCAGCCGTCCAGCACCGTGGGCAGCGGCTATGCCGGCCACCAGGTGCCGGATCTGGTCGCCAACCTGCGCGTCGACCAGGCCTGGGGCTCCGCCCAGGTGATGGCCGCCGCGCATCAGGTGAAGGGCCAGTACTACGGCACCACCGAGACCACCGGTGGTCCGAACAGCAAGGTCGGCTACGCACTCGGCGCTGGTCTGACGCTGAAGGCTCCGATGATCGGTGCCGGCGATTACTTCCAGGCTCAGGTCACCTACACCAAGGGTGCATCGCGGTACTCCAACATGACCGCGGCGACCTGGGATCACTCGAAGTACGACGGCTCGACCTTCGGTTGGGGCTTTGAGACTGACGCCGTCTATGGCGGTGCCGCCGGCACCACCGGCACCAGCCTCGAGCTGACCTCGACCTGGGCGATCAACGCCGCCTACACCCACTTCTGGACTCCGGCTCTGAAGTCCACGCTGTGGGGCGCCTGGCGTGACGTTGACTACAACAGCAATGCCAACGCGATGCTGTGCTCGGGCCTCGGCCTCGGCACCGGCTCGGGCACCGGCGCTGCTGCGACCGCTGGCTGCAACATGGACTGGAGCATGTGGGGTCTGGGTCTCCGCACCGAGTGGAAGGCGACCAAGAATCTCGCTCTGGGTCTCGAGGTGCTGTACGCCGAGCTGCAGTCGGCAGCGACGCCGACCGGCACGGCCGCTCTTGCGACCAACGGCACCAAGCTCGCCGGCACCTACACGATCGCCGATCAGGACCAGGTTGCGATCCGCTTCCGCGCGACCCGCACCTTCTATCCCTGATCGTCTGATCAAGGCTGAAGTCTAAGCAATATCCCCCGGCGGGTAACCGCCGGGGGACTCAATGCCCAAGGCCGCATCGCGGTTTTTGTTTCGGCGGCCTTCGGAAACTCGAAATACACCTCGAGCGGTACAGGGTCATGCTTGTCAGGGCGCAGCGGCAATCCAGCAATATCGTCGAACTGGTGCGGCTCGAGCGCCGCGTCTTCGCAGCGAAGTTGCGAACCGCTCGGGCGCTGCTGAACTGGAGCCAGTCCGAACTTGCCGATCGTGTCGGATTGACCCAGCGCGCCATCCATAAGCTCGAGCAGGGCGAGACCGAGCCGCGCCGCGCGACTGTTCACGCGGTCGAGGCGGTGCTACGCATCGAGGGGCTCTCGTTCGACGAGCAGGGCGGCGGCTTCCGCCTCAACGTCGACAGCGCTGTGCTGGACCGGGCGACACCGGCGCAGACGAGGCGGCGCAAAATCCGCCGCTACGATCTCGGCGTGACCCGGGAAGGGCGGCTCGCGACCTATCGGGCCTGATCGACCAGCGGCCTTTTCGTTCCAGATCGACGCTGACCGCCGCAGTTGCCAGCGGCGGGGCATCCTTTTATAACCGGGCGGTCCGCTATGGAGCCGCCGCCGATGCTCGCCCGCATCTATAAGCCTGCCAAAACCGCCACACAGTCCGGCCACGCGCGGACCCATGATTGGGTGCTCGATTTCGAGCCGCAGGAGGCGCGGGTGGTTGAGCCGCTGATGGGCTGGACGTCGTCCGGCGACATGCGCCAGCAACTTCGGTTGCGGTTTCCGACCAGAGAGGCGGCTGTGGCCTATTGTGAGCGCCACGGCATCGCCTATCAGCTGTCCGAGCCGACCGAGCCGGCGCGCCGCACGCTGTCCTATTCGGAAAACTTCTCGTTCAAGCGCCGCGAAGCCTGGACGCATTAGCGTTTGGGCATGATCTTGTCCGAAAACCGGTTCCCACTTTTCAGGATCACGGCCTAGGGCGCACCGGTGCGGCGGACGGTTGGCGACCCCGGGAGGACTCGAACCTCCGACCAACAGCTTAGAAGGCTGCTGCTCTAATCCGCTGAGCTACGGGGCCGTTGCAACCGGCAGGCGCTTATCTCGTCCGTTTAGCCGGACCGGACCGCCGGTGAAAGTGACGGTCATGACGCAGGGGCGCCGCCACCGTTTTCACTGTATCGGCTAGAGATTAAGTGACCGTGGCGGTCTAAGCGTTTCCAAGGACGCACGCAACGGTCGTTTATTGCCGTTTAATCAATCGGTTATTGCTTACAGTCAATGTGCCTCATGTAATTTCTTAATGGTGCCGGCCAATGCCTTTCGGAGCCGACAGGACTTTATTCGCCGTGTTGCCATAGCCACGACCTCGACACCTTCCTGAGCTGATTTGATAGTGATCTGCCCAGACCATTCCTGGAGACCCCGCATGCGCCCGCTGATCCACGCTGCCGTTGTCGCCATCGCCGCTCTTTTGTGTGCGCCTGCCGCGGCTGCCGACAAGGACTTCAGCAACGAAGCGCTGGCCGATGCGGGAGTGCGGCTCGAAGCGCAGATCAAGACCGATGCGGGCACGGTGACCAAATCTGCCGCGGTCCTGCGCAAGGAAGCAGACGCCGCGTTCCAGAAAAACGATTTACGCAGCGGCATGACGGTGCTCGGCCAACTGGTCGTTGCCGAGCCCAACGACGCGGCCGCCTGGCTGCGGCTTGCGCGTACCATCAGCGACATCAAGCCGCGCGACAATCGCGAGAAGGCGTTCTTCCTCGAGCGGGCGTCGACCGCCGCCTACATCGCCTATCAGCGCAGCAGCGACCGTGCGACCGACGCGGAAAGCCTCGGGCTGCTCGGCCGTGTGATGGCGGACCGCCAGATCTGGCGTCCGGCGCTCGACGCCATGCGGCTGTCGCTCGGCCTGCGCGAACAGGCTGAGCTGCGCCGCCGTTATGAAATCGTGCGGGCCGATCACGGCTTCCGGATGCTCAATTATACGGTCGATTCGGACGCGGTTTCGCCGCGCGCCTGCTTTCAGTTCTCCGAGCCGCTGCCGGCCGGCGGCACCGATCTCAATCCCTTCATCGTCGTCGCCGGCTTCGATCGTCCCGCGATCGCGGCCGAGGACAAGCAGCTTTGCGTCGACGGCCTCAAGCACGGCGAGCGCTATGCGGTGACGCTGCGCGCAGGGCTGCCGTCGACCGTCGGCGAGACGCTGGCGAAGTCGGCGAACTACACGATCTTCGTGCGCGACCGCAAACCGTTCGCGCGCTTTACCGGCAAAGCCTATGTGCTGCCGCGCACCGGGCAGAACGGCATTCCGGTCCAGACCGTCAATACCGACGCGGTCGCGATCGACATCTACCGCATCGGCGACCGCAATCTGATCGCGACCGTGCTCGGCGAAGACTTCCAGCGCAGTCTTTACCCCTACCAGATCGAGCAGATCGGCAACGAGCGCGGCATCAAGGTGTGGAACGGCGAGCTTGCCGTCGAACTCAAGCTCAACAGCGAAGTCACGACCGCATTTCCGGTGACGCAGGCGGTGCCCGATCTGGCGCCCGGCGTCTATGTGATGACGGCAAAGCCCAAGGGCGTGGTCGGCAATGACTACGGCCAGCAGGCAACACAATGGTTCATCGTTTCGGATCTCGGGCTGTCGGCTTACAAGGCCGGTGACGGCATTCACGTCTTCGTTCACTCGCTCGCGACCGCCGAGCCGCGGGCGTTGACCGAATTGCGTCTCGTCGCGCGCAACAACGAGGTGCTCGCCACCAAGCGCGCCGACGCGCAAGGCTATGTGCAGTTCGACGCCGGGCTGGCGCGCGGCGAGGGCGGGCTGGCGCCCGCCGCCATCGTCGCATCCGACCGCAACGACTATGCCTTCCTCAACCTGCGCACGCCGGCCTTCGATCTGACCGACCGCGGCGTCGCCGGCCGCGCCGCGCCCGGCGCGCTCGACGCCTTCGTCTATACCGAGCGCGGCGTTTACCGCTCCGGCGAGACCGTGCATGTGACCGCGCTGTTGCGCGATGCGCAGGGCGTGGCCGCTGCCGGCGTCCCACTGACGCTGGTGTTCGAGCGGCCCGACGGCGTCGAGTATCGCCGGACCGTGGTGCAGGATCAGGGCCTGGGCGGCTTCAGCCTGAGCCAGCCGCTGGTGCGCTCGGCGATGACCGGCACCTGGCGGGTGCGCGCCTATGCCGACCCGAAACGTCCGGCGCTCGGCGAGGCGGCGTTTATGGTCGAGGACTATGTGCCCGACCGTCTCGAATTCAGCCTTGCGACTGCCGCGGCCGCGATTCCGCGCGGAGCGCCAGCCAAGATCAATGTCGACGGCAAGTTCCTCTACGGAGCGCCGGCGGCGGAACTATCGCTCGAAGGTGAGATCGTCGTTGCGTCGGCGGCCGAACGGCCGGGCTTTGCCGGCTATGTGTTCGGTCTCAGCGATGAAGACGTGCCGCCGGTGCGCCAGCCGCTCGGCGACCTGCCGCAGACCGACAAGGACGGCAAGGCGACGTTCGATCTCGAACTTGCCGATATTCCGGCCACCGCGCGTCCGCTCGAAGCACGGCTCACGGTGCGAATGGCGGAGTCCGGCGGCCGCGCTGTCGAGCGCAAATTGACCGTGCCAGTTGCCGCCGAAGGCGTGGCGATCGGCGTCAAGCCGACGTTCTCCGGGCGCAGCCTCAGCGACGGAGACAATGCGAGCTTCGACGTCGTGGTCATCGCCGCCGACGGCAAGCGCGAGGCGCGCAAAGGTCTGCGCTGGGAATTGCTGCGGGTCGAAACCCGTTACCAGTGGTATCGCCAGCAGGGCAGTTGGCAGTACGAGCCCGTTAAATCGACGACGCGGGTTGCCAACGGTGCGGTCGATGTGAATGCCGACCTGCCGGCGAAACTGTCGATGCCGGTGACCTGGGGCCGTTACCGGCTTGAAGTGTCGGGTGACGACGGCGTCCGCACGGCGCTGTCATTCGACGCCGGCTTCTACGCCGAGTCGAGCGCCGACACGCCGGACCTGCTCGACGTCGCGCTCGACAAGAAAGAGTATCGTCCCGGCGATGTCATGTCGGTCGCGGTGACCGCGCGGAGTGCCGGACGGCTGACACTGAGCGTCTTCTCCGACAAGCTGGCGACGACAGTGTCGCAGAGCGTCAGCAAGGCAGGCCCCGTCAATGTCCGCCTGCCGGTCGGCAAGGATTGGGGCGCGGGCGCCTATATCGTCGCGACGCTGCGCCGTCCGCTCGATGCGCCGGCCAAACGGCAACCGGGCCGCGCGATCGGCGTGCAATGGTTTTCGATCGACCGCGCCGCGCATACGCTCGGCTTCGAGATGCCGCTGCCGGGCACGATCCGGCCGAATACGACGCTGACGATCCCGGTCAAACTCGGCGGACTGAGCGGCGGGGAGGAAGCGCGCGTTGTTGTCGCCGCGGTCGACGTCGGCATTCTCAATCTCACCAACTACAAGGCGCCGGCGCCCGACGACTATTATCTCGGCCAGCGCCGGCTTTCGGCGGAAATCCGCGATCTCTACGGACAGTTGATCGACGGCCTGATGGGCGCGGCGGGCCGCATCCGGACCGGTGGCGACGGCGCGGGCAACGAGCTTGGCGGTGCGCCGCCGACGCAGGCGCCGCTCGCCTTCTATTCGGGCGTCGTCAAGGTCGCCGCGAACGGCACCGCGGAGGTGAAGTTCGATATTCCCGCTTTTGCCGGCACCGTGCGGGTGATGGCGGTGGCGTGGAGCAAGGACAAGGTCGGCAAGGCCTCCGGCGACGTGATCGTGCGCGACCCCGTCGTGCTGACGACGACGTTGCCGCGCTTCATGAGGACCGGCGACGCCGCCGCGTTGCAGGTCGAACTCGACAATGTCGAGGGCGCGGCCGGCGACTACGCCATCAATATTGTAACCGAAGGCACGATCTCCGCGGAGACCAATGTTGCCCGGCTGACGCTCGAAGCCAAACGGCGCGGCCGCGTTGCCTTGCCGTTGAAAGCCGCAGGGTCGGGAGCAGGGGCGGTCACGGTGCGCGTCGGCGGCCCGAACAATTTCGCGCTCGAACGCCGCTACGCGATCGAGACGCGCCCGGCGACACAAACCCTGTCGCGGCGGACCGTGAAAGCGATCGGCAAAGGCGAGAGCCTCACCGTGTCACCCGACATGTTCGCCGATTTTGTGCCTGGCACCGGCCGCGCGTCGGTGTCGGTCTCGATCTCGGCCGCGCTCGATGCGGCGGCGCTTCTGAACGCGCTCGACCGCTATCCGTTCGGCTGTTCCGAGCAGATCACGAGCCGTGCGGTGGCATTGCTCTATGCCAATGAGGTTGCGACGCAGGCGAACCTTGCCATTGACGGCGCGATCGACGACCGAATTCGCAACGGCATTGCGCAGCTGCTGGCGCGGCAGAATTCGATCGGCGCCTTCGGCCTGTGGTCGGTCGGCGGCGACGACGTCTGGCTCGACGCCTATGTGACCGACTTCCTGACGCGCGCGCGCGAGCGAAAGTTCGATGTGCCCGACCCGGCGTTCCGCCTCGCGCTCGACCGGCTGAAGAACTTCGTCGCGTCTGCGCCGGAACCGAACCAGGACGGCGGCCGCAATCTCGCGTATGCACTCTACGTGCTGGCGCGTAACGGCGCGGCTCCGGTCGGCGACCTGCGCTACTATGCCGACGTCAAGCTCGCGAACTTCGCAACGCCGATCGCCAAGGCACAGCTTGCCGCAGCGCTGGCCCTGCATGGCGACAAGCCGCGCGCCGAAGCGGTCTATGCCGCGGCGTTGGCGGCTATTCCGCCGCGCCCGGTCTTGCAGCTTGGCCGCGAGGATTATGGCTCGTCGCTGCGCGATAGCGCGGCGCTGGTGACGCTCGCAGCCGAAAGCAGCGCGCCACGCACAACGATCGATGGTGCTCTGTCGCGCATCGACGCGGCGCGCGGGTTGTCGGCCTTCACCTCGACGCAGGAACAGGCCTGGCTGGTCCTTGCCGCCCGCGCGATGGCGAAGGAGGCGGCGGCGATCTCGCTCTCCGTCAATGGCGCCGCGCACAAGGGCGTCTACCAGCGCGGTCTGAAAGCCGGCGGCTTCCCGGCGCCGATTACGCTGACCAACAGCGGCGACGGCAACGTGCAGGCCGTGGTGACGGTCAGTGGCGCGCCGCTGACGCCGGAACCGGCGGCCGAGCACGGCCTGAAGATCGAGCGCTCCTTCCACGCGCTCGATGGCGAGGCGGCGAACCCGGCGCAGGCGAAACAGAACCAGCGTTTCGCGGTGGTGCTGAAAGTAACCGATCCGAACCCGCAATTCTCCCGGCTGATCGTTGCGGACTACCTGCCGGCGGGGTTCGAGATCGACAATCCACGACTGGTCTCGTCGGGTGACGCGGGCCGGCTTGGCTGGATCGCGAATACAGTCGATCCGGAAAGTTCCGAGTTCCGCGACGACCGCTTCAGCGCGGCATTCGAACGCCGCCGCGGCGGGCAGTCGGTGTTTGCGGTCGCCTATGTCGTGCGCGCGGTCACGCCCGGCAAATATGTGCTGCCGCAGGCCATGGTCGAGGACATGTACCGGCCGGACCGGTTCGGTCGCACCGACACCGGCACCGTTGAGATCACAGCGGCGAAATAATGCGGTTGCGCGTCATCCTCGCCGGGCTCGTCTCGATCGCCGTCACCGGCGCGCTGGTGACGGCGTGGTGGGTTGTCTCGCTCGGGCCCGCGCCGCTCGGCAAGGACATCGACTATTCGCGGGTGGTGCTCGACCGCGAGGGCCGTATCCTGCGTGCCTACACGGCAAATGACGGCCGTTGGCGGCTGCCGGCGACCGTCGATCAGGTCGATCCGCGGTTCCTCAAGATCCTCTTTGCCTACGAAGACCGGCGGTTCGAGAGTCACTTCGGCGTCGATCCGCTCGCGATACTGCGCGCAGCGGCGCAGTTCACGACGAACGGCGAGATTGTCTCGGGCGCTTCGACGCTGACGATGCAGGTGGCGCGGCTGCTCGAACCGCGCCGCGAACGCAACCTTGGCGCCAAGCTCCGGCAGATGGTTCGCGCGCTGCAACTCGAACATGCGCTGACGAAAGACGATATCCTCGGGCTTTATCTCTCCATCGCGCCCTATGGCGGGAATATCGAAGGCATCCGCGCGGCGTCGCTGTCCTACTTCGGCAAGGAGCCGCGGCGGCTGACGCTCGGCGAAGCGGCGCTGCTGGTCGCGCTGCCGCAATCGCCGGAGACGCGACGACCGAACCGCTACCACGACAAGGCGGTCGCCGCGCGCAACCGCGTCCTTGAGCGCGCCGCGCGTGCCGGCGCAATTCCATTGAGCGACGTCGCGAGCGCCAAGGCGGAGCAGGTCGCAGACAAACGCGAACCGATGCCGCTGCTTGCGCCGCATGTGGGCGACGAACTCATTGTCAGTGAGCGTGGCGCGCGCGTCCATCGGCTGACCCTCGATGCTCACTTGCAGCGCGAACTCGAGCGGCTCGCGCGCGATCGCGCGCAGGCACTGGGGCCGCAATTATCCGCGGCAATCGTTGCGGTCGATAACGACAGCGGTGAGGTGCTGGCCCGGGTCGGTTCTGCCGGCTATTTCGACGACAAGCGCGCCGGACAGGTCGACATGTCGCGGGCGTTGCGCTCGCCCGGCTCGACGCTGAAGCCTTTCATTTACGGTCTCGCCTTCGAGGACGGTTTTCTGCATCCGGAAACGCTGATCGACGACAAGCCGCTGCGTTATGGCAATTACGCGCCCGAGAACTTCGATCAGACCTTTCAGGGCACCGTGTCGGTGCGCCGTGCGCTGCAATTATCGCTCAACGTGCCGGCGATCGCCGTGCTCGACAAGCTCGGCACCAGCCGTCTGACGGCGCGGCTGCAGCAGGCCGGTGCGGCGCTGGTGCTGCCCAAGGGCGAAGCGCCGGGACTGGCGATGGGTCTCGGCGGCGTCGGCGTCACGCTGTCCGACCTGACGATGCTTTACGCGGGGCTGGCGCGTGGCGGCAATGTACGGCCGCTGATCGAACGCGCGGGCGCGACCGCTCCCGAGCAGCGCCTGCTTGAGCCGACCGCGGCCTGGTATATCGGCAATGCTTTGATGGGTGCGCCGCCGCCGGACAACGCGCCGCGCGGCGTGATCGCGTTCAAGACCGGCACATCCTACGGCTTCCGCGATGCCTGGGCGGTGGGCTTCGACGGCCGGACCACCATCGGTGTCTGGGTCGGCAGGCCTGACGGAGCTGCGGTTGCCGGACTGATCGGCCGCAGCGCTGCGGCGCCGATCCTGTTCGACGCCTTCGCGCGGCTTGGCAGGGCTGCCGTACCGCACGGCGCCGCGCCGGCCGGGGTCTTGCGCGTGTCGAATGCGCGGCTGCCGCCCACATTGCGGCACTACCAACCGGGCGCGCTGGTCGGCGCCGACGGCCGGGCACCGCGAATCATGTTTCCGCCGGACGGTGCGACGCTCGAACTGGCCGATCTGCGTCATCCCGACCCGGTCGCGGTCAAGATCGCAGGCGGTGAGGGCGACCTTGCAGTGCTTGTCAATGGCGTGCCGCTGCCGGACCTCGATGGGCGCCGTACCGTGTTTTTCAGGCCGGATGGCCGCGGCTTTGTGCGATTGACGGTGATGGACGCCCGTGGAGCGACCGACAGCGTCATGGTTCGCATTCAATAGGTCGAAAGCCGTTCTTTTCCGCATCACGCATTGACATTATTGTCCCGCCCGCATGGTGAGCCCGACCACTCCCGATTCCGCATCGCCGGCGGTTTCCGGCCGACCGAACTGGCAGGCGCGCGGACTTGCGGCCTTGCTGGACGTAGCGACCGCGTCGCATGCGCGCGCGGCAGCGCTGCTGGTCGCGCTGTCGCTTGCGATGTTTATTCCGGGCTTTTTTCAAATCCCGCCCGTCGATCGTGACGAGGCGCGCTTCGCGCAAGCCAGCAAGCAGATGGTCGAGAGCGCCGACTACGTTGACATCCGCTTCCAGAACGAAGTGCGCTACAAAAAGCCCGTCGGCATTTATTGGCTGCAGGCCGGCGCGGTTCAGGCTGCTTCCGCGCTTGGCATTCCGGAAGCGCGCGGCGAAATCTGGATTTATCGTCTGCCATCATTGCTGGGCGCGACCGGCGCGGTTCTGCTGACGTACTGGACGGCGCTTGCCTTCGTCAGTCGGCGCGCGGCGCTGCTCGCCGGCGCGATGATGGCGAGTTGTGTCTTGCTCGGCGTCGAGGCGCGGCTCGCCAAGACCGACGCTATGCTGCTGGCGACGACGACGGCGGCGTTCGGTGCGCTCGCGCGCGCTTACCTTGCGCCACGGCGAACACCGCCCGGCGTTGTGGACTGGTCGGTGCCCGTCATTTTCTGGACGGCGCTCGCGGCGGGGACGCTGTTGAAAGGACCGCTGATCTTTTTATTCGTCGGCCTGACGACGCTCGTTGTGTCGATCATCGATCGCAGCGTGCGATGGCTTGCCGTCTTGCGGCCGATCACTGGACTGATCTGGTACCTGCTGTTGGTGTTGCCATGGTTCGTCATGATCATGGGCAAGACCGGCTCGGCCTTTTTTCAGGGCTCGATCGGCGCGGATGCGTTGCCGAAGATCCTGGGCGCCCAGGAAAGTCACGGCGCGCCGCCCGGACTTTATTTTATTTTGTTCTGGGTGACCTTCTGGCCGGGCGCGGTCATCGCGGGTCTCGCTGCGCCGACGGTGTGGCGGGCGCGGCGCGAGCCGGGCGCGAAGTTCCTGCTGGCGTGGCTGATCCCCGCCTGGATCGTCTTTGAACTCGTGGTAACGAAGCTGCCGCATTATGTCCTGCCGGTTTATCCCGCCATCGCAATCCTGATCGCTGGCGTCCTCGAACGGGGCGGTCTGTCGAAAGCGCGCTGGCTGATCCACGGTACGATTGGCTGGGTGCTGCTGCCGGCAGCGATCGCGGTGGTATCGATCGTGGGCTTCGTCGTGTTGTCGCGGGATCTCGGTTTTGTGGCCTGGCCGTTCGCGGCAGGCGCGGTGGTCATGGGGCTGTTCGCGTGGTGGCTCTACGACGTCGATGGCGCCGAGTATGCGATGCTGCGCGCAATCGTCGCCGCATTCCTGACGGTGGTGACAGTTTACGGCGTCGTATTGCCGTCTTTGCCGGCGCTGTTTCCAAGCGTTGCGATGACGCAAGCGCTTCACGACAGCGATTGCGATGAGCCGCTGGTAGCCGCTGTGGGCTATCACGAGCCGAGCCTCGTGTTTCTTGCCGGCACGCGCACACTGTTGACCGACGGTGCCGGCGCCGCCGACTTCCTGCGGCAGGGCGCGTGCCGCTTCGCCTTCGTCGAGCAGCGCCACGAGCGCAGTTTCGCGCAGCGCGCGCAGGCGATCGGCCTGCGCTATGCGCCGCTGCCGCGGATCGAGGGTTTCAACATCAGTAACGGCCGGCGAATTTCGGTGTCCGTCTTCCGCACCGGGGACGAACCGTGAGCCCGTTAGTGCCTGGTGCGGCCGATGCACGCGACACCTGGCATCGTCGTGCCGCGGTGCATGTGGGTCAGGCGCTTCGCTTGTTGCTGCGCCCGGCAAGGTGGCGCGATCCGGTCCTGGAGCCGAAGCGGCTCGCGATCTTTGCCGTCGCGGCCGTCGTCGCACTGATCCTTCTTTCGCTGATTGTCGATGCATCGGCCGCGCGAGGCGCGCGTGCTTTGCCGCACTGGCTCGTCAACCTGTTCGACGACGTCACCGACTTCGGCAAGGCCGGCTGGTTTCTCTGGCCGATCGGAATTTTGTTGCTGGTGATGGCGGCGCTGCCGGATCGGCTGCCGGCGCGCACCAGACTGACAATGATTGCCATCGCGATCCGGCTTGAATTCCTGTTCGTGGCTATCGCGGCGCCGAGCCTGTTCGCGACCATCGTCAAGCGGCTGATCGGCCGCGCACGCCCCTATATCGGCGGTTCGCTCGACCCCTCTTATTTCAGTCCATTGGTATGGCGGTCGGAATTCGCGGCAATGCCGTCGGGCCACGCCACCACGGCGGTTGCCGCGGCGGTAGCGATCAGCACCCTGTGGCCTCGGGCCCGGACCGTGGCCTGGATTTATGCCCTGTTGATCATGGCAAGCCGGGTGGTACTGACCGCCCATTACGTCACCGATGTGCTCGCCGGCGCGATCGTCGGCGCCGCCGGCGTCATTCTGGTCCGGCGCTATTTCGCCGACCGCCGGCTCGGTTTTTCTGTCACATCGGCCGGGGGGATCGTCCAGTATCCCGTGCCGTCGGGCCGCCGCGTCAAGGCAGTTGCCCGCGCCGCGCTTGCTGAATAAGAAGCGGGTCGAGCGGCTGGCGCCGCCGGGACAATCGAATGAACGCCAATTCCACCGCAGTATCGGTTTCCGTCGTGGTGCCGGTTCGCAACGAAGCGGCCAATATTGCGCCGCTGGTCGCCGAGATCGCCGCGGCGCTCGACGGGCAGTGGACGTTCGAGATCGTCTACGTCAATGACGGGTCGACCGACGGCACCGGCGACGAGCTTGCCCGGCTGAAACAGCAGTATTCGTTTCTGCGACAGGTTCGTCACGCGGAATCCTGCGGGCAATCCGCGGCGGTGCGTACCGGTGCCGCCGCGGCGCGTGCGCCGATCGTGGTGACGCTCGACGGCGACGGGCAGAACGACCCGGCGTTCCTGCCGGCAATGATCCGCGCACTCGAAGCGGGCGGCCCGCGCATGGGACTGATCGCCGGCCAGCGCGTCGGGCGCAAGGATACGGGCTTCAAGAAGTTTCAGTCGCGCATCGCCAATGCGGTGCGCGGCGCGGTGCTGCGTGACGGCACGCGCGACACCGGCTGCGGTCTGAAGGCGTTCCGGCGCGACGTATTTCTGTCGCTGCCGAGCTTCGACGGGCTGCACAGGTTTCTGCCGGCGCTCGTGCGCCGCGAAGGTTACGAGATCGGCTATGTCGATGTCGTCGACCGGCCGCGCGCGCATGGCGTATCGAATTACGGCATGTGGGACCGGCTCTGGGTCGGCATTCTCGATCTTGCCGGCGTCTGGTGGCTGATCCGCCGCAAGAAGCGGCGTCCCGTCGTTTCGGAGGAGTAAATGCTCATCGATCTCGCCAACGCGGTTGGCGGCTATCTGCACGAAGTCTTCGTCATCAATCTCGACTGGTGGGTGTTGCTCGGCTTCGTCGCGCAGGCCTTCTTCACCGCGCGTTTTGTCGTGCAGTGGATCGCCTCCGAGCGCGCCGGGCGCAGCGTGGTGCCGATGGCGTTCTGGTGGTTCTCTATCGGCGGCGGCGTGCTGCTGTTCGCCTACGCCCTGTACCGCAAGGATCCGGTTTTTATCGCCGGGCAGGGCTTCGGCGTGTTCGTCTATCTGCGCAATCTCTATTTCGTGCTGCGCGACCGCCGCGCCGGGGCAACGGCGGGCTAATTCACCGTGCGGCCTTCATCGCCGCGAAACCGCGTTCGAGATCGGCAATGAGATCGCCGACATCCTCGAGACCGATATGAAACCGCAGCGTCGGCCCGCCCGGTGCCCACGTCGTCGCGGTCCGGTATTCCGAGCAGTCGAACAGGATGACGAGGCTTTCGTAGCCGCCCCATGAGAAGCCCATGCCGAACAGCGCGAGCTCGTTCATGAAGGCATAGACAGCCTTCTCGCCTATTGGCTTTAGCACGATGCTGAACAGGCCGCTGGCGCCGGTGAAGTCGCGTTTCCAGATCGCGTGGCCGGGGTCGCTCTCGAGAGCGGGATGCATGACGCGCGCGACCTCGGGCCGCGCCGCGAGCCACTTCGCGATGTGAATCGCGCTGGCGTTGTGACGGGAAAGCCGCACCGAAAGCGTGCGCAGGCCGCGCAATGCAAGGTAGATGTCGTCGGGTCCGGCACACAGGCCGCTGTTGCCGGCGGTGTCCTTGAGACGCGGCAGGGCTGCGGCATTGGCCGACACCGTGCCGAACATGATGTCGGAGTGCCCACCGAGATATTTCGTTCCTGCCTGAATGGAGATGTCGACGCCCTTGCCGAAGGCATCAAAATAGAGCGGCGTCGCCCAGGTATTGTCCATCAGCACCGTCGCACCCTTGTCATGCGCGACGGCGGCAATCGCCGGAATGTCCTGCATCTCGAAACTCTGCGAGCCCGGCGCCTCGACGAAGACGGCGCGGGTGTTCGGCTTGAACAGGCCGGCGATATCCTTGCCGAGCAACGGATCGTAATACGTGGTCTCGACGCCGAAACGCTTGAGAATGCCGTTGGCGAAATTGCGGGTCGGCCGATAGACGCTATCGGCAATCAGAATGTGATCGCCGGCGGCGGTGACCGACATCAGCGCGGTCGCGATGGCGGCAAGTCCCGACGGCAGCAAGGCGACGCCGGCGCAGCCGGGCCCTTCGAGTTCCTTCAGCGCATTCTCGAGCGCCTCGGACGTCGGCGTGCCGCGGCGGCCATAAACGTAGCGCGCGCGATGGGCGACCTGATCCTCTGCGGTCGGATAAAGCACCGTCGAGGCGTGATAGACGGGCGGATTGACGAAGCCGAACTGCTGGTCGGGATCGCGGCCTGCCGTGACGAGGCGGGTGTCGGGTTTCAGGGACGGCGGCTTTTTTCGGGACATTGGCGGCTCGCATCGCGCTCGCGTGCCGCACCACTGCGGCCGGTTCACGCATATACCGCGTCTAATCGGCCAAGCGTCAACCCCTTGACCTCGGAAGGGGATCGTTCTGAGATGTCTTTATGGACGGTCAGGATCGGTTTTGGGTGGATCGGCCCGGCCTGACGAGTGGGGATGACCTTTCTATCCGATCAACGGCGGGCAGACAGGTTCGGCTCGAGGACGAGCGAACGATGCCTGCAGCGACCAAACATGGAAAAAGGCTTCAGTCATGAAACGCGTAATCACAACTTTCGTTCTGGCGGCGGCATTGGGATTGGCCGCCTCGGCGGCGTCGGCGCAGACCCTGAACACGGTCAAGTCGCGCGGGATGCTCAATTGCGGCGCAAACGGAACGCTGGCCGGTTTCGGTCTGCCTGACGCGCAAGGCAACTGGACCGGGCTCGACGTCGATTTTTGCCGCGCGCTTGCGGCGGCAATCTTCAACGACGCCAAGAAAATCAAATTCGTGCCGTTGTCGGCCAAGGATCGCTTCACCGCGCTGCAGTCCGGCGAGGTCGACGTGCTGGCGCGCAACACGACCTGGACCAGCTCGCGCGATACCTCGCTCGGCCTGAACTTCACCGGCGTCAACTACTATGACGGCCAGGGCTTCATGGTGCGCAAGTCGCTGAAGGTCAATTCGGCGCTGGAGCTCAACGACGCCGCGGTCTGTGTCCAGCAGGGCACCACCACTGAGCTCAACCTCGCCGACTATTTCCGCGCCAACAAGATGAAGCTGAAGACGGTGACCTTCGCGACGGCGAACGAGTCGGTGAAGGCCTATGACGCCGGCCGCTGCGACGCCTACACCACGGACGCTTCGGGTCTCTACTCCGAGCGCCTGAAGCTCGCCAACGCCAATGACCATATCGTGCTGCCGGAGATCATCTCCAAGGAGCCGCTCGGTCCGTCGGTGCGCCACGGCGACGACCAATGGTTCGATATCGTGCGTTGGACCCACTATGCGATGGTGACCGCCGAGGAGCTTGGCATCACCTCGAAGAACATCGATGAGGCTTTGAAGTCGACCAACCCGGACGTGCGGCGTCTGCTCGGCACCGAAGGCGCCTATGGCGAGCAGCTCGGTCTCACCAAGGACTGGGCGGTGCGCATCATTCGGCTGGTCGGCAATTACGGCGAAGTGTTCGAGCGCAATGTGGGGCAGGGCTCGCCGCTGAAGATCAGCCGCGGCCAGAACGCACTGTGGACCAAAGGCGGATTGCAGTACGCGCCGCCGATCCGCTGAACTGACGATCTGATCGAAGGGGATCGAGGCCGCGGACCGCAAGGCCCGCGGCCAGTGGCAGGCACCGGCCGGAGGGGTGCGCCACCACGGGAGGGCTGATGGCGAGTGATCGTCCGGCAATGTCGGCGGCACGGCAGGCGCCGGCGCGCGTCGCGTTCTATAACGACCCCACCGTCCGCAGCGTTTTCTATCAGGTTGTGCTGTGTGCGGTCGTCGCCTTTCTGGTTTGGGGCGCGATCAGCAACGCCGTCGAAAATCTCCAGCGCGCCAAGATCGCGTCCGGATTCGGCTTCTGGGACAACACCGCCGGGTTCGACATCTCGCAGACGTTGATCGACTACAGCGCCGTGTCGACTTACGGCCGGGCGTTCTGGGTCGGTCTGCTCAATACATTGCTTGTTGCCATTCTCGGCATCGTGCTTGCGACGGTTCTCGGTTTCGTCGTCGGCATCGGGCGGCTGTCGTCGAACTGGCTGGTCGCCAAGTTCTGCGCGGCTTACGTGGAGACGATCCGCAACATCCCGCTGCTGCTGCAACTGCTGTTCTGGTACAACGCGGTCCTCAAGACCCTGCCGGACATCCGCGAGAGCGTGACGTTCGCCGGCGGCGGTTTTCTGAACAATCGCGGCCTGTTTCTGCCGAAGCCCGAATTCAGTGGTGCGGCCTACGCAGCGTTTGCGGCGCTCATAATCGGAATTGCCGGCGCCATCATCTATCGCCGCTGGGCCCGTAAACGGCAGATGCGCACCGGCAAACAGGCGCCGGTGCTCTGGGTCGCGCTGGGTCTTGTCATCGTTTTTCCGCTGGTCGTTTTCGCAGCGGCGGGTTTTCCGGTCAGATTCGTTTATCCGGAGATGGGCCGTTTTAATATCCGCGGCGGCATCGAGGTGCTGCCGGAGTTCGTTGCGCTGTTGCTGGGCCTTGCGATCTACACCGCGGCCTTCATCGCCGAAGTCGTACGCGCCGGTATTCGGTCGGTGCCGCGCGGGCAAACCGAGGCATCTTATTCACTGGGTCTGCGGCCCGGCCCGACGTTGCGCCTCATCGTCATTCCGCAGGCGATGCGCGTGATCGTGCCGCCGCTGACCAGCCAGTATCTCAACCTGACCAAAAACTCCTCGCTCGCGGTCGCCATCGGCTATCCCGACCTCGTGCAGATATTCACCGGAACGGTGCTGAACCAGACCGGTCAGGCGGTAGAGGTGGTCACCGTCACGATGGCGGTCTACCTTACCATCAGCCTCGTCACTTCGGTCGGCATGAACCTTTACAACCGGCGCACCGCGCTGGTGGAACGGTGAGGGCCGCGCCATGACGATGTCGGAAGGCGATCTGGCTGTCACCGAAATCGCGTTCGTTCGCCGCGATCACGTCGCGCCGTTGCCGCCGCCTGCGATGATGACGGGCCCGTTCGGCTGGGTGCGGGAAAATTTGTTCTCTTCGGTGTGGAACATCATCCTCACCGTTGTCATGACGATGCTGGCGGCGTGGATCGTCTTCGAGATTCTCGATTTTCTGATCCTGAAGGCGGTATGGACCGGCGCCGATCGCGAGGCCTGTCTTGCGACCCCTGCGCATCCGGTTGTCGGTGCCTGCTGGCCCTTCGTGCAGGATCGCGCGGCCTATTTCGTCTATGGCTCCTATCCGATCCCGGACCGCTGGCGGGTCGACGTGTTCTTTGCGCTGCTGGCGTCGGGCATCGTCTGGCTGTTGTGGCTCAACGCGCCGCGGCGGGATATCGGCGCGCTGTATTTCTTCGTCATCGTGCCGATCGTGTCCTACATCCTGCTGACCGGCTGGCCGGCAATCGGGCTTGCCGCGGTCGATACCGCATTGTGGGGCGGCGTGCTGGTCACGATCGTGGTCGCCTGGGCCGGCATCGTCGCGTCACTGCCGATCGGCATCGTGCTGGCGCTCGGCCGCCGCTCGAAAATGCCGACGGTGCGCACCTTATCGATCATCTTCATCGAATTTGTCCGCGGCGTGCCGCTGATCACCGTGCTGTTCATGGCAAGCGTCATGCTGCCGCTGTTTGTGCCCGACGAGTGGTCGCCGGACAAGCTGTTGCGCGCGCTGGTCGGCATCGCGCTGTTTGCCTCCGCTTATATGGCGGAGGTGGTCCGCGCAGGCCTCGCCGCGATTCCGAAGGGGCAATACGAGGGCGCGATGGCGGTGGGCTTAAGCTACTCGCAGATGATGCGTTTCATCGTCTTGCCGCAGGCGCTGAAAGTCACCATCCCCAATATCGTCAATACCTATATCGGCCTGTTCAAGGACACGACGCTGGTGTTCATCGTCGGCATTTTCGATCTCCTGAAGACTATCGAAGTCGCGCGGATCGACCCGATCTGGGCGACCCCGGTGACCAGCGCGACCGGCTATGCCGTCGCGGCGATCTTCTACTTTATCTTTTGCTACGGCATGTCGCGTTACGCGAGCGCCACCGAGGCGCGGCTTGCCGAAGCGGAACGGCGGTGAGGTGACATCATGAGCATGACGGAAAGCGTATCGCTGAAGCCGACGCCGCTCGCCAATGCGGTCGCGGTCGAGATCGTCGACATGCACAAGTGGTACGGCAGCTTTCACGTGCTGCGCGACATTAATCTGCGGGTCGGCGGTGGCGAACGCATCGTCATCTGCGGGCCGTCCGGCTCCGGCAAGTCGACCATGATCCGCTGCATCAACCGGCTCGAAGAACATCAGCAGGGCCGCATTGTGGTCGATGGCGTGGAACTGACTAACGACCTGAAGAAGATCGATGAAATTCGCCGTGATGTCGGGATGGTGTTCCAGCATTTCAACCTGTTTCCGCATCTCACCGTGCTGGAAAATTGCACGCTGGCGCCGATCTGGGTGCGCAAGATGCCGCGCAAGGAGGCCGAGGAGATCGCCATGCACTACTTGCGCCGGGTCAAAATCCCCGAGCAGGCCGGCAAGTATCCAGGTCAGTTGTCAGGCGGCCAGCAGCAGCGCGTCGCGATTGCGCGCGCGTTGTGCATGAGGCCAAAGATCATGCTGTTCGACGAGCCGACCTCTGCGCTCGATCCCGAAATGGTCAAGGAAGTGCTCGACACCATGGTGGGCCTTGCCGAGGACGGCATGACCATGCTGGTGGTGACGCACGAGATGGGCTTCGCGCGCCAGGTCGCCAACCGCGTCATCTTTATGGACGAGGGCCAGATCGTCGAGGCCAATACGCCCGAGGAGTTCTTTTCGAATCCGAAGCACGAACGGACCAGGCTGTTCCTCAGCCAGATCCTGCACTGACCGGCGGACCAGCGCGGGTCGTCACGCCTTGCTGGTGAGCTTTTCTTTCGCGGTGTCGTAGTTCAATTCGATCATGATCCCGTTGGGATCACGCACGAAGATCTGCCATAGCTCGCCGCCGGGCACTTCGCTGGTCTGGAACTCGAAGCCCTTGCGGCTCAGGTGATCCTTCATTTGCTTGAAGCCGGTGCTGATGAAGGCGATGTGGTGGACCACACCGCTGTCCGGCTTCTGCGGCTCGTCGGTCGGCGAGATGTCACGCAGATGCACGACCGGTTTGCCTTCGCTGTAAAGCCAGGCGCCGGGAAACGAAAAAGCCGGGCGCGGGCCGTTCTCGAGGCCGAGCACGTCCTCATAGAACTTCACCGTGTCGGCGAGTTTGCGCGTGCGCACATTGTAGTGGTCAAGCAGCCCGACACTCATGTTAATCCTCCCGCGGCGCCAGAATTTATCCTTTGCCGGCAAGTCTAGAGGACATCGACCGGGAATTTCAAATAGGAGCGGCCGTTGTTTTCAGGTGGCGGAAGCCGGCCGCCGCGCAGATTGACCTGCAGCGCGTGCAGGAT
This sequence comes from Pseudolabrys sp., assembly GCA_050184975.1. Classification (GTDB taxonomy): domain Bacteria; phylum Pseudomonadota; class Alphaproteobacteria; order Rhizobiales; family Xanthobacteraceae; genus Pseudolabrys. The sequence continues at coordinate 32,255 of JBFWZV010000021.1, read as the reverse complement.
GAGCTTTGGCATCGGTAGCGTCTTGTCGCGGTCCCTGCGAATTTTCGCGTATTCCTCGCAAGATGGTCTGCTCTTGAAATGCTTGTTGGACCGCTTTTGCCCGGCAACGGTCGATTCCCACTGCGCCGGGCGGCCGCCTTCCTTGTAATCGTGCCCGGTGAAGAGCCGCGTTGCGTCGGGCAGGGCCAGGATCGCCATGATGGAGCGATAGAGCGTCTCCGCGCTGCCGCCGGGAAAGTCGGCGCGGGCCGATCCGGTATCGGGCTGGAACAGTGTGTCATGGATAAAGGCAGCGTCGCCCATGACATAGGTGATGGACGCAAGCGTATGGCCGGGCGAATGCATGACGCGGACCGGGATGGTTCCAACCGAGAACGTGTCGCCGTCGGCGAACAGCCGGTCCCACTGCTGACCGTCAACCGGGAAGTCGGCGATGTTGTAGATGTCGCGCCAGAGCTTCTGCACCTCGATCACTTTTTCTCCGATCGCCGTCGGCGCGCCGAGCTTGTCTTTCAGATAAGCGGCGGCGGAAAAATGGTCGGCGTGCGGATGGGTGTCGAGGATCCAGTCGACCTTTAGACCACGTGCATTGACTGCATCGAGGATTTGATCCGCCGCGGCTGTCGAGATGCGTCCCGATCGCTCGTCGAAATCGAGCACCGGGTCGACGATGATGGCACGGCCGCTCGCCGGGTCGCTGGCCAGATAGACGATGCTGCCGGTCTTCTCGTGATAAAAGCCGGTGACATCCGGACGCGCGGTCGACGATGCCATGAAACGTGCGCTCAGTCCTTGACGACCGGAAGGTCGGGCCGGCCCGCCCATTCGGTCCACGAGCCATCGTAGATGCGCGGAAGGCTTTTGCCGAGCGCGTCAAGCCCCAGCGCCAGTACGACGGCGGTGACGCCGGAACCGCAGGTGGTGATGATCGGCCGGTCGGGATCGACGCCGGATTTGGCGACCGCGGCCGCGATTTTCTCGCGCGAGGCAAGCCGGCCGTTCTCGATGATGTCGGTGAATGGCAGATTGAGCGCGCCCGGCATGTGGCCCGAGCGCAGGCCCTTGCGCGGCTCCGGTTCGCGCCCGGCGAAGCGCCCGGCGGACCGCGCATCGAGCAGTTGAGCGGAACCGTTGTTCAGCGCCATCTGCACGTCGGTGACCATGGCGACCGCGCCGGTATTCATTTCGGCCTTGAAGCTCTTGTGCGGACGTTTCACTTCGCCGGATTCGACCGGACGGTTTTCGGCCGTCCACGCCGGAAAGCCGCCATCGAGGATGAAGACGTTCTTGGCGCCGAAGATGCGGAACGTCCACCATACGCGCGGCGCCGAATAAAGCCCGCTGCCGTCATAGACCACGATGGTATCGGTTTCGGCGATGCCGAGCTTGCCAACGGCCTCGCCGAACAGCTTCGGACCGGGCAGCATGTGGGGCAGGTCCGTCGATGTATCGGCAATCGCGTTGATGTCGAAGAACACCGCGCCGGGGATATGAGCCTTGATGTACTCCGCCTTCGCGTCACGGTTCTGCGTGGTCAGATAGTAGGAGCCGTCGACCACGACGGTGTCGGCGCTGCCGAGATGCTCGGCAAGCCATGCGGTGGATTTGAGCCAGCGGCTCGCGGAGGGGTGATCGGCCATGGGTCTCCGATAGGGATCAGGCGGTCTGGAACGGCGGCTTGACCGAGGACTTGCGCTCGAGCCAGGCCGGTACGGGCAATGTCTTCGAACGCAGGAAGTCCGGATTGAACAGTTTCGACTGATAACGGGTGCCGAAGTCGCACAGCACGGTGACGATGGTCTTGCCGCGTCCGAGATCCTTGGCGAGCCTGATCGCGCCGGCAACATTGATGCCCGACGATCCGCCGAGGCAAAGCCCTTCGTGCTCCAGCAAATCGAAGATGATCGGCACGGCTTCCTCGTCGGGGATGAGATAAGCCTTGTCGACCTTGATGTCCTCGATGATCGGCGTGACGCGGCCGAGGCCAATGCCTTCGGTGATTGAGCCGCCCTCGGTCGCATCGGCCTTGCCATGGGCGAACAAATTATACATCGCCGCGCCGCGTGGATCGGCAACCCCGATGACGATGTCCTTCTTCTTCTCGCGCAGGAACGTTGCGGTGCCGGCAATCGTGCCGCCGGTGCCGATCGAGCAGATGAATCCATCGACCTTGCCGCCGGTCTGATCCCAGATCTCGGGACCGGTCGACACGTAATGAGCCTTGCGGTTGTCGAGATTGTTCCACTGGTCGGCAAAGATGACGCCGTTCTTCTCGGTCTTGCGCAGTTCGTCGGCGAGGCGGCGGCCGACATGCTGGTAATTGTTCGGGTTCGAGTAGGGCACCGCAGGCACTTCGACGAGTTCGGCGCCGCAGAGCCGCAGCATGTCCTTTTTTTCCTGGCTCTGCGTTTCCGGGATGACGATCAGGGTGCGGTAGCCGCGCGCATTGGCGACCAGCGCCAGTCCGATGCCGGTGTTGCCGGCGGTTGCTTCGACAACGAGGCCGCCCGGCCTGAGTTCGCCGCGCGCTTCGGCTTCGAGGATCATCTGCCGCCCGGCGCGATCCTTGACCGACTGGCCGGGGTTCATGAACTCGGCTTTGCCGAGAATGGTGCATCCGGTCAGTTCGGAGGCGCGGCGGAGCTTGATGAGGGGGGTATTGCCGATCGCATCGACAATGCCATCACGAATTTGCATGCCCGGACCCGGTAAATTTGCGTGTTTTGACCCTAGTTTAGCCGTCCGGCAGCGACAAGGCCGCCGGGCCGGCCACCGCGGACGTCCGCGATGGCCGGGATCATAGGCGCAAACGTCTGAGAAGTTGGCCTTTTTTGGCCCGCTCCGGGAGGCGGGAACAGTCGCGTGCGCCGCCAAAACGACCGATTCAATCTCGGCTCGCTGGAAAGGATGCCGAAACCATAAATGCGGATGCCGTTCGCTCCCGCCACACGAATTTACCTGTTTTTGGGCCTCGACCGATCAAAGTCGGGCACCGACAGGGGCAAATCGGGCCGTGCGTAGCGCCGGACAGTGAACGTCGATGAATCTCGACATCAACACTCTCTTTCAAGTGACGATCTATGTCGAAGCGATCCTCGGATTGCTTCTGCTGTTCGTGTGGGTCCAGAACACCCAGGTTCGCGCGGTCGCCTGGTGGGGCTTTGCGCATTTGTTGCGCGCCGCCTCCGTCATGCTGTTTGGCATGTACGGCTCGGTGCCGGATCTGATCTCGATTGATCTCGCCAACGCTTTCCTCTTCACCGCTTTCGCTCTGACATGGACTGGCGCGCGCATTTTCGATGGCCGCCCGGCCGAGCCTGTCTATCTGGTGACCGGCGCGGTGCTGTGGCTGCTGGTCTGCCGGTTGCCGATCCTCGAATCCGCTGTCGATGCGCGGGTGCTGATCGCATCGGGCATCGTCACGACCTATACGTGGCTGACTGCATACGAATTCTGGCTCGGCCGCGACGAGCAACTGGTGTCGCGCTGGCCGGCGATTTTCATGCTGTTCGCGCATGGCGCACTGTTCCTGCTGCGGACCCCAATGCTCGCCTTCCTGCCGTGGTCGCCGGCCAATCAGGTGTTCGGCAGCGTGTGGCTGACGGTGCTGAGTTTCGAGGCGCTGCTGTTCACCATCTCGATCGCCTTCATCATGCTGGCGATGGCGAAGGAGCGAACCGAACTGCGCCACAAGACCGCCGCGCTCGTCGATCCGCTGACCGGAATCGCCAACCGCCGCGCGTTCCTGCAGGACACCGCGGCGCTCGCCAAGCGGCATCTTGAACATCCAAAACCGGCAGCCGTGCTGTTGGTGGATCTCGACCACTTCAAGTCGATCAACGACCGCTTCGGTCACGCGACCGGCGACCGCGTCCTCGAAGTGTTCGCGGACGCCGCGCGCGGTCATTTGCGTCCGGGCGATCTGCTGGGCCGGCTGGGTGGCGAGGAGTTTGCTGTCGTGCTTTACGACACCCCCGCCGACAAGGCACTGGCGCTTGCCGAGCAGCTACGCGGAGCGTTCGAGCAGTCGACCAAGGACGTTCAGGGACAGGCGATCAACGCAACGCTCAGCATCGGCCTCGTGCATAGCGAGAGTCCGGTGCTGGATGTGCCGGGTCTGTTGGCGCAGGCGGACCAGGCTCTTTATTTCGCCAAAGAACGCGGGCGTAACCGCGTCGAAGTGGCGTCGCTTGGCGCGATGCGCGAGCGGATGAGCGAAGAGCCGGCCAAAGCCGCGCTGCCAGATGCCGCCGCGTCGCGCAGCGCCGCATAACCGACATTCTCTCATAACGAATAAATCAGTTTTTCTGATTGCAGCGCGTCGTGATTTCACGCGTCGCGGCGGCCGTCGTTCAGATCGCCGTTGACCTGCCATCCCGTTGCGGGCATTGATGGGCAAGTGGGCCAGGCCATCGGCCCGCAACATCAAAAACCCATCAGTTTCATTGGGTTAGGGAGGACATCATGAAAACCCTCGGTTGGATCAGCGGCGTCGCTATGGCCGGCCTGATCGCGACGGCGGCGCCGGCAGAAACCATCAAGATGGGCGTCGTGTTGCCGTTCAGCGGTCCGAACGCCGATCTCGGACATCAGATCGACAAGGCATTCAATCTTTACGTCAAGCTGCACGCCAAGGACATCGCGCCGCACAAGGTCGAGATCATCAAGCGTGACGAAGGCCCGCCGAACGGCCAGCAGGCGAAGACGGTCACCACCGAACTCATCACCAACGACAAGGTGCAGATCCTGACCGGCTTCGTATTTTCGCCGTCGGCGATTGCGCTTGCGCCGGTCATCACCCAGGCGAAGACGCCGATGGTGATTGCGAATGCGGGCACCGCATGGATTACCAATCTGTCTCCCTACTATGTGCGGCTGTCGTTCAGCATGTGGCACACGGCCTGGCCAATGGGCGGCTATGCCTACAGCAAGGTCGGCTGCAGGACTGCGGCGGTCGCCTATACCGACTTCCCGCCGGGCAAGGATTCGGTCGGCGCGTTCCAGGCCGGTTTTGAAAAGGCCGGCGGCAAGGTGGACCTGTCGATCCCGATGGGTAGCCCTGCGCAGGTTCCGGATTTCACGCCGTTCTTCCAGCGCATCAAGGACGCCAAGCCCGATTGCGTCTACGCTTTCATTCCGTCCGGCGCGCATGCGACGGGTTTGATGAAGGCCTATGGCGAACTCGGTCTGCGCAAGGCCGGCATCAAGCTGATCGGTCCGATGGACCTCGTGCCCGACAACAAGCTGCAGGACATGGGTGACGCCGCGATCGGCACGATCGTCATGAGCCACTATGCGGTCGACCTGAAGAACAAGGCGAACGAAGAGTTCGTCGCGGCCTGGCACAAGGAGTACGGCAAGGACTCTTACCCGGACTTCATGTCGGCGCAGGGCTGGGACACCATGCACGCCATCTTCGACACCATCAAAAAGCTCAATGGCAAGGTGTCTGACGGCGCCAAGTTCGTCGACGCCATGAAGGGCTGGTCGGCGAACGGTCCGCGCGGCAAGGTCATGATCGATCCCGAGACGCGCGACATCGTGCAGGACGAGCACGCGATGGAGGTCTATCGCAAGGCTGACGGCAAGCTCGGGGTGAAAGTCGTCGGAACGACGCCCCAGGTGAAGGATCAGTGCAAGATCCTCAAAGTCGGCCGTTGCGGCTCTTGATGATCTGCTGAAAAACTAGAAAAATGAAGATATGCGCCGCCGCGCCCGTCGCGGCGGCGTCGCTTCAAGGGGTGGGGTCGGGTGCCGCAGTATCTCAATATCGCGGTCAGTATTCTGTTCGACGGTCTTGCCTACGCGATGTTCCTCTTCATCGTGTCGGTCGGCCTCTCGGTCACGATGGGATTGATGGGCTTTGTCAATCTGGCCCATGGCGCCTTTGCGATGGCCGGTGGCTATCTGGTGGTGACGCTGACGCGCAGTTATGGCGTCGACTTCATTCCTTCTCTGGTCATCGCGGCGGTCGTGGTCGGCGCCGTCAGCGCGCTGTTCGAGCGCACGCTCTATCGTCAGCTCTATCGCGCCACCGACCTCGATCAGGTGTTGCTGACGATCGGCCTCGCCTTTATGGCGATCGCTGCTTACACGTTCTTCTACGGTCCGATTCCGAAATCGGTGCCACTCCCGGGTTGGCTCGAAGGTGACGTCAATCTCGGCTTCCGCAATTTCCCGAGTTACCGCGCCTTTCTCATTATTCTCGGTGGCGTGCTGATCGCAGCGCTGTGGTACGCCTTCGAGCGCACCAATCTCGGCGCCAAGATCCGCGCCGCCGTCGATAATCGCCGCATGGCGCAGTCGGTCGGCATCAATGTCGACCGCTTGTTCACGCTGACCTTCGCGCTCGGCTCCGGGCTCGCCGCGCTCGGCGGCGGACTTGCCATTCAGTTGTTCGGCCTGACGCCGTATTTCGCCGTGCTCTATCTGGTGCTGTTTCTGGTCGTGGTCGCGATCGGCGGTATGGGCAGCCTCAAAGGCACGCTGGTCGCGGCGCTGCTCGTCGGCATCACCGACACGGCGGGCAAGTATCTTTATTCCGAAGCCGGCGGCTTCTTCATCTACGTGATCGTCGTTCTCGTCCTCCTGATCAAACCGGCGGGGCTCTATGGCCGCGAACACTGAGCCCGCAACCGCGCGCGAGAAGGCCGCGCGCTATCTGATCGACCGCCACCGCTTCCGCTGGCCGGAGATGCTGCCGTGGATCGTCGCGGTCGGCGTGTTCTTTGTGTTCCCGGACCGCATGACCTTCGGCAGCCAGGTTCTGGTGTTCTTGCTGTTTGCGCTCTCGCTCGACCTGATCCTCGGTTATGCCGGCATCGTCACGCTCGGCCATGCGGCCTTCTTCGGTATCGGCGCGTATACGGTCGGCCTTGGCGCTGCGCGTCTTGGCTGGACCGAACCGGTCACCGGCCTGATCGCGGCAGGCATTATGGCGGCGATTGTCGGCCTCGTCAGCGGCTGGTTTCTGCTGCGCTATCGCGGGCTGACGCTGCTGATGCTGACGCTCGCGACCGCGATCATGCTGCTCGAGACCGGGAACCTGCGCTCGGACATCACCGGCGGCTATGACGGCGTGCCCGGTCTCGTGTTCGATCCATTGCTCGGTTATTTCCAGTACGATCTCTACGGCCGCACTAACTATGTCTACGCGCTCGTGGTGCTGGCGGTCTGCTTCTATTTCGTGCGGCGCATCGTCTATTCGCCGTTCGGGCAGGCGCTGACCGGCATCCGTGAAAACGTGCGGCGCATGCACTCGATCGGCTCGCCGGTGCATCGCCGGCTGGTGACGGTCTACACCATTGCCGCCGGCATCGCCGGCATCGCGGGCGGGCTGTTCACCCAGACCAATGCTTATGTGACGTTGACAGTGTTCGACTTCGAGACCTCCGCCAAGGTCATGGTGATGCTGGTGCTCGGCGGCACCGGCCGGCTCTACGGCGCCTTCCTCGGCGCTGCCGTCTACATGGTGCTGGAGGATGAACTCTCAAAGCTGAGCCCGACGTTCTGGCAGTTCGGCATTGGTCTCTTGCTGGTGCTCACCGTGCTGTTCGCGCGGCGCGGATTGCTCGGGCTTGTCGAGGATATCGGAGCGTGGTTTTCCAGGCGGGGGCGCTCATGAACGCACCGGCGCTGGAAGTCCGCAGCCTCAACCGCAGTTTCGGCGCGCTGCATGTGACGCGCGACGTCAATTTGACGCTGGAGCGCGGCGCGCGACGCGCGCTGATCGGCCCCAATGGCGCCGGCAAGACCACGCTGGTCAATCTGATCACCGGCGCGCTCAAGCCGTCTTCGGGCTCGGTCTGGATGAACGGCGAGGACATCACAGGAGTGCAGCAGGCGATGCGGGCCCGGCGCGGCCTAGCGCGTACTTTCCAGATCAACCAGCTGTTCCGCGGCCTGACCGTGCTCGAAAACATCTGCATGACGATCGGCGAGCGGGACGGGGAGTGCAACAATCTCTGGCGGCCCGCCGGCGCCAAGCGCAGCGTCATCGAAGAGGCGCTCGATCATCTGGACTCGCTGAAACTGGTCGACGATGCGCTCAAGCCGGTGCGCGAACTGGCCTATGGCCGCCAGCGGCTGGTCGAGATCGCGATCGCGCTGGCGCAGAAGCCGCGCGTGCTGCTGCTCGACGAGCCGGCGGCGGGCGTGCCGTCCTCCGAGAGCCATCTCATTCTCGATGTGGTCGCGGCGCTCGACCCCGACATTGCGATCCTGATTATCGAGCACGACATGGACGTGGTGTTCCGTTTCGCCAAACAGATCACCGTGCTGGTGACCGGCGCCGTGTTCACCGAGGGCACGCCGGACGAAATCCGCACCAACGAGGACGTTCGCGCAGTCTATCTGGGGCAGGAAGCTCACCATGGAGCGGCCCATGGCTGATGCAAGGCTTGCGCTCGAGCTCAAGGATGTGTCAGCCGGCTACGGCGACACCGTTGTGCTTGAGGACATCAACCTGACGCTCGCCGAGGGCGGTACGCTGTCGGTGATCGGCCGCAACGGCGTCGGCAAGAGCACGCTGTTGGCAACGATCATGGGGCATACGGACCTGCACAGCGGTTCGGTCCATCTGCACGGCAAGGATATCAGCAAGATCGCGACCTATAACCGCGTCCACCAGGGTCTTGCCTATGTGCCGCAAGAACGCGAAATTTTTCCGTCGCTGACGGTGAGAGAAAATCTCGAAGTCGCGGCGCGACCGGGCCACTGGACCGTGGCGACCGTGTTCGACCTGTTTCCCAAGATCGCCGAGCGCGCCGGCAACCGGGGCAATCAGCTCTCCGGCGGCGAGCAGCAGATGCTCGCAATCGGCCGTGCGCTGATCGGCAACCCATCCGTGATCCTGATGGACGAACCCTCGGAGGGTCTTGCGCCGGTCATCGTCGAGGAGCTGGCACGCTCGGTGAAACAATTGACCGAGACCGACATCGCGCTGGTGCTGGTCGAGCAGAACACGCGCCTCGCGCTCGACATGTCGCCGCGCACGATCGTGATGGATCGCGGCCGGATCGTCTATGACGGGGCGAGCGAGAGGCTGCGCAATGACGCCGCCAAGCTCGAAAGTCTGATCGGCGTCGCACGCGTTTAGGCGACGGGCGGCCGCCCACGTTTGCGTTTCATGCCGGGTCGCGCTTAGGCTGGCACACCATCGCAGACCGGATTTTGCATCATGAAACGCAGCGACAAACGAATTCTGACCACTCATGTCGGCAGCCTGATCCGGCCGAAGGAACTGCAGGACTTTCTGCGCGCGCGGCAGTCCGGCAAGCCTTACGACAAAGCGGCTTACGAGGACTGTCTTGCACGCTCGGTTGCCGATGTCGTCGGGCAGCAGGCGAAAGCCGGCGTCGATGTCATCAGCGACGGCGAGTTCGGCAAGGCGATCAGCTGGTCCCAGTACGCACTTGAGCGGCTGAGCGGCTTCGAGCGGCGGCCGATCCCCGCCGACCAGCATCCCTTCAAGCGCGGCGCCGACCGTGCGCGGTTTCCGGAGTTCTACGCCGAACTCGATGCCGCCGACGGCGTCGCGACCACCAGCGACTCCGTCTGCACCGGGCCGATCAAATATTCCGGGCAGACGGAATTGCAGGCCGACATCGACCATTTCAAGGCCGCGCTCAAGGGCGTGAAAGTCGAGGAAGCCTTCCTGCCGGTTGCGGCGCCGGCGAGCGTGATCCCCGACCGCAAGAACGAGTTCTACAAAAACGACGACGAATGCCAGATCGCAATCGCCGAAGCGATGCGCACCGAATACAAGATGATCGTCGATGCCGGTTTTCTGGTTCAGCTCGACGACGCGCGCAACGCCGTCACCTATGACCGCATGGTGCCGCCGGCGAGCTTCGCGGATTACCGCAAATGGCTGGCGCAGCAGGTCGAGATTATCAATCACGCGATCGAAGGATTGCCGCCGGAGCGCATTCGCTATCACGTCTGCTGGGGCTCGTGGCCGGGACCGCACACCACCGACGTGCCACTGAAGGACATCGTCGACCTGATCCTGAAAGTGAAGGTCGGCGCCTACGTGATCGAAGGCGCCAATCCGCGCCACGAGCACGAATGGAAGGTTTGGAAAGACGCCAAGCTCGCGCCCGGACAAGTGCTGATTCCGGGCGTCATCAGCCACGCCACCAATGTCGTCGAGCATCCGGAACTGGTCGCGGAGCGCATCGTGCGGCTCGCCAAGCTCGTCGGCCGCGAGAATGTGATCGCCGGCACCGACTGCGGTTTCGCGCAGGGGCCATTCCACCGCCGCGTCCACCCGACGGTGATGTGGGCGAAACTGGAAGCGCTCGCGGAAGGCGCACGGATGGCCACGAAGGAACTCTGGACTTAAGACGTCTGACGCTAACCGAGTGTCTGCTTGTCGGCTACGCGGGCGAGCGCTTCCAGCGCTGGGGCAATCGTGAGTGGATAGGTGCTGCCAGCCTCGCGACGACGATGTGTCTCCGGAAGCCGCGCCAGATCCTGCGCGGCGCGGTTGCGCATGACATCGAGCGTCTCGGCGGAACTGGTGCGCTTGCCGCCTGTCATGACCCGCACCACCAACGGTTCGCCGTCCTGTGTGTCGGTTTCGAGCGATAGCGTATCGCCACTCATGCGGCCGTCGGCGTCATAGCGCCGCCAGACCTGCTTGCGGCCGGGCCAGGTCTGTTTACCCTCGGAGAGCTTGCGTCGTGGCGTGCCGGCGTATTCCTGAAGTTTGTAGGCGCAGTCGAGTACGGGAGCATCCTGCGATGCGGTGAGATTGGCGCCGATGCCATAGCCGTCGATGGGCGCGCCGGCCGCGACATGCGCGGCGATGACGTCTTCATTGATGCCGCCACTAACCAAAATAACGGCGTCCTTCAGGCCGCCATCGTCGAGGATCCGGCGCACGGCTTTCGACATCGCAACAAGGTCGCCACTGTCGATACGCACGCCGCGGACCTTGATGCCATCTTTGGCGAGCCGTGGCGCCAGCTCGACCACCTTGCGCGCGCCGGCGAGCGTATCGAATGTGTCGATCAGCAGGATGACGTTGTCGGGCCGTGCGCGGGCAAATTTCTCGAATGCGGACAATTCGTCGACATGCACCTGCACGAAAGAATGCGCCATGGTGCCGACGACCGGCACGCCATACGCCATGCCGGCGAGCACGTTGGCGGCGCCGTTGAAGCCCGCGATATAGCTTGCGCGCGAGGCGAGCATGCCGGCCTCCGCGCCGTGCGCCGAGCGCAGGCCAAAATCGGACAACACCTTGCCGTTTGCCGCCAGCACCATGCGCGCGGCTTTCGACGCAATCAGCGTCTGAAAATGCATGATGTTGATGAGGCGTGACTCGACGATCTGCGCCTGCGGCAGCGGCGCGGTAATGCGCAGCAGCGGCTCGTGCGGAAACACAACGCGGCCTTCCGGAATGCCGTGGACGTCGCCGGTGAAACGGAACGCGGCGAGATAATCGAGAAGGTTGTTCCGGAAGCGTCCAGTTGATTTCAGCCAGTCGATTTCTTTCGCCGAGAAGCGTGCGTTTTCGAGAAAGTCGAGCGCGGTGCCGAGGCCCGCCGCCATCAGGAATTCCCGCCGCGACGGAAGGCGGCGGACGAAGAACTCGAACGCGGCGATGTCGTCGTCGCCACGGTCCAGGTAAGCCTGGACCATGTTGAGTTCGTAGAGGTCGGTGAGGAGGGGGCTGACAGCGGCGTTTGTCATGTCCGGAGTACCCGCAACAGCTTGCTCACCGGACGGCCGGGTCACGGGTCGACCGCCGCGACAGAGTGAAAAATGCGAACAAGAAGTGGCTCCCCGGGCCGGATTCGAACCAGCGACCAACCGGTTAACAGCCGGTTGCTCTACCACTGAGCTACCGGGGAACAGCCGGAGCATCGGCGAAGCGCGCTATAACAAAGCCGCACCGCTTTGCAAAGCATGAATGCCTGCCGGAAGGCCCTGGAGGCCACGGCCGGAATTGAACCGGCGTACACGGTTTTGCAGACCGTTGCGTAACCACTCCGCCACGTGGCCGTCAGGCGCTTGACCGGACGTCGCCGGCCTGTCGCGTCCCAAGCCTATATAGGACGCCGTTTGGCTCGACAACTCGGCACATCCGCTTGCCTTTTGCGGCCCGTTGACGCAAGAAACCGATGTTTCGCCGGTGCCGCAAACACCGCGGTAGCGAGGCGGACTGGCGACGTTAAGAAGACTTTCGGGAGACGCCGATGCCTGATTTCGCGGCCGCACGCCGGAACATGGTCGACGGCCAACTTCGCACCAACGACGTCACCGACCTGGCGATTCTCGGCGCCATGCTCGCCGTGCCACGCGAACGCTTTGTGCCGGAGGCGTTCTCCGGCGTGGCCTATCTCGATCTCGATGCGCCGCTCGGAGGCGAAGCGCCGGCGCGGCGCATGCTCAAGCCGATGCTGCTCGGAAAACTTATTCAGGCGGCGGGGATCGGCAAAAACGACCGCGTGCTCGATGTCGGTTGCGCGACCGGATACTCGTCCGCAGTGCTGTCACGGCTTGCCGGCTCGGTGGTTGCGCTCGAAGAGGTGTCGGCGCTGGCCACGCGGGCGCGCGCGCTGCTCGCCGATTGCGACAATGTGACGGTTGAGACGGGAGCCTTGGTCGAAGGCTGGACGTCGGCGGCACCCTATGACGTCATTCTGGTCAATGGCGCGATTGAAGTGGAGCCGGTGAGGCTTTGCGCGCAGCTCGCGCCGGGAGGGCGGCTGGTGTGTCTGATGGGTCACGGGCCGGCCGGAAAGGCAACGGTATTCCAACGCTCCGGCGATGCGATCGCGAGCCGGCCGATCTTTGATGCCGCGGCTGCGGTTTTGCCGGGGTTCCAGCGCCCGCAAGCCTTCGTGTTTTGACGTTTTCGCAACGCCCCAGGACTGTGGCGCAAAGGTCCCAAGGCAGAATCTTTTTCCGGGACAGAAAGTTGCGGGGGGTTTTAAGGCCCGCCGTGCGGCTCTATGTTGTGGCCCGGTGGCGTCCTTGGAGTGAGCGTAGTGCGCGGTTTAGGTTCCAACGGGTCGGACGACCGCAAGGTGTCGTCTCGTGGATTGCGTGTGCTCGCGGCAGCGGGCACGCTCGTTTTTGGCGCCGGCGCGGCGCAGGCCGAGACGCTCGAGCAGGCTCTGGTCGAGGCCTATAAGAACAATCCGACCCTTAATGCCCAGCGCGCTTCGGTGCGCGCGACCGACGAGGGCGTGCCGCAGGCGCTTGCCGGCTATCGCCCAAAGGTCAGCGCGACCGGGAGCCTCGGCGAACAATACAGCGACACCCGCTCGAAGACGACGACCTCCGGTCGTACGACCTATTCGACCCTGACCGGAACCTACACCCCGAGCAGCTATGGCCTCACGGTCAGCCAAACGCTGTTCAACGGCTATCAGACGGCCAATAAGGTCCGGCAAGCGGAAAGCCAGGTGCTCGCGGCGCGCGAGACGCTGCGCAATACCGAGCAGTCGACGCTGCTCAACGCCGCGACCGCCTACATGAACCTCTTGCGCGACACTGCGATCCTCAATCTCAACAGGCGTAACGTCGAAGTTCTGGAAGAAGGGCTGCGCACGACCCGGGACCGTTTCAACGTCGGCGAGGTCACCCGAACCGACGTCGCACAATCGGAATCGCGGCTCGCGCAAGGCCGCTCGCAGGTGCTGACGTCGGAAGCCAACGTCAAGACGTCGCGGGCGACCTACCGGCAGGTGATCGGCATCGAGGCGGGCCAACTGGTCGCCGCCATGCCGGTCGACCGGTTTTCACCGAACAATCTCAACGGCGCGGTGGGCGCCGGACTGTCTCAGCATCCGACCGTCACGTCGGCCCAGCACAATGTCGATGCCGCGCTGCAGGCGGTGAAGGTGGCCGAGGGCGCGCTCTATCCGACACTGTCGGTGACCGGCAGCGTGCAGAAGAACTACCTGAGTTCGGCGAGCACGCTGGAAAACTTTACAAGTTCGATCACCGGCTCGCTGTCCGTCCCGATCTACCAGGGTGGCTCGGAATATTCGCTGATCCGTCAATACAAGGAGACACTTGGCCAGCGCCGGATCGATCTCGATACCGCGCGCGACCAGGCCCGCCAGACGGTGGTGCAGTCCTGGGGGCAACTCGAAGCCGCCAAGGGCAATATCGAGGCGACGCAGGCCCAGGTGAACGCCGCGGAGATCGCTCTGAACGGCGTGCGCGAAGAGGCGCGTGTCGGCCAGCGCACGACGCTCGACGTCCTCAATGCCCAGCAGGAGCTGCTGAACGCCCGCGTCTCGCTCGTCACCGCGCAACGGGACCGGGTAGTGGCGTCCTATACGCTGTTGTCAGCGGTGGGGAGGCTGACGCCGCAGATCCTGGGTCTCCGGGTGCCGAACTATGACGCACGGGTTCACTACCATCAGGTCCGCGACAACTGGATCGGGGTTCGCACGCCCGACGGACGGTGAGCGAATCACCCGTGCGCAGCCGTCCTGTCCACAGGCGGCCTGCGCAAGCGTCATATCACCTGCCATAGATGGCCCCGCTTGGCGTATAAACGTTTGATGTCGCGATTCGCGCCGAGATGCATCGTCGAGCCGGGTCGCCGGCTGGGTGCGGGGATGATGCGGATATGAGCCAAGCGGCGAAAGCGCAAGAGCCGTCGATGGAGGAGATTCTCGCCTCCATTCGCAGGATCATTGCCGACGACGACGCCAATAAGACCGCGAAGCCGCCCGAGCCGCCGGCACCGCCGAAGCCGGCACCTCCGGTTGCCGCGCCGCCCAAGCCGACCCCGCCGCCGTCCAAGCCAGCCCCGCCGCCGGCGCCACCCGCGATGCTCGATCAGGATGCGGTCGACAAAGTGATGGCGCAGCCAGCGCCCCCTGCGAAGGCGGACGGCGACGACATTCTCGATCTCACCGAGTCGATGGCGACGCAGAACGAGGCGGCCGCGCCGTCGTTCCGTACCATCGATGGCGGTTCGGATATCGTTTTCTCGGATCAGCCACCCGAACCGCCACCGCCGCCGCCCCCGGAGCCTGCGCCGATGCGTACGGTCACCGAGGCCAAGCGCCAGTTCGTTCAGACGACTGCGCCCGATTACGCGATCATGTCGAACGCGACAGCGACGGCGGTCGACTCCGCCTTCAACTCTCTCGCCAATACCGTGCTCGGCAACAACGCGCGCACGCTCGAAGACCTGGTCAAGGAAATGCTGCGGCCGATGCTGAAGTCCTGGCTCGACGACAATCTGCCGGGGCTCGTTGAGCGCATCGTGCGCGCGGAGATCGAACGCGTGTCGCGCGGACGCTCTTAAGCCGTTTCGCGGCGCGCAAGCCGCCGCCAGATCCACACGGCCATGATCGGCCACAACACCGCGACAATCAGAAACACCGGGACCGCGCCGGCGCGGTCGACGATCGGCGCCGCGAGCGCAACGCCGGCGCTCTGACCAAGAAACAACGCCGAGGAGAAGCCCGCGACCGCGGTCCCGCGGGCTTCCGGCAGCATCTGCGTCGCATTGGTCTGCAACGTGTTGTGCAACAGATAGTAGCCGAAGCCTAATGTGATGACGGCGACCGGCGCGATCTGCCAGGCAGACTCGCCCGCAAGCACGAGAAAGCCGAGCATAACGATGGCGCCGCCGGCGAGCACCATGCCGCGCGGACCCAGCGCGGCGACGACCCACGACACCGTACTGGCGTAAATGACGCTGCCGATGCCGAAGCCGGCGACGATCAGGCCGATCACGGAGTAGCTCAGGCCGAAGCGGGTGTTTAGATCGGCGGCGATATAGGTCATGCCGGCAAAAAAGATCGCGCCCTCGACAAACACTGCGATAACGACGAAACGCGGCCAGGGATTGCCGAGCAGCATTCGATATTCTGCGATCATGCCGGGACCGCGGCCGCCCTCGCGGCGCACCCGCGCCGTCCACGGGTTACGCAGCAAGATCTGCGTCATTAGCGCGATGCTAGCGAAGATGAAGACGAACGACAGCGCGAGGAAGGCCGCGCGCCAGCCGAACAGATCGCCGATGATGCCGCCGGCGGCCTGGCCGGCGATCATGCCGATCATCTGCCCGGCGAGAAAGCGCGCCAGGATCGGCTGACGCTTCTCATAGGCGACGGTGTCGCCGACATAGGCCATGCCGAGCGGCACGATGGTGGCGGCGGCCGGAGCGCAGATGAAGCGCGCGATGGTGAGTTGCGTCAGCGACTGCGAATAGACGCATAGCAGCACCAGCAGGCAGGAGACCGCGCAGGTTAAAGCGACCGCTTGGCACTTTCCGATGCGGTCGCCGAACACGCCGGCGAAGGCTTGCGTCAGCCCATAGGGCACCGCATAGGCGGTGACGATGGCCGCGGCCTGGCCGACACTGACGCCGAAATCGGTTGCGATCTGCGGCAAGAGCGGATCGGAAATCCGTTGCGAAAAGCCGCTGCAAAAGGCCGCCACCGCCATCAGGGCGATGACGACGGTCAACTGGCGCTCGGTGCCGGGTGGGGTGGTCGACAACGTTGACTCTTGCAAGGGTGCCGGGCTTTCTAGCGCGCGTCCGCATCGAATCCAAAGCGTAATGATCGAAAAAACCTATCAGCCGTCCGACGTCGAGGGCCGTATCTACGAAGCATGGGAACGGGCAGGGGCTTTCCGCGCCGCCCGGCCCGAGCGCGCGAAAGCCGAACCCTACTGTATCGTCATCCCGCCGCCCAACGTCACCGGCTCCCTGCATATGGGCCATGCGCTCAACAATACGTTGCAGGACATCCTGTGCCGGTTCGAGCGCATGCGCGGCAAGGACGTGCTGTGGCAGCCGGGCACCGACCATGCCGGCATCGCGACACAGATGGTGGTCGAGCGGCAGTTGATGGAGCGGCAGCAGCCGGGCCGCCGTGAGATGGGCCGCGAGAAATTCCTGGAGCGGGTCTGGGCGTGGAAGGCGGAGAGCGGCGGCACCATCGTCAATCAGTTGAAGCGGCTCGGCGCATCCTGCGACTGGTCGCGCGAGCGCTTCACGATGGACGAGGGACTGTCGAAGGCCGTGCTCAAGGTCTTCGTCGATCTCTACAAGGCTGGGCTGATCTACAAGGACAAGCGGCTGGTCAACTGGGACCCCAAGCTGCTGACCGCGATCTCCGATCTCGAAGTGTTGCAGATCGAGGTGAAGGGCCATCTCTGGCATCTGCGCTACCCGATCGAAGGCAAGACATTCAGCCCGGACGATTCTTCGAGCTTCATCGTGGTAGCGACGACGCGACCGGAGACGATGCTGGGCGACACCGCGGTCGCGGTGCATCCCGACGACGAGCGGTACAAGGCGCTGGTCGGCAAGCACGTGATCCTGCCGCTGGTCGGCCGCAAGATTCCGATTGTCGCCGACGAATACTCCGACCCGGAAAAGGGCTCCGGCGCGGTGAAGATCACGCCGGCGCACGACTTTAACGACTTCGAGGTCGGCAAGCGGCATGGCCTTGGCCAGGTCAATGTGCTGACGACGGAAGGCAAGATCACGTTCGCTGATGAAGCCTTTGCGAGGCAGGGTGGCGGCGATTTCACGCAGACCAGATCGCTCGAAGGTGCTGATCGTTTTGTCGCGCGCAAGCAGATCGTCGCTTGGTTGGAAGAGAAAGGACTGGTCGAGAAGATTGAGCCGCACACTCACGCGGTGCCGCATGGCGACCGTTCGAATGTCGTGATCGAGCCGTTCCTGACCGACCAGTGGTACGTCAACGCTGCGGAGCTTGCGAAGCCGGCGATCAAGGCCGTGCGCGATGGTAAGACGAAATTCGTGCCCGACAACTGGGCGAACACCTATTTCAACTGGATGGAAAATATCCAGCCGTGGTGTATCTCGCGCCAGCTGTGGTGGGGCCATCAGATCCCGGCATGGTACGGGCCGGACGGAAAGCATTTCGTCGCCGAAACCGAATCTGAGGCACAAGCCGAAGCCGACAGGCACTACGGCAAGCCGACCAACCTGACACGCGACGAGGACGTGCTCGACACCTGGTTCTCCTCCGCGCTGTGGCCGTTCTCGACGCTCGGCTGGCCCGACAAGACGCCGGAACTCGCGCGCTTCTATCCGACCGCCACACTGGTCACCGGCTTCGACATCATCTTTTTCTGGGTCGCCCGCATGATGATGATGGGCATTCACTTCATGCAAAAGGAGCGCCCTGGCGCTCCGTCTGAACAAGTTGTCCCCTTCAGCGATGTCTACATCCATCGCTTGGTGCGCGATGCCTCCGGCGCCAAGATGTCGAAATCGAAGGGCAACGTGGTCGACCCGCTCGGCATCATCGACCAGTACGGCGCCGACGCCTTGAGGTTCACGCTGGCGCGCGGTGCGGCGCAGGGCCACGACATCAAGCTCAGCCCGCAGCATGTCGAAGTGAACCGGAATTTCGCGACCAAGCTGTGGAACGCAGCGCGGTTCGTCGAATTCAATGGAGCAGCGCGCGTTGCCGGTTTCGATCCGCGGTCGACGAAGGAGACGCTCAACCGATGGATCGTTCACGAGACCGCCAAGGCGGTCAGCGAAGTGACCGACGCAATCGTGGACTATCGCTTCAACGACGCCGCGGCCGCGGCCTATCGCTTCGTCTGGAACGTCTATTGCGACTGGTATGTCGAACTGTCGAAGCCGCTGCTGACCGGGCCCGACGGCGCGGCGAAGGATGAGACGCGCGCCACCGCGGCCTGGGCGCGCGACGAGATTCTGAAACTCCTGCATCCGTTCATGCCGTTCGTCACCGAAGAGCTGTGGGGCGTGACCGCCGGGCAGGGGCCGGCGCGCGAGACCATGCTGGCGCTCGCGGAGTGGCCGCAACTCGACGGCGTCAGCGACGAGAAGGCGGAGGCGGAGATTGGCTGGGTGGTCGATCTCATCACGGCAGTGCGTTCGGTGCGCGCCGAAATGAACATCACGGCGCAAATTCCACTGGTGCTGGCCGGCGCGTCGGCCGAGACGAAGACGCGCGCCGAGCGTTGGGCCGAATTCATCAAGCGGCTCGCCCGCGTATCGGACATTTCCTCCGCCGATGCGCCGCCGACCGGCAGCGTGCAACTCGTGGTGCGCGGCGAGACGGCTGCGCTGCCGCTCAAGGGCGTGATCGATCTTGCCGCCGAACGGGCGCGGCTCGACAAGGAAATGGGCAAGGCGGAAGCTGACATCAAGCGGTCGGAGTCCAAGCTCGCCAACGAACGCTTCGTCGCCAATGCCGGCGAAGACGTCGTCGAAGAAGAGCGCGAGAAGCTCGACGAGGCGCGCGGCCGCAAGACCAAGATCGCCGAGGCGCAAGAGCGCCTGAAGGGCGCTCAATAATTGAAAATGCGCGGTTGAAGGGCGTAGCGTAATCAAACGCAGCGGCCATGAATTCGCCCTTGCGGGCGCACAGAATGGGCCTCATGAAAGTCTTTCTTGCCGGCGCCGCGGGCGTCATCGGACGCCGCCTGACACCGCTGCTCCTGAAGGCCGGCCATCATGTCACCGGTACGACACGGTCGAAGGAAAGGGCCGCAGACCTCAACCGCATCGGCGCAGTGCCGATGATCGTCGATGCGTTCGACGCCGGCGCGTTGCGTGCCGCCGTGGCCGAGACGGAACCCGACGTGATCATCCACCAGCTCACTGATCTGCCGGCTGCGCCCGGCACGCCGGGCTATGCGGAAGGTCTTGAACGCAATCGCCGCATCCGCATCGAAGGCACCAGAAATCTCGTTGCCGCGTCAGAGGCGGCCGGTGTCTCTCGCTTGATTGCTCAAAGCATTGCCTTCGTCTATGCGCCAGCCCCCGGCGCGCGCATCGAGACCGACCCTCTCGATCCGACCACAGATCCGGTGCGCTCCCGCACCATCGAAGGCGTGCGCGCACTTGAAAGCGCCGTGCTGGGAGCGCCGGGCGTCGAGGGCATCGTTCTGCGGTTTGGATTTTTCTACGGCCCCGGCACGTGGTACGCGAGCCGTCCCCGCGGGCCTGCAATTCATGTCGATGCCGCCGCGCAGGCGACGCTGCTCGCAATGCTGAAAGGAAAGCGAGGCGTCTACAACATCGCCGAGGACGATCCGGGGCTGTCGAGTACCAAGGCAAAAAGCGAACTCGGTTTCGATCCGGCGTTCCGCATTACGGTCTGAACGGCCGGCTGAGAAACCGCGAACCCTTCAACCCGAACCGCCACGGTTTCTCCACCGCCTTGGTGATGCCGATGCGCACGCCGCGCACGATCCCGACATTCTCGTCGCGCCCGCGCAGCGCGAAGGGCGCGCGGTCGATCGCGATGCCGTTGTGCGCGACGCTGACACCGAGAGCCTCGCACAGCTTGCCCGGCCCCGAGCACAGCGCACGATCCTCGGCGAGGCCACGCCGCCGGCGCATCAGCGCGAGCCCCTCCGTCGGCTCGATCGCGCGCAGCAGCACGGCGCTGGCCGAGCCCTCCGCCTCGCAGACGAAGTTCATGCACCAGTGGATGCCGTAGGATCGGTAGACATAGACATGGCCCGGCGGCCCGAACATCACGGCGTTGCGTGCGGTCATGCCGCGGTAGCTGTGCGCCGCGGGGTCGGTGTGGTGGTAGGCCTCGACCTCGACGATGCGGCCGCCGCAGCCGCCCACCATGATCGTCGCGCCAATCAGATCGCGCGCGACCTCCAGCACCGGGCGCGCGAAAAAGTTTCGTTTCAGGACAGTGGGACGCGGCATGGTGTGGCTTCGCGGACGGTTTTGTGACTTCCCGGCAACACATTTAGAACATTTGAGCCATAACCACGCTCAATTGCCCCTATGCCGCGATTTGGCCATACCCTGCGACGACATCGGAAGCTGTCGCAAGCCTTTGGGAGGCTTCCGGATTCGCCCACGTGCCGGGGGCGGTCGGGGACCGGCTGTGTGACTGGGGGCGGGGGCCCTGACGACGGACATGGACGCCAAAACGAACCTCAAATCCAAACTTCCGAGCCGCCATGCGACCGAGGGGCCCGAACGGGCCCCGCATCGCGCCTTCTATTACGCCATGGGGCTGACCCGGGAGCAGATCCATCAGCCGTTCGTCGGCGTGGCGACCTGCTGGAACGAAGCCGCGCCCTGCAATATTGCGCTGATGCGCCAGGCCCAGGCCGCCAAGAAGGGCGTTGCCGCCGGCGGCGCGACCCCGCGCGAGTTCTGCACCATCACCGTCACCGACGGGATCGCCATGGGGCATGGCGGCATGAAGGCCTCGCTGCCGTCGCGCGAGGTGATCGCCGATTCCGTCGAACTGACCGTGCGCGGCCACGCCTATGACGCGCTCATCGGCATTGCCGGCTGCGATAAATCCCAGCCGGGCATGATGATGGCCATGTGTCGCCTCAATGTGCCCTCGATCTACATTTATGGTGGCTCGATCCTGCCGGGAACCTTCAAGGGCAAACCGGTCACTGTTCAGGACGTTTACGAAGCGGTCGGCCGGCATTCGGTCGGCGGCATGTCCGACGAAGATCTCGAGACCCTCGAACAGAACGCATGTCCTTCGGCGGGTGCGTGCGGTGCGCAATTCACCGCGAACACCATGGCGACGGTGTCGGAGGCAATCGGCCTCGCGCTGCCGTATTCCGCCGGCGCTCCGGCGCCCTACGAGATCCGCGACAAGTTCTGCATGCTGGCGGGTGAAATGATCGTCGATCTGATCGCCAAGAATCTGCGGCCGCGCGACATCGTCACGCGCAAGGCGCTCGAGAACGCCGCGGCGGTCGTTGCGGCGACCGGCGGCTCGACCAATGCCGGACTGCATTTGCCCGCGATCGCCAACGAATGCGGCATCAAGTTCGATCTGTTCGACGTTGCCGAAATCTTCAAGCGCACGCCTTACATTGCCGACCTGAAACCGGGCGGCAAATACGTCGCCAAGGACATGTTCGAGGCCGGCGGCGTACCGATGCTGATGAAGACGCTGCTCGATCACGGCTTCCTGCACGGCGACTGCATGACGGTCACCGGCCGCACCATTGCGGAAAATCTGAAGAACGTGAAGTGGAACGACGAGCAGGACGTCATGTATCCGGCCAACAAACCGCTGACCAAGACCGGCGGTGTGGTCGGCCTGCGCGGCAATCTCGCGCCCGACGGCGCGATCGTGAAGGTCGCCGGAATGACCGAGCTTAAGTTCAAAGGTCCGGCGCGCTGCTTCGACGGCGAGGAAGCCTGTTTCGAGGCGGTCAAGAAGCGGACCTACAAGGAAGGCGAGGTTCTCGTCATTCGTTACGAGGGTCCGCGCGGCGGCCCCGGCATGCGCGAGATGCTGTCGACCACGGCGGCGCTTTACGGTCAGGGCATGGGCTCGAAGGTCGCGCTCATTACCGACGGCCGCTTCTCCGGCGCGACGCGCGGCTTCTGCATCGGCCATGTCGGGCCGGAAGCCGCGATCGGCGGGCCGATCGGCCTGTTGCGCGACGGCGACATGATCGAGATCGACGCCGTCAACGGCACCATCAATGTCGCGCTCAGCGATGCCGAACTTGCCGAGCGCAAGAAGAGCTGGAAACCCCGCGAGCCTGAATTCGGCTCCGGATATTTGTGGAAATACGCCGAGCAGGTCGGACCTGCGGTGACCGGTGCGGTGACGCATCCCGGCGGCTCGGCCGAGAAGGCTTGCTATGCGGATAGCTGATGTTGCCTGTGCCGTTGCGCTGATTGCGGCCGGCCTGATCGCCGGTCCCGCACTCGCGTTCGACGGCACCAAGACCAACGATCCTCCGACGCCCTACGAGGCGTTTCGTTCCGGCACGCGCGCGCTCAAGACCGGCGAAAAGGAAAAGGCCGTCACCTCGCTCGAATATGCCGCCGAGAAAGGCCATGCGCTCGCGCAATGGAAGCTCGGCCGCATGTATGCCGAGGGCGATGGCGTGCCACGCGACGACCTGCGCGCCTTCGAATATTTCCGCCGCATCGCCTCGAGCCATGCCGACGACAGTCCGGGCACGCCGCAGGCGCGTTTCGTCGCGAACGCCTTCGTCGCGCTCGGCCACTATTATCTCGACGGCATTCCGAAAACCGCCGTGAAGCGCGACCCGGTGCGGGCCCGCGAGATGTTCAACTACGCCGCGTCCTATTTCGGCGATCCCGACGCGCAGTATTATCTCGGCCAACTCTATCTCGACGGCGTCGGCACGCCGACCGATCCGCGGCAGGCCGCGCGCTGGCTGCGGCTGTCGGCCTACAAGGGCCAGGTGCAGGCGCAAGCGCGGCTCGGCGCGATGCTGTTTTCCGGCGAGCAGGTTCCGCGGCAGGCCGCGCGCGGCCTGATGTGGCTGACGCTCGCCAAGGATCAGGCCAGCGCCGAACAGGCCTGGATCACCAAACTCTACGACAGCGCTTTCGCACAGGCGACCGAGGACGAACGCGCGGTCGCGCTCGTCTACCTCCAGCGCTGGATGGAAAGCCGCCGCGAGTGAAGCGGCGGCTTCCCGCTCAACTCACCAGGATTCAACCACGGGCTCCAGGCCGGCCTTGGTCAAGGCCTCGGCGCGGGCCTGCATCCAGCCTTTCTTGAACGCCTCGGCATCGGCCGCCGTCGCCTTCGCCTTGTAGGCGGTCCAGGCGGCCGCGAGCGCATCCTGCCGGGCGATCAGCTCGTCGTTGTGCTTCTGGTATTCGGCAGTCCAAAGGCCGCGCTCCTTGAAGTATTTGATGGCGCCGTCGTGCATCGGGATCGCCCAGGCGAAGATCTGCCGCTTGATGTCCCAGCCGGCATTGCCTGGTGCGCCCGCCTTGTAGTCGTCGAACAGTTCGACCATGGCCTTCGTCATGTTGTAGGCGAGATCGGTGTCGGTTCCCTTCATCGTCATCAGCACCGGGTACGGATAGGTCGCGGCTTCCGCTTTGTTGGTCGCCGATAAACCGGCGCCCTCGGTGCCGAACGCTGGCACGAAGAACGGCGCGATTTTCTTGACGCGGGCCCAGCCGGCCTTGTCGTCATGTGCGAATTTCGGATAACGCACACCGCGCGGTGACGACTCCAGTTTGTAAAGTGGCCCGGAGATCGTGGAGGCAAAGGCCGCGTCGACCTGGTTGTTGGCGATACCCTGCATCGCCTGGCCGAAACCGCCGAATTCCACCTTGGTGACGTCATTCCAGGTGAGGCCGGCGAAGGCCAGCAGCGCCGTAATGTTCTGGTTCAGCGATGGCGCGCCGACGACCCAGGCGACCCGTTTGCCCTTCAAGTCGGCGGCGTTGACGATATTGGCGTCCTTCGCGGAGACGATTGTCAAAAGCGCGTCGGAGTTGTTCAGGAGCAGTGCGCGCACCGGCTGCGGCCCCCAGTCGGGTGCGCCGAACTCGTAGACGCCTTCCTGCGCGAGATAGCTGCCGCCGACGCCGTTGGCGGAAAACGCCGCCTTGCCGTCGCGCAACGGGATGTTGCGGGAAATATCGTTCTTGCCCGGAAGAACGCGCAGATTGACCTGCAGCTTGTTCTTGAGCGCGTTGCCGATGGCGACCGCCTGGTTGTAACCGCCGGAGCCGACGTCGTAGGCGGTCCAGGTTATGGTTTCAGGCAGCTTTGCCGATTGCGAGGCCGCCGGCGTGGCGAGCAATGACAGCGACAATGCGGACACGATTGTCGTCGCGACGATGCATTTCATGACGTTGTCCTCTCCCGTTCAGTTTTCTTTGCAAAAGTAGATACGAGCAACAGGCCCGATACGATGCCCGCGCAGCCGAGCGCGATGTTGAGCGTCATCGAAAGGCCCGTAATTCGCGGCACCGGCGCGGCGAGCAGCAGGCCGCCGGCAATGACAAGCGCGCGCGCAAGCAAACCGCCCGCATGGTCGGCAATCCGGCCGATGCCGACGACATAGCCCTGCAGCGCGGAGGCAACCGCTGCGATGCCGGCAAAGGCCAGGCAAATGTTCAGCGCAACGGAGACCGGATCGCCTTTGAACAGCAGCGCCGGGTTGAGCACGAAGCAAAACGGTACAAGATAGATCGCGGTTCCGAGCCGGATCGACTGCAGCCCGATCTTTGTTGCGGAAACGCCGGCAAGCGGCGCCGCGGCGAAGGTCGCCAGCGCGACCGGCGGGGTGATGAACGAGACCATGCCCCAATACATGATGAAGAGATGCACAGCGACCGGGTCGAGGCCGGCCTGCACGAGTGGCGGGGCGAGCACGATCGCAAGAAAAATGTAGCAGGCGGTGACGGTCATCCCCATGCCGAACAGGAAGCTGGTGACGGCGCCCATTACGAGCAGCAGCAACGGTGCGCCGCCGGCAAGATAGACGAGATCGTTGGCGAGGGTTCCGGCAAGCCCCGTCACTGACAAGGCGCCGATGATGAAGCCGACCGCCATCAGGATCGCGACCAGTTCGGCGAGCGCGCGTGCGACCGCGACGGCAAGATCGACGAGCTGCGGCCATGACATGCGGTGCGACGGCAGAAGCTGGTTGATCGCGATCAGCAGTCCGGTCGCGTAGAATGGGGCGAGTTCTTCCTGCTGGAGCATCACCAGCAACACGACGAGCAATGCAAAGACCGGAATGTAGAACCAGCCGTCGTTCATGACGGCGCGCAGGCGCGGCAGTTCCGACGGCCGCATGCCGCGCAGCCCGGCGCGCGCTGCATAGGCGTCGACCTGCACGACCAGCGCGAGATAAAGCAGGAGGGCGGGAACCGCGGCGGCCAGCGCGATCTCGCCGTAGGACTTGCCGAGAAATGAGGCCATGACGAAGGCGGTCGATCCCATGACGGGCGGCATCAGCACGGCCCCGGTCGACGACACCGCCTCGACCGCGCCGGCGTAGTCGGCGCGAAAGCCGGTGCGTTTCATGGCCGGTATGGTGACGACGCCCGAGCTGATGACGTTGGAGATGACGCTGCCGCTGATCGAGCCCTGAAGGGCGCTCGATATGATTCCGACCTGGGCGGCGCCACCGCGCCAGCGGCCGACCAGGGCGAAGGCGAGATCGTTAAAGAAACGGCCGCCGCCGGTATGGTTCAGCGCGACGCCGAATACGATAAAGCCGACCACGATTTCGGCGAAGGCGCGCATCGGAATGCCGAAGGCCGATTCCGAACTCACGAGATGATACGCCAGCGTATCCGCCAGTGGCTGCGGATTGCCCCGCAGCGGATTTGGAATGATGCCGGCGACGATCGGGTACAATGAAAAGACCCCGACGACGACAGTCATCGCGAGGCCGTTGGTTCGCCGCAGCGCTTCGAGAATGAAGAGCCAGAGCACCGCGGCGAAGAATTTGGCGAGCGGCGGCGAGTTGTATTCCCAGCCTTCGCTCAAAATCGCGTCGGCCTGTCCGGCAAACCAGACGAGCATCGCACAAGCCGCGCCGGCGATCAGCCAGTCGTACCAGGGCGTTGCATCGGCATGAGCGGGCAAGGCGGGGAAGATCAGGAAGATCAGCGGAAACAGCATTGCCGCGAGCAGGAACAGATAGCGGTTCTCGATGAAGACAATGCCGGCAAACAGCTGCAGGTTGAGCAGTTGGTTGAGGACGAGGATGGTCGAAAGAATCGCGGCTGCCGTGAAGATCACCCGCAGGGCGCCGGCAATGGAGCGCCCCTTGAGCTCCTCAGGCATGCGGGCCGAAGCGGTGTCGCCGACGCGCAGCGGCGACGTTTCCGACGTCGATTCCCCAGGCACCAAACCCCACCGTGCGAATTTTGCACGCGTTTGCTGGTCGGGCCTCTCAACCCGCCGCGCTTGTTGGCCGCGCAGCCGAATTGTGCGCCCGCGGGCGCTGACCGACAAGCGGCCTGACGGGTGCGCGCGGCGACGCGGTGGGCATCGATCTAGGTCGCCGCGATATCGAGGTCGATATAGACAGGGACGTGGTCCGACGGCTTTTCCCAGCTGCGGACATGGCGGTCGATGCCGGCGTCCATGAGCCGATCAGCCGCCTGCGCCGACAACAGCAAGTGGTCAATGCGGATGCCATTGTCCTTCTGCCAGGCGCCGGCCTGGTAGTCCCAGAATGTGTAGATACCCTCGGCATCGTTCACCGCGCGGATTGCGTCGGTGAGGCCGAGAGCGGTCAATTCCCGAAACTTCGCCCTGGTTTGCGGCAGGAACAGTGCGTCGTTGGCCCAACTGGCGGGGTCATGAACGTCGGCGGGGGTCGGAATGACGTTGAAATCGCCAGCTAAAACAAAGGGTTCTTCCAGTTTAAGTCGTTCATGTGAAAAGTGAATAAGACGATCTATCCACTTGAGTTTGTATGGATATTTTTCAGAATCGACAGGATTGCCATTTGGCAAATAGAGGCAGGCGACCCGCAGGACGCCCGACTTTGTCGAGATCTCCGCCTCGATGAAGCGGGCCTGAACGTCCTGGTCGTCGCCATCGAGGCCGTGTTTGACCTCATCGATCGGATAACGGGACAGCAGCGCGACCCCGTTGAAACCCTTCTGGCCGTGGACGGTGACATTGTACCCCAGTGCCTCGATTTCGAGGCGTGGAAAGGCCTCGGTGACGCATTTGATCTCCTGGAGGCAGACAATGTCCGGCTGCCGCTCGGCGAGCCATGCCGTCAGGTGTTCCAGACGTTGTTTGATCGAATTTACGTTCCAGGTGGCGATCCGCATGAAACCGGCTCCAATGTCCCGGTAAATAACCGGGTTCAGCCAGGGTTTACCAGCCAGGGGCACGGCTGCATTTTTTACGGC
Organism: Pseudolabrys sp.; assembly: GCA_050184975.1. Classification (GTDB taxonomy): domain Bacteria; phylum Pseudomonadota; class Alphaproteobacteria; order Rhizobiales; family Xanthobacteraceae; genus Pseudolabrys. The sequence goes on along the minus strand of JBFWZV010000021.1, from coordinate 4,633 downwards.
TGTCATGGTAGAGATTACACAACGCGGCCCAATTCTCAGTCTACGCGATCTGTTCCGCGGAATGAGGGAGCGCCCGGGCAACTCAGATGCCCCGGCCGGATAAGTCTTCCATGAGCAAGCGGAAATGGCTGTTCGGGGCCGTCCTACTGGCGGCGCTTGGTGGCGCTTTCGTTGTCCGGACAACGATTTGGGCTGATGGCGAACCCCCGACGGCGCGCGCGCCGGCGGCCCGTGCCGTGCCCGTGGAAGTCGCGCGCGCGACCAACAAGACCGTGCCCATTCGCCTCGAGGCGCTCGGCACCGTCACGCCGATCGCCAGCGTCGCCATCAAGGCGCGGCTTGAGACCACGATCGTCGACGTTCACTTCCAGGACGGCGCCCGCGTGAAAGAGGGCGATCTTCTGTTTACGCTCGACTGCCGTCAGATCGACGCAGAAATGAAGCGGGTCCAGGCGGTCATCACTGGTGCCGAAGCGACGCTGGCGCAGGCATTGCGGGACGTCGAACGCTATTCGGAACTTGCCGCCCGTAACGCGACTCCTGTGGTGACGCTCAACAACGCGCAGACCCAGGTGAACATCTCGCGCGCGACAGCGGAATCCAGCCGCGCGCAGCTTGAAAATCTTACCGTGCAGAAAGGCTATTGCTCTATCCGGGCGCCGATCTCCGGGCGCATCAGCATGGCCAATCTGAAGGTCGGCAACTTCGTGCGCCAGGCCGACACCACGCCGATGGCGACGATCAATCAGACGACGCCGGTTTATGTCAGCTTCACGATGTCGCAGAACGAATTGCCGGAGATCCGCCGCGCGATCGCAGCCGAAACCGCGACCGTGGAAGTCGTCATCCCGGGACAGGCGACGCGCGTCGAAGGTCAGGTCAGCATGATTGAAAATACGGTCGATCCGACGACCGGCATGGCGACCATTCGCGCCACGATGCGCAACCAGAACGAAGTTCTGTGGCCGGGCACGCTGGTGACGACCGAACTGACGCTGCGCAGCGAGCAGGCGGTTATGGTGCCGACCGACGCGGTGCAGGTCAGCCAGGCTGGCAGCATCGTGTTCGTGGTCGAAGGCGGAGTTGCAAAGGTTCGTAAAGTGAAGGCAGGGCGTCAGGTCGGCTCCGAGACGGTCATCGAGTCCGGCCTGAAAGACGGTGAAACCGTCGTGACCGAAGGGCATTTGCGGCTGACGAACGGCGCGCGGGTCAACATCCGCCAGCCCAAGGCGGCAGCGGGAAGCTGATCTATGAATCTCTCCGAGCTGTGCATTCGCCGTCCGGTTCTCACGACACTGATGACGGCGTCCTTGATCGTGTTCGGCGCCTTCGCCTACCGGCTCCTTCCGGTCGCAGCGCTGCCGGCCGTCGACTTCCCGACCATCCAGATCACCGCTTCGCTGCCGGGTGCGTCGCCTGAGACGATGGCGGCGTCGGTCGCCTCGCCAATCGAGCGCCAGCTCTCCACCATCGCCGGCATCTCGTCGATGAATTCGGAGTCTTCGCTCGGCTCGACCCGTATCACCGTCCAGTTCGACCTTGGCCGCAATATCGACGGTGCCTCGCTCGATGTGCAGACTGCGCTCGCGGTCGCGCAGCGTCGGCTGCCGGTCGAAATGACATCGCCGCCCTACTTCCGGAAAGTGAATCCGGGCGATTTCCCGGTGCTGTATCTCTCCATGCGCTCCGACAGCATGCCGCTGTCGGCGATCAACGAATATGCCGAGACGGTGCTGGCGCCGCAGATCTCGCAGTTGCCGGGCATCGCTCAGGTGCTGGTCTACGGGGCGCAGAAGTTCGCGGTTCGGGTGCAGGTTGACCCGGTTGCCGCGGCGGCGCGCAACATCTCGCTCGATGACATCAAGACCGTCGTCGCCAAGGCCAACTCGTCGGCACCGGTCGGCTCGCTGTCGGGCAAGGAGCGCTCGGTGACGCTGCTCGCGACCGGCGCGATGCAGAAGGCGGCCGACTATCGCGACGTCGTCGTCGCCTATCGCAACGGCGCGCCGATCAAGCTCAACGAGATCGCGCGCGTCATCGACAGCGTCGAGAACGACAAGATTGCCACCTGGTACAACGACGAGCGCGCGATCGTGCTTGCGATCCAGCGCCAGCCTGACGCCAACACCGTCGCCGTGATCGACATGGTGAAAGAGCGGCTGCCGCAGATGCGGCTGCAGGTGCCTCAGGCGATCCAGATCGCGACGTTGTTCGACCGCTCACTGTCGATCCGCGATGCGGTGTGGAACGTGCAGGAGACGCTCGGCATCGCCTTCCTTCTCGTCATTATGGTGATCTTCCTGTTCCTGCGAAAGGCATCGGCCACCATCGTTCCGGGGCTGGCGGTACCGATCTCGCTGATCGGCACCTTCGCGGCGATGTATCTGTTCGGGTTCTCCGTCAACAACATGACGCTGCTGGCGCTGACGCTGTCGGTCGGTTTCGTGGTCGACGACGCCATCGTGATGCTGGAAAACATCGTGCGCCACATCGAAGGCGGCATGAAGCCGTTCGAAGCGGCACTGAAGGGCTCGCGCGAGGTCGGCTTTACGATCGTATCGATTACGGTATCGCTGATCGCGGTGTTCATTCCGGTGCTCTTGATGGGCGGCATGGTCGGCCGCGTGTTCCGCGAATTTGCGGTCACGATCTCGGTGGCGATCATTATTTCCGGATTTGTGTCGCTGACGTTGACGCCGATGTTGTGCGCGCGCGTGCTCAAGGGGCATCGCGGCGATGAAAAGGAAAACGTGGTCCTGCGCGCCTTCGAACGCGGCTTCGAGGCTACGCGCCGCGCCTACGAATGGTCGCTTGATCGCGTGCTCGCCTTCAAGTTCGCGATGCTGATGGTGACGCTGGCCACCATCGTCGGCACCGCCTGGCTTTATGTTGCAATTCCGAAGGGCTTCTTCCCGACCGAGGACACCGGCTACCTGATCGGAGTCACCGAGGGAAAGACCGACGTCGGCTTTGAGGCGATGGTCGCGCTGCAGCACAAGGTCGCCGATATCGTTCGCAAAGACCCGGCGGTCGATTACATCAATTCGACGGTCGGCTCCGGCGGGCCCAATTCGCTGCCGAACAGCGGACGCATGCTGATTGCGCTGAAGAGTCGTGACGAACGCGGGGCATTGAAGGACGTCATCGGCCGGCTGCGCGCCAAATCGAACGCGGTGCCCGGCATTCGCATCTTCTTCCAGCCGATCCAGAACATCCGGCTGGGCGGGCGGCTCAACAAGAGCGAGTTCCAGTATACGCTGCAATCGAACGATACCGAGGCGCTTTATCACTTCGCGCCGATCATGCAGGAGAAGATGGAGAAAGTTGCGTCGCTTCGCGACGTGACGACCGATCTCTACATCAAGAACCCGCAGGTGACCATCGAGGTCGACCGCGAAAAGGCGTCGATCTACGGCGTCACCATCGATCAGGTCCGGCAGGAACTCTACAACGCTTTCGGCTCGCGGCAGGTCGCGACGATTTACACCTCGGCGAACGACTATCAGGTCATTCTCGAAAGCAAGCCGGAATATCAGCAGAGCCCGAACGACCTGAACCGCATCTACCTCAAGACCTCGAAGGGAACGACCGTGCCGTTGTCGGCGGTCACCCGCTTCGTGCCGACCGTCGGCCCGCTTCAGGTCAATCACCAGGGTCAGCAGCCGGCCGTCACCATCTCGTTTAATCTGTCGCCGGGCCATTCGCTCGGCGACGCCGTCGACGCGATCACGAAGCTCGAGCGCGACGCGAGCGTGCCGGCGACCATCACCACGGGCTTCCAGGGCACCGCGCAGGTGTTCCAGGATTCGCTGCGCGGGCAGGGCATCCTCATTCTGGCCGCCGTGTTCGCCGCCTACATCGTGCTCGGCATTCTCTACGAGAGCTTCATCCACCCGATCACGATCATCTCCGGCCTGCCGTCAGCCGGCATCGGCGCGATCCTGACGCTGATGCTGTTCAAGATGGACCTGTCGGTGATCGCGATGATAGGCATCGTGATGCTGGTCGGCATCGTCAAGAAGAACGCGATCATGATGATCGATTTCGCGATCGAACGGCGCCGCGTCGGCCTCTCGGCCGAGGCCGCCATTCGCGAAGCGGCGTCGCTGCGGTTCCGCCCGATCATGATGACGACGTTTGCGGCGATCTTCGGCGCGCTGCCGATTGCAATCGGCACGGGGACCGGCGCGGAGCTGCGTCAGCCGCTCGGCATCTCGGTGGTCGGCGGCCTGATCATGAGCCAACTGTTGACGCTCTACATTACGCCCGTGATCTTCATCTATCTCGACCGCTTCGACCGCCAGCTCAAGCGGCGGCTCGAGCCGCAGCACGAAGACGTGCCGCCGGCCAAGCCTGCGGTCGCGGCGGAGTAGGGCGCCGTCAACGACGGGATTTAGAGCGAGAAGCTCGTCCCGCAGCCGCAGGACGCGGTGGCCTTCGGATTGAGAACCTTGAACGAGGCGCCGATCAGGCCGTCGACGAAATCAATCTCCGAACCTGCCATGTATTCGACGGAGACGGAGTCGATCAGCACGGTGGCGCCGTCGCGGGAAATCACCAGATCGTCTTCGGCTCTGGCGCGCTCGAGATCGAACTTGTACTGAAAGCCGGAACAGCCGCCGCCTTCGACGCT
>JBFWZV010000020.1:0-52814 GCA_050184975.1 Pseudolabrys sp. | reverse complement strand
TGCCCGTGTCTATATCTTGTGGATGATTCGAGCTGTGACCCGGAAGACACATTGACATCCAAAGTCTTCAACTAAGTGCTTGATTGATCTTGATGATTCGTTTAGAACAGAACGAGAACTAATTGAGATAGGGTTAACGGATGGTGACCGGCGGCGAAATTCCACCGTGGAAAAGCCGGAGCGCGGCGGCGGAACCGCTGACAGGCGACTAGGGTGACCGCGCGCCACGCCCGCTCGGGCGAGCGCGGGCGGTCATTGCGACGTCAGCGAGCCAGCATCGGTAAGCGAGAACACAACATCGGAGAGCAACATGGCGGGTAGCGTGAACAAAGTAATCCTGATCGGCAATCTCGGGGCGGACCCGGAAATCCGCCGCACTCAGGACGGCCGTCCGGTCGCCAATCTGCGGGTAGCGACCTCGGAAAGCTGGCGTGACAAGAACACCGGCGAACGCCGCGAAAAGACGGAATGGCATCGCGTCGTCATCTTCAACGAAGGCCTGTGCAAGATCGTCGAGCAGTACCTGAAGAAGGGCGCGAAGGTTTATCTCGAGGGCGCGCTGCAGACGCGCAAATGGACCGACAAGGACGGCAACGAGAAGTATACGACCGAGGTGGTCCTGCAGGGGTTCAACTCGTCGCTCACCATGCTCGACGGCCGCGGCGGAGGCGGCGGCGCGTCGTCCGACAGCGGCGACGACTTTGGCGCGTCCGGCTCCGGCATGTCCGGCGGCGGTGCCTCGCGCGGCCGGCAGCCTGCGATGGCCGGCGCAGGCAAGCGCGACGACATGGACGACGAGATTCCGTTCTAGGATTTCACGTTCTAACGTTACGGCCCGCGCGGGGTGACCCCGGCGCGGGCCTTCGTATTTTCAGGTGCTGGCTGCCGCCGGCTGCAGTGGCCGGGTTCGCTCGCAATAATTCTTCCACATCGTGCGATAGGCGGCCTCGACCGCTTGAGTATAGGCGACGGGACTGCCGGCCGGCGACGCGGCAATCGTGGCGGGAAGCGACCGGCGCAATTCGGCCAGACGTTGCGGGTCGGAAGCCAGCGCCAACGCGATGCGCACATAGTCGTCGTCGCTCTCCGCAATCCAGTCGTTCAGCCCGAGCGCTGCGAGGATCGCGCCCGACACCCGGCTCGGCACGGCATTGCCGAGCTTCGCCACCACCGGCACGCCCATGATGAGCGGCTCCCAGGTGCTGACGCCGCCGTTTTGCGGAAACGGGTCAAGGCTGATGTCGATGTCGTGCATCGCCTTGAGGTGGAGCTGGCGCGACGTCGTCCCCAGCAGGTCGACGCGCTCGGCCGGAATGCCGTGCCGCGCCAGTTTCTCAAGAAGCGCCTGACGAACGACGGGGTCGTCGATGGTCTGGTGCTTGAAGATGAGGCGGGAGCGGGCGTCTGCGGCCAGGATTCGTGCCCAAACATCAAGCGACTGTGGCGACACCTTGATGATCCGGTTAAAGACGCCATAGGTGACGTAACCGTTGCGCAAGACCGGCGGCTCCGCCGGCGGCAGATCGTATTTCGGCGGCTCGATGATCTGCGCGCAAGGCAGGTTGTAGACCTTCTCGGCGAAGAGCGACCGAACTGCGTCCGGGACAAGGACCGGATCCGAAAACAGGTAGTCGATGGTCGGCAGGCCCGTGCCGGCGAGCGAACCCCAAGCCGTCACCTGCACGGGAGCTGGCTTGCGGGCGAACACTTCGAGGCGCGACCCCTGCGTATGTCCCGAGAGATCGACCAGAATATCGACACCGTCCGCCTGAATCTGGTCGAACAGCGCATTATCGGACAACAAATCAACCTGCCGCCAGCGGTCCACGCTCTGCCGGAATTTTTGCGTGATCGCGTCGTCGGTTGTGGAATTCGAATAGCAGACAGTCTCGAAACGACTCTTGTCGTGATTGTGGATGACCGGCCCAAACACGAATGCGGCTGAATGCGAATTAAAGTCCGCCGATACATAGCCGATCACAAGACGGCGTTCGGGGTCGCGGGAATTCTTGTGGGCGAGGCAGGGCTCGAGGACGGTTCGGGCGGTGAACATGTCCCACCAGAGCCTGCGCGCCCGCTGGTGCTCGGCAAAGCCGGTGCCGGGAGAAAGATCGAATGAAAATATAAAATTGGTCACGAGATTGTGGTCGGCGCCTGGAAGCGCGAGGGCCTGCTGCAGGCGAGCGACGCCCTCATCGAAGCGGCCCATTTGCACGAGGCACTGGCCGAACAGCCCCATCGCTTGCGCGGAGCTCGGATTGATGGCCAGGGCGCGCTGGCAGGCGTCGGCCGCGAGGCTGAATTGCCTTTTCTTGTAAAGCACATTGCCGATCCCGATCAGCGCGGACGGGTAATTCGGCCGCGCCGCCAGCGCGCGTTGATAGCTGGCAAAGGCCTCGTCGATCCTCGAGTAGATCAGCAGGAGGCCGCCACGATTTGACAGCGCTTCCGCGTAGTCAGGCTTGACGGCGATGGCGCGGTCGTAGCTCGCGAGTGCTTCGTCGAGGCGGCCGAAATAGGCCAGAACCCGCGCGTAGCCATTATGCGCCTGCGCCAGCGAAGGCTTCAGCGCGATCGCCTTCTCATAACTGGCGCGCGCGTCGTCATAGCGGCGCAGGTCGAAGAGAAAAATCCCGTGATTGGCATACGCTTCCGCCGAGGCGGGGTTAATCTTGAGCGCTTTGCGCAGCAACTCGTCGGCTTGCGCGAGGCGGCCGGCCTGCGCCTCCAGAATGCCGAGGTGATGCAGCGCATCGAAGTGCTCCGGGACGTGTTGCAGGATCTGGCGATAAGCGGCCAGCGCCTCGTCACGCCGTCCCTGCTGCTGCAGCGCGATACCTTGCTGGAACGCCGCGGTTGCGTCGAAGCCGCCGTCCATTCGAGCTTTTTTTGCCTCGGCGGAGGCCCGCATGCCGGCGGGCTTGCTCATGGTCGGCGCTCCTCGGCATGGTCATAGAGAATCAGCGTGAAACACTAGCATTCCCGCGCAAAGGATGCTGCCGGCCGCTGGCAGCGGCGACGGCGGTGCGCAGCAGGATGTAGAGCACCATCGCGTTGAGCACGTGCCAGAGGAAATGCGTGCCGGTGGGGACGGCCGCGCAGATGTCGAGGTCGACGATGCGGAAGGCGAGCGAGGCGATGAAGGTGGCGGCTGCAGCGAACATGCCGGTGCGGATGGCGCGGTCGTGCGTCAGCGCGCCGACCACGATCAAGGCGGCGAGCGCCGGGAAATAACCGGAAGAGCCGTTGAGGAATTCACGCGGCACCGCGGACGCGAGCAACTGCGTCAACGCGATGAAGGCCAGCAGGACGAGGATCAGCGCGGTCCACGGCATGCCGAGAAAGCGGCGCAAGGCCAGCGTCAGATAGCCGTAGATGAAGATGCCGATCGGCACCACGTCGAGCAGCCGCGCGCCGCGTGTCGCAAGCGTGTGGAAGGCAAAGGAGCCAAGGCCGATCAGCATGACGACGACGATCAACGCCAGCACCGGCCAGTCGCGGTTGCCGTCACGACGCCACAGCAGGAACGCGGCCAGTGCGGCAAGAAGGAAGGCGAGATTGGTGACCGCATTGACCGGCTCGGCCCAGAACGCCGGGCTGACGCGCTCGCAATACTGGTCGACGGGTTCCGACCACATGGCGTCAATCTTTTAAGGGCATGATCTTGTCCGAAAACCGGTTCCCACTTTTCGGGATCATGCCCTCAGTTCCACACCGCGCGCACGCCGTCGATCACGAACTGCACGGCGAGCGCGGCGAGCAGGACGCCGAGGAGGCGCGACAGCACGACGTTGGCGGTCGTGCCGAGCAGTTTACCGATCCGGGACGCGGCCAGGAAAACGACCAGACATGCCAGGATCACGACGGCGACGACGCCGAGCAGGATGGAAAGCCGCTTGAGATCGCCGTCGCCGCGGCCGGCGAGCAGCACGGTCGCGGTAATGGCGCCGGGGCCCGCCATCAACGGGATCGCCAACGGAAAGGCGGCGATGTTGCGGACGTGATCTTCAATCGCCTGTTCGGCGGTGCTGGTCTGCCGGGTGATACGCACGCCGAACACCATTTCGGACGCGATGGAAAACAACAGCAAGCCGCCGGCAATCCGGAACGCCGGCAACGAGATCGACAGCGTGCGCAGCAGCCAGTCGCCGATCAGCGCCGCGCCGGCAAGAATAGCGATGGCAATCAGGCAGGCGCGCAGCGCAACCTGGCGGCGCGATTTGTCCGGCAGGCCGTGAGTGATCGCCAGAAAGGTCGGTACCAGGCCGAGCGGATCGACCACGACGAACAGCGTGACCAGCGCGGAGACGGCGAATTCGAGCGGGAGATTGGCCAGCATGGAGACGGACGTAATAGGGCGGTTGGAGGCGGTCAATTCGGCCGACAATCGAGCGCGGCCCGGACGGCAAAAGGAGGTCAAATCGGCACGTCAAAATCGTTCATAAGGCGCTGAATCAATGAGAGAAAATAGCGTGTATGACAGCCAGTTTCGCGTGGCTTTGGGGGGCTGAATCAGCTAGAAAAATGGACCGACTTTTTACCCGGAACAGCCGTCTTGTCCGACGCCGATAACCCGAAAACGGGGGACGGAAGCCCCTCCGACGTGCGGCCCATCTCGATCACCGACGAGATGAAGCGCAGCTATCTCGATTACGCGATGAGCGTGATCGTATCGCGCGCGCTGCCCGACGCGCGCGACGGGTTGAAGCCGGTACACCGGCGCATCCTCTACTCGATGAACGAGCAGGGGCACACGCCGGACAAGAAATACGTCAAGTCGGCGCGCATCGTCGGCGACGTGATGGGCAAATATCACCCGCACGGCGACCAGGCGATCTACGATTCACTCGTCCGCATGGCGCAGGACTTCTCGATGCGCCTGCCGCTGATCGACGGGCAGGGCAATTTCGGCTCGGTCGACGGCGATCCGCCCGCGGCGATGCGCTACACGGAGTCGCGGCTTGCGAAGCCTGCGCTCGCGCTGCTTGAGGACATCGACAAGGACACCGTCGATTTCCACGACAATTACGACAACACCGAGCGCGAACCGTCGGTGTTGCCGGCGCGGTTTCCGAATTTGCTCGTCAACGGCGCCGGCGGCATCGCGGTCGGCATGGCGACCAACATTCCGCCGCACAATCTCGGCGAAATCGTCGACGCCAGCATCGCGCTGATCGACAAGCCGGATATCAGCATCGACGAGCTGATCGCGATCGTGCCGGGCCCGGATTTCCCGACCGGCGGCATCATTCTCGGCCGCGACGGCATCCACGCCGCCTACAAGACCGGGCGTGGCTCCATTGTGATGCGCGGCAAGGTCGATACCGAGACGGTGCGCAAGGAGCGCGAGGCCTTTGTCATCACCGAAATTCCGTATCAGGTGAACAAGGCGGCAATGGTCGAGCGCATCGCCGAACTGGTGCGCGAGAAGAAAATCGACGGCGTTGCCGACCTGCGCGACGAGTCCGACCGCGATGGCTATCGCGTGGTGATCGAACTCAAGCGCGAGGCGGTGCCGGACGTCGTGCTGAACCAGCTCTACCGCTTCACGCCGCTGCAGACGAGCTTCGGCGCCAATATGGTGGCACTCGAGGGCGGCCGTCCGCAGGTGATGACGCTCAAGGATATGCTGGCGAGCTTCGTCAACTTCCGCGAGGAAGTTATCTCGCGGCGGACCAAGTTCCTGCTCGGCAAGGCGCGCGACCGCGCGCATGTGTTGGTCGGCCTCGCCATCGCGGTCGCCAACATCGATGAGATCATCAAGCTGATCCGCTCGGCCAAGGATCCCAACGAAGCGCGCGAGGCGCTGATGGGGCGTGACTGGCCGGCCAAGGACATGGCGGCGATGGTGACGCTGATCGACGATCCGCGCCACACGCTGTCGAAGGACGGCACCATTCGCCTGTCGGCGGATCAGGCCAAGGCTATCCTCGATTTGCGATTGCAGCGCTTGACCGCACTCGGCCGCGACGAGATCAAGGACGAACTCGACAAGCTCGCCGCGGAAATCTCCGATTATCTCGACATTCTGCGGTCGCGCGCCCGCATCCAGTCGATCATCAAGTCCGAATTGATGCAGGTGAAAGCCGACTTCGCCACGCCGCGCCGCACCGTGATCGCGGAAGCCACCGGCGCGGTTGCCGACGAGGATCTCATCACCCGCGAAGAGATGGTGGTGACCGTCTCGCACCAGGGCTACATCAAGCGCGTGCCGCTTTCGACCTATCGCGCGCAGCGCCGTGGCGGCAAGGGCCGCTCCGGCATGCAGACGCGCGAGGAGGATTTCGTGTCGCGGCTGTTCGTTGCCTCGACGCATGCGCCAGTGCTGTATTTCTCCTCGCGCGGCAAGGTCTACAAGGAGAAGGTGTGGCGGCTCCCGGTCGCGGCGCCGCAGGCGCGCGGCAAGGCGCTCATCAACATCCTGCCGCTTCAGCAGGGCGAGATCATTTCGACCATCATGCCGTTGCCGGAAGACGAGGCGCGCTGGGGCGAGCTCGATGTGATGTTCGCGACAACGAGCGGCACCGTCCGCCGCAACAAGCTGTCGGATTTCGCCGACGTGCGGCCCTCCGGCATCATCGCGATGAAGCTCGAAGAGGGCGAGTCGAGCGTCAACGTGCAGATCTGCACCGAAAAGGACGACGTGCTGCTGACCGCGTCGGGCGGCCAGTGCATCCGCTTCCCGGTCACCGACGTGCGGGTGTTTCAGGGACGCACCTCGCGCGGCGTGCGCGGCATCGATCTCGCCGAGAGCGACGAAGTCATTTCGATGTCGATCCTGCGCCATTCGGATGCGACGGCGGAAGAGCGCGCTGCCTATCTCAAGCGCGCGAGCGCGGTGCGGCGCGGCGGCGAGGAAGACATCGTCGAGACCGAGGACGACGCCGAGGAGACCGCCGGTGCCATCGAGCTCGGCGAGAAGCGCTACGTCGAACTGTCGGCGGCGGAACAGTTTGTCTTGACGGTATCCGAGCGCGGCTATGGCAAGCGCTCGTCGTCCTATGAATACCGGATCACCAGCCGCGGCGGCAAAGGCATCGTCGCGATGGCCATTCTCGAAGGCCCGAAGGGCAAGAAGAAAGTCCGCGACAAGATCGGGCATCTCGTCGCCTCGTTCCCGGTCGAGGAAAGCGACCAGATCATGCTGGTCACCGACGGCGGCAAGCTCATTCGCACCGCGGTCGACGGCATCCGCATTGCCGGGCGCTCGACGCAGGGCGTGATCGTGTTCTCGACTGCGGAGGATGAGAAAGTCGTCTCGGTCGAACACCTGAAGGACGACGAAGGCAGCGAGTAGAAACAGCAGGGCGGCGTAAGATGAACTGGCAACTGTTTTCCGCGTTTCTTCTTATCACCGCCGTGCTGGTTCTCACGCCGGGGCCGATCGTGACGCTGGTGATTTCAACGGCGGCGACGCGCGGGATCAAGGCCGCGATGATTACGGTGTCCGGCACAATGCTCGGCAACGCCATTCTGGTCGCGGCGATCGCGGCCGGCCTCAACGTTATCATCAAATACGCCGCTTTCCTGTTCGAGATCATGCGCTGGGCGGGCGCCGCCTATCTGATCTGGCTCGGCATCCAGGCCTGGCGTAACGCTGGCGTGGTGCAGCCGGTCGAGCCGCCGCGTAGCGTGCATTTCATGCGCGGCTTCATCGTCGCGATCACCAATCCGAAGACGATCGCTTTCTTCACGGCGTTCCTGCCGCAATTCGTCGATCCGGCTTTGCCGGCCGGCTGGCAGTTGTTCGTGATGTGCTCGGTCGCCATCACCTTCGCGGGCGTGACCGACATGGGTTACGCGCTGATCGCGGGCGCGGGCCGCAAGTTCTTTCTGCGGCCGGGCAGCACCAAGTGGCTCGGCCGTGCCTCCGGCCTTGCGCTGATCGGTGGCGGAATCTGGCTGTCGCTGGCCCGCCGGCCCGCTTAGGCGGGTCGGCCCGACCGGGCCGCTCAGTTCGCGATAGTGCCGGCGCGCTCGACTGCAGCAATGTGACGGTCGAGATCAAACGCGATCAGCGACGTAACTTCGAGCGACTCGTCTTCGGAAAATCCTGCGGGATCGCGTGCGCGGCGTTCGGCAAGAACGCGGTCGCGCTCATGCAGGAGCCAGGCGATCTGCGGCTGAAACAGGCGCAGGACGGCGGAGAGCCAGCGGCTCACCAGCGCGAAGTCGCCGTCGTCATTCAATGTGAAACGATCGAGCAGCGGCACCACGTCGGCGGCGGGATACATCCACTCGTCGGTGACCCAGCGATTGGTGGCGAAGAGGCGCAGCGGCGCGCCGTTCGGATCGAACGAGATCGCGGCAAGATGGACGAGCCCGCCTTTGGCATGGTCGGCATTGGCGGGCAGGGCGAGCGGAACCGCGCCCTGCGGCAGGTTCTCCGTATAGGAGAAGCAATGGAAGTGGCCGTGCTCGCCGAAGGCGCGCGCCTCGCTTTCATCGTGCGCGTGATAGAACCACAGCGAGCCGCTGCCGCGATCCTGAACGTCGCCGGGCGGGTAATGCGACCAGCGCGTGAAGGCTTCGCTGCTCGCGGCCAGCACGTCCCGAACGGGGTGGCGGCCCGCGCGGGTGAACGCCTCGAGCGTCTCCATCAGTTCGTCGGCAGCCACGCGCATCGCGGCGCGGCGTTCCGGCGGCAGCGGCGCAAGATCGTCGAACGGAGGTGCGAGCAGCGGTTCGCTCATTGTCGGGTCGTCTCGGTGCGCGCCATCAAAACAAAACGGGCGGGCTGTTGCCAGCCGCCCGTTCACGCATTGGATCCGACAGCGAGCTTATTTCTTCTTGTCGGCGGATTTCTTGCCTGCGCACGGGTTGCTGCTGCTCGACTTGTAGCCGCCGCAGGGCGCCTTGGTCGAGCCGCATTGCGCGCGAGCCGGGGTGATGCCGGGCAGCGCGGCGACAAGGCCTCCGGCAACCAGCATCGCGGTCACCGCACTTTTCGACGATTGTGTTGTCTTGCGCTTCGTCATAGGGATCCTCGTGTGATGGTATCCTGGAATCAATCGGCTACTTTTTCTTGCCGGCACAAGGGTTCCCGGCCGTCTTCTTTCCGGCGCAGGGGTTGCTGGACTTGGTGACCGGGCCGGGGCTGCAGCGTCCGCTCGGTCCGCAGCTTGCGCGCGCGGGCGTGATGCCGGGCAGCGCCGCGACAAGGCCGCCGGCCACGAGCATGGCCGTCACCGCACTCTTCGACAGGTTCTTCCGTTTCATGGATTTCCTCCGCTGGTCCGGTGTCCCGGATGGTGTCGAGTCATACCCAATTCGGCCGGCAGCATGCCAAGATGCGGATACCGACGCCCATCACGTTCGCGTGTGAACCGGCGAACCGAAGTCACGTCGCGGTGAGGCGTGCAGGCCTCCCGCGATTGTGAATTCCGGCGGCAGCGAGAGCATGCCAGCGTCCGCCGAGCGCGGCCGGGTACGGCCGCAAGCGATAGACCATCAGGCGGGAGTAAACGATGTCTTCTGTGTTCAGCGGTTTTGTCCGGCTCGCGGTTGCCATCGCAATTTCCGCGATCATCGGCGGCGCGGTTACGGCCAGCCCGGCATTGGCGCAGACAAAATCCTATCAGTTCAATGTCGACGACAAGGGATTGCTGTTGCGCGGTTACGATCCGGTCGCCTACTTCACCACCGGCAAGCCGGCTAAAGGGTCCGACAAGATCACCGCCAGCCACAACGGTGCGACCTTCCACTTCGTCAGCGCGGCCAATCGCGATGCTTTCGCGAAGGAACCGGACAAGTATGTTCCGGTCTATGGCGGCTTCTGCGCCTATGGTGTCGCCAATGGCTACAAGGTCGACGGCGATCCGGAGGTCTGGAAGATCGTCGACGGCAAGCTCTATCTCAATATCAACCGCAGCGTCGGCCGCAAGTTCGAGGCGGACACCAAGGGCTTCATCCAGCAGGCCAATACCAAGTGGCCCGGCATGCGCGACAAATCGCCGGCTGAAGTGAACAAGTAATGCAGGCTAGCGCGCACCCGCAGCCTCGAGGATTTTGACCATCTCGGTATAGCCGCGGCCACGCGCGAGCGCGAGCGGCGATGACCCGTTGCGGTCGGCGAGATTGACATTGGCGCCGGCCTTGACGAGTGCTTCCAGCGTGTCGATGTGGCCCTTGCCGCCATTGCCGAGCACAATCGACTCGATCAGCGCGGTCCAACCGAGGTTGTTGACGTGGTCGAGCGGCGCCTTCGCGGCGATCAACGTCCGCACGATGTCCGCGTGGCCGAGGTGTGCCGCGGCAATCAGGGCCGTGCCCTGATAGGGGCTGGTGATCGCGCGTGCGTTGCCGCCGCCGGCAATGGCGATCTTGAGCATCTCGACGTCGTCGTTGACCGAGGCGATGGTGATGACGTCGTACTGCTGCTGCTCCAGCGCATTCACATTGGCGCCGAGCCGGATCAAGGTCCGCGCCGCATCGTGGCGGCGGAAAAAGGCCGCAACGTGCAGCGGCGTACGGCTGCGGCTGTCCTGCGCATCGATCCGGGCGCCCGCCTTGACGAGCTTTTCGATGTCGGCGGCGTCGCCACGGGCAGCGGCGGCGTGCAGGCCGGCATAGCTGCGCAACTCGCCTTCGGACGGCGGCACCTGGGGGCGCGCCGGCTCGGAAAAGACGAGCGCGAGCGATAACGTCGCAAACCGGATCAGGCCACGCATCGGACTTTTCTCCCTGTATGGGAGACTAACACCGGCAGCCCGCCGATGCTGCGGGTGGTCGTGAGGTTCAGCGCAGACGGTCGACGGCGACGAGGCGCACGCCGTTGAAGCCCTTGCCGACATCGCCGCAATGGTTGTAGGGCCAGCCGCGCTGCGGGCAGGCCGGCGCCGGACTGGCGGCGGTGATATTCACGGTGGTGCTGGCTTCGACGGGCTCGACAATCTGCGGAAATCCGGTGATGGCCCCGGCAACCAGGGCGGAAAATACGATGGCGGCGGTGGCTTTCAGCATGACGCGGTCCCCTGCGGCTGCGACGTTCACGTCGTCTGCTGGTGTGTCGCGGCGGACCGGCCAGAGGTTCAAAGCGAAAACCGACGAAAAGGCCCCGGTTTCGTCGGTGGAGGGCGGCTTTGGCGACCTTGCCGGTGCGTTTGAGGCGGGTTAGACCCCAGCCATGGCTCAGACTTCGGCGAAAACCGCCCTCTATGCCGGCTCGTTCGATCCCGTCACCAACGGCCACCTCGACGTGGTGCGCAGCGCCGCGCGGCTCGCCGACAGGCTGGTGCTGGCGATCGGCATCCATCCCGGCAAGGCCCCGATGTTTACGGTCGCCGAACGCAAGACCATGCTCGAGGAGTGCTGCGGGCCGGTGGCCAAAAGAGCCGGCTGCAAGCTCACGGTCATCACTTTCGACGGGCTGGTCGTCACCGCCGCCAAGCGCGCAGGGGCGACGCTGCTGATCCGCGGCCTGCGCGACACCACCGATTTCGACTACGAAATGCAGATGGCGGGCATGAACGGCGCGATGGCGCCGAAAATCCAGACGGTGTTCCTGCCGGCTTCGCCGATGGTGCGTCCCATCACCGCCACACTGGTCCGACAAATTGCAACGATGGGCGGCGATGTGTCCGAGTTTGTGCCGTCATCAGTCGCGAGGCGATTGAAAGCCAAATCCAAAGGCTAGTGGTCAAACGCCGACCGCCGCCGTTCCGACCGTCACATCAATGACCGGAGTTTCCATGTCCCGCATCACCGCCATCCTAGTCGCGCTGTTTGTCGCTACGTCTGCTTTCGCGCAAGCGAAGCTGCCGGCCGGAGCGGATCCGCAGAACACAATCCTGCTCGAAACCACCA
The DNA here is from genome assembly GCA_050184975.1 of Pseudolabrys sp. Taxonomy (GTDB): domain Bacteria; phylum Pseudomonadota; class Alphaproteobacteria; order Rhizobiales; family Xanthobacteraceae; genus Pseudolabrys. The sequence continues at coordinate 41,009 of JBFWZV010000020.1, read as the reverse complement.
AGGGCCGCGTTATCATCAAGCTGCGTCCTGACATCGCGCCGCAGCACGCCGCGCGCATCAAACAGCTTTCGCGCGACGGCTTCTACAACAATGCGCCGTTTCACCGGGTGATCGCGGGCTTCATGGCGCAGACCGGCGATGGCGCGCGCGGCGACGGCACCGGCGGCTCGAAATATCCGGACCTGCCGGCGGAGTTCTCCAACGTGCCGTTCAAGCGCGGAGTGGTCGGCATGGCGCGTGCGCAGAGCCCGAATTCCGCCAATTCGCAGTTCTTCATCATGTATGCCGACGGCGCGTTCCTGAACGGCAAATACACCGTGATCGGCGAGGTGGTCTCCGGCATGGAGACCGTCGATCAGATCAAGAAGGGCGAGCCGGTTGCCAACCCCGACCGCATCGTCAAAATGCAGGTCGCCGCCGACGCCCGCTAGGCCGTCGTCATTCCATTTCATCACCAAGGACAGCACCGATGGCCAAACCCGAAGATACGCTGACGCTGGAAACCACCAAGGGCAATGTGGTGATCGCAATGCGGCCCGACCTTGCGCCCAATCATGTCGCGCATATCAAGAAGCTGGTGAGCGAAGGCTTCTACGACGGCATCGTGTTTCACCGCGTGATCGACGGCTTCATGGCGCAGACCGGCTGCCCGCACGGCACCGGCACCGGCGGCTCGAAATATCCGGACCTCAAGCAGGAGTTCAACGACGAGCCGCATGTGCGCGGCATCTGCTCGATGGCGCGCGCCGCCAATCCGAATTCGGCGAACTCGCAGTTCTTCATCGTGTTCGACGACGCGACCTTCCTCGACGGCCAATACACGGTCTGGGGCCAGGTCATCGAAGGCATGGAGAATGTCGACAAGATCAAGCGCGGCGAGCCGGTGCAGAATCCGGACAAAATTGTGAAAGCCTCGATGGGCGCCTGATCGCTCATTACTTCTGCTGATTGAGACTTGAGCGGAATTGACGCTTGCGGCGGCACGCCGCACGGCGATTGCATCCTTTGTCGGCGGTCATAGCTCAAATTGCATGCTGCAAGGCGGAATCAGCGAATGGCCACCATTCGTTTTTTGCAGGCTTGAAATGCCCAATTCCGCCACACATCTCAGGCGAACTTGAGTTGTTTCGAATCCAACAACACAGTTTTCGAATTCAGTTCGGACTTGTCGCGAAAGGAGCGCTGCAAAAACCGGAAGCAAGTCTGTTCGAATTCAACCGCAGTGGGAGATACGAACATGCCCCAACTCCGCGATACTGTTCCTGTGCGTGAGACGATCGACAGCTTGATGTCGCTCTTCGGCGGGCAGCGCCGGCGCCGCCGCAAACGAGAGCGGTATTTCGTCCGCGAGGGCGCCGATGGCTGGTTCATTGAATTCGCCGGCGATCATTTCGGCCCCTATAAGGACGCCTTCGAAGCCATGATGCAGGCCATCGATGCCGCCCAGAAGCTGGGCGAGCGCGGCGGCCTCACCCAGGTCCAATTGCTTGGACCGCGCGGCAAGGTCCGGCAGGTGTGGAATTACGGCACCGATCCGGCCGGTCTCGTCGCCGTTCGCTGATTGCCCGACCAGTCCTTTTCAGCACTCTCGTGGTTCGCCGTCCCGGATGACCGGGGCGGCGTTCCGCGTTATGGATCGGTGAAACGCCACCCTTCGCTTTGCCGGAATGCGCACCGACCTGTTCGACTTCGACCTGCCTGCCGACCGGATCGCGCTGCGGCCCGCGAGCCCGCGCGATGCAGCGCGTCTGCTCGTCGTCCGGCCCGGCGCGCCGCCGGAGCTTGACGACCGGACGCTGCGCGATCTGCCGGACCTGCTACGCGCCGGCGACGTACTGGTCGTCAACGACACCAAAGTGATCCCGGCGCGGCTCACCGGCCGGCGGATGGGGCGGGGCAGCGCAGAACCGACGATCGAGGCGACGCTGGTCAAGCGGCTCGACGGCTCGCACTGGCGGGCCTTCGTGAGACCCGCCAAACGCCTTGAGGTTGGCGACACCATCCGCTTTGGCGACGAGGGCAAAGTGTGCTTCCTCGGCCAGCTCGATGCTCAAGTTTCAGTGAAAGATGAAGGTGGTGAAGTGACACTTTCATTCAGTTTTCACGGCCCGGTGCTCGATCAGGCGATCGAAGAACGGGGCGACATGCCACTGCCGCCTTATATCGCCTCGAAGCGCCATCCCGACGCGCAGGACAAAACGGACTACCAGACGGCCTTCGCCAGGATCGAAGGATCGGTCGCGTCGCCGACCGCGGGGCTGCACTTCACGCCTGAGTTGACCGAGCGGCTGATGCGCAAGGGCGTGAATGTCCGCCGCGTGACCCTGCATGTCGGGCCGGGCACGTTTCTGCCGGTCAAGGCCGAGGACACGTCGGGTCATGTCATGCATGCGGAGTGGGGCGAGGTCACCGCGGAGGTTGCCGATACACTCAACGGTTACCGCGCCGAGGGCGGGCGCATCGTTGCGGTCGGCTCGACGTCGCTGCGGCTACTTGAAAGCGCCGCCGGAGACGACGGGCAGATCAGACCGTTTTCCGGCGAGACCGACATTTTCATCACGCCGGGTTACCGGTTCCGGGCGGTCGACCTGATGCTGACCAATTTCCATCTGCCGCGTTCGACGCTGTTCATGCTGGTCGCAGCCTTCAGCGGGCTCGACACCATGAAGCGCGCCTACGACCATGCCATTGCGTCCGGCTATCGCTTCTATTCCTATGGCGACGCCTGTCTGCTTTATCCTGCCGGACAATGACCGAACCGTTTTCCTTCACGCTGAAATCGACCGACCGCGCGGCGCGGCGCGGCGAGTTCGTCACGCCGCACGGCGCCGTGCAGACGCCGGCCTTCATGCCGGTCGGCACGCAGGGCACGGTGAAGGGGCTCACCCCCGAGCAGGTGCGAGCGACCGGTGCGGAGATCGTGCTCGGCAACACGTACCACTTGATGTTGAGGCCCAGCGCCGAGCGGATCGCCGAGCTCGGCGGCCTGCACGCCTTCATGAACTGGGAGCGGCCGATCCTGACCGACTCCGGCGGCTTCCAGGTGATGTCGCTCTCGCAACTGAGGAAGCTCGACGAGCAGGGCGTCACTTTCAAATCGCATCTCGATGGCGCGATGTATTCGCTGACGCCTGAACGGGCGGTCGAAATTCAGGCGCTGCTCGGAGCGGACATTTCGATGCAGCTCGATGAGTGTCTGCGGCTGCCGGCGGAGCGCAGCGAGATCGAGCGCGCCATGACACTATCGCTGCGCTGGGCGGAGCGCTCCAAGAGGGCGTTCGAGGATCGCGCACGGCCCGGCGTTGCGCTGTTCGGCATCGTGCAGGGTGGCGATGACATGGCGTTGCGCCAACAGAGCGCGCGTGAACTCGTGGATATCGGATTTCAGGGCTACGCCATCGGCGGGCTTGCCGTCGGCGAACCGCAGGCGGTGATGCTCAAGGTCGTTAGGGAAACCGCGCCGGCGCTCCCGGCGGACAAACCGCGTTATCTGATGGGCGTCGGTACGCCGGACGATCTGATCGAGGCGGTCGCGCGCGGCATCGACATGTTCGACTGCGTGATGCCGACCCGCAACGGCCGTCATGGGCTCGCGTTCACACGGTTCGGGGCGCTCAATCTGAAGAACGCCCGCTTTGCCGACGATCCGAGGCCGCTCGATCCGGAAAGTCCGGACCCGGTGGCGCGGACCTATTCGCGGGCCTATCTGCACCACCTCGTCAAGGCGGGGGAGATGCTCGGCGCGGTGCTGCTGTCGACCATCAATCTCGCCTACTACCAGACGCTGATGGCCGGGATGCGCGCGGCGATCGAGCAGGGCCAGTTCGCCGACTTTCGCGATGCGACAAAGGCCGGATGGACAAAAGACAATTCCACTGGCGGCGAGGCTTCGCTAGAACCTTGAGCACGGGTTCACAGGTCGCGTCATGTCTATTCTTGAGAAGCTGAAGAGCCGGCGCAAGCCCGCCTATCGCGTTCCGCCCGGCGGCACCGACGCGCATTGTCACGTGTTCGGCCCAGGCGACCGGTTTCCTTACGCGCCGAGCCGGCGCTACACGCCGGAGGACGCGCCGAAGGAACACCTGCGCGCGTTGCACGATCATCTCGGCGTCGAGCGCGCAGTGATCGTGCAGGCGAGCTGCCACGGCATCGACAATGCCGCGATGCTCGATTGCATTGCATCCGATCCGAAGCGCTACAAGGGCGTCGCCATCGTCGACGACAGCTTCACCGACAAGGACTACGACAAGCTCGACGCTGGCGGCGTGCGCGGCGTGCGCTTCAACTTCGTCAAGCATCTCGGCGGCGCGCCGGACATGGCCGTGTTCAACCGGGTGATGGACCGCGTCAAGGGACGCGGCTGGCATGTCGTGCTGCATCTCGATGCGCCGGACATCGTTCCGCTCTCGGACATGATCCGCAAGCTGCCGCTGCCCTTCGTGATCGATCACATGGGCCGCGTGCCGGGCAAAGACGGCTTCGAGCAGCCGCCTTTGAAGGCACTTCTGGAGCTTGCCAAACTCGATGGCGCCTGGATCAAGGTTTGCGGCTCCGAGCGCATTTCGATGCCGCCCTACGCCGAGGCGGTCCCGATCGCGCGCAAGATTGTGGAGAACCGGCCTGACCGCGTGCTGTGGGGCACGGATTTTCCGCATCCGAACGCGACGCACGAGGCCGACGAAGCCGATCTTGTCGATCTGGTGCCCAAAATCGCGCCGGACCCGATTTTGCAGCGCAAGTTGCTGGTCGATAACCCGGCCACCCTTTATGGTTTCTGACCGGGTGCTGACGATCGCGTCAAGGCAAGATCACGACGAAAAACAATCAGAGGAGGAGCGCAATATGACATCGATGGGACAGAGACTGACGCAGTGGTCGCGCCGCACTGCGACGCTCGCGCTGCCGGCCGCGCTGCTGGCGGCCATCGCGCTGCCGGCGCCCGTACAGGCGAAGTGGCCGGAAAAACCGGTCAAGATCATCCTGCCATTCGGCGCCGGTGGCGTCGCAGACGTGACGTCGCGCATCCTGGCCGACCGGCTCAGCAAGAAGTTCGGCGAGCGCGTCATCATCGAGAACATGCCGGGCCCGGGCGGCATCGCCGCGGCCAAGGCGATCATCTCGGGCGCGCCCGACGGCTATACCATGGGCTATGTGACGAGCGGCACGGCGATCAGCGCGGCGATCTTCAAGAAGCTGCCGTTCGATCCGACCAAGGAGATCAAGCTCATCACCATGGTGGCGGCCTTCGATCCCGTCTTCGTCGTCAACGCGCAATCCGAGTTCAAGACGTTGCAGGACTTCATCAAGGCGGCCAAGGCCAATCCCGGCAAGATGAACATCGGCACCATCGCGGTCGGTGGCACTCAAAATCTTGCTGCCGAACTGTTCAAGACAATGGCCGACATCAATGTGGCGGTCGTGCCCTACAAGAACTCGCCCGACATCGTCGTCGGCCTGCTGCGCAATGACGTGCAGATGATGGTCGACTTCTCGCCCTCGATCAAAGGCGCGCTGGCGGACAACAAGGTTCGCGTTCTTGCGGTCGGCGGCTCCGAACGCTCGCCGATTTTCAAGGACGTGCCCACCGTCGCCGAAGCGGGCGTCGCGGGCTATGAGGTCGAGGCCTGGAACGGTATCGGCGCTCCGCTCGGAACGCCGCAGGACGTCGCCGACACCATGGCCAAGGCGGTCAAGGAAGTGCTGGCGGACAAGGACGTGCAGGCGAGCTTCATCAATGTCGGCGTGGTGCCGAACGTCGCGTCCGCCGACGCCATGATGAAGCGGTTGACCACCGACATCAAAAAATGGAACGGCGTGATCGACAAGGCGGGAATCGTCCGCAAGTAGGTCGCTGACGGAAAGACGCCGGACGATGTCGAAGAAGCCAGAGATCGCCATTGTCGGCGCCGGAATGGGTGGGCTTGCCGCGGCTGCGACGCTGCGGCAGGCCGGCTTCCCGGTGACGGTCTACGAGCAGGCGGCGCGGTTCGGCCGTATCGGCGCCGGCATCCAGATGATGCCGAACTCGATGAAGGTGCTGCGCCGGATCGGCGTTGAAGACAGGCTGCGGGCGACGTCGTTTGCGCCGTACTCGCACCTGAACCGGATCTGGGACACCGGCGAGATCACCCGCGAACTGCCGATGCCGGAAGCGCTCTACAACGCGCCATATCTGTGCATGCACCGCGCTGACCTGCATGACGCGTTGTTGTCGGTCGTGCCGGCCGACATCATCCATCTCAACAAGAAGCTCGCGGGTCTCGATCAAAAGAACGGACAGGTGACGCTATCGTTCGCCGACGGCTCGACGGCGAGGGCCGATGCCGTGATCGGCGCGGATGGTGTGCATTCGATCGTGCGCGACATCGTCGTCGGGCCGGACCAGCCAATCCATCGCGGCCGCATCGCGTACCGGGCGGTGTTTCCGGCGAGCCTGATGGATCGGGATATCGGCCGCTCACGCACCAAATGGTGGGGAACCGACCGCCATATCGTCATCTATTACACCAACAACAAGAAGGGCGAGGTCTATTTCGTCACCAGCGTGCCGGAGCCGGCCGAGTGGCTCACCAAAGAGTCATGGTCGGCCAAGGGCGACGTGCGCGAGCTGCGCGCGGCCTATGACGGGTTCCACGACGATGTGCGCGCCGTGCTCGGCGCCTGTCCGGATTGCCACAAATGGGCGATCCTGGAGCGCGATCCGTTGCCGGCCTGGAGCGGCGGTCGCGTCGCACTGCTCGGCGACAGCGCGCATCCGATGACGCCTTACATGGCACAGGGCGCGGCGACGTCCATTGAGGATGCCGCCGTGCTGGCGCGCTGCCTCGACGACGTCGACGGCGACGACATCGAGGGCGCCTTCAAGCGCTACGAGGCGCACCGCAAGCCGCGCACCTCGCTGGTGCAGGCGCTGTCGTCGGCCAATACCTGGATGAAGGACGGCAATTACGACACCAGCTGGCTCTACGGCTACGACGCCTGGAACGCCGATCTCGACAAGCCCGCCGACAATTCGCAGGACGCCTGGGCAAGCCTGAAGAAGGCGAGCTGACGTATCGTCACGAACGGTGCTGCACGCTCTAGTCGAATTGGCGCAGCGGCAAGTCGTGCATGCAGCGCAAACCCGAACAAAGCCAGCCCTGCGACCATCAGCAGGCCGGCGGTCAGTTCCAATCGCGAATGGCCGTCGGGGCGGCGGGCGGCGTGCCATGCGCATCCAACGCCGAGGGCGATTGTGGCTATCGATACAGCAAAGATCATGGAAGCCTTGTGAGAGGACGAACCGCCCGCCGGCGGGGAGTTGTTTGTGGGGAACCGGCGGGCGGAGGCGGGAGGATTCGGTCAGTTCGCGGGTATCTGCATCGCCGACACCGGACGACTCGGCTTACGTCATAAAATACGGGTCGAGAACGCGGACCTCGGTGATCTTGTCGACCGGCAGCCCGTTTCGCTCGGCGACTTTCTTTATCGCGTCAGGCGCCGGTGCATCGTAAACGCAAAAGCTGCGCTTCTTATCAAGCGTGAAGTACGAATGAATCCAGGTAACGCCATGGCCGGCGTTGACGGCAATGACGGCGTCTGCGGTTTTCTTGCCTTCGGCATTGGGTACAAGAGCGAGACCATTTGGAAAGGTCCGTTCAATCACATAGCGGGGCATGGAGATATCCTTTCGGTTTTGGTGCGGCGGATAAAGCATCCGGTAATACTGGCCGCCTCATCCGAATGGAGGAGGAGACGACCTTTTTGATGTTTGAATTGGCCCCGGTCCGCAGCGGCATTGCCGCGCCGGAAAGGTCTCTCAGGGCAAAAGAGGGTTCTTAAATCCCGCCAACAGCTTGACCAGATCGGCCTGACGCCGCGCGCCGGTCTTGCCGAACAGGCTGTTAAGATGAGTTTTAACGGTCGATTCCGCTATGCCGAACGCTTCGGCGATCTCCGGCGCGCCGCCGATTTCGGCGATCGCCAGCAGTACGCGCAATTCGGTTGGTGTCAGCTTGTAGGTCTTGGCGATTACTTCCGGCATGGCCGGAATCGTCAATTCGGCATTCTGGATCATCAACATGGCGCTTGCGGCGAATGCCGAACCCGTCAGACGCCGCTCGCCCGACGTCAACGGCAATACGTGCGCGACGTAGGTTTCGCCGTTGCGGGCCTTGATTGGAAACGCGATGCCTCGCATCCCCAGTGCGGCATCGCCAAGCGCCGCCGCGTCAAGGATGTCGTGAAGGTTTTGACTGGCGCTTGCGTCGTTTGTCGCCACGCGCCCGGATTGGGCCTTTAGTACATTGCCGGATTCCAGCATAGCGTGGGCAGCGGCGTTGCCGTGGACGATCCGCCCGCCGTCGTCAATCAGCAGCATCGATGACGACAGCCGGTCGAAGGCGTCGGAAAAGGTAGCCGCCTGCGCGGCCTTGAGGTCAATGGCGCGGCCGATCAGAACGGCGCGGCGAACATGGGGGGCAATGAGGCGCATGCGCCGCCGCGCGTCATCGTCGATGAGGCCATGGCGCTCGTGACGAAAAATGCCGAACATCGCTACATTGGTTGCTGTCTTCTCAAGTGCAACCGAAACGAAATCGACAATTTCCTGCGGCTTTACCCATTCGCGGTAGATGCGTGTCGCTTCGAATTCATCAAACGAACAAAAATTAGCGAGCGACATCGGCTCTCCAATGTCGGCGAAATAGTGCTGGGCCGTGAAGGGATCGAGTTTCGCGTATTTCTCGATGTAGAGTTCCGTATAAACGGGGTTCCGGCGGCCATCCTCAAAATGGATCGCGAGGCTCTTGGCGGCTGCATCCTTCGCAAACAACGAAGCGGACAGTCCTGGCATAAAGTCAGCCGTCTGGCCGAGTACGGCGGGCCATAACGATGTGTCCAATGCGGCGTCATAGATCGCGCCGACCAGTGCCGACACGGATTCTGTTTCGTCCATGACCGTCCCCCACGGCCGGGAGAGATGTATCAGCGGCAATACGGTGCGGCAACTGCGGGCCTCTGCATCGACGGCAGTCAAATGAGGGGCAGCGCCAACCGATCAAGAAAAGGCGATGGTATGATCACGGCCCGTCATAAAGCCAGGCGATGCCGTCATAACTTTGCTGCGGCGTGCGGGGGCCGAGCATCATGTCGCGCAGTTCGGCGGTCGGGCCGCGCGCGTGATAAAATTCGCCGTAGACGCGGGCCATGATCTGCACCTGCGCGGTGCGCAGATAGCGCTGCTGCTGGTAGTCGAGGAAAGCGGCCGGCAGATCGTTCGGCTTCGCCGCGCAGCATTCCGACAGCACGACGGCGTCCTCGGTCGCCATGCAGGCGCCCTGCGCCAGATATTGCAGCATCGGATGCGCGCTATCGCCCAAGAGTGTCACGCGGCCCTTGGTCCAGTTCTTGACCGGCTCGCGGTCGCACAGCACCCACATGCGCCAGGTCGGGATGCGCTCGAGCATGCGCAGCACTTCCGGGCGCTCGCCCTTGAAGTGCTTCCACAACAGGTCCGTGCTGCCTTCGGCGTCCCAGCCTTCTTCGTAGTGGTCGGAATGGAACACGGCGACAAGGTTGTAGAGTTCCCCGCGCCGCAGCGGGTAGTGGACGAAATGGGTGCGCGGGCCGGCCCACAGGATCACGTCCGGCCGCCACAGATCTTCCGGCACTTCTTCTTTTTTGAGCACGCCGCGATAGGCGATATGGCCGGATACCCGCGGTTTGCCGTCGCCGACGATACGCTCGCGGGTCTTCGACCACATGCCGTCGCAGCCGATGACGACGCTGCCTTCGATCCGCTCACCGCCGTCGAGCGTCACCGAGACGTGATCGCCGTGATCTTCGTAGCCATCGACGCGGCGGCCGGTCTCGAGAGTGATGAGATTGCTGCTTTGGCAGGCCTTCAGGAAGGTATCGAGAATGTCGGCGCGGTGCGTGACCGCATAAGGCTGGCCGAACCGCTTGATGCAATCGTCGCCGAGCGGAATGCGGGTGATGGTCTTGCCGGTCAGCGCGTCGCGCATCTCCATCGCCGGCGGCACGTGGGCGTCGGCAAGAACGGCGTCCTTCAGGCCGATGCGGTCGAGCACTTTGAAAATGTTGGGGCCGAGCTGGATGCCGGCGCCGACTTCCTTGAATTCGGGCGACTGTTCGAGCACCCGGACCGCGAAGCCCTTGTGCGCGAGCGCATAGGCCGTCACCAGCCCGCCAATGCCGCCGCCGATCACGATGATCGGCCGCGACGATCCATTTCCCTTCGCCATGAGACGCCTTCCCGAAGCCGTTTCTTGTTGACGGCAAGACTACGGCGTCGGACGGCGGCGGCCAAGTGGGAGAGCGGCCAAGTGGGAGACTGGCGGGAGACCAAATGGCCGGCGCGCGCTGGCAAGCGTGCCGCGCAAGTCCCGTATGCGTTTTATTTCTGCGAGAACGAGATGGTTGTGGAGGTCTCGGCGCCGCACGCCTCGCAAAGCCAGCGGTGGCGGATGCCGCGGCCTTCGACGAACTCGGACGTCGCCGGCGCGATCATCGGATCGGCGCAACGCGGGCAATACAAGCAAGCCGATGCAAAGAAGGACCGGGCGGCAATGTTCGCAGTTTCAGATGGGAGCCGCATGGGAAGCCTCGCCTGATGGATGAGCCGTTGTTGACACGGTGATCGGTACCGGCGGCTTGTGGCGAGGAGGGGGCCGACAGAAGACCGTTCGATGAAATTTTCTTAATGGCGGTGTTACGCGCGGCCGGGCGCGACGGCGGCGAGCGACTGCAAGAGAGCAAGATTGGCGGGATCGGGCTTCAGCTCGTGGCGCTCGATGCGGCGCGCGATCTCGGCGACCGCGGCGTTGACCGGAGCGGCGAGGCCGCGCTTTCCGCTCTCAGCAACGACGAGCCCGTTCAAATCGTCGACCTCGCTGTGGCGGCTCTTGATCCAGTCCTGCAGCACCGTGGTCTTGGTGTTTGGCAGCGTGAACCCGGTGAGCAGCGTATCGAGCAGCGTTTCGACCAGCCGGTTGGTCTGCCGCATATCGTCGGGTTTGAGGCCGAAAATGGGCAGCGGCCGGTAGCCGATGGCCGCGCCGGCATCGAGCGCCTCCTGGCCGGAACGCAGCATCAGCTCGCGCATGGCGGGAATGGCGACCGCTTCATGGATCGGCAGGCCGAGGATCGCGGTCGTCACCAGCGTGGTGGCGTTGCTGACGAGTTTCATCCATTTGGTGGCGCGAATGTCTTCGACGGTTTCGACACTGCCGACATGACGGAGCAATTCCGCGATTTCATGCTCGCGGCCGGCTGCGCGCGGGTCGATGGCGCCGACGGCGAACCAGGAGCGCGGCGGCGGCGAGTGGCGCATCACCACGCCGGGATCAAACATCATCGAGGAAATCTCGATGACGCAGCCGATGGTGCGCTCCGCGCCTACCACGTCGGCGATGATGTCGGTGGTCATGCCGTTCTGCACGCCGGCAACGAGACTGTCGGGTTTGAGATACGGCTTGATGAGTTCGCAGGACCAGCGGGTGTCGTAGGCCTTGGTGACCAGCAGCACGATGTCGAAGGGTTCGGTGAAGGTGCAGACGTCGCAGAGGTGAAAAGCGCGCACGGGTTGGGTGAGCGTCTCGTCCGGCATTTCGATGATGGCGCCACGGGCACGCATCGCCTCGACATGGGCCGGCCACTGGTCGATCAGCACGACGTCGAATCCTGCGCGGGTGAGGTCGGCGCCGATCGAGGCGCCGTTGGCGCCGGCGCCGAGCACGGCGATTTTCTTTTGGGTGGTCATGGTGCGGGAAATCTAGAGCAATTTTGGTGAGCGCGCTGGGACTCGAACCCAGGACCTACTGATTAAAAGTCAGTTGCTCTACCGCCTGAGCTACGCGCTCGTCACCAAACGTCGATATGACCGCACGCCGCTGGCGGAAATCCGGCCTCATGCGCCGGGATCGTGCGATCCGCGCTGTGTAGGGGGCCATTCCTGCCCGGTCAATAGGCGCATGACTGCCGAGTGCCGGCCTGTTGATCTCGTCAAACTCGCCAATTTTACCAAACTCGCCACGGCGGACATTTTTGCTACAATCCGGCCAAATCGCCGGACAATTTCGAAAGGACTGTGAAATGCCGATCGTCAACCGCGTCGCCGACCTCCACAAGGACATCACCGAATGGCGGCGCGACATCCACGCCCATCCGGAGCTGCTGTACGACGTCCACCGGACCGCCGGTGTGGTCGCAGAGAAGCTCAAGGCGTTCGGCTGCGACGAGGTGGTGACCGGGATCGGCCGCACCGGCGTCGTCGGCGTCATCAAGGGCAAGAAGCCGGGCAAGGGCAAGGTGATCGGCCTGCGCGCCGACATGGATGCGCTGCCGATCGAGGAAGCGACCGATCTGCCCTACAAGTCGACCGTGAAAGGCAAGATGCACGCCTGCGGCCATGACGGCCACACCGCGATGCTCTTGGGCGCGGCGCGTTATCTGACCGAGACGCGGAATTTCGCCGGCACGGCGGTCGTCATCTTCCAGCCCGCCGAGGAAGGCGGGGCCGGCGGCAAGGCGATGGTCGACGACGGCATGATGGACCGCTTCGGCGTCCAGGAAGTCTACGGCATGCACAACTATCCCGGCATGCCGGCCGGCGAGTTCGGCATTCGCCGCGGGCCGATCATGGCGGCAGCAGATTACATTCGCATCGACATCGAGGGCCACGGCTCGCACGCAGCACGGCCGCATCTCGGCATCGATCCGATCCTGACCGGCGCGCAGATCATCAACAACCTGCAGACGATCGTGTCGCGGAACGTCGACCCGGTCGAATCCGCGGTGATCTCGGTCTGCGTGTTCCAGGCCGGCACCGCCGACAACGTGATCCCGCAGACGGCGAGCCTGCGCGGCACGGTGCGCAGCTTCAAGCCGGAGGTCGAAGACCTGCTGGAGCGGCGGATCGGCGAGGTGGTCGAGGCGACTGCGAAAGCCTGCGGCGCGAAAGTGTCGTTCAACTATCGCCGCGGCTATCCGGTGCTCAACAATCACGCGCGGGAAACGGACGTCGCGGCGGCGGTGGCGGCCGAGATCGCCGGCAAGGACCGGGTCGATACCGACCTTGCGCCGGTGATGGGCGCGGAGGATTTCTCCTACATGCTCAATGCGCGGCCGGGCGCTTTCATCTTCGTCGGCAACGGCGATAGCGCCGGGCTGCATCACCCGAAATACAACTTCAACGACGACATTATCCCGCTCGGCACCTCGTACTGGGCGCGGCTGGTCGAGACGGCAACGGCGGGCTGAGCGCCCGCCGTTTTTTCAGATTCAATTTCTGACTGCGATTACGGAACGAGTTCGCGCTCGACTGCCGGTGTTTGTTTGGCCGGCAGTGCCGGACGGCGGCCGAACGCTTCGACGACGCGGGTCTCGATCGCGCGCCAGGTCGCGAAGTCGTTGAGCGGCGTGCGCTCGATCGCCGCGAGCAGGGTCGCGGCGATGAACGGCAGGCTCTGGAGCACCAACACCAGCGCGAAGATATTGATCTCGCGGATTTCCTTGTAATTCATCTGCACCAGCGTCACCGCGCCGGCGATCAGCAGGCCCGCGATCACTGCCTCCCAGAACGCCTGGAAGTCGCCGAACATGCCGGGCTTGCCGCCCTTGGCGGTGCGTACGAAGGGCAGGTGGTCGCGGATCAGACCGTGGCCGACCGCGCGGGCGATCGTCCATTGCATCGACATCGCGGCAATCAGCGAACCGAGCATCTGGCCGCCGCCGATGGCGACGCGTTGCCGATAGAGCGCGACGAAATGCAGCACTGACACGGCAAAGGTTGCGATGATCGGCAGCGTCAGAATCTTGTCGGGCACAGCGATGTCAAGGAACGCGACGATCGGAACCCAGAGAATATTCAGCAGCGCGACCACGACGCCGACGCTCTCGGCGCCGAGCCAGTTCAGCCAGCCAAGCCCAAATTCGCGCTTCTGGTCGCGGGTCAGACGGCTTGCGCCGGGCAGGAAGCGGCGCCAGTGCTTCTTGACGATCTGGAATCCGCCATAGGCCCAGCGGTGCCGCTGCTTCTTGAAGGCGTCGAAGCTGTCGGGCAACAGGCCGTAGCCGTAGCGGCGCTGGGTGTAGTGCTGCTTCCAGCCGAGCTCCAGAATGGTCAGGCCGAGGTCGGTGTCCTCGCAGATGGTGTCGCTCGACCACGAGCCGGCCTGTTCGAGCGCGGAGCGGCGGATCAGGCACATGGTGCCGTGGGTCACGATGGCATTGGCCTCGTTCCGTTGCACCATGCCGATGTCGAAGAAGCCGGCATATTCGCCGTTCATGGCGTGATGCATGAGGCTGCGCGCGCCGTCGCGATGATCCTGCGGGGCCTGCACGAGGCCGACCTGCGCGTCCGCGAAGACCGGCACCAGATCGTCGAGCCAGTCCGGCGTCACCACATAGTCGGCGTCGATGATGCCGATGATCTCGGCGTCGGACGCGGTGTGCGCGAGCGCCAGGCGCAGCGCGCCGGCCTTGAAGCCCTCGAGCTTGTCGGCGCGCAGGAACTTGAAGCGGTCGCCGAGCAGCGCACAATGGTCCTCGATCGGCCGCCACAACGCGGGATCTGGCGTGTTGTTGATGACGACGATGCACTCGAAATTCGGGTAGCTCAGCCGCGCCACCGCGTCGAGCGTCTGCTTGAGCATCTCCGGCGGTTCGCGATAGGCCGGCAGGTGGATTGACACTTTCGGTACGTGCATGTCCGGCGCAAGCGGCGGAGCGCCGAGCGCGATCGGTTCGCGATTCAGGATCCGGGTCGGGCGGCGGCCGAAACTGATGGACGCAATCTCTTCGATGCGCGCCAGCGTGATGACGACGAGCGGGATCAGCAGCACGACGCCGATGCCGAGGGCGATGGCTGCGCCCCAGACGAAGTAGTGGCCGTACCAGTAGCCGAACAGCGTCGCGACCCAGGCGCCGACCATGTTCGCGGCGGCCGCAAGCACCAGCGACTGCGCGGCGGTGGCGCCGGCGATCGACAGGATCGGCAACGACAGCAAAAGGCCGACCAGCAAGGCGATGATGGCGATCTTGTTGTAGTTCGGATCGGTGATGGTGCCATGCCAGGCGAACTTCGGCTCGCGGGCTGCGTTCAAGAGGCCCCAATAGGGGCCGACGCCGCCCTCGAAGGTCTTCCACGGCTGATCGATCGCTTCGATGATGTTGTAGTCGATGCCGAGCGCATAAGCGCGGCTGACGAAATCGCGAATGATCTTGGCCTGCTCGATGCGGCCGGGATTGGCGTTGCGGAAGTTATAGCCCGCGCTCGGCCAGCCGAACTCGGCGATGACGATCCGCTTGCCCGGATAAGCGCGGCGCAGCCGATCATAAATCAGCAGCGCCTGATCGACGGCCTGCTTTTCCGAGAAGCCTTCCCAGTAGGGCAGGATATGCGCGGCGATGTAATCGACCGCCGACACCAGCTCCGGATGCTCGAGCCAGACGTGCCAGATTTCGCCGGTGGTGACCGGAACGCCGGTCGCGCGTTTGACGCGCTGGATCATCTTGATGAGTTCGTCGACCTTGACGTCGTCGCGGTAGATCGTCTCGTTGCCGACGACGATACTGGTGACGTTGGAGTTGCGGCGCGCAAGATCAATGACCGAGCGAAGTTCGCGCTCGTTGCGGTCCTTGAACTTGTCGACCCAGGCGCCGACCGCGACCTTCAGGCCGAATTCGTTGGCGATCTCGGGAACGAGTTCGACGCCGCCGGTCGACGAATAGGTGCGCACGGCGCGCGTGAGCGGCGACAGGATGCGCAGGTCGGAACGAATCTGCGCGGCGTGGGTCGCATCGCCGGAGTCAGGATGCTTGTTGCCGCCGAACGGTGCGTAAGACACGCTGGCGAGCTGATGGTCGAGATCAGGAGCGTTGGCTTCCTGGCGCGCGAGAGCCCACAGAGCCGCATGCGCGCACGCCACAAGGGCGACCACGGCAACGACGATGCGCATTACTATCTAAAACCAAGTGGGGCTACTTTGACCGAGTCCAACCCGTCCCCTGGGCCGGACCGTTACCCTTTATGCGGCGTTGCAGCATAGCGCCGCTCGGTGTGTTTTTTCAAGTAGACAAGCGACATGGCGAATTGGTGGCGCAAACATAGCGGCGCCGCGAAATTCGCAGGGCAATCCTTCGATTAACGGGCGGTCGAGCCGGGGGCCTGCGCCGACGGCGTGGGGGCCGTGGCGGCGGCCTCGCTGGCGTTGAGATTGGGGTTAATCCAGCAGGCATGGGCCCGGCCATTCAGGCTTTCCTGCGATTTCGGGTCGATCGGACCCTGGCGGACCAGACAGCGGAACGTCGACTGGATATGGGCGCCGGGACAGCCAAACCGGTCGTAGAGGTCCAGATGCCGGAACGCGGTGTCCATGTCATCCCGCCAGAGCAGGCTGACGACCCGGCGGCCGAGCCAGACGCATTCCGGATTGGCGGCAGGGCCCGACATCATCCGGCCCGCCTCGACGATCTGGTCGAACCGCTTCTGAGCCTCTTTGGCTGCGGCGTCGGCCGCGGCTTTGGCTTCGGCGGCCTTCTGGTCGCCACTCTGGGCGAGGGCTGCCGGCGTCGACGCCAGAACGGCAACCACGAGGCCCGCCACCGCCACGAAACGGCTCATCGGAAATTTAAGCATTGTGCTCGGTCTTGCTCCGGTGGTGAAAGGCACCCCCGGTATCCCCCTGCGACCCAATTCCGTCCGCACTAAGGCGAGACCGTACCGGATATCCGCGCCGGAAGATTGGCCTCAAACCTCAACTCTTGTCCAGCACGGGATGGCGATTTGCTTAAGAGGCCGGCCATTGGCAATTTCGCCCCGGGCGGATCGGCCCGAAATGCGAGGCTTGTGTGGCAGATCAGGGTTCGGGCGGGGCGCCGGGTGGCGGAGCGGTTGGTTTGCCGCTCGTGCTGTTTGCCGCAGTGGCAGTCCTCATCACGGGTTTCTGGGCGTGGCGCGGGGCGGCGGTTCCGATGCCGACGTCCGCGGGCGCCGACAAGCTCTACTGTGTGTCCTACGCGCCGTTCCGGGGCAGCCAGACACCGCTTGCCGGTGACTTCCGGATTCCGGCCGCGCAGATCGACGAGGATCTCGGTCGGCTCAAACAGATCACCGATTGCGTGCGGGTTTACTCGGTCGACTTCGGCCTCGACCAAATTGCCGGCCTTGCGCAGAAGCACGGCCTGAAAGTGATCCAGGGGCTCTGGCTGTCGAGCAAGCGCGACAAGAACCGGGAACAGGTCGAAGGTGCCGTGCGGCTCGCCAATCAGTTTCCCGAGACGATCATCGCCGTCGTCGTCGGCAACGAGGTATTGCTGCGCGGCGAGTTGTCCGCGGACGACGTCGCGGCTGCGATGCGCGAGGTGAAGTCGCGCGTGAAAATTCCGATCACTTATGCCGACGTCTGGGAATTCTGGCTGCGCAACCGGTCGCTCGCGGAGATCGCGGATTTCGTGACCATTCACATTCTGCCGTACTGGGAGGACGATCCGATCGCGGCGAAAAATGCAGCGGCCCATGTTGATTCCATTCGCGCGCGGGTGGCGCGGGAATTTGCCGGCAAAGACATTCTCATCGGTGAGGTCGGCTGGCCGAGTGCGGGGCGCATGCGTGAGGGCGCGCTGCCGTCGCCATCCAACCAGGCCCGCGTGGTGCAGAAGGTGCTGGCGGCGGCGCATCGCGGGGATTACCGCGTCAACGTGATCGAGGCATTCGACCAGCCGTGGAAACGCGCGCTCGAAGGTACCGTCGGCGGCCACTGGGGTCTGTTCAGCGACGGCGCGCGTGCGGCGAAATTCAGGATCGGCGCGCCGGTGTCGGATCATCCAAATTGGCTGTTGCAGGCGGTGGGCGGCGTGTTCTTCGCGCTATTGACGTTCGGCCTCGCCGTCAATTCGGCGCGGCGTACGACGAGCGCGATCGCCTGGCTCGGCATTGCCGCGAGCGCAGCCATCGGCGGTGCGCTGATCGGCTGGACCGTGGAGAATGTTCCGCTCGAAAGTCTCGGGGTTGGTGGCTGGACGATGTCGCTCGCGCTCGCATCTGTCGCTTTCACGGCGGCTCCGCTTTGCGCAGCAGCCATCGCACGGGGCGTCAGCCTGCCGCGATTGTCGGCGGTGTTGGCGAAACCGCGCACGGACAATGCGCTCGCGCTTTATTGCGGCGCAGTGCTGACCGTCACGCTTGTCGTTGCGGTGATCGTTGCGCTCGGGCTCGCGTTCGATCCGCGTTACAAGGATTTTCCGTTCGCGCCGTTGACCGGTGCGGTGGTGCCGGCGCTGCTGCTCAGCGTACTCGTGCCAGGCCGTGGCCGGCGCGGTCTTGCCGAAATTTGTGCGGCAGTGCTACTGGCCGCTTGCGCGGTCTATGTTGCGGTCAACGAGGGCGTCGCTAACTGGCAATCGCTATGGCTGTGCGCGGCGCTTGTCGGTCTTGCCGTTACTCTGGTTCGGGTGCGCGGCGGGCAAGACTGAGCATCAGCAGCGCCACGGCGAGCGCCGACAGGTTGACGTTGTAGAGCACGATGCCGAGACCGGCGAGTGCGAGAGCCGGCACGAACAGGACCAGCGACGGCCGTGCGAGATTGAGTACGGCGATGACTACTGCGGCGCCGCCGAACACCGACTGCGTGAACAACGCGATCGCGTGTTTGCGGATCGTGCAGGGCAGGTTTTCGAGACCGGCCTGGCAAGCAAGACCCACAGAGGGTTGCTCGACCAGCACGTAGCGGACATACATGCCGGCACCGAGCGCGGCGCAGGCGATCAGAACCAGCGCAATCGCGGCGCGCGGCGTCGGACGAAACAAGGCGGTGGTGGCGGACATCGAGGGATTATGCCGACGGCACGACGGCGCGGCAAACCGGCAACCGAAAAATTGTCAGCGCTGCATCAGCCGCTGGCCGGCGAACTGGGTCGGCCGGCAAGGTGCCCGCGCCGATACCAGTTCCATGCACAGCTTGGTCGCCGCTTCGACGCCGGCAACCGGACCGGCGATGAGCCGTAATTCGGGAACGCCCGGCTTGCGCTCTCGGATCGAGACAACCGGGATGAGACTGTTCAGCTGGTCGCCGAATTTTACCTTCAGTGCCGACCAGTGAATGGTGAGCGCGTCGATCGAACGCGCGCCGCCGAGATCGAGACCAAGAACGTCGTTGGCCCCGCGTGCTTCGGCGCTGCGAGCCTCTGCGTTTTCAGCATTCGGTTCGGCGACCGAGCCCGTGGTCTCGCGGTCGGTGCGGACCGGCGGCAGCGGAACGGGAGGCGTGTCCGGCTTTGCCGCCTGGGCCGGCATCTCGGGCGCCGGGGTTGATGTTTCGCCAGCGGCCGCCGGTCTGGTCGCCGGCCATACGGCGGGCGAGTCCATCGGCAGCGGCGGCACCGCGGTGAAAATCGTCATTGACGGCACAGCCGGTGAGACCGGCGGCGCTGCGGAAGCGGGCACGGTGGCAGGCGCGGCGGCCGTGGTTGCCGGCGTCCTGACCGAGCCGGTGACGTCCTCGAGATTGCGCTCGAGGCTCGCGATGCGCTCGCCCAGCCGTTCACGCTCCATGGCGAGCTGTTTCACCGTGTCGTTGAGCCTGCGGGCGAGTTTTTCGAGTTCCGGCTGGGCGGGCGGGATCTGGGCGACGACAGGAATGGCGCGCGCAATCTCGGGCGTTCCGGACAGCGCCTGCTGCACGCGCCGGGTTCCGGTATCACTCCCGGCGGCGAAAATCGCCGTCACGGCCGCGATAAAGGCCGCCGAGGCCCAGGCCGCCGAACGGCGCAGGATCGCGAAATCGATCTTTTTCAATACGTTCAAGGAAGCCAACCACTCGACGCGCGGCAAGGCCGTCAGCATCTCGATCTCCGGTCGCGAATCATTGAAAACATTACCAGAATCCACGGGTGCTGACTGGCCTCGCGTATCCACGCGAGCGCCGGTGATGGTCTTTTGCCGGCGTGACGGTTCGGCTATCAGGGCGCGACAACGACACGCCAATGACGACACGCAGTTGCCTTGCCATCGTGCTCGCCGCCGGCGAGGGAACGCGTATGCGTTCTACGCTGCCGAAAGTGCTGCATCGCGTCGGCGGACGTTCAATGCTGGCACGGGTGCTGGACGCCGCGATGACGAGCGGCGCGCGGCTCGCGGTGGTCCGCGGCCCCGATCACAACACGGTCGAGGACGAAATCCGTCGCATTGCGCCGGAAGCCACGGTCTACACGCAACGCGAACGGCGCGGGACCGCGCATGCGGTGCTGGCCGCCCGCGAGGCGATCGGACGCGGTGCCGACGACGTGCTGGTCTTGTTCGGCGATACGCCGCTGGTGCGGCCGCAGGTGCTGACCGGTTTGCGCGGCGCGATCGCCGACGGCGCGAGCGTCGCGGTGCTCGGTTTTCGCCCTGCAAATCCCGCCGGCTATGGCCGGCTGATCGTCAAGGACGGCGAGCTTGCCGATATTCGCGAGGAAAAGGACGCCAGCAAGGCCGAGTTGGCCATCGATCTCTGTAATGGCGGGTTGATGGCACTCGATGGAAAGCGGGCGCTGCAAATTCTGGACGCGATCGACGACGCCAACGCCAAGCGTGAATTCTATCTGACCAGCGCGGTTGCCATCGCGCGCCGGATGGGCTTGAAGGCAGTCGCCATCGATGCGGAGGAGGACGACGTGCGCGGGATCAACACCAAGGCACAGCTCGCCGAGACCGAGACGATACTTCAGCAGAAACTTCGTGCGGCGGCGATGGAAGCAGGCGTGACGCTGGTGGCACCGGAGACGGTGTTTCTGTCGGACGATACGAAATTCGGCAGCGACGTGACGGTCGAGCCCTATGTGGTGTTCGGTCCCGGCGTCACTGTCGAGGACGGCGCGACGGTCCGCTCATTTTCACATGTGGAAGGTGCGCGGGTCGGCAAGGGCGCGCGGGTCGGTCCTTATGCGCGGCTGCGTCCCGGCGCCGAACTTGGCGCCGACGTTCACATCGGCAACTTCGTCGAAGTGAAGGCGGCGAAGATCGAGGACGGCGCCAAGGCCAATCACCTGAGCTACATCGGCGACGCGCGGGTCGGGCCCGGCGCCAATGTCGGCGCCGGTACCATCACCTGCAACTACGACGGCGTCGGCAAGCACCGCACCGATATCGGGGCCGGCGCCTTCATCGGCTCCAATTCGGCGCTGGTCGCCCCGGTCAAGATCGGCGACGGCGCCTATGTCGGCTCTGGCTCGGTCATCACCAAGGATGTGCCGGACAACTCGCTGGCGCTGGGGCGGGCCCAGCAAACCGTTAAGGACGGCTGGGCGAAGCGCTTGCGGGATCTCAAGAGACTGGGCAAGAAGTAACGCTTCCAGGGCCTTGTCACACGGCGAAACGCGTTGTGATTTCCTTTCCAGCGCGGCGTTTGGAACAACCGGCACGCCCGGGTTGCCTTTGATCGCAAGAGATGAGTTGAAAGGGATTGCCAGAGCGCATGTGCGGCATCGTCGGAATTCTCGGAAAAGAGGCGGTCGCCGATCATCTGGTCGACGCGCTGCGCCGGCTTGAATATCGCGGCTACGACTCCGCCGGCGTTGCCGTGCTCGAGCAGGGCGTGCTCAAGCGCCGCCGCGCAGTCGGCAAGCTCAAGGCGCTGGAAACCCGGCTTCACCAGGAACCGCTCGGCGGAAACGCCGGCATCGGCCACACGCGCTGGGCGACGCACGGCAAGCCGTCCGAGAGCAACGCGCATCCGCACGCAACCGAGCGCGTGGCGGTGGTGCATAACGGCATCATCGAGAACTTCCGCGAGCTGCGTGAACGGCTCACCGCGGCGGGCGTCAAGTTCGGCAGCGAGACCGACACCGAGGTGATCGCGCATCTCGTCACCGCCGAGATGAACAAGGGCTTGAAGCCGGTCGAGGCAGTCGCCGCAACTCTCAAGCAGTTGCGCGGCGCCTTCGCGCTCGCCTTCCTGTTCGCCGGCGAGAACGATCTCATGATCGGCGCGCGGAAAGGTTCGCCGCTCGCGGTCGGCTACGGCTCGGGTGAAATGTATCTCGGTTCCGATGCGATCGCGCTCGCGCCGTTCACTGACACCATCAGCTATCTCGACGACGGCGACATGGCGGTCGCGAACCGGCAGGGCGTCGAGGTGTTCGACGCCGCGGGCCGCAAGGTGACGCGCGCGATCGTCAAGTCGACGGCCTCGTCGCAACTGGTCGACAAGGGCAACCACCGCCATTTCATGGCCAAGGAAATTCACGAGCAGCCCGAAGTCGTCGGTCACACGCTGGCGCATTACATCGACATGGCGGCCGAGCGGATTGTGCTGCCGTTCGACCTGCCGTTCGATCTCAATCGGCTGAAGCGGCTGTCGATCTCCGCCTGCGGCACGGCCTATTATGCCGGGCTGGTGGCGAAATACTGGTTCGAGCGCTTCGCGCGGCTCCCGGTCGAGATCGATATCGCCTCGGAATTCCGCTATCGCGGCGCGCCGCTTGAACCCGGCGACCTTGCGATTTTCATTTCGCAGTCGGGCGAGACCGCCGACACGCTGGCGACGCTGCGCTACGCGAAAGAGAACCAGCAGAACGTGTTGTCGGTCGTCAATGTGACGACCTCGACGATCGCGCGCGAAAGCGACGTGGTGATGCCGACGCTTGCCGGCCCCGAGATCGGCGTTGCTTCGACCAAGGCGTTTACCTGCCAGCTCGCGGCGCTGGCCTGCCTCGCGGTCGCGACCGGACGGGCGCGGGGCGTGCTGTCGGAGACCGACGAGCGCAAGCTGGTTCGCGCGCTGATCGAAGTCCCGCGCCACATGGCGGAGGCGCTTGCGCTTGAGCCGCAGATCGAAGCGCTTTGCCGCGATCTCGCCAAATGCCGCGACGTGCTCTATCTCGGCCGCGGCACCAGCTTTCCGATTGCGCTCGAGGGCGCGCTCAAGCTGAAGGAGATTTCCTACATCCACGCGGAGGGCTATGCGGCGGGCGAGTTGAAGCACGGGCCGATCGCGCTGATCGACGAGACCATGCCGGTGATCGTCATTGCCCCTTTCGATCGGGTTTTCGAAAAAACCGTGTCGAATATGCAGGAGGTCGCCGCGCGCGGCGGCCGGATCATTCTGGTGACCGACCCCAAGGGCGCCAAGGAGGCCGCGATCCAGTCGATCTCGACGCTAACCTTGCCCGACATGGCTTCGACCGTCACGCCGCTCGTCTACGCCATTCCGGTGCAGTTGATGGCCTATCACACGGCCATCGCGCTCGGCACCGACGTCGACCAGCCGCGCAACCTCGCGAAATCGGTGACAGTGGAATAAGGTAACAAGATGGGTCGCCTGAAATGAGCGTTTCCAACGATCTTTCGCGAACGGGCCCCGACCCGTTCGGTGGCGATCCGTTCGGCAGTGGGCCGGAACGGCCTGTCGAGCGCTCGGGACTTGTGGCGCGGCTTCGCAACTATTTCCTGACCGGCCTGGTCGTCGCTGGGCCGGTTGCGATCACGATCTGGCTGATCTGGTCTGTCATCACCTGGGTCGACCGGCTCATCACGCCGCTGATCCCGCCGCTGTATCGGCCGGAGACCTATCTGCCGTGGCCGATCCCCGGCACCGGCTTGATCATTGTGCTGTTCGCGCTGACGCTGCTCGGCTTTCTCACCGCGAATTTCATCGGCAGCAAGCTGGTCGAATTCGGCGAGGCGCTGTTGAACCGGATGCCGATCGTGCGGCCGCTTTACCGCACCACCAAGCAGATTTTCGAAACGCTGTTTTCGAAATCCGGATCGAGCTTCCGTAAAGTCGCGTTGGTGCAATTTCCGGCGCCCGGCATGTGGTCGCTGGTGTTCATCTCGACGCAGCCGAGCGCCGAGATTGCCAAACATCTTCCCGGCGACGAGAACGTCTCGGTGTTCCTGCCATGTACGCCGAACCCGACCACCGGTTTCTTCTTTTTCGTGCAGCGCAAGGATCTGATCGAACTCGACATCACCGTCGAGGCGGCGATGTCGCTTGTCATCTCGGCGGGTATGGTGCAGCCGAACGGCGATGCGCAGAAGAAACTTGCGGCGATGGCGGCACAGGCGCGCACGGCGCAGGTTGCGCAAGCGGCGCGCAAGACCGATCCGGTCGGTTAGGTTATCCGGCGCGCAGCAGGCGGATCGCCTCGTCTTTCTCGAACAAATAGAGCAGGTGACGCAGTGCCTGACCGCGCGGGCCCGTCAACGTCGGGTCACGCTGGAGCGCGAGCGCGGCGTCGTCGCGCGCCGCGCCGAGAAACTTGCCGTGGCTCTCGAACCGGACAAGCCGGTAACCCGGCATGCCGCTCTGACGGGTGCCGAGCAAGTCACCTTCACCGCGCAACCGCAAATCCTCGTCGGCGATGCGGAAGCCGTCCTCGGTCTCCCGCATGATCGCAAGCCTGGCTTTGGCGGTCTCGCCCAGCGGATTGGCGTGGAGCAGCAGGCAGGTCGAGTGCGCGGCGCCGCGGCCGATGCGGCCGCGCAACTGGTGCAGTTGCGCGAGGCCAAAGCGCTCGGCCTGCTCGATCACCATGATGGTGGCTTCCGGCACGTCGACGCCGACTTCGATGACCGTGGTGGCGACCAGCAGCCGGGTGACGCCGGACGCAAAACGCTCCATTGCCGCGTCCTTGTCGGCGCCTTTCATGCGGCCGTGGACGAGCCCGGTCTTGTCGCCGAATTGCTTGCGCAATTCGTGGTAGCGGGCTTCGGCAGCCGCAAGGTCGATCTTTTCGGACTCCTCGACCAGCGGGCAGACCCAATAAACCTGCCGGCCATCGTCGAGCGCGCGGCCGACGGCATCTTCCACTTCGGCGAGGCGTGCCAGCGAGATGACGCGGGTGTCGATCGGCTTGCGGCCGGCGGGTTTCTCGCGCAGCTCCGACACGTCCATGTCGCCGTAATAAGTGAGCACCAGCGTGCGCGGAATCGGCGTCGCCGTCATCACCAGCACGTCGACCGCTTCGCCCTTGGCGGTAAGCGCCAGCCGCTGGTGAACGCCGAACCGGTGCTGTTCGTCGACGACGACAAGGGCGAGATCGTGGAAGGCGACCTCGTCCTGGAACAGCGCGTGAGTGCCGATCAGGATGTCGATTTCGCCGAGCGCAAGACGGTCGAGAACGGTCTCGCGCTCCCGGCCGCGCTCGCGGCCGGTCAAAATTGCCGTGCGCAGTCCCGCAGCCTCGGCGAGCGGCGTAATGGTCTTGAGATGCTGACGGGCGAGAATTTCGGTCGGCGCCATAATCGCCGCCTGGCGACCGGCTTCGTTGACGGTGGCCGCGGCAAGCAACGCGACCACCGTCTTGCCGGAGCCGACATCGCCTTGCAGCAGGCGCAGCATCCGCACCGGCTGCGCCAGATCGGCGACGATCTCGTCGAGCGCGGCCTGCTGCGACCGCGTCAACGAGTAGGGCAGCGCGGCGATGATCTTGCCGCGCAGGCGACCTTCGGCAGCGCTGCCGCGGCCGGCGGGACGGCGCAGATGCGCACGCATCAACATGATCGCAAGCTGTCCGGCGAGCAGTTCGTCATAGGCGAGCCGCGTCCAGGCACGGCTCTCGGGCCGCACATCGGGCGGTTCGGCGGGCCGATGCAGGCCGCGCAAGGCGCCGGCGAAATGCGGAAGACGTTCGCGCGACACCCAGCTTTCGTCCTGCCATTCCGGCAGCTCGGGCAACCGGGCCAGCGCGCCGTCCATGGCGCGGCGGATGTTGCCGTGGGCCAGGCCTTCCGTCAGCGGATACACCGGTTCGACGAGCGGCAGCTTGGCGAAGCCTTCCTCGTCGACGATACGGTCGGGATGCACCATCTGCAGCATGCCGTCGTAAAGCTCGCAGGTGCCGGAAACGTAGCGCAGCGATCCTTCCGGCATCAGTTTTTCGAGATAGTCGCGGCGCGCGTTGAAGAAGGTCAGCGTCAGGTCTCCGGTGTCGTCCGAGACGTGAACGCGATAGGGCGCACGGGAGCGGTGCGACGGCGGCGCACGGTGGGCGCCGATAGTGACCGCGACAGTGACGATTTCACCCGGCACCACGTCGCGCAGTTTCGGCCGCGCGCGCCGATCGACCGCGCCGGACGGCAGGTGGAACAACAGATCGACCACCTTCGGCGTTTCGGTTCCCAATAGCCGCCGGTACAGCACCTCGAGCTTCGGGCCTATTCCTGAGAGGCTCGTCAGCGCGGAAAACAGCGGATTGAGGGCGGGCGGGCGCATCGCTCCATGCTGGCTTGCGATACGGCGCCACGCAATGCGGCCCTGTGCAAAGCGGCGCTGACAAATGCCTGTTCGGCCTCTATATCAACCGCGCCCGGCCACAGCCCGTCGAAGACGGGCGTGAAGGCCCTTATGCCCGGGCTATCGGCATTTGCAGGGTGCGGCACAGGTGACGGCGCGATCGAGCGAAGGATTGGATGAACGGCGGCGCAAGATGCTGTTTCGCGCCTGGCATCGCGGCTTGCGCGAGGCGGACCTGATCCTTGGCCGTTTCGCCGACGCGCATCTCGCGACGCTCGATGACGAGGAACTGGCGCAGTTCGACCGGCTGCTTGAAGCGCCGACCCGCGATCTCGTCTCCTGGGTGATGGGCGAGCTTCCGCCGCCGCCGCAAGACGACACGCCGTTGTTCCGCCGGCTGTTCGATTTCTACAAGCTCAAGGGCTCGCCCGAATGAACGCCGGTTCTTCGGCCAGAGTTCCGGTCAAGTCTCCTGCGGCGCTGCTGGCTCCCGGACGGCCACTGACACTCGCCAATGTCGCCGAGGGGGCAGAAGGTCTGGCGCTGGCCGATCTCGCACGCGCCATCGCCGCCAGGCCGGACGCGCCGGCCACCAGCCTGATGGTCGTGTGCCGAGACGGGCAGCGCATGCAAACACTGTCGCGCGCGCTCGGCTTCTTTGCTCCCGACATCGCGCTCGCGGAGTTTCCGGCCTGGGACTGTCTGCCCTACGACCGGGTGTCGCCGCACGCCGCGATCGTCGCACAACGCATGACCGCGCTGTCGCGGCTTGCACGCCTCAAAGGCCGCGACCGGCCGTCGATTTTGCTGACGACAGTGAACGCCGCGCTTCAGCGCGTGCCGACAAAGGACTATGTCGCACAGCAAGCGTTGTCGGTTGCGCCGGGACACGTCCTCGGAATGGCCGGAATCGTCGAATGGCTGGAGCTCAACGGCTTCATGCGCGCCTCGACAGTGCGCGAACCGGGCGACTATGCCGTGCGCGGCGGCATTCTCGATCTCTTCGCGCCGGGCATGGACATGGCCGTGCGGTTCGATTTCTTCGGCGACACGCTGGAGACGATCCGCACGTTCGATCCGCAGACGCAGATCAGCGAAGGCCAGTTGAGCGCGCTCGATCTCGTGCCGGTGTCGGAGTTCCAGCTTGTCACCGACACCATACGCCGCTTTCGGACCGGTTATGTCGCGCAATTCGGCGCGGCCACACCCGGCGATATCCTCTATGAATCGGTGAGCGAGGGCCGCCGCCATCCCGGCATGGAGCACTGGCTGCCGCTGTTCCACGCGGCGATGGGGACGCTGTTCGATTATGTACCGGGGACGCCGGTGGCGCTGGAGCCGCTCGCTAGCGACGCCGCGCAGGAACGGCTCGAACAGATCAGGGATTACTATCAAGCGCGCAAGGAAGCGCCGGTCGACGGTTCGAGCCCGCCCTACAAGCCGCTGCCGCCGGACCGGCTCTATCTGCCGGAGGGCGAATGGACCGGGCGGCTGAGCGCGACGACGGTGGCGCGGCTGTCGTCGTTTGCCGTGCCGGAGGCCACCGACGTGATCGACCTTGGTGCGAAGCAGGGCCGCAACTTCGCCGCCGAACGCGCCGAGCCGAACGCCAATGTGTTCGAGGCGGTCGTCGCGCATGTGTTCAGGCTCCAGAGCGATGGCAAACGCACGGTGATCGCACTGTGGAGCGAGGGCGCCCGCGAGCGAATGCATCACGTGCTGGCCGACCACAAGCTGCACAATCTCGCCAATGCCGGATCGTGGGCGCAGGCGCTCGCTCTGCCGAAAACCAGCGTGGCGCTCGCCGTGCTCGGCATCGAGACCGGATTTGAAACCGAGGACGTCGCCGTCATCAGCGAGCAGGATATTCTCGGCGACCGGCTGGTGCGGCCGCGCCGGACCTCGCGCCGCGCCGAGAACTTCATCGCGGAAGCGACCAGCCTGACGGCAGGCGATCTCGTCGTGCATGTCGACCACGGCATTGGGCGCTTCGCGGGCCTGAAGACCATTCAGGCCGCCGGCGCGCCGCACGACTGTCTCGAAATCCATTACGCCGAGGACGCACGGCTGTTTCTGCCCGTGGAAAATATCGAACTCCTCTCGCGTTACGGTTCCGAGCAAACGAACGTGGAGCTCGACCGGCTCGGCGGCACCGGCTGGCAGGCCCGCAAGGCACGGATGAAGAGCCGCATCCGCGAAATCGCGGGCGAGCTCATCAAAATCGCGGCCGAACGGCAGTTGCGCGAGGCTCCGCGTTTCACGACGACACAGGGCGCCTATGACGAATTCGCCGCGGGGTTCCCGTATGACGAGACAGAGGACCAGCAGGCGGCGATTGACGCGACCGTTGCCGATCTTGCCGCCGGCCGGCCGATGGATCGGCTCGTCTGCGGCGATGTCGGATTCGGCAAGACCGAAGTGGCGCTGCGCGCGGCGTTCGCCACGGCCATCGCCGGGCGGCAGGTCGCGGTTGTGGTGCCGACGACGCTGCTCGCGCGGCAGCATTTCAAGACGTTTACGGAGCGCTTTCGAGGATTTCCGGTGAATGTCGGTCAGGCGTCGCGGCTGGTGCCCGCGGGTGAGCTCGCGAAGGTGAAACAGGGGCTGGCGGACGGA
Source organism: Pseudolabrys sp. (assembly GCA_050184975.1). Lineage (GTDB taxonomy): Bacteria > Pseudomonadota > Alphaproteobacteria > Rhizobiales > Xanthobacteraceae > Pseudolabrys. The sequence goes on along the minus strand of JBFWZV010000020.1, from coordinate 12,177 downwards.
ACCGTCGATATCGTGGTCGGCACCCATGCGCTGCTCGGCAAGACGATCAGGTTCAAGGATCTCGCACTGCTGATCGTCGACGAAGAGCAGCATTTCGGCGTCAATCACAAGGAGCGGCTGAAACAGTTGCGTTCCGAAGTGCATGTGCTGACGCTGACCGCAACGCCGATTCCGCGCACGCTGCAACTGGCGCTGACCGGCGTGCGAGACCTGTCGCTGATCGCCTCGCCGCCGGTCGACCGGCTGGCGGTGCGCACCTTCGTCGCGCCGTTCGACCCGCTGATGGTGCGCGAGGCGTTGCTGCGCGAGCGCTATCGCGGGGGCCAGTCATTCTATGTCTGCCCGCGCATCGAAGACATCGCCGGCGTCAAGGACTTCCTCGACAAGAACGTGCCGGAAGTGAAAGTCGCCGTCGCGCACGGGCAGATGCCGCCGGCGGTGCTGGACGACATCATGAGCGCCTTCTACGACGGCAAGTTCGACGTGCTGCTGTCGACCACAATCATCGAGTCCGGTCTCGACATTCCGACCGCGAATACGCTGATCGTGCATCGCGCCGACATGTTCGGGCTTGCTCAACTCTACCAGCTGCGCGGCCGGGTCGGGCGCTCGAAGCTGCGCGCCTATGCGCTGTTCACATTGCCGGCGAACCACAGGATCACGCCGCAGGCGGAACGGCGGCTCAAGGTTCTGCAATCGCTCGACACGCTTGGCGCCGGCTTCCAACTCGCCTCGCATGATCTCGACATCCGCGGCGCCGGCAATCTGCTCGGCGAGGAACAGTCCGGACACATCAAGGAGATCGGTTTCGAACTCTATCAGCAGATGCTCGAGGAGGCGGTCACGAGTCTCAAAGCGGGCATTACCGCGCCGGTTGCCGATCGCTGGTCGCCGCAGATCACACTCGGCACGCCGGTCCTGATCCCCGACGACTACGTCGCCGATCTCTCGGTGCGGCTGTCGCTTTATCGTCGCTTGTCCGATATCGAGGACGAGCGCGAGATCGACGCCTTCGCCGCCGAGCTTGCCGATCGCTTCGGTCCGCTGCCGGAAGAGGCCGAACACCTGATGCAGGTGGTGACCATCAAGACGCTGTGCCGCCGCGCCAATGTCGACAAGATCGATGCCGGACCCAAGGGCCTCGTGCTGTCGTTCCGCGACAACAGGTTCGCCAATCCGGAAGGGTTGATCGCCTATGTAGGCGAGCGCGGCAGCGAGGCGAAAATCCGCAACGAGAAATCAGGACAGAAGCTGGTGCTGCTCGACGACTGGCCGCGGCCGGTCGAGCGGCTCAAGGGCACGATGGCGATCTTGCGCCGGCTCGCGGCAATCGCGGAGCAAGCCGAGGCAGCGTAAGTTTGACGTGTAATCGCGTAGATTGCTACCGTTGGGAGCATCGGGCTGGAAGCCCATAGCGATCCGTCGGAGCGTCAGAAGCGATGTCCGGGCAACGTCGCCACCTCGTCGTTACGGTGCATGGCATCCGCACATATGGCGACTGGCAAGAGCGCCTGGAACAGCTCGTCGTCAACGAAGCTCAAGGCGACATTGAATTCGTAAATTACAAGTTCGGTTATTTCTCGACAATTTCGTTTGCGATCCCCTTCCTTCGTTGGTTGCTGGTTCGGAGGTTTCGAAACGAATTGACTCGTCTTTGCGCGTCCAAGGAGTGGTCGCGGGTCGACGTTGTCGGCCACAGTTTTGGAACCCATGTCATTGCCTGGGCGATCGCCGGCCTCGCTGAAAACTCCAGAATCACAATCCATACTGTCCTGTTGTCAGGCAGTGTGTTGCGCAAGGAATTCCCGTGGCCGAAATATCTCGGCACGCGTGTTGCGCGCGTGATCAACGATTGCGGTTCGCGCGACAACGTTCTGTTGTTGAGTCAGTTTCTCGTGTTTTTCACTGGAATGGCCGGTCGTTCGGGCTTTATCGGATCGACCGGTGCTACGTTCAGGAACAGATATTCGCCGTTCGGTCACAGCGGTTATTTTTTGGATCCAGAAGGCCGGCCGAGCGACGACTATCTTCGCGAACGCTGGCTGCCATTATTGACCGCGGAGAATCCGGCGCCGGCCTTCGATTTGCGGCCACCGGCCACAACGTTCGACTCCGCCGTCGAAACACTTGCAACGCACGCCGGCCTGATCAAACTTGCCGTATACTTTAGCCCGTTCGTCGTGTTGGCCGCCGTCTATTTTAGTCTGTATTTGCAGGCTGATGCGGCGCGCAAGACCTTCGCGTCGCAGCTTGCCGCAAACTATTATGTGTCCTCGCAAAATGCGGCGTCGCAGGACGGAGATTTGCCCGAAGCTGTGCTGTATGCGGGCAAAGCCGCACAACGAAGTCCAGACGACGACAAGAGGCTGCCTGTTTATCTGGACCGGTTCGTCCACCTTGCGGCAGGACTTCCGCAACGGCTGGTCAACTTGCCGATCGGCGAGGGCATCAGGCTCACATCTTTTGACGAAAGTCAGGAGTATTTGGCGCTGGTCACCGACAGCCTCCAGGTGAGGGTCTTTAGGCTGTCGGATCTGGCGGAGCTACCCGTGCCGCCATCGGTGAACCGTCTCGGCAATCGTGTGGACTATGTCCCGCGGTTTTCAGACGAAGGCAAACGCATTGATACGCTTCTCAACTGGAACCATCCCGAGCCGGACCCGGACAGTGTCGGGAGATACTACCTGAAGGCTGGGTGGAACGTCGAAAACGGAATCCTCTACACGCCAGAAGATGATGGCAGCATTGATCCGGAGCGTCTCAACTGGACCTTCGTCGAATCGAATTCTCCCGAGGCCGTGCTGCCGGCGCCGGACGTTCCTAACGAAATTCGGGAGATGCGTTTTTCGTCCGACACCACCGGCGCAAGTTTGAAACCCTCTAAAGCCCTTGCGGTCGACGCCGGCGGGCGCCTTATGCAATGGCCGCGGCCGAGGCCGCCGGCACAGATTGCTTCAGCTTTAATTTCGACTAAGAAAAAATGGGCGAGAGCGGAGTTTGCCGGCGAGCGACTCTTTACTCTTGGCGGCGACGATGTTCTGACGTGTTGGAACATCAGGACGAAAGCGCCACTTTGGAGCAAGAGCATCGGTGGAACCGGCCGTGACGGCGACATCAAGGTGTCGCCAGACGGCAGCATCATTCTCGTAAATGAAAAGATTTATCTTGCTGCGACGGGAGAAGAGACTCCCGTGGAAGGCAAGCGCGATCTTGGCTGGAGCAAGCTACATGATATCGCGCTGACAAGATCCAACAGCCTTATCGAGGCCGGGACATTCTTCGATGGCAATCGCGATGTCTTGAATTTCAATGAGCGAACGATCCGGCCGCCAGAGCCGGATAAAGCGGCGGCACCAGCGAACTCTGCCGGTAACAAACAAGAGACGAGCGACGCGGGTGCCGGGGTCGATCCAAAACCAGGAGAGTTTGTCGCCTTTCTTCTCAACGCTGAGTTCTATCTATTTGGATCTCAAGGGTCGATAGCGGTTGCAGATCAGAGATCGCAAACCTTGGTCAGCAGATTTTTGTTCGGCGGTCGGACGCCGCTATCTCCGAAATTGGGCATGAAGTTGCTTCAACAGGCCGCAAGGATCGAACGAACCAAGACGAAAAAAACGGAATTTCATCTCAAGGGCGGCGCGGTGCTGGTCGCTGATGAGTTTTCGTCAGGAAGTGCGACCGTTCTCAGAACAAGAACCGGCGAGTTTGCGGTCAGAGGCCCGCGTCTCGAAACGTCATATCGATATGTCGCTCTGAGCGCGGATGCGCAGCGATTGGCCACGGCTGGCAAGACCGGTGTGCGCGTCTGGAGTGCCGCATCGGGGTATCCGATATCCGAGCAATTTTTCGTTCCCGGCGACGTGCGGGCGATCTCATTTGACGAAGAGGGCCGTCACCTGCGGATTGCCACAGGCGACGGAGACGTGCTGGAAAACCGTGTGAGCTTTCAATGGCCAAAAAAGCCGAACTGGCTGGAAGGGGCCGCCGAGGCACTGAGCGGCCTTGCACTGGCCGAAGATGGAACGATCGTGCGCTTGTCGCCCGCCCAGGCTGAGACGTACCGCAACGAATTCCTCGCGAAGTTACGCATGGATCAATCGACCAATAGCGCAGTCAGATTGCTGCAGCGCCATCAGGGTATCACGAGGGAGCGCTAACGCCGCCGCATCAATGTGGCATTCGCAGTACCGGCTTGATCGTTTGCCCAGACGCTGATTCCGACGCGGCGCGGTTGATGTCGGCAAGGTCGTAGAACGTCACCATCTTTTCGACCGGAAAGCGGCCGGCCATGATGTGCTCGACCAGTTGCGGGATGAACTCCTGCGGAATGCTGTCGCCCTGCATGACACCGCGAATGACGCGGCCTTCCTGAAGAAACTTCATCTCGAACGATGCGTCGACGCCGCCGCGCGCGCTGCCGAGCAGCACGCAGGTCGCCGCCGGCATCAGGCACTCGATCGCCTCCCGGAACACGGCCGGTACCGCCGAGGTTTCCAGCGAATGGCGGACGCCGGGGCCGGTGATCTTCTTGATCTCGGCGACGACGCTGTCGCGGCTCGAATGATTGATGGTGTGCGTCGCGCCGAATTCTCGGGCGAGCTTGAGGCGATGTTCATGAACGTCAACCGCGATAATAGGATCGCAGCCGGCGATTTTTGCAGCGAGCAGCCCCGACAGTCCGACCGCGCCGACGCCGAACACGACGAAACTATCGCCGGCCTTCGGCTTCATGACGTTCAAGACCGCGCCGGCGCCGGTCTGGCCGCCGCAGGCGAGCGGGCCAAGCAGTTCAAGCGGCGCGTCATTGCGCACCTTCACGGCGAAGTCCTCGTTGGCGATGGTGAAGGTGCCGAACGAGGATTGCTGGAAGAAGGCCGAATAGACCGGCGTACCGTTCCGCGAATGGATGGTCGAGCCGTCCTTGCGCACGCCGTTCATCTTCAGCGGAAAGGCGTCGACGCAATACATCTTCATGTTGGCGCGGCAGTTCGGGCACGCGCCGCAGGACGGGTATGACATCACGATGTGGTCGCCGGTCTTGAATTTGGTGACCTTGGCGCCGGTCGCGCGCACGATGCCGGCGCCTTCGTGGCCGAACACCGCCGGATAGGGCGTGGTGTAATAGCCATCGCGGCCATGCAGATCGGTCGCGCACATGCCGGACGCGACGACCTCGACGAGAAGCTCGTCGGGGCGCGGATCTTCGATCTGGAGTCGTTCGATCGAGAATGAACCGGATTTCTCGCGGACGACCGCGGCTGTAATGTCGGTCGGCATGACGTGCGGTGCGACTATTCTGCGGCCTGACCTTTTTCCGGATTTTTGGCGAGTTCGTCCGATACGCGCTGGATCGCATCGGCGAGATAATCCGGCGCCTGCGCGCCCGACACCGCCAGCATGCCACCGAAGATGAAGCAGGGCACGCCCTGAATGCCGGCCTCCTTCGCGGATTCCGCCTCGCGGGTGATGGCCTCGACGTCCTTGTCGCTGTCGAGATCGGCGCGAACCTGGGCTTCATCGAGCCCGACATCGGTCGCAGCCTTTACCAGCGCGTCGCGCGTGGTGAGGTCGGCGCCTTCAGTGAAATACATGTCCATCAGCCGCTGCTTCATCTGCGCGGCCTTGCCCTGTTCGCCGGCCCAGCGGATGAGGCGGTGGCAATCGACGGTGTTGGGCTGATTGCTGAGTTTCGCCGCGTCATAGACGAGGCCTTCCTGCTGCGCCGCCATGCCGACCCGCTTGGCGATGCCTTCATAGCGCTCCACCGAACCGAACTTGGTGGTGAGGTACTGCTGGCGCGGAATGCCCTCGCGCGGAATCCAGTCGTTGAGAAAGTAAGGCCGGTAATGGACCTCGACTGGAATGTCGGGTTTCAGCTTCAGTGCCTTTTCGAGGCGGCTCTTGCCGATAAAGCACCACGGACAGACCACGTCGGAAACGACGTCGATGCGGATCGGTTGGTTGTCGGACATTGGGCTGCCTCCCTGTTTGGAGCAGCCTAGGACGGCAGCCTACTCGGCGGCAACCGTCTGGGCGCCGGCGACGCGGGCCATCAACGAGTCGACGCTGTCATTGGCCTTCATCGCAGCCAAGGTGACGTTGGCGGTCACGGGGACGTGACCGGGACCGAGCATCGCTTTTTTGAGCGCGCCGGCAAGGCGGCGGGCGACGATGTGGCCTTCATGCAGGTCGGTCTGGGTAAAGGCGACCAGAATGGCGCCATCGTCGTCGCGGCCGGCGAAGTCGATGTTGCGGATGAGACGGGTCGCGAGCCGCGCGGCATCGAACTGGGTGCGGCGCTCGGGCGATCCGTCGAAGGCGAGGCGGGCGACCGACAACGCCTGGCTCTGCTTGTTGGCTTCCGACATCGCCTTGGCAAGCTCGGCCCAGAAACCGTTCTGCGCCATCAGGCCGGTCTCGGGATCGAACATGCCCTCGGTCTCGAGCGCCTTGAGCATGCGATTGAGCCGCGCCTCGAGCGCATTGAGGCGCACGCGCGGCACCATATGCGAGACGACACGCGAAGCGTCGCCGGACACGAGATCGACATTGCTCATGTCGTGCGCCATATCGGGCAGTTCGTCGCCAAGCACGGCGATCGGGATGTCCCGGTATTTGGCTTCATCCGATAAGACCCGGAGAAAGGCTTCTACCATGCGCGGGTTGAGCCCTTCGGCGATAACGACGCCGTTGATGTCGCGAGAGGCGAGATTTTGTGCCGCCGCTTCGACGCTCAACGCGCCAACCATCTTGACGCGGTTGCCCCAGGCAACGCTGAGCGCCGGATAGGTCTGACCGCGGCCCATGATCATCACGGTCGCTTCCTCGAGTGCATCGCCGACAGGCAACGTGGGGAGGCGGCCGGAGGCCGAGCCATAAGTCTCGATCCGTCGCAGCACGGTCTGGTGCAAGGCGCGCACGCGCAAGCCTCCGCGCAGGCGCGCAAGCAACCGGTCGTCCGGACCGTTCATATCGACGGGCACCGCGATTGGAATGGCGGCTTCGTCGTTGTCTTGCGTCAGCGCGACGACTGGAATGATCGGGCCGGTCGAGGTGGCGACCTGAAGGCACAGCATGCGCGCGCCGGTCTCGCTCGGCGGCGGGCCGGGCTCGGCGACAACGATGGCGTTGGGTTTGACGGCGACGAGCGCGGTCGGCGCATCGGTCCATTTGGTCTCGACCACCGGGAAAGCCCCGGCCTCGCGCAACAGTTCGACGAGCTGGGCCGCCGGCTGTTCGGCGACGACGATCAACGGGCCTTGCAGAGACATGGGATACGCCGGAATACGCTACGCAAAAGGAACACGAACGCCGTGACAATAGATCGCGGCGATTAGCGCCCCGTTAACGCAAACGACGCAACTCGCGTGGTCAGGCGGCCCGTGCGTCCGGCAGCGGTGCAAAAGCGCCTGCCAGGAGCGCGTTGCTGCCCTGTTCGGTGAGCAGCGCGTGGACGGTCTCGCGGTCGTCCGAGGCGCCGGCGAGCCGCTGGCCGGTCAACGGGCTCGGCAAGACCGCGATAGCGGTGTCCGAGCCAAACAGACTCGCGGTCGTGTCGATTTCGTTGCGGGCCAGACGATAGCCGCCGATGCCGACGATTCCCGGTGGCGGTGCGGTCACGACAAGGCCGCCCTGCGGCTCGGACCGGCAGCGATAGCCGGTATCGAGTATGCCGCCGGGGCGGCGGGCGAGATGTGGCACGCCTTCCTGCGGCGGTCCGGGCGGAAAGTCGTGCGCGGGCGTCATGGTCCCGCGCAGTATCAGCGTTCCGTCTTCGGCGCGCGACACCTCCAGCGCTGACGTCGACGCAAGGCCGGCCGGCCGCGCGCCGCGGCTGCGCGCGGCATAGGCAAGGCCGAGTTCACCGAATGCGGTGGCGTCGATCAGGCGCGGTGTGCCGGTCCACGGCGTCGCGGACGCGAGCGTTTCCGGAGCCCGCCACAGCGCCACGATCTGACGGAGATCGGGAAGGCCGAACAGGTCCGTCTCCAGCAGCGGACCGACCAGCGGGCCCGGCACGATCACGGTTTCGCAATGCAGATCGCTTGCCTGTGCCGCGAAGGCCTCCGGCGTGAAACCATGATGCAGGTGCAAGGTGCCGCCGCGGATCAGCCACGGCACCAACGTCAAAGCGATGCCGGCAAACGAGGTCGGCGGCGTCGCGGACAGCAGCGAGAAGAGGTTGCCGGTCTCGGCGAGCGGCGGCGCCGCGGCGAGCAGCTCGGCATGGCTGCGCGCGACCGGCACCGGGCCGCGTTCGGTCGTCTCCCAGGTAATGACGGCGATATGCGCGGAGGGATCGCCGGCACGTTGAAGCGCGGGCACCGTTGCGGTCTTGACCGCCGACAAAAGCGGATCGAGCGGCACAATGCCGTCCGAGAGCTTGTCGCCGAAACCGCAGACAAAACGGATTTGAAACAGATCGGCGGCAGCCTGCATCGCAGTATCGGCGGCGGCATAGCCGTCGACCCGGCTGGACGTAACGAAGACCTTGGCGCCGACGAGCGTCAGGGCTCCGACGATATCCGCCTTGCGCCACAGCAGCGGCAATGGCGCGGCAATCATGCCGGCGCGCAGGATGCCAAGGAACGTGAGTACATTTTCGACGGTGTTCGGAAGTTGGTAGGCGACGATCGTGTCGGCCGGCAGGTCGAGTTCGCGTAAAGTGGCGGCGATTGCGGAAATCGCGCGGTCGGCTTCCGAATAGGTGAACCAGCGCGCGGCGACGCCGTCGATGGTCTCGCGGTTGGGTGGGTCGGCGAGCGCAATGACATCGGCGTGACGAACCCCGGCGCGGCGGAACAGGCCGTCGAGTGTTCCGAGCGGGCTGGTCGTGGCCGGCCGGCTGTCGGGCGAATAGTCGCTCAGGATCATGACCGGCGCCTCATGTTTTCGAATCGTCTCGCCACCATGTTTCCGGAAGATAACCGAACAACGAGGTCTGGAAGGGATGCTGGATCGCTTTCCACCGCGCAATCCATTGGCCGGGCAGGTGGTAAAGCGGGATGACGTAGAAGCCCGACAACAGCACACGATCGAGCGCACGCACTGCGGCGACGAAATCCGCGCGTTCGGTCGCCGACAACAGGGCCTCGATCATGGCATCGATCGCCTTCGACCTGACGCCCATATAGTTCCGGCTGCCGTCCTGGCCGGCGGCGTCCGAGCCCCAGTAGAAGGTCTGTTCGTTGCCGGGCGACAGCGATTGGTCCCAGCGATACTCCATCATGTCGAAATCGAAGGCGATGCGGCGGCGCTCATAGATGGTGGCATCGACGCTGCGCACCTGCATCGCGATCCCGGCGCGGCGGAGCTGGCTCGAGAAGGCGAGCGCGGCGCGCTCCTGCTCACTGGTCTGTGCCATGAATTCGAAACGAAACGGGCGCCCGCTCTTGCGCTCGACGAGTTCGGTGCCCTTGAGGACATAACCGGCCTCGGCAAACAGCGCGAGCGCGCGTCGCAGCAGCGCGCGGTCGCGGCCGGAGCCGTCGCTCTTAGGCGGCGACCAGCGGCCCTCCATGATGTCGGGGCGCACGGCGTCCGGGAACGGCGCGAGCAATTTCTGCTCGGCCGCGCTCGCCGGCCGGCCATGCGCGGCGAGTTCCGAGCCGTCGAAATAGCTCGCCGTGCGCTGATAGAGATCGAAAAAGAAATTGTGATTGATCCACTCGAAATCAAACAGCGTCAGCAATGCCTCGCGTACGCGAATGTCGGCGAACAACGGCCGGCGGGTGTTGAAGACGTAGCCGGTCATGCCTTTCGGCAGGCCGAAAGGAAACGTCTCTTTCAGCACCTTGCCCTGACGGAGGGCAGGAAAGTCGTAAGCCAGTTGCCAGCGGTTCGGATCGAGTTCGGTGCGCACATCATAAAGGCCCTTCTTGAAGGCCTCGAGATGGGTGTTGCCGTCACGGTAGTAATCGAAGCGAATCTCGTCGAAGTTCCACAGGCCGCGATTGATGGCCAGATCGCGGCCCCAGTACTTCGGATCGCGCTTGAACGTGACGCTGTCGCCAGGCTGAACGTCAGATACCGTGTAGGGGCCGCTGCCAACCGGCGGCTCGAAAGTCGTACTCTCGAATTTGCCTGGATCGATGGCGTGGCGCGCGAGCACCGGCATCAGACCGAGGATCAGCGGCAGTTCGCGATCGTCAGCGCCAGTGAGATCGAAACGCACCAGCCGCGTGCCGGTGGCGCTCGCCGATTTCACTTTGGAATAATAAAGGCGATGGTTCGGCCGGCCACGGTCGCGGAGCAACTGCCAGGAGAAGATCACGTCCTGCGCGGTCACCGCCTTGCCGTCGGAGAAGCGCGCGGCGGGGTGCAGTTCAAACGTGACAGTGCTGCGGGTCGGATTGGTCTCGACCGTTCGCGCAAGCAGGCCATAGAGCGTGAAGGGTTCGTCATAGCCGCGCGCGAGCAGGCTCTCGATCACGTAGCCGCGGATGCTTTGGGCCGGCAGGCCTTTGACGATCAGCGGATTGAGGCTGTCGAAGGTGCCGAGCACGCCTTGTGTCAGCCGGCCACCTTTGGGCGCGTCCGGATTGGCGTAGCTTGCATGGGTGAAGCCCTGCGGCCAGGCCGGTGTACCGTGCATGGCAATGGCGTGATGGCCGGCAGGCGAGCCCAAACCGGGGCCACAGACCAGCGTGCCCGCGGCCGACGCGATTCCCTTCAGAACGCTCCGCCGGCTCGTCTGGCGTGCGGTCGGCTCGTTCACGGTATGACGATGCGGTCTCGGCAAAATCCGATTCGGTCCGGTTTAGCGCAATTTACCACAGGCGCGGGATGGTTCCGGCTGCATGTGAAGCTGCCACCGGACGGGCAGTGCCACAGCGTTTCGCGGCTTTATTGCGGCGGCAAATTCGGCTATCAGGCAGCACGCCGCGTCACGCTGTTGCCGTATTTGACGCCGAGACAGCCAAGACGTCCGGCGGCCTCATTGCAGGCCGACAGGTGGGGTGCGGACAGACCAATAAAAGGAAGAGCTTGATGACTCATCAGATCGCGTCAGTCCGCAGCGCGGGCCGGGCGCTTGCCGCCACGGTCCTGCTCAGTTTTGCGCTGACCGGCGCCACCGCCGTGGTGCTGCCGGGTGACGCACTGGCGCAGACCCAGACCAAGCCGGCCGAGAAGAAACCCGCGCAGAAGCCCGCCCAGAAACCGGCGCAGCAGCCGGCACAGGCGCAGGCCGCGCCGCCGGCGGCGGCCGATCAGCAGCCGCAGCTCATGTATTCGCCGTGGATCAAGATCTGCAACAAGAACCAGCAGGATCCGAACGCGAAGGAAGTCTGCGTCACCGCCAAGGACGGCCGCCTCGAGAACGGCATGCCGGTCGCAGCCGTTGCGCTGATCGAGCCGAAAGGCGTCGACAAGAAGCTGATCCGCGTCACGGTGCCGCTCGGCATGCAGCTCCAGCACGGCACGCGCATGATCGTCGATCAGGAACAGCCGATGACCGCGCCGTACTTCATGTGCTTCCCGAACGGCTGCATGGCCGACTACGAAGCCAGCACCGATTTGATCGGCAAGCTGAAGAAGGGCAAGCAGCTCACCGTGCAGGCGATCAACATGAACGGCACGCCGATCAGCCTGCCGCTGCCGCTGGTCGATTTCGCCAAGGCGCATGACGGGCCGCCGACCGACCCGAAAGTTTTCGAAGAGCAGCAGCGCAAGCTGCAGGAAGAGCTGCAGAAGAAAGCCGAAGAGGCGCGCAAGAAGCTCGAGGCGCAGCCGCCGGCGGCAGCCGCAGCGCCCAAGCAGTAAGAAACACGACGGACCAAAGCGAAGGGCGCGGCTTCAAGCCGCGCCTTTTGATTTTCGGAGCCGGGCCGGATTTTAGTTCAGCGTCGCATTGCGCGGCCGCAACGCGCCGTCCTTCGACTTCTCGAAATAGCTCTTCACTTCGGGATGACGCAGCGGCTTGCCACTGTCGTCGGGAAGGAGATTTTGCTCCGAGACATAGGCGACGTATTCGGTCTCCGCGTTCTCGGCGAACAGATGTTAGAAAGGCTGGTCCTTGCGCGGCCGTACCTCGGCGGGGATCGACTCCCACCACTCCTCGGTATTGTTGAATTCCGGATCGATGTCGAAGATCACCCCGCGAAAGGGGTAGAGCCGGTGCTTGACCACCTGGCCGAGCTGGAACTTCGCCGGACGCATTGTGTTGATTTCGGTCAG
>JBFWZV010000019.1:0-54895 GCA_050184975.1 Pseudolabrys sp. | reverse complement strand
TCAGTACGAAGGTGAAGTGAAAGAGAGCGTCTATAAGTTGATGGAAGAGTTGGCCAAGGCGAAAGCAATCTTAGGGGGCCAAATTTTCTGGACTGTCATAGACGACGATGCCACCAAGAGGCTTCGCAAAGCCTATCCACGCGCTTTCAGCAGTTAGTTTTCTCTGTTCTGAATTGGCTTTGATATTCGTTTGACTCAGGATTGAAGGAACGTCGTCGCAGCGGCGTAAGTAGAATGACATGGATAAGACGCCGATCGCATCAGCGGCGGTCGAGAACCGGGCGCTCGATTTTCGTCCGTGAAACCTGGATATTTCATCGGGAACTGACGAAACGCCAACGTCGGGCCTATAAAGCTCGCTGCCCAAAATGCGGCGTCCCGATGCAGACCGTGCACATGCCTAATGGTGGCTGGGCACATTTTGAGGGTCGCAAGGGGCTCCGCCACGTCAGGCACCCATGCTTCAATCGAGGCGAAAAATTGAGCCGGCAGCGAGATGATCAAACTCCCGACCTTTTAGACGAAATTCCGCCGACCGACTAAGGAATATTTCCTTGACGCCCTGACGCCGTCCGGCGCGCAAGGGCGCAGTCTCAGAAAATTGAATCAGCAAAGACGTGGATGCCCGGCACATCTGCGTGAAGACGCGCGTGAACGCGCTTTTGGCCGGGCATGGCAGTTTCTGCCTGCCCTTTTGTCTGACGGTTGGGCGCGGGCCGCAAGCAGCGAGGCCCGCCACCGATCCGGGAACCCGCCAGCGCCGCTAGAACGGGACGTTGGCGCGGATGTTGCCGGTCCAGATCTTGTAGGCGGCGCCGAGGCCGCCATATTCGCCGCCGATCGTGAGCGACGCCCGGTTTCTGGCGGTGAGCACCACGCCCGTCGTCGCGCGGCCCGACCAGCCGTCGCCGATGCCGACCACCGGCGTGCCGCCGGCCGTCGCGTTGTCGCTCGAGAAGCGCCAGTCGCCGTAGAACCCGACATAGGGCGCAAGCAGCAGCGAACCGCAATCGAACTCCCGGATCACCTTGCTGCCGAGGCTGGTGCGGCCGGCGGAGAACGTGCGGCTCGCCTGCGCGGTGCCGAGACTGTCGGTCCAGGCGGTCTGCCGCTCCCACAGCGCAAAGACGCTCGCCGACGGTTCGATCCTGTAGCGCTCGATGCCGAAGCTGCCGGTGAGATTGCTCGACGCCATCACGCGGTTGCCGTCGAACGTGCCGGTCGCGGTGCCCGATTTCGTCGAATAGGAAATGCGCCCGTAGCCGAGCGAGGCGTCGAACCGCAGCATCGGCGCGATGCGCCAGCCCATATAGGTGCCGATGCTGCCGCCGTTGCTCCTCATCTCGCTGTTGGTGACCGAGACGTCGTATTTCGAATGGTCGTAGCCACCGTAAATGCCGATCAGGAAATCGGGCGTCAGCTTGCGCGCGATGCCGCCGGTGGCATTGGCCTGATTGCCGTTCATCCCGGAATTGGCGCTGTGATTGTGCCAGCCGGCGCCGCGCAGATCGAGCCAGGCGCTCCATTCGCGGTAGGGGCCGGCCCGCTCCGGCGGTTTCCTGCCGGAGCCGTTATAGGCGAGCGCCGAAAACGCCTCGTCGGTGCGCCGCTCGACCTCGGATTTCGGAACCGCGGCGAAGTGGATCGTCACGCCACCGGGGCCGATCGGGATCGGATTGCCGCCGCCGCCGAAGGCGTCGCCGATCGCGCCGCCGATCTGGTTGACGACCGTCTGGCTCGACACGCCGGCCACCGACTTGGTGACCCCGGTCTGCAGCGCGCGCGCATTCTGGCTGTCGGTCGGCGTGGTCGGCGTCGAACTCGACGACGACGACCCGCTGCTGCCGGAACCGGAGCCGCCGCCACCGCCGCCACCGCCACCGCCGCCTGTATATTTAAAAGTGTTGCCGTTGTCGGAAAACCCAAGGGCCCCCGGACAGCCGGCGCCAACATTACCGTTGTCATTGGTGCTGGCGGTAATCGCGACGGTCCCGGTACCGGCCGGCGCGGTCACGGTCAGAATGACATTGTCGCCGGCATCGAAGCTGACCGTGGCCGCCACCGATGTCGCGCCGAATTTGACCGATCCCGTAACTGGCGCGCAGTCAATCTGCCGTTGGGGGGTGTATCTGACCCCGACCTGGACCTGGACGCTGGTTCCCGCGGTGCCGCTGTTCGGTGTCACCGACACGACGCTTTGCGCGGCTGCTGGGCTGGCGAGCGCCAGAAGGCCGGCGGACACGATTGCAAAAACGGCAATGTGTCGGATTGCACGACAAAACAGCGCGCCGACCGGCGCGCGGAACGCAAACGATGACATGCCCAAGCCCGCTATCTTGTCTTTATGCAGCGGTGCCTTCGACTACGCGTCACACTGAAGTTACGTCTCGCCGATTGCCCCCGAAAATTGGATATTATGAAATCGCATATCCGGCAAGTTGAAATTAATGGCAAATTAACCATCGTTATGTGCAGCCACTTCATCTCTGGGCACTTCGATCCCGGCCAAATGGGCCTCACCGGTGCCGCGCCACCGACTATGATTATATTCCTTGACATCCAGACGCTACCTGGCGGATAAGGGCGCAGTCTCCCAAAACCCTGCCGACAAGACGTAGATGCCCGGCACATCTGCGTGAAGACGCGCGTAAACGCGCTTTTGTGCGTTGAAGACGCGCGTAAACGCGCTTTTGGCCCGGGCATGACTCATTTTGTGAGGACGCCCATGGCCACCCTCTCCCCCGAAACCTGGGCACGCGTGCGCTACGAATACGAGCACACACGGCGCACCATCGAGGACATCTGCCTCGCGCACGGCATCTCCGCCGGCACGCTGCGCGACCGCATGCGGCGCTGGGGCTGGCGGCGGCGGCGCGGGCCGGTCCCGGCGCAAGGCCCAGCGGCGCCGACCATTCCGCTGCTTGAATTTTTGCCAGGCGAGCAAGCGAGCGAAGGTCGCCCCGATGAAGCAGCGCGAAATCCGGGGCCAGCTTCGCCACAGGAAGCCCCGCATTCCGCTCCGCTCCATGCGGGCTACCAGCCTTCTGGCGATCCCGCCGCGTCTGCGCCCGCGCTGCACGACCCCGATCTGAAAACCATGACGGCGCGGCTGGCGCCCGCGATTCAAACGGCGATCGCCCGGCTCGCCGCCGCGTCGCAGCCGCGCGAGCTGGAGCAGACCGCCCGCGCGCTGACCGCGCTGCTG
The DNA here is from genome assembly GCA_050184975.1 of Pseudolabrys sp. Taxonomy (GTDB): domain Bacteria; phylum Pseudomonadota; class Alphaproteobacteria; order Rhizobiales; family Xanthobacteraceae; genus Pseudolabrys. The sequence continues at coordinate 51,690 of JBFWZV010000019.1, read as the reverse complement.
CGGTCCTTGCGCGAACTCAACGCGCTCACCGCCGAGCAGCGCACCGCGGCGCAAGACGATTCCATGCCGGACGACCCGCCCCCCGACGACATCGACGCGTTCCGCCGCGAACTGGCGCGGCGGATCGACGCCTTTGTGGCGGGCCGGGAGACTAGCGAGACGTGAACGCGGCGGACTGCAACGCCGGCGGCTGCGGAACCGCCACCACGCAGGACTCGCCCGAGACCTTCCACGAGGTGACGTTCGCCATCATGCCGCAGGTGGCGCGGCGCGGGCCGTTCGGCGTCGCGAGGCACACGGTCTCGCCGAGATGAAACGTGCGGCCCTGTGCGCGGCAGATGCAATCGGGATCGGCGGCGGCCGGCGGCGCGGCGAGCGCCCCGGCCAGCAGGACGGCGATGCCTGTCGACTGCCCGCGCATCCGGCAAGTCTAGCACGGAACGAGCTGCAGCGGTGTTTTGCAGCGGCCCTTTGCAGCGGCATTTTTGACTAAGCCTGCCGCCTCGCCTAAAGCCGGGCACGACGGGGGCCAAGGTGACCGCAAGCGACTTCACCCGCGAGGAAATCGAGACCGGACGCCGGCTGTTCACCGGCGCGTGGGACTTCGTCGCCGCCGCCGACGCGGTGGAGCGGTTGCCGCGCGCGAAGGGCACCGAGATCGCGCTCGCCGGGCGCTCGAACGTCGGCAAGTCGAGCCTGATCAACGCGCTCACGGCACGCAAAAGCCTCGCGCGCACCTCGAACACGCCGGGCCGCACCCAGGAACTCATTTTCTTTTCGCGCGGCGACGGGCTGACGCTGGTCGACATGCCGGGCTACGGCCACGCCGCGGCGTCGAAAGCCAAGATCGGCGCCTGGACGGCGCTGATCCACGCCTACTTGCGCGGACGCGCCAACCTCGCCCGCGTCTATGTGCTGGTCGACGCGCGGCACGGGCTGAAAGACACCGACGATTCCGTGCTGGAGACGCTGAGCAAAGCAGCGGTGAGCCACCAGATCGTGCTGACGAAATGCGAGGCGGTAAAACCGGACGAGCTTGCCGCGCGCATTGCCGAAACCGAGGCCGCGCTGACCAAACGACCGGCGGCGTTCCCCGGCGTGCTGGCGACCTCGGCGCGCGAGGGCACAGGGATTGCCGAACTGCGCGCGGCGGTGGCGCGGTTGCTCAAGGAACGAGGGGCGTGACACAGCACTCAACATCGTCATGCCCGCGCTTGTCGCGGGCATCCACGTCTTGGCGACATGTCAGCAAAGAAGGCGTGGATGGCCGGGACAAGCCCGGCCATGACATGAGGATGACGGCACGTTCGCTGCGCAATATGATCCCGCCATGGACCCTCTTCTGATTGCACTCGCCGGACTGATGGGCGCGGCCGGCGTCACGCTCGCGGCCGCCGGCGCGCACGGCAAGCCCGACGCCGGGCTCGACAGCGCCGGATATCTCCTGCTCATCCACGCCTGCGCCGTGATCGCCGCGACGGCAGCCGCCCGCCACGGCCTGCTGATGCGCCCGCTCGGCAATGTCGCGATCTGGGGCTTCGTTCTCGGCGCGTCGCTGTTTGCCGCCGATGTCGCCGCACGGGCCTGGCTCGGCTTCCGGCTGTTTCCGTTCGCGGCGCCGCTTGGCGGCCTCATCCAGATCGCAAGCTGGCTGACGCTCGCCGTCGCCGCGCTGTTCACCCTCAAAAATTAAGGCTCTTTCGCCTGTCACCGCGCGTCTGTAAAAGGGCGGCGGTTCAACACGGAAGCCCGCGATGACGAAGTCCACGCTCGATCCGCAGGAACAGGCCCGCGTTCTCTCCGAGGCGCTGCCGCACATGCAGCGCTACGACGAGGAAATCATCGTCATCAAATACGGCGGCCACGCCATGGGCGACGAGACGGTGGCGCGGGCCTTCGCGCGCGACATCGTGCTGCTGGAGCAGACCGCGATCAACCCGGTCGTCGTGCATGGCGGCGGGCCGCAGATCGAAGCGATGCTGAAGAAGGCCGGCGTGCAGTCGCAGTTCGCCGGCGGCCTGCGCATCACCGACGAGAAGACGCTCGAGATCGTCGAGATGGTGCTGGCCGGCTCGATCAACAAGCAGATCGTCGGCTACATCAATGCGGCGGGCGGCAAGGCGATCGGTCTCTGCGGCAAGGACGGCAACATGGTCACCGCGCGCAAGGTGACCCGCACCATCGTCGACCCGGGCTCCAACATCGAGAAGGTGGTCGATCTCGGTTTCGTCGGCGAACCGGCCGAGGTCAATACGTTCGTGCTCGACACCGTGCTCGGCCGCGAACTGATTCCGGTACTGGCGCCGGTTGCCGCCGGCGCCAATGGCGCAACCTTCAACGTCAACGCCGACACGTTTGCGGGAGCGATCGCCGGCGCGCTGAAGGCGAAACGTTTCCTATTGCTGACCGACGTGCCGGGCGTGCTCGACAAGTCGAAGCAGCTCATCAAGGAATTGTCCGCCGGCGACGTGCGCAAGCTGATCGCCGACGGCACGATCTCGGGTGGCATGATCCCGAAGGTCGAGACCTGTCTCTATGCGCTCGAAAAGGGCGTCGAGGGCGTCGTCATTCTCGACGGCAAGGTGCCGCACGCCGTCCTGCTCGAACTCTTCACCGACCACGGCGCCGGCACGCTGATTCATCGCTGATTCCGACGCCGGGCTGGCACAGCCGCCGCGAAAGGCCGATGATCGCGGCGATGATTCGCTTTGCCGTCATCGCGCTCGCCCTGCTCGCGCCATTGCTATTGCCTTGCACGGCGCAGGCCGAACTGACGCTGTGCAACCGCACGAGTTACGTCGTCGATGCCGCGCTCGCTTTCGAGCGGCGCGCGAGTTTCGCGACGCGCGGCTGGTTCCGCGTCGATCCCGGCCAGTGCCGCAAGGTGATCGAGACACCGCTCGAGGCCGACTCGCTCTATCTCCACGCCCGCACCGCCAAGCTCTACGGCACCGCGCCGCTGCCGCAGGCCGGCCATGTCGATCTCTGCGTGCGCGACGGCGATTTCGAGATCGCGAACGCGCGGAGTTGCCCGAGCACGGTGCGCTTCACCGCGATCAGCCCGGCCGCGACCGACAAGGGCCCGACCGCGACCCTGGCGGAAGAAGCCGATTACGACTTCACCCAGGCGCGGCTCGCCGGCATCCAGCGGCTTCTGACCATCGCGGGCTACGACGCCTATCCGATCGACGGCGTGCAGGGCTCGAAAACCAATGCGGCGCTCAACAAGTTCCTGACCGAACAGGCACTGCCGGCCGGCTCCCCCACGGGCGAGAAATTCTTCGACGTGCTGCTCAAGGCCGCCGCAAGCCCGCAGGGCTCCGGCTTTTCCTGGTGCAACGAGGTCCGCTATCCCGTCATGGCCGCGCTCGGCATCGTCGAAATGGGCACCATCGTCACGCGCGGCTGGTACCGCATCGAACCCGGCGAATGCCTGCGGCCCGACATCCGCGGCACGCCGCTGAAAGTCTACAGCTATGCCGAGGCGGTCGACGGCAACGGCATCGCCATCAAGACGGATGGGAAAACGCTTTCCTGGGGCGGCGAAATCGCGCTATGCACCCGCGACGGAAAGTTCGAACTCGCCGAACACAAGGATTGCGCCGGCCGCGGGCTGACCGAGTCGATGTTCGCCGCCGTCGATCTCGCCGCGCAGCCGGCCGTCACCGTCCGCTTCAAGGAACCGTAGTCGTCCCGTGTCCCGTTCGTTGTCCCCACTCGCGTCGCGCGATTTTTCAGACGTCGAAACCTGGGTGTTCGACCTCGACAACACGCTCTATCCGCATCACCTGAATCTGTGGCAGCAGGTCGACGACCGCATCCGCAACTACATCGCGGATTTCCTCAAAGTCCCGCACGACGAAGCCTTCCGTCTGCAGAAGGACTATTACAAGCGTTACGGCACGACGATGCGCGGGCTGATGACCGAGCACGGCCTTAAGCCCGACCACTATCTCGACTACGTCCACAAGATCGATCATTCGCCGCTGACGCCGAACCCGGCGCTCGGCGCCGCGCTCGAAAAGCTGCCGGGCCGCAAGCTGATCCTGACCAACGGCACCCGCGCGCACGCCGACGCGGTGATGAGGCGGCTCGCGGTTCACGATCACTTCGAGGCCGTGTTCGACATCGTCGCCGCCGAACTCGAACCCAAGCCGTTGGCGCGCACTTATGAGCGCTTCCTGGAGCTGCACGACGTCGATCCGGGCAAGGCCGCGATGTTCGAGGATCTCGCGCGCAATCTCGAAGTGCCGGCGCGGCTCGGCATGACCACGGTGCTGGTCGTCCCGGAAGGCCAGCGCGAGGTGTTCCGCGAGGACTGGGAACTCGAAGGCCGCGACGCAGCCCACGTGCATCACGTCACCGACGATCTTGCCAGCTTTCTCGACGCGCTGCTGGCGGGCCTACGGCGGCCGGCTTGATCTCAGACGTCAGGCCGCCTTGGTGCGGGAACTGACGCGGGATTTGGCGCCAGACTTCGCCGACGTCTTGCCACCAGCGCCGCCCTTCGGCGCATTTTTGATGTGCAGGTCGCGCTGCGGGAACGGGATCGACAGGCCGGCGGCTTCGAGCGCGAGCTTGCCCTGTTCGGTCAGGCCGCGAAACACCGTCCAGTAATTGGGCGTCGAGGTCCACACCCGCAGCCGCAGCACCACGGCGGAATCGCCGAGCTGGTCGACGAATACGAACGGCTCCGGATCGACCAGCACGAGGTCGTCTCCGGCAGCCATTTTGAGCAGCACCTCGCGGCCTTTCGCGATGTCGTCCTCATAGGCGATACCAAACGGCAGATCGCACATGCGGGTCGGATGCCGGGTGTAATTGGTGATGCGGCGGTTCCACAATTCCGCGTTCGGCACGAAGATATAAACGCCGTCATAGGCCTCCATTTCGGTGGCGAACAGGCCGACGCTCTTGACGGTGGCGAGCACCGAACCGGTGTCGATATAGTCGCCGACCCGGAACGGCCGCAGCCACAAGAGCATAATGCCGGCGGCGATGTTGGACAGCGTGCCCTGCATGGCCAGCCCGATGGCGAGGCCGGCAGCGCCCAGCGCCGCGATAATGCTGGTGGTCTGGATGCCGAGCTGGCCGAGCACGATCACCACGACCAGGATCAGGATGGCGTAGCGCGTCAGCGAGGCGATGACGCCGCACAGCGTCTGCTCGATGTGGTTCTGCCGCGCGAGCAGCGCGCTGATGGCGCGCTCGGCCCGGCCGGCAAGCCACCAGCCGACCACCAGCAGCACCAGCGCGCTGATCAGGCGCGGCAGCGCATCCGCCGCCCACACCGACAAAGCCGCCAGAAACGTGCTGACTTCCTGGGTGATCTCCGCCGCGGTTGCTTCCATCCGCCTGTCCTCCTGTTCCGCTTCGCCCGGAATACCTGATTCACGCAAAAGCATCTGGTGCATTATTGGCGCAGCGTCACCATGACCGACGGTCTGGGCGAGAATATGCACGCGTAACCACGCCTGCTTGACAGAAACCCCGGTTCCACCGACAAAACCTGCCGACTTACTGACGTCCCGGAGTGATCATGCCGAAAGCCGATTTCGCCAAGCTCGAAAAGACCATCGACGAGGCCTTCGACAAGCGCGACGGCATCACGCCCAAGACCAAGGGCCCGGTGCGCAAGGCGGTCGACACCGCACTCGCACTGCTCGATGCCGGCGAGGCGCGCGTCGCGGTGCGCCAGAGCGACGGCGCATGGAAGGTCAACCAATGGCTGAAGAAGGCCGTGCTGCTGTCGTTCCGCCTGAACGACATGAGCGTCATTAAGGGCGGCCCCGGCAAGGCGGCGTGGTGGGACAAGGTGCCGTCGAAATTCGACGGCTGGAACGCGGCGAAGTTCAAAAAGGCCGGCTTCCGCGCGGTGCCGTCCGCCGTAGTGCGCCACTCCGCCCATATCGCGCCGGGCGTCGTGCTGATGCCGTCCTTCGTCAATCTCGGCGCTTACGTCGATAGCGGCACCATGGTCGACACCTGGGCCACCGTCGGCAGTTGCGCGCAGATCGGGAAGAACGTGCATCTCTCCGGCGGCGTCGGCATCGGCGGCGTGCTGGAGCCGTTGCAGGCCGGCCCGGTCATCATCGAGGACAACTGTTTCATCGGCGCGCGCTCGGAAGTGGTCGAAGGCGTCGTCGTGCGCGAGGGTTCCGTGCTCGGCATGGGCGTTTTCATCGGCATGTCGACCAAGATCGTCGACCGCGAGACCGGCAAGATTTATGTCGGCGAGGTGCCGCCCTATTCCGTCGTCGTGTCCGGCACCATGCCGGGCAAGCCGATGGGCAATGGCGAGCCGGGCCCGAACCTCTACTGCGCCGTCATCGTCAAGCGCGTCGACGAGCGGACGCGAAGCAAGACGAGCATCAACGAATTGCTGCGGGATTGAAGTTGTACCCTCCCCCTCCAGGGAAGGGTGAAGGACACCAATGACCGCCGACCCCGTCGCCATCGCCGCCGATCTGATCCGCTGTCGCTCGGTGACGCCGGCGGAAGGCGGCGCCTTGAGCTTCCTCGAAAAGACGCTAAAGGCGGCGGGCTTCACCGTCCACCGCATGACGTTTCATGAACCGGGCGCGGAGGACGTCGAGAACCTCTATGCGCGGATCGGCACCGCATCGCCGCATCTGATGTTCGCCGGCCATACTGACGTTGTGCCGCCGGGCGATGAAGCCGCGTGGAAGCACAAGCCGTTTTCCGGCGAGGTCTCCGGCGGCGAGCTTTACGGCCGCGGCGCGGTCGACATGAAGGGCGGCATCGCCTGCGCGGTCGCTGCCGTGCTCGATCATCTGGCCGCCAATGGCGGAAAACCGAAGGGCTCGATCTCGTTCCTGATCACCGGCGACGAGGAAGGCATTGCCGTCAACGGCACGCCGAAATTGCTGACATGGGCGGCCGGGCGCGGCGAAAAATTCGACCACTGCATTCTCGGCGAGCCGAGCAACGTCAACGAACTGGGCGATACCATCAAGGTCGGCCGGCGCGGCTCGCTCAACGGCCACATCATCGTCACCGGCAAGCAGGGCCACGTCGCCTACCCGCACCGCGCGGTCAACCCGATCCGCGGGCTGGTCAAGCTGATCGAGGCCTTGCAAAGCGAGCCGCTCGACCAGGGCAGCGAGATGTTCCAGCCCTCGCATCTGGAATTCACCTCGGTCGATGTCGTCAACAAGACCGTCAATCTCATTCCCGGCGTGGCGCAGGCCCGCTTCAATGTGCGTTTCAATGACTGCCACACACTCGACTCGCTGAAAGAGCTGCTGCACCAGCGCGCGAAGAAGGCCGCGGGCAGCGACATCCAATTCGAATTCCGCTTCGAGCCGTCGAACGCCCCGGTTTTCGTGGTGAAACAAGGCCCGTTCACCGACATGGTGGTGGAGGCGATTTCAGGCGTCACCGGCCGCAAGCCGGAGCTGTCGACCTCGGGCGGCACCTCGGACGCGCGCTTTATCGCCAGCTATTGCCCGGTGGTGGAATTCGGCCTGGTCGGGCAGACCATGCACGCCGTCGACGAGCGCGTGCCGGTCGCGGACCTGAAGGCGCTGACCGGCATCTACCGCAAGATCATCGATAAATATTTCGGCTAGTAGTCGACCCTCATCAGATAAAGCCCGTCCGGCGGGGCGACCGGGCCGCAGGCGGTGCGGTCACGCGCGGCGAGTGCGTTCGCGAGATCGTCGGCGCTCCACTTGCCGTCGCCGACCAGCACCAGCGAGCCGACCATCGAACGCACCTGATTGTGCAGGAACGAGCGCGCCGAGACATGGACATTGACCGTGTCGCCGGCGCGGATGATGTCGAGCGTCTCGAGCGTCTTCACCGGAGATTTGGCCTGGCATTCGGTGGAGCGGAACGTCGTGAAGTCGTGCTTGCCGATCAGACGCTGCGCGGCTTTCTGCATCGCCTCGTCGTCGAGTCGGCGCGGCACCCGCCAGGCGTGGCCGAGATCGAGCGCCAGATCAGCGCGGCGATTGACGATGCGGTAGAGATAGTGGCGCTTCATCGCGGAAAAGCGCGCGTCGAACGTCTCCGGCACGGCTTCCGCCGACAGCACAGCGACCGGGTGCGGCCGCAGGTGTGCGTTGAGCGCGTCGCGTACGGTGCCGGTGTCCCAGTCCTTGCCGAGATCGACATGAGCGACCTGCCCGCGCGCGTGGACGCCGGCATCGGTGCGGCCTGCGCCCTGTACGCTGACTTTCTCGCCCGTGAGCGCCTCGATGGCGGCGGTGAGCACGCCCTGCACGGTGAGATCGCTCGGCTGAATCTGCCAGCCGCGGAACGGCGCGCCGTCGTATTCGAGGGTGAGCTTGTAGCGGGGCATCAGGCCAGCACCGTTCCCGCCGCGACCGCATTGCCGCGCAGGAACTCCTCGGCGCTCATCGCTTTCGCCCCCGCACGCTGCACCTGAACGAGCCGCACCGCGCCGTCGGCGCAGGCGATGGTGAGCTTGTCGTCGAGCACCGCGCCCGGAGCACCGCTGCCTTCGCCGCGCGTCGTGCGCAGCACTTTCACGCGCGTTGCGTCGGCGAGTTCGAACCACGCACCGGGAAACGGCGACAATCCCCGGATATGGTTGTGGACCTCGCGCCACGGTTTCGCCCAGCCGATCCGCGTTTCGGCCTTGTCGATCTTTGCGGCGTAAGTGACACCGTCCGCCGGCTGCGGGGTGAAAGTCAGCGTGCCGCGCTCCAGTGCCGCGAGCGCACGGACGATGACGTCGGCGCCGAGCTTCGCAAGGTCGTCGTGCAGTTCACCTGCCGTCATGTCGGGACCAATCGGAACACGGTCGACCATCGCCACCGCGCCGGTGTCGAGCCCCTCGTCCATCTTCATGATGCTGACGCCGGTTTCGGTATCGCCCGCCATGATGGCGCGGTTGATCGGCGCGGCGCCGCGCCAGCGCGGCAGCAGCGAGGCATGAATGTTGAAGCAGCCGAGCGCGGGTGAATCGAGCACAGACTTGGGCAGGATCAGGCCATAAGCGACGACCACCGCGGCGTCAGCCTTGAATGACGCGCACTCCGTCTGTGCCGCCTCATCGCGCAGTGTCTTCGGCGTCAGCACCTTGAGACCGAGTTTCGTGGCCTCGCGCTCGACCGGTGACGGCACAAGGTCCAGGCCACGCCGGCCGCCGGGCTTCGCCGCCCGCGTATAGACCGCAACGATGTCGTGGCCGCGCGCGGCGATCTCGATCAGCGCCGGCACCGCGAAGTCCGGCGTGCCCATGAAAATCAGGCGCATGTTGTCGTCCCGCTAGAGCCTTTCCGGCTTTGATGAAATCAAAGCCGGGGCTCTAGCTTTTTTGTTTCGTCGCGTTTTCTTCACGCGAACCGGTGTCCACTTCGCTCGAAAACGCTCTAGCCAATATGATGGGAGGGCTTGTCGTCCTTCGCCAGACTGGGCGATACGCCTTGCTTCGCCGCCTTCTTGAACTTCTTCACCACCATGTCGCGCTTGAGCTTCGAGATGTGATCGATGAACAACACGCCATTGGTGTGATCGATCTCGTGCTGGAGGCAGGTCGCGAGCAAGCCGTCGGCCTCGATCTCGTGTTCCTTGCCGGCGATATCGAGATATCTGACCTTCACGGCGGCGGGGCGCTCGACCTCTTCGTAATAATCCGGGATCGACAGGCAGCCTTCCTCGTAGGCGCCCTTCTCCTCGGAGGTCCAGGTCACCTGCGGATTGATGAAGACCTGCGGCGCCTTCGGCTCGTCCTTCTTGGCAAGGTCCATGGTGACGACCCGCATCGGCACGCCGATCTGGATCGCGGCAAGCCCAATGCCCGGCGCCGCGTACATGGTCTCGAACATGTCGTCGACCAGCGCGCGCAGCGTCTTATCGAAAGCCTTCACCGGCTCCGATTTCAGCCGCAGCCGCTTGTCCGGCAGGATGACGAGATCGCGGGTTGCCATGCGCGCGATGTAAGGCGAAGGCCTTGCGAGGTCAATGGAATCCGCGCCGTTCGCCGTTCGTTCGCGAGTGGCGTCGAATCGCGCTAGAACCACGGCCATGAATGAGATTCTGTTTGTCATGGGGGGCACCGGCGTCACGGTCGGCGCGGCGGCGCTGGCCGGCTTCGGTCTGCTCACCCTCATTCTGCTCATCGTCATCGCGGTGCTGGTCGGCCGCGGCGGCCGTGCGCGCGACCTCGAAGCCGCCACCCAGGCGATGCGCGCCGAAGACATGGACCTGCGGATCGGCGACATCGCCCGCGCGCAGGCCGAGGCCGCCGGCCGCCTGAACGCCATGCACGAGGCGCTCGCGGCCCGGCAGGGTGAGCTTGCGAAGGTCTTGAGCGAGCGGCTCGACGCGGTGACGCACCGGCTCGGCGAGTCGATGCACAACACCACCAAGCACACGGTCGAGAACCTGCAGAAGCTCAACGAGCGGCTCGCGGTGATCGACACCGCCCAGCGCAACATCACCGAACTCGCGTCACAGGTGACATCCTTGCAGGGCGTGCTCGCCAACAAGCAGTCGCGCGGCGCGTTCGGGCAGGGCCGCATGGAAATCATCATTCAGGACGGGTTGCCGAAGGATTGCTACTCGTTTCAGGAAACGCTGTCGAACAACAACCGGCCGGATGCCTGCGTCTACCTGCCCGACGCGCCGCCGCTCATCATCGACGCCAAGTTTCCGCTCGAGGCGGTCACGGCGCTGCGCGAGGCGGAAACCGACGAGGCGCGCAAGCAGGCGGCGGCGAAAATCCGGCAGGACATTTCAAAGCACATCGCCGACATCGCCGACCGCTATCTGATCCCCGGCGAGACGCAGGACATCGCGCTGATGTTCGTGCCGTCGGAATCCATCTATGCCGAGCTCTACGACGGCTTCGACGACCTGTTCCAGCGCGCCTACCGCGCCAAGGTCATCATCGTGTCGCCGTCGCTCCTGATGCTGGCGATCCAGGTGATCCAGCAAATTCGCAGGGACGCGCGGATGCGCGAGGCTGCCGGCAAGATTATTTCCGAGGTGGCGCACCTGATGGCCGATGTCGAACGGCTGCGCGATCGCGTCGGCAATCTCGACAAACATTTCGGCCAGGCGAGCAACGACATCAAGCAGATCGTCACCTCGGCGGACAAGATCGTCAGCCGCGGCGAGCGCATCCAGAATGTCGAGTTCGAGGGCGATACGGGCAGCGGCGAAGTCATTCCCGCGCCGGTACGAAAACTTCAGGCCGGGGAATGAGCGCGGTATTTCTCTATTCGTCATGCCCGGCCTTGTGCCGGGCATCCACGACTTGCGGGATGGCAGGAAAGAAAGACGTGGATGGCCGGGACAAGCCCGGCCATGACAGCAAGGAAGTCACATGACCGTGACGCCCGACAGCGCGCCCGCCTCTCGCAGCGCGTTCGACGCGCTCGCGGTCTATTTCAAGCCGCGCGTGCTGATCGTCCTGTTTCTCGGCTTCTCGTCCGGCCTGCCGCTGGCGCTGTCCGGCTCGACGCTGGCGGTGTGGCTGACCGAGCGCGGCGTCGACCTCGGCACCATCGGGCTGTTCTCGCTGGTCGGCCTGCCCTACACCTTCAAGTTCGCCTGGGCGCCCATTGTCGATGCGCTCGACGTGCCGGTCCTGTCGCGGCTCCTGGGCCGCCGGCGCGGCTGGCTGATCTTCACGCAACTGCTGCTGATCGCGGCCATCGTCTTTCTCGGTTTCACCGACCCCGCCAAGTCGCTGCCGCTCGTGATCTTCGGCGCGGTGCTGGTCGCCTGCGCCTCGGCGACGCAGGACATCGTAGTCGACGCCTTCCGCGTCGAAAGCCTTCCCGTCAGCGAACAGGGCGCCGGCATGGCCGGCTATGTCGCCGCCTATCGCATCGGCATGTTGGCCTCCGGTGCCGGCGTGCTGGTGCTGGTCGCCTGGCTCGAAAGCATCGGCGTGCCGCGCGGAACCGTATGGATGTGGGGCTATGCCGCGGCCGCCGCCTGCATGGTCATCGGCATGGCGGCGACCCTGCTCGCCACCGAACCGGACTCGCCGAAACCCGCGCCGGGCGCGCGGCAAAACGCCGTGCAGCGGCTTTACGAAACCGCGGCCGGCGCGTTCGGCGACATGCTGACCCGCAATGCCGCCATCGCGGTGCTGCTGTTCGTCGTGCTCTACAAGTTCTGCGATGCTTTCGCCGGGGCGCTCACCGCCGCCTTCGTCATCAACATTGGCTACGACAAGGCGACCTATGCCGCGGTCGTCAAAGGCGTCGGCCTCGCCGCAGCGCTGATCGGCGGCTTTGCCGGCGGCGCAGTGGTGCGGGCGCTGCCGCTCTCAACGAGCCTCTGGATCGGCGGCATCCTCCAGATGGCCTCGAATTTTACCTTTTCATGGCTCGCCATCGTCGGCGTCAGCGTGCCGGCACTGACCGCCACCATCATTGTCGAGAATTTTACCGGCGCGATCGGCACGGTGATCTTCGTCGCGTACCTGTCGGCGCTGTGCGGCGACCGCGCCCATACCGCGACGCAGTTCGCGCTTTTGACCGCGCTTGCCGCGGTCGGCCGTACCACGCTCGCCTCCGGCGGCGGCTTCATCGCCGAGTCGACCGGCTGGGTGACGTTCTTTGTCATTACCGCGGTGGCGGCGATCCCAAGCCTGTTCCTGTTATGGTGGCTGCAACTGCGCGGACACTTCGCCGGGCTCGACAAGCCCAAGGGGCCGATCGCCGCAGACGACTGATCGGCTGCCTCGCCGGTCTCAGAACGGCAGCCCGGTGTAATTTTCCGCGAACGACTGCTGCGCCCGCTCCGACGACAGCAGATATTGCAGTTCGATATCCTGAAGCCGCTGCTCGTAAGGCGTCAGCGACGAGAACCGGTGCAGCATCATGGTCATCCACCATGAGAAGCGCTGCGCCTTCCACACCCGCGCCAGCGCCTTGTCGGAATAGGCCTCCAGCCCGGCATCGCTGCCCTTCAGGTAGTGGTCCATCAGCGCATGGTAGAGATAGTAGATATCGGAGGCCGCGCTGTTGAGGCCGCGCGCGCCGGTCGGCGGCACGATATGCGCGGCATCGCCGGCGAGAAACAGCCGGCCATAGCGCATCGGCTCGGCAACAAAACTGCGCAGCGGCGCGATGCTTTTCTCGATCGACGGACCGGTGATCAGGCGGTCCGCCACGTCGGCCGGGAGCCGGCGCTTGAGTTCGTCCCAGAACAGGTCGTCCGGCCAGTCCTCGACCGTGTCTTCGAGCGGCACCTGGATGTAATAGCGGCTCAGCACCTGCGAGCGCAGCGAGCACAGCGCGAAGCCGCGCTCGTGCTTGGTATAGATCAGTTCGTGCGACACCGGCCTCGTCTGCGACAGCACGCCAAGCCAGCCGATCGGATAGACTCGCTCGTATTCGCGCAAGACATCTGACGGAATCGACTTGCGGCTGACGCCGTGAAAGCCGTCGGCGCCGATCACGAAGTCGCAGTCGATGCGGTGCGCCTTGCCCTCGTGTTCGTAGGTCACATAAGGCGCCTTCGACTTCAGCTCGTGCAGCGCCACGTCCTTGGCATTGTGGACGACATTGCCCTTCATGCGCTCGCGCGCCTCATAGAGGTCGCGGGTCAGTTCGGTCTGGCCGTAGACGATCACCGAACTGCCGCCGGAATGCTTGTGCAGGTCGATGCGGTCCATGCCCCTGTCGTGGGCGATGAAGACGCCTTCGTGGATTTCGCCCTCGCGGTCCATGCGCTCGCCGCACTGGGCCTCGCGCATCAGCGCGGCGAAGCCATGCTCCAGCACGCCGGCGCGGATGCGGCTCAGCACATAGTCCCGCGTGTGCTTCTCGAGCAGGACGTTGTCGATCCCCTTCAGGTGCAGGAGTTGCGACAGCAGCAGGCCGGACGGGCCGCCGCCGACGATGCAGACCTGCGTTTTCATGACCTCATCTCCCGGCGTTTGCCCGGTTGCACTATTCCTTGGCTCTGGGCCAGCACGGAATGGACCCAACGCACTTTATCTTGTACAAATCGAACATGGACAGCGTAGCCGAACCGGCCGTGAAAGTCTCGCCGCGCAAGCCGGCGATCCAGTCCTTCAACCTGTTCGGCGAGGTGCGTGACCTCCCTGACGTCGTGCATTGTGAAACCATCGCCGCGCGCTCGGTGCTGCACGACTGGGAATTCGCGCCGCACCGGCACAGCCGGCTGCATCAGGTCTTGCTGATTGCCCGCGGCGGCGGCGAAGCGACGCTGGAAAGCCGACGCCACCGGCTACGGCCGATGACCGCGATCAACGTGCCGGCGGGCCAGGTGCATGGCTTTTCGTTTCGGCCCGGCACCCAGGGCTGGGTGGTCACCATCGCGACCGAGATTCTCGACGAGGTGCTGAGCCCCTCCGAAGGCCTTGCCCGCTCGCTGTCGGCCGCGGCCGTGCTGCGCGGCACGCCGGCGATGCGCAAACTGATGGTCGAGATCTTCACCGAACATGGCGGCCGGCGCTTTGCCCGCGCGCACATTCTCAAGGCGCTGTCGGCGGCTCTGCTCGGCCTCGTCGCGCGGGAACTCTCGGCCGGACGCGCACCTAAAGGCACGGCGTCGGGAGCCGACATTCTTCGCCGGTTCGAGACGCTGCTCGAAAACCGCTATCTCGAACACTGGCCGGTCGCGCGCTATGCGACGGAGCTCGCGATCACGCCGACGCACCTGACCCGCCTCACCCGCGAGGCCTATGGCTGCCCGGCCACCCACATGATCCGCGACCGCATCGTGCGCGAGGCACGGCGCAATCTCGTCTACACAAATCTGTCGATTTCGACGATCGCCTATGCGCTCGGCTTCGACGACCCGGCCTATTTCACCCGCATCTTCAGCAACGCGACCGGCCTGTCGCCCAGCGACTTCCGGTCCCGCATCCACATATCAGGATAGGCGCTCAGAACAGCGTGCGCTGCTTGATCGCCGCCGACAGCGTGCCTTCGTCGAGATAATCGAGCTCGCCGCCGACCGGCACGCCGTGCGCAAGCCGCGTCACCTTCACATTGGCGTCGGCGAGCAATTCGGTGATGTAGTGCGCGGTGGTCTGGCCGTCGACCGTGGCGTTGAGCGCGAGGATGACTTCCTTCACGCCCGCCTCGTGGGCGCGCGACACCAGCGCGTCGATCGACAGGTCGCCGGGTCCGACGCCGTCGAGCGGCGACAGCGTGCCGCCGAGCACATGATAGCGGCCGTTCACCGCCTGTGCCCGCTCCAGCGCCCACAGATCCGCGACATCGGCGACGACGACGATGATCGAGGCGTCGCGGCGCATGTCGGTGCAGACGGTGCAGGGATCGTGGGTATCGATATTGCCGCAGGTCTTGCAGACGACGATTTTGTCGATCGCGGTCTGCAGCGCGGCGGCGAGCGGCGCCATCAGCAGTTCGCGCTTCTTGATGAGATGCAGCGCCGCGCGGCGGGCCGAGCGCGGGCCGAGGCCCGGAAGCCGCGCCAGAAGCTGGATCAGGCGCTCGATTTCGGGTCCGGCAACGGCGGTCGGCATCTAGAACAGTTTCATGCCCGGCGGCAGCGGCAGGCCGCCGGTGAGCGCCTTCATCTTCTCTTGCATCACCTCTTCGGCCTTGCGGCGCGCGTCGGCATGCGCGGCGACCAGCAGATCCTCGAAGATTTCCTTCTCGTCCGGCTTGTAGAGCGAAGGATCGGCGTTGACCGCCTTCAGTTCACCCTTGGCGGTGAGGCGCACCGTCATCATGCCGCCGCCAGCGGTGCCCTCGACCTCGATCTGGTCGAGTTCGGCCTGCAGCTCCTGCATCTTCTGCTGGAGCTGGGCGGCCTGCTTCATCATGCCCATAAAATCAGCCATTGCAGTCGGCCATCAATCGTCCTTCTCGTCGTCGAGCGGCGGCATGTCGTCACTATGCTCTGCCTCGCCGCGCACGGTGACGCCGACGATCTCGGCGCCGGGAAACTTGTTCAGCACCGACTGCACCAGCGGAATGGCGCGCACACCGTGCTTCAATTCAGCCTCGCGCGCCTCGGCCTGCGACTTCATGGTCGGAGCGCCCGGTTCGGCCGAGACCACCACCATCCAGCGCTTGCCGGTCCATTCGGAGAGCTTGCGCGAGAGGTCATGGACCAGCGTGTTGCGCGCGCTCTTTTCCAGCGCAATCTCGAGCCGGCCATCCTCGCAGCGCACCAGCCGCACGTCGCGCTCGAGCGCCATCTTCATCGACACGTCGCGCTTGTCGGCGGCGAGCGCGATGATGTCCTCGAACTTGCCGAGCGTGAGCGTCGGAACCGCAGGCGCCGGATCGGCGGACACGCGCGGCGCCGCCATGGCCGAACCGCGCGGGGCGCCGCGCGGCGCATCATAACGCGGCGCACTCGACGCACTCGTGGCTGAAACCGAGGCCCCATTCCCGTTACCGCCATTGGCCGGGCGCGCGGAGGCTGTTTCGCCCACACCCTCGCTGTTGCCGAGCGAGCGGATCACTTCGTCGGGCGTCGGCAGGTCGGCGGCATAGGCGATGCGGACCAGCACCATTTCGGCGGCGGCGAGCGGCCGCGCCGCTTGGGCGACCTCGTTCATCCCTTTAAGCAACATCTGCCAGGCCCGCGACAGCACACGCATCGACAACTGGGTGGCGAAGGCGCGGCCCCGTATGCGCTCGGCTTCCGACAGCGAGACGTCGTCGGCGACCGACGGCACAATTTTGACGCGGGTGACGAAGTGAGTGAATTCGGCAAGGTCGGCGAGCAGCACCGCCGGATCAGCGCCGATGTCGTACTGGTCGCGGATTTCCTTCAGCGCGGCTTCGGCGTCGCCTTTCATCAAGGCCTCGAACAGGTCGACGACGCGCACGCGGTCGGCAAGACCGAGCATTTGCCGCACATCTTCCGCCGCAACCTTCCCAGCAGCGTGGGCAATGGCCTGATCGAGCAGCGACAGCGAGTCGCGCACCGAGCCTTCCGCGGCGCGTGCGATCAGCGCCAGCGCGGCCGGTTCGACCTCGACGCCTTCCTTCTTCGCGATGCCGCCGAGATGCTCGATCAGCAGCGCGGCGTCGACACGGCGCAGGTCGAAGCGCTGACAGCGCGACAGCACCGTCACCGGAACTTTGCGGATTTCCGTCGTCGCGAAGATGAACTTGGCATGTGGCGGCGGCTCTTCCAGCGTCTTCAGCAGGGCGTTGAAGGCCGCGCCGGACAGCATATGCACTTCGTCGAGGATGTAGACCTTGTAGCGCGCCGACACCGGCGCATAGCGGATCGCGTCGTTGATCTGCCGCACATCCTCGACGCCGTTATGCGAGGCGGCGTCCATTTCCAGCACGTCGAGATGCCGGCTTTCCATGATCGCCTGACATTGCGTGCCAAGGACCGGCATCTTGATGGTGGGGCCCGTCACCGAGCCGTCCGGCAGTTCGTAATTGAGCGCGCGGGCAAGGATGCGGGCGGTGGTCGTCTTGCCGACGCCGCGCACGCCCGTGAGAATCCAGGCCTGCGGGATACGCCCGGTCTCGAACGCATTCGAAACGGTGCGCACCATGGCGTCCTGGCCGATGAGATCGTCGAAGGTCGAGGGGCGATACTTGCGCGCGAGCACGCGATAGCCGGCGCCTGCGTCGGCGGCCGGCATGTCGAGACCGAGGCCCGGTTCGGCGGGTGCGTTCGCGTCGCTCATCATGCCTTCCGGTCTGCCGTCCGGTCCGCCCGAAGCGGCGCGCGGCAGCGACACCGCCATGGACATCAATGAGAGGTGGGAGGCTGACGAGCGACCCGATCCGTGCTCGTTAGGGCTGCTTCCTTCCGGACCTGACCCGGTTGGCGAGTGGTTCGTCCACCGCCAACCTCCCGTTCCTATATCGGGCGATCAGACCGAGAAAGCAAGCGGGCGGGCTTCACCTCTGCTAGCTTTCCTCCGAAAGAATCAGCGGAAGTATCAATGGGTTCAGGCAAATCCGCGCCGTGGACGCTCGACCCGCAACTCGCCGGCGACACCCTCGCCGTCGGCGACCTGCCGCTGTCGCGCCTGCTGCTCAACGATGATGCAAACTACCCGTGGCTGATCCTGGCGCCGCGGCGGCCGGGCGCGGTCGAACTGATCGATCTCGAACAGGCCGACCGCGCGCAGTTGATGGACGAGATCGCGGAAGTCTCGGCCGCGCTCAAGCGCCTCACCCAATGTCACAAACTCAACGTCGCCGCGCTCGGCAATGTGGTCGCCCAGCTTCACGTCCATGTCATCGCCCGGTTCCGCGACGATGCGGCCTGGCCGAGCCCGGTCTGGGGCAAGGCGCCACGCCGGAGTTACGCGGCGGATATACGAGAGCGGCTGTTGGCGGACCTGCGCGAAGCGCTCCCGATGAGACCGCCGGAGGCCTAGACAGCCGATTGCGCCGGCGGGCGTCGCGTGCCAGTTATGCGGTCGATGTCGTCACGCATCGATCTCGGCCCCAAACCCCGCCTCGGCTACACCGAAAGCCGCATCGACCGCGCCGCAGACATGCGGCCGGACAGCGCGCAAATTGCGGCGCTGACCGCCGACCCGCATACGCGCTGCTACGTCATGGGCGGCGAGCTGATCGTCCTCAACAAATCGGCGCCGGTGAACGAGCCGCTGTTCTCGCCGGCGCAGGCGAGCATCTTTGGCGCGCCGACCGAGATGATCTTTCTCGGCTTTCTCGACGGCATGCCGCGGTTTGGCTACGGCCTGACCCCCGCCGCCGCCGAGACGCTGAAGACGCGCGACGATCTCGTCGTCACAGACTTGCGCTCGATTGCCGTTCAGGGCCTCGTCGACGCCGACCACCTGCCGCCGATCGCCGAAGCCAAGGCGCTGCTGCACTGGCATGCGCGGCACCGGTTCTGCGCCAACTGCGGGGCGGCGACCAATCTCTCCGACGCCGGCTGGCGGCGCGACTGCCCGGCCTGCAAGGCACAGCATTTCCCGCGCACCGACCCGGTCGTCATCATGCTGGCGGTCGACGGCGATCGCTGCCTGCTCGGCCGCTCGGCGCGTTTTGCACCGACGATGTGGTCGTGCCTCGCCGGCTTCGTCGAGCCGGGCGAAGCGATCGAGGACGCCGTGCGCCGCGAAACCCGCGAGGAAGCCGGTATCGTCTGCGGCAAGGTCCGCTATTTCGCCACGCAGCCGTGGCCGTTCCCGACCTCGCTGATGATCGGCTGCCACGCTGAAGCGCTCAGCAGGGATATCGTGGTCGACCGCGAGGAACTGGAAGACGCACGCTGGTTCAGCCGCGACGAAGCGATCCAGATGCTGATGCGCCGCCATCCCGACGGCCTCACCACGCCGCCCACCGTCGCGATCGCCTATCACATCATCCGCGCCTGGGTGGAAGGCGAGGTTTCGTTTGACTGAGCGCCGCACTGCGCCCGCGCGGGCGACCGTGCTCTGCGCCGGCATCGCGGTGCAGGACATCGTCATGCAGGTCGCGGCCTTTCCCGGCCCCGGCCAGAAGGTCTACGCCTCGGACCTCGTTACCATCGGCGGCGGCTGCGCCGCCAATGCGGCGGTGGCGGCGGCAAGGCTCGGTGGCCGCGTCCGCTTTGCCGGCCCGCTCGGCGATCCGGCCGATCCGGCGAGCCGCGACATCGTGCGCGGCTTGCGCGACGAAGGCATCGACACCGGTGGCGTTCGCCGGGTGCGTGGCGCGCAGGCGTCGGTCTCGCTGATCCTGATCGACCAAGACGGCGAGAAACTGATTGCAACCCGCCGCGGCAAAGACCTCGACAAGGCGCGGCCGTCCGATCCGGCACGGCTCGCGCGCGGCGCCAACGTCGTGCTCGCCGATAACCGGTTTCCGAAATTCGTACTGCCGATCTGCCGCGCCGCCCGCGCCCGCAAGATTCCAGTCGTGATCGACTTCGACGCCCGCAGCGCGCTCAACGACCCTTTGCTTGCGCTCGGCACCCATGTCATTGCGTCGTCGGAAGCGCTGCGCGCCAGCACCGGCCAGCGCGACCTGCGCAAAGGCCTCATGCGGCTTGGCCGTTCGCTCAAAGGTTTTGTCGCCGTCACCGACGGTCCGAACGGCGCGTACTGGCTCGATGGCGCGGTCGTCTGCCACACCCCGGCGTTCGGGATCAAGGCGGTCGATACGCTCGGGGCGGGCGACGCCTTTCACGGCGGATTCGCGCTTGCCGTCGCCGAAGGCCGTCCTGCGGCGGAGGCAATGCGTTTTGCCAGCGCCACGGCAGCGCTGAAATGCACGCGGTTCGGCGGCATGGCGGCAGCGCCGACGCGGGCGCAGGTCGAACGCCTGCTGAGGATGAAACGCTAGAGATTATTTTCGCGTCGAGGGACAGGGCGCGCCGCACGGCGCGCAGGCGCCGGCGAAATCCTCCGGCGACACCGCGCGGCCGCTCGACGGACTGGTCAGATGATCGGCCAGCAGCGCGAAGACACCGACCAGCACAACAAGGATGTAGACACTTCTCATTGGCCTAATCCCGTGAGAGCCCGAACATCGGCCGCAGCCGAATGCCGACCATGGAGCCGGCAAGCGCCGTGACGAACCAGACCCAGCCGTGCAGCGAGCCCGAAGCCACGCCGCCGACGAAGGCGCCGATATTGCAGCCGAAACCGAGCCGCGCGCCCCACCCCATCAAAAGCCCGCCGACCGCAGCCGCCATCAGCGAGCCGAGCGGCGGCCAGGCCGCGCGGGCAAACGGCCGGGTCGCCGCCGCGGCCGCCATCGCGCCAAAGATCATGCCGAAGTCCGTAAGGCTCGAGGTGTCCGACAGCACCGAGTCGGCAAGCGCGCGCTTCGGTCCCGCCCATTGCCAGAACTCGGCCTGCGAGAGATCGAAGCCGGCAAGCGTTGCGAGCTTGGCGCCCCATACCGTGAAGCCGAAGGTGACGCTCCAGGGATGCCGTCCGGCGAGAAACACCGCGATGGTGAGGACGCCGATCACGATGCCGCCGACGATGTAGGCGCGCGACGGCACGAAGGCCGCGCCGCGCCGCTTCGCGATCGTCATGGCGATAAAGGCCAGCGCCGCGAGGCCCGCGAGCGTCGCGACAACGCCGCCCCAGGGACCGAAATAATCCGCGGCCAGCACAGGATCGACGCCGCCGAGCGCCAGCGCCGACGGCAGCGAGAGGCTGCCAAACACGCTGCCAATGATGAAGAAGGCGAGCGTCACCAGCATGCGTCCCGAGCCGCCGCCTGCGGTGTAAAGCGTTCCGGAGCCGCAGCCATTGCCGAGCTGCATGCCGATGCCGAACACAAAGGCGCCGATCAGCAGCGACGGCCCGAGCGGCGCGATCGCGCCACCGAAGCCCGGCACCAGCGCGGCGACCGGAATGATCGCCAGCGACCCGATCGCCACCACCAGAAGCCCGCCGATCAGGCCGTCAGCCTGACCTCGCGTGATGAAGCGCCGCCACGACGCCGCGAAACTGAATTCCGCGGTCAGGAACGCGGCGCCGAGCGCAAAGCCGCCGAGAATGAGCGCGGCCGAGCGCGGCTCGCCGTCGAGCAACACCAGCGCGACCAGCGTCGCGGTCGCGAGCGCAGCGATGGCGAGAAACAGAAGATCGCGCTTCGCGGCCGGACGTGCGTCCGCCGCTGTCGCCGAAACGGTTGTCATGATCGCATTCGCTCTCCGGCGCGGTCCGCTCAGGAGCCGAGACCCAGCGCCCTCTTCAGATCGTCCCATTTGGTGCGGGACGACGCAACAGGCCGGTCGCGATGCGACGTCCATTCGACCATCGAGCCGTCATAGAGACGGACCTCCTTGCGGCCAAGCAATTCATGCAGCACGAACCAGTCGGTCGCGGCCCAGTGGCCGGTGTTGCAATAGGCGATGGCCGGACCATCCGGGATCTGCGCCGCCAGCGCGGCGAGTTCGGCCCGCGGCTTCAGCCGGTTTGTCGCGGCGTCATAGAAGGCCGCGCTGTCGAGATTGACCGCGCCCGGAATGTGACCGTAGGCGGCGGCGTTCGGCGCTTTCTCCTTGCCGAGGAAATACGACTCCGGCCGCGCGTCGATCAGCGTGACGCCCGGACTGGCGGCCGCCTTCGCCGAACCGACCACACTCGCCGCGACCTTCGCCTCCTTGATGCCGGAGGACGCCAAAACTCGTTCGTCGTTGGCCAGCGACTTGTCGCTGAAGGTGGCAGTGAAGATTTTTGGCGACGGAACGACCGCACCCTGCGCAACCGGCTGGCCGGCCCCCGTCCACGCAGCAAAGCCGCCATCGAGGATCGAAACCTTGTTCACGCCGACGGTCTTGAGCGTCCAGTAGACGCGCGCGGCCGATCCGAAATCGGTGTGGCTGACGCCGGCCGGCACGACGACAACATGGCTGTCCTCGTCGATGCCGAGCTCGCCGATCAGCTTCTCGAGTTCGGCGACCGTCGGCAGCATGAACGGCACGCCTTTGCGCTCGACCCGCCAGCCGGACTTGTCATAGTCGGTGTGGACCGCGCCGGGAATGTGCGCCTTGACGAAGGCGTCCTTGCCGCCGCCGTCGATCGCCGAGCGGATATCGAGCACGACGACACCGGCGTCGGCGCGATGCGCCTTGAGCCAGTCGACCGACACCAGCGGCTCGGCGGCGAGCGCGGGCGTCGCGATCGCGGCCGACAACACGGCGGCGGCGACGGCGCGGCGGAACTGGCGGGCAACGAGAGCGGCGAAACGATTGGCCATGACACGACCTGCAAAGTGGAAACCATCCCGTCAGGGACGGCAGGGATTTCCCTTGAAATAGAATACTTTTCTCTGTAAAGACAGATACGGACGCAAAAAAGAAATTAATTTCTGTTTTGTGTTCATACGTGAGTTAAATATTCTGTTTTTTGAAAGCCTGAGAGAATGGACGCCATCGACCGCAAGATCCTCGCCGTCGTGCAGAGCGACGCCTCGCTGTCCGTCGCCGAAATCGGCCAGCGCGTCGGCCTGTCGTCGACGCCATGCTGGAAGCGCCTGCAGCGGCTCGAGGCCGACGGCGTGATCCAGCGCCGCGTCGCGCTGATCGATCCCGACAAGATCGGGCTCGGCATTTCCGTCTTCGTATCGGTGGAAACCGGCGACCACTCCAACGAGTGGCTCAAGCGTTTCGCCGATGTCGTCTCGGCGATGCCGGAGGTGATGGAGTTCTACCGGATGGCCGGCGACGTCGACTACATGCTGCGCGTCGTCGTGCAGGACATGCAGAGCTACGACGCCTTCTACAAGCGCCTGATCGCCGCGGTGCCGCTGAAGAATGTGACGTCGCGCTTCGCGATGGAGCGCATCAAGTCGACCACGGAACTGCCGATCCCGGACAGCCCCGTCGCGGCGTAAGCGCGACTACGACGTCCGGGTGATCGTCGACGACTGCCGCGGGCTCATATACATCTTGTCGCTGAGATCGAGCGTGCCGGTAATGGTGTGGCCGATCGTCGGCTTGTAAGTGTAGGTCACCTCGCTCAGCACCAGCGAGGTGTTCGCCACCGCCAGCGCCGAGGGAATGCTCACCGTCGAGCCGACCGAACGCGCGGTGCCCTGATACGTGTCGCTCCACTTCACCTTCGCCGCGCCGTTCGCATCGATGTCGAGGCAGGTCACGACGATCTTCAGCGTCGACGTCGAATACGGCGCCATGATCGTCGCGGACGCATTCAGGATGTTCGTCATGTCCGAATTGCTGAGCGAGGAGCTCTGCGCGGCAAGGTTCGCCATCGCGCCCGCGGTGAGCGTCACCTTGCGGTCGATGCTGATGCCTTCGGAGATTTCCACGCCGCTGAGATAGAGCCCGACCATCAGCGGCGCGAGCAGCGCGAACTCGACCGCAGAAACGCCGCGCTTGTCGCGGGCGAGCCGGGCGATACGTTTGCGCAATGCTGACATCGGCATGACCGACCTCATTGGTAGGGTTCGTTGCGGAACGCCGCCGTCGCAATCAGCAGGCGCTTGCTGCCGTTCTGGTTGGCAAGGTTGTTGCTCAAGAGCGAGACGTAGATCGGCCACTGGTAGTAAAGGCTGACGACCACGATGTCGCTCGGGCCGCCGGGCGAATACTGCATGGCGGTCGTATCGAGCTGGCCGTTATTGTAGGGCGGCGTCGTGCTGGCCGACGAGAAGTTCGTGTATTTCTGGACGTTGACGTAGAGATTGTTCTGGCAGTCGAACAGGCCGACGATCTGCGCGCAGACCTGGTCCTTGAAAGTCGACTGCGTCAGGCCGCTGGTCTGCGCCTGCCCGGTCAGGATCAGCCGGCTCGAGTTCGTGACGGCGGCCTCGAGCGTCTGGCCGGCGAAAAACACCAGCGCGGTCTCCATGATCGCGAAGACCAGCGCGAGGAACGGCGTCGCGACCAGCGCGAATTCAACCGCGGCGGCGCCGTCGTTCTGCCGTGCGAAGCGGCGCGCGATGCAAGCCGGCGCCTTTGCGCGCAGCCATTGCGAGATGCCGTTTGAAACTCTGCCCATCATGCGCACGTCCCTGCCGCGTCGAGAGCGAACGCACATGTCGTATCAAATCCACGTTGTCGAATTGTTGCCACTGATCGGAAGAATCGAGCAAATCCGGTTAGGGCCTCGTTCACCATGCCCCGCGCAGGATACGACTTTTATTTGGTGGCAGGCGCAGCCGAGCCGTTGCGGGTGCCGGTCTGCCCGATCGTCGCCGTGAAATAGGTCGGTGCGTCGCCGAGCGTGATGCGCGGCTCGCATTTCGGCGCGCAGCTGTAAGTCTCGCGGTCGGTGCCTCGGTAGACCGTGATCAGGTCCGGCGTGCCGGGTCCGACCACTTCGATGACGTCGCTTCTGACTGCACGTCCCGCGCGATCCAGCGCCACCAGATTGGTCGCTCCATAACCTTTTCCGGTGAGGACCAGCACGCCGCCGTTTTGCAGGGTGGCGTCGGCGATCAGCGGATTGCCGATGACGACGGTCGCGGCCCGCTCGGGCAGCCGCATCACGTGGGATTTGTCGATATGGACGCGGACGGTGTCGGCGTGGGCCGAACCAGCCATCACAACGGCGACCATCAGGCCGATGGCGGCTCCAGGCGCATACGACATCGGAAACTCCAACGCACGGATACAGAACACCGCCGGCCCGCCTCGATGAAGGCTGCGCGACGAACGGCTTCAGTAGACCGCAGATTGGTGAATCAAGCGAAAATTAAGGTGGTGAATGAATTGCAAACGCGCCCAGGCCGGCGCAACGCCGATCGTGCTCGCGACCGGTTACTGCCGGAACGGATAGAGCATCTGCGCGCCGAATCCGTCCGGAAACGCCTTGTCGTCGATGCCGTAGGCGTCCGGCAGTTCGTTTTTCGGCATGAAGAAGGTGCCGAACATCAGGTCGAGCACCGGGAAGGTACCGGCGAAATTTTTCGAGCCGCCGCGGTCGGCGGCGGTGTGATGCCAGCGGTGAAACACCGGCGACGCGAGCACGTATTTCAACGGGCCGAACGTCCAGTTGAGGTTTGCATGCACAAGCGCCGAATGTGCGATCGTGAACGGCCCGACCCACAGCATGACATTGGGTGAAATGCCGGCGAGCAACAGCGCGACGTCGACGATCACGGTGCCGAACAGAATGTTGACCGGGTGGAAGCGCGCCGCCGAAATCCAGTCGAGCTCCTGCGAGGAGTGATGGACCGCGTGATACTTCCACATGTGGTGGCCGTGATAGAGCCGGTGAAACCAGTACAGCAGAAAATCCGACGCGATCAGAAACACCAGCGCCTGCGCCCACAACGGCAACGTCGCCAGCGGCCCGAAGCCGTCCTCGTAAAACGCCATCAGTGCGTCGACGCCGTGAATGCCGTAGAGATACGCCGCGCCCAGCACCATCAGTCCGATGCGCACGAAGCGCGCCATCACCGGAATGAGAAACCAGTAGAGCACGTCGGTGACGAGCTCGCGTTTCCGCCACCACGGCTGGCCGGGATTGCAGGCCGACCAGTGCGTCAGCGCCGCGAACACGATGCCGAGTGCGATCGTGATCGGCACGATCTTCAGCATGGTCTGTCCAGCGACCTGGACCACGGAGAAAAGCTCGGCAAGCATCGCGGGCACTGCGCTCCGTTGAAATCCGGCCATTCCGGTATCGGCGGCGGCGGTTAATTCGGTGTGAAAGCGGGCATTGCCAGCCGTTATTCCGGCAAGGCTAGCGGGCTTGCGGCGCGATCTTTCGTGCCCAAATGCGCGTCAATGCAAGTAATCGCAACGGTCGGCGCCAGCCGAACTCGTCCCTTGTGTGCATGGCAATATTTGCGCCCACACAAGTATCGGGGATAGAACTACCCAAGTCTATTTTCAATATTGAATAGAATTCATCACTTCAATAATTTGTTAACCGTAATATTCTTTGATCTATATTTCATTAACTACGTCGAGAAGGTGCATCTATACCTGATTATTCTTCGTTCTGATTAACCGGGGTGCAAGACCTCACTGATAATTTTCCGCGTAGTCCGGGTGAGCCGGAGCACCAGCCGGTTGCCGGATGCGCTCAGACAGCCACGTGTGGATCAAGGAGCTACCAATGAAGAATCTTTTCGTGCGCTTTATGCAGGACAGCTCGGGCGCGACCGCTATCGAGTACGGCCTTATCGCCGCCGGCATCTCGGTTGCGATCATCGCGGTCGTCAACGGCCTCGGCACCAAGCTGAACACCTCGTTCTCGAGAATCTCGACCCAGCTGAAATAAGCTGAGCCGCTCGATTCGAACGAACAAGGGCTCCGGCGCAGGCCGGGGCCTTTTTGTTTGTGGGACGCCGGTACGTCGGTCGCGCAAATTGACGGCAAAATTTGCCAGCAAATTGACCGGAATCTCGGCGAAAACCCGAGTGTTTAATGCCACTTGTTGTTGGAACTTTTTTTCTAGCCTCACCCTCGCGTTCAGAAAGAACGCCACACACGAGGGCTCACCAGATGCAACTCTTGAAGCGTTTCCTGCAAAACCAAGCTGGCGCCACAGCGATCGAATACGGCCTCATTGCGGCCGGCATCTCGGTCGCGATCATCGCCGTCGTCAACGGCCTCGGTACCCAGCTGAACACGACGTTCTCCAGCGTCTCCACACAGCTTAAGTAATTCCCAGCGCACGCCGACTTAAGAAGCCCCGGCCTGCGCCGGGGCTTTTTTTTCGGGCTCCGCAGCGGAGAAATTTTGCGGCGCTAACCGAACCGCAAGTGTGGCCCCGTAACCTGCGCCGCAAACGACCTGGCCGGCTGCCACGGAGTTCACGATGGTCCTCGACGCGATCAGAATGCTGCTGTTTCCGGCCGTCATGGCGTTCGCGGCCTCGAGCGATCTGCTGACGATGACGATCTCGAATCGCCTGACGCTGGCACTCGCCGCCGGATTTGCCGTGCTGGCGGCAGCCTCCGGCATGGCCCTCGCCGATGTCGGGCTGCATCTCGCCGCCGGCGGCATCGTGCTGACGATCGGCTTTGGCTGTTTTGCGATGGGCTGGATCGGCGGCGGCGACGCCAAACTCGCGGCCGCAACGGCGCTCTGGCTCGGCTTCGAACATCTGATGACCTATCTGCTCTATGCCTCGCTGTTCGGCGGCGTGCTCACCGTGCTGTTGATCCAGTTCCGCGCCCTGCCCCTGCCGGCGATGATGGCGCGGCAGCCCTGGATCATGCGGCTGCACGAGAAAGGCGCGGGCGTGCCTTACGGCATCGCGCTCGCCGCTGCGGCGCTGATGATCTATCCGCAGACCGGCTGGATGAGTCATCTCGCCGGCTAACGGCGGCCGCGCGGCGCAAGTCCACCTCAAGTCCACCTGAAGCAAGACAAAATTAACTCAGGTTGGATACCGCTCTTTAACCATACCTTGACCATTACCTGTTCAAATCCGGTGCGAGCGGTCGTGCCGGCCGCCATGTGATTTTTGGCGATTGTCGTCGCCGCGTGCGTGGAAAGTGAAGCGTATGAAAGCTGCGCGTATCGTTGTGTTGGCGGTTGCGATTGGCGCCGGTGGCGTTGCTGCCATGCTGGCCGGCCGATCCGATCCCCCGCCGCCGCCTGCCCAGCCGGAAGCGAAAATTCCGACGGTCGACGTCCTGATCGCCAGGACCGACATCGGACTCGGCCAGACCGTCTCGGCCGGCGATATGGAATGGCAGAGCTGGCCGACCGCCGCCAAGACCGGAAACTTCATCCGCAAGAGCGACCGTCCCGATGCGCTCGAATCACTGTCGGGCTCGATCGCACGCGCACCGTTCGTCGCCGGCGAGCCAATCCGCGAAGCCAAGCTCGTCAAGGCCAAGGGATCCGGCTACATGGCCGCGATCCTGCCGACGGGCATGCGGGCGGTGTCGACCGAAATCTCGCCTGAGACCGGCGCCGGCGGCTTCATCCTGCCGAACGACCGCGTCGACGTCATCCTGTCGCGGCGCGGCCGCGAAAACGAAAAAGACGGCTCCTCGCAGGCCGAGATCATTCTCAGCAACGTCCGCGTGCTCGCGATCGACCAGGCAGTCGAGGAGAAGAACGGCCAGAAAGTCGTGCTCGGAAAGACGGCGACGCTCGAATTGTCGCCGCCGCAGGCCGAAACGCTCGCAACCGCGCGCACGCTCGGCACCATTTCGCTGGCGTTGCGCAGCATCACCGACGCGGAAGCAAACGACAAACCGGCCGACGACGATCAGGCCGGCCGCCGCAACACCATCAACGTGATCCGCTTCGGCGTCAGCAGCACTGCGACGACGAAGTAACAAAGGGACAAGACCGCACATGCACGCCTTGCCGAACTGGACCCGGGCGGTTCCCTTGCTGGCCCTGATCGCCGCCGCGGCCGCAACGCCGGCAGCGCCGGTCACGGCGGCCGATACGCGCACGCCGACGATCCGCGTGGCGGCGAGCGAGGCGACGTCGCGCTTCGTCCCGCTCGGCGTCGGCAAGTCGGTCGCGATCGATCTGCCCGCCGACATCAAGGACGTGCTGGTTGCCGATCCTAAAATCGCGAATGCCGTGATCCGTTCGTCGCGCCGCGTCTACATGATCGGCGTCAAGGTCGGGCAGACCAATATCTTTTTCTTCGATGGCGAGGGACGCCAGATCGCCGGCTTCGAGATCGCGGTAACGCGCGATCTCAACGGCCTGCGTGGCGCGCTGAAACAGTCGATCCCGGACGCCGATATCCGCGTCGAGGGCGTCGGCGAAGGCGTGATGCTTTCGGGCACCGCCGCAAGCGCCGCCGAATCGCAACAGGCTTTTGAACTCGCTTCCCGCCTCGTCGGCGACGCCACCAAGGTCGTCAACGGAATTTCGGTGCGCGAGCGGGACCAGATCATGCTGAAGGTCACGGTCGCCGAAGTGCAGCGCGACGTCATCAAGCAGCTCGGCATCGACCTGTCCGGCACCGCGAACTTCGGCTCCGCTGTGGTCAACTACACCAGCAACAACCCGTTCTCCGCGACCGGCCAGGCGCTGACCAATTCCGCGCTGGGCGCGCAATGGTCGAACCTCACCGCAACGCTGCGCGCGATGGAGCGCGCGGGCGTCATCCGCACGCTTGCCGAACCGAGCCTCACCGCGATCTCCGGCGAAACGGCGACCTTCATCGCCGGTGGCGAGTTTCCGATCCCCAACGGCCTGTCGTGCGACACCACCAAATCGCCACCGGTCTGCCAATCGCAGATCGACTTCAAGAAATTCGGCGTCAGTCTGGTTTTCACGCCGGTTGTCATGTCCGGCGGCCGCATCAGCCTCAAGGTGCTGACGGAGGTTTCCGATCTGTCGTCGGAGAACGCGATCACCCTGCAGGTGCCGGGTTCGACCCAGTCGCTGACGATCCCGTCGATCCGCACCCGCCGCACCGAGACCACCGTTGAGATTCCCTCGGGCGGCTCGCTGGCGCTCGCCGGCATGATCCAGGAGCAGACCAAGCAGCAGGTCAACGGCATTCCCGGCCTGATGCAGCTTCCGATCCTCGGCGCGCTGTTCAAGAGCCGCGATTATATCAATCGCCAGACCGAACTGATGATTCTGGTCACGCCTTATGTCGTGCGCGCGGTCGCGCAGAAGCAGTTGTCGCGTCCCGACGACGGCTTCGCCGACGCCAACGACGCTTCTTCAGTGCTGCTCGGCCGTTTCAACCGCATCTACGGCAATGGCGAGACGGCGTCCGTTGCCACCCGCAACCACCGCAACAATTACGGCTTCATCCTCGACTGACCGCCGCAGGAGACCTTCGATGTCCCACACTGACCCCACGACGGCACGGAACCGCCTGACGGTTCTTCTGCGCCTCGTGGCCATCGGCGGCCTCGCCGCCACGCTGGCGGGGTGCTACACGCGCGAGGCGCGGGGGCCGTACCCGGTCGATTACCGGCAGCGTCATCCGATCACGCTGGCGAACGGCAACCAGACCGTCGAAGTGTTTCTCGGCCAGAACCGCGGCGGATTGTCGCCGACGCAGCGGGCCGACGTGCTCGCCTTTGCGCAATCGTGGCGGCGCGAGGCGACCAGCGGTATTCTGATCGAAGTGCCGAAAGGCGGCGGCACCGACCGCGCCGCCAGCGACTCCTTGCGCGAGATCCATTCGATCTTCGCCGCCTCGGGAATTCCCGGCGGCGGCGTGCGTGTCCGCAGCTACCGTGCGCCGGGCGGCTCACTCGCCGCTATCAAGCTCAATTACTCGCGGCTGATGGCGAAGGCCGGCCCCTGCGGCCGCTGGCCCGACGACCTCGGCGTCTCCGACAATCCCGACCACATCCAGAACTATCCGTACTGGAACCTCGGCTGCTCCACCCAGCGCAATCTCGCCGCCATGGTCGACAACCCGGCCGATCTGGTGCAGCCGCGCGGCGAAACTCCAGCGATGGCGTCGCGTCGCTCGGTGATGATGGACAAGTATCGCAAGGGTGAAGCCTTCAACGGCCTCTACCCGAATGATTCAGGCAATGGCTACGCCAACGGAAAGCTCAGTGACGTCGGAAAATGATTAAACACCCCCAGCAAGTTGCCGTCGTAGAGGACGAAGCGGTCACCACCGCTCCGTCCGACGCGATTATCGAGGAGCACATCGCCCCGGCGCCGCGGGTGTCGGTGCAGGCCTTTTGCGAGACGGTCGAGACCGCCGCGGCCGTGCAGTCGGCCGGCGAGGACCGCCGGCTCGGCAAGGCGCATATCAAAATCCAGATGGGCGGCGCGATCGCCGCCGTGGAAGCCTATCGCAACGGGCCGACCCCGAACGTCATCATCATCGAGTCCGAAGGCCGCGCCGAGGACATCATCGAAGGCCTCGACCAGCTCGCCGAAGTGTGTGACGCCGGCACCCGTGTCGTCGTCATCGGCCGCATCAACGACGTTACGCTGTATCGCGAGCTGACCCGCCGCGGCGTCAGCGAATACCTGATTGCGCCGCTCGGCACGCTCGATATCGTGCGCGCGGTCTGCGGCCTGTTCAATCAGCCCGACGCCAAGCCGATCGGCCGCATCGTCGCCGTGGTCGGCGCCAAGGGCGGCGTCGGCGCCTCCACCATCGCCCACAACATTGCCTGGTCGATCTCGCGCGATCTCGCACTCGATTCGGTCGTGGTCGACCTCGATCTCGCCTTCGGCACCGCCGGGCTCGACTTCAACCAGGATCCGCCGCAGGGCGTCGCCGACGCGGTCTTCTCGCCGGACCGGGTCGACACCAACTTCGTCGACCGGCTGCTGTCGAAATGCACCGACCAGCTCAGTCTGCTCGCCGCTCCCGCAACGCTCGACCGGGTCTACGATTTCGGGTCGGAAGCCTTCGACGCCGTCGTCGATTCGCTGCGCAGTTCGGTGCCCTGCACGGTGCTCGATGTGCCGCATCAATGGAACGGCTGGACGCGACGGCTGCTGATCGCGGCCGACGACATCCTGATCGTCGCCGGTCCCGACCTCGCCAATCTGCGCAACGCCAAAAACCTCGCCGATCTGCTGCGTCAGCAGCGCCCGAACGACCGGCGACCGATGTACTGCCTGAACCAGATCGGGATTCCCAAGCGTCCGGAAATCTCACCGGGCGACTTCGCCAAAGCGCTCGAGGACGAACCGGCGGCAATCATCCCGTTCGATCCGCAGTTGTTCGGCACCGCAGCCAACAACGGGCAAATGATCGCGGAGGTATCGTCGAGCCACAAGACGACCGAATTGTTCCGCCAGCTGGCTCAGATTCTGACCGGCCGTGCGGAGGTCAAACGCTCGCGCGGCGGCCTGTTGTCGCCGCTGATCGGAAAACTGCTGAGACGCTCAGCCTGACACCGGTGGGAGTGACGGACATTGTTCGGCAAGCGTAATACGAGCGGCGGCGGAACCGTGATGGCGCCGGCGAAGGCGGCGCCCGCGTCGGCAGCACCGGCTGCGCCGAAGCCGCAGGTCGCCGACGCACCGCCGATCGCACCGGCCGAACCGGCACCGGTCGAGGGCGGCCGCAAGCCGTTTTCCTCGGATGGTCTCGGTGCGCCGCTGATTTCGGCACCCGCAGGCAACAAGGCGCCGGCCGGCATCAACACCAACATGGTGCCGAGCGCGATCGACAACCGCCGCTCGGAAAACTACTACGAGGTCAAGGGCACTGTGTTCGGCGCCCTGATCGAGGCGATCGACCTCGCGCAACTCGCGCGGCTCGACGCCACCGCGGCACGCGAGGAAATCCGCGACATCGTCAACGAGATCATCGCGATCAAGAACATCGTGATGTCGATCTCGGAGCAGGAAGAGCTGCTCGACGACATCTGCAACGACGTGCTCGGCTTCGGCCCGCTCGAGCCGCTGCTCGCGCGCGACGACATCGCCGACATCATGGTCAACGGCTCGGGCACGGTCTACATCGAAGTCGCAGGCAAAATTCAACGCACCGGCATCCGGTTTCGCGACAACCAGCAACTGCTGAACATCTGCCAGCGTATCGTCAGCCAGGTCGGCCGCCGCGTCGACGAAGCCTCGCCGATCGTGGACGCGCGCCTCGCCGACGGCTCCCGCGTCAACGCCATCGTGCCGCCGCTCGCGATCGACGGCCCGGCGCTCACCATCCGCAAGTTCAAAAAGGACAAGCTGACGCTCGATCAGCTCGTCAAATTCGGCTCGATCACGCCACATGGCGCCGAGATTCTCCAGATCATCGGACGTTCCCGCGTCAATACGCTGGTGTCCGGCGGTACCGGTTCCGGCAAGACGACGCTTTTGAACTGCCTGACGCAGTTCATCGAGACGACCGAGCGCATCATTACCTGCGAGGACGCCGCCGAACTTCAGCTCCAGCAGCCGCACGTGGTCCGCCTCGAAACCCGCCCGCCCAACCTCGAAGGCGAGGGCCAGGTGACCATGCGCGAACTGGTCAAGAACTGCCTGCGTATGCGCCCGGAACGCATCATCGTCGGCGAAGTGCGCGGACCCGAAGCCTTCGACCTGCTGCAGGCCATGAACACGGGCCACGACGGCTCGATGGGAACACTGCACGCGAACAGCCCGCGCGAGGCGCTGTCGCGTCTTGAATCCATGATTACGATGGGCGGCTTCGCCCTGCCCTCGCGCACCATTCGCGAAATGATCGTCTCTTCGGTCGACGTCGTTGTCCAGGCGGCACGTCTGCGCGACGGCTCGCGCCGCATCACCCACATTACCGAGGTGATGGGCATGGAAGGCGACGTCATCATTACCCAGGATCTGTTCGTCTACGAGATGCTGGGCGAAGACGCCCAGGGCAACATCATCGGCCGTCACCGCTCGACCGGCATCGGCCGGCCGAAGTTCTGGGAGCGCGCCCGCTACTACGGCGAAGAGAAGCGGCTCGCCGCCGCGCTCGACGCCGCGGAAGCCGCCAACGAAGAGATCAAGAGCTAGGCCGCCCATGCAGCCCATCGCCATCTTCGCACTCGCCTCGCTCGCGGTCGGCGGCATCGTCTACGTTTTCCTGTATCCGATCCTGTCGGGGGAACGACAGGTCGAGAAACGCAAGGCGAGCGTCGCCAAGACCGAGCCGGTGCGCGCCACGCGCAACAATCAGCGCTCGCGCCGCGACACGGTGGAAAGCGCGCTCAAGGAACTGGAAGACAAGCACAAGAAGACCACCAACCTGCCGCTGACCACGAAGATCTCGCAGGCCGGCCTCGAGTGGTCGAAGCGGCAGTATTTCATCATCTCCGGAGCGATCGGCTTTGTCCTGTTCCTGGTCGGCGTCTTCTTTGGCACCGGGCTCCTTGTTGCACTGGCGATGGGATTCGTCGGCGCCTTCGGCCTGCCGATGTGGATGCTGAGATTCCTGAAAAAACGCCGCGAAGCGAAGTTTCTCGCCGCCTTTCCGGACGCCGTCGACATCGTCGTGCGCGGCATCAAGGCCGGCCTGCCGTTGCTCGACTGCCTGAAGATGATCGCGATGGAGGCGCCGGAACCGGTCAAATCCGAGTTCCGGGCCGTGATCGAGACACAGGCGATCGGCATGCCGATCGGCGAGGCCTGCGGAAAGATCTACGAGAGCATGCCGGTCCCCGAGGCAAACTTCTTCGGCATCGTCATCGGCATTCAACAGAAGGCCGGCGGCAATCTCTCGGAAGCGCTCGGCAACCTGTCGCGCGTGCTGCGCGACCGCAAGAAAATGAAGGCCAAAATTCAGGCGATGTCGCAGGAAGCCAAGGCTTCCGCGGCCATCATCGGCGCGCTGCCGATCGCCGTCATGCTGCTCGTTTACATCACCAGCCCGCAATACATCTCGCTGCTGTGGACCGAACCGCTCGGCCGCCTGATGCTCGCAGGCTCTGCCGTCTGGATGACGATGGGCATCATGGTGATGAAGAAAATGATCAACTTCGATTTCTGACGGGGGACCGATGCTCGATCTTCTCGTCAACGCCATCAACGTCAAGACGCTGACGATGGTCTTCGCCGGCATCGCCGCCATTGCGACGGTGCTGACGATCACCATGCCGCTCGTTGCCGGCGATAATCTCGGCAAGCGCATGAAATCGGTGGCGATCGAGCGAGAAAAGCTCCGTCAGCGCGAGCGCGAACGTCTCGCCCGCGGCGAGAAAGCGTCGCTGCGCCAGTCGCCCAAACAGGCGATCCAGACCATCGTCGACAAGTTCAATCTGGCCAAATGGGTCGGCCAGGAAGAAGCCCGGCTCAAGCTGGTTCAGGCCGGCTACCGCGGCCAGGCGCCGTATATCACGTACCTGTTCTTCCGGATGGTGACGCCGATCGCGGCCTTCGCCGCGGCGCTGTTCTACCTGTTCGTGGTGCTGAATTTCAACCAGCCACCGATCGTCAAATTCGGCATGGCGATCGGCGCCGCCTATCTCGGCATGCATATGCCACTCATGGTGCTGAAGAACAAAATTCAGCGCCGGCAGTTGTCGGTCAAACGCGCGTTTCCCGACGCGCTCGACCTGTTGCTGATCTGCGTCGAGTCCGGCATGTCGGTCGAAGCGGCGTTCAAACGCGTTGCCGACGAGATCGGCACGCAGTCGGTGGCGCTCGCCGAGGAGTTGACGCTGACGACCGCCGAGCTGTCCTATCTGCCGGATCGCCGTCAGGCCTACGAGAACCTCGCCAAGCGTACCGACCTCGACGGCGTGAAGTCGGTTTGCATGGCGCTCCAGCAAGCGGAGCGCTACGGCACGCCGCTCGGGCAGACGCTTCGCGTCATGGCGCAGGAAAACCGCGACATGCGCATGTCGGAAGCCGAGAAGAAGGCCGCCGGCCTGCCGCCCAAGCTCACCGTGCCGATGATCCTGTTCTTCCTGCCGGTGCTGTTCGTGGTCATTCTCGGGCCGGCCGTCATCAAGGTGATGGGGCTCTAAAGTCCCTTAGAGCATGATCTTTTCCGAAAGCTGCGTCCCGCTTTTCGGGATCATGTCCTGGCCGCGTCGGAGCCGCCGTCAGCTTCCGGATTTTTTCTTTTTGCTGCCGCGCTGCGTGCTGCGCTGAACGCCGCCGCGTTCGTCGATCATTCTTCGCAGATCGTCGACCGCCGCGGCCGCTTCCGCCGCCGGCAAGTCCGCGCGCACAATCTGCTCGGCCTCGTCGAAGCGGCCCTGTAGCGCCACCACCAGACCAAGATTCTGCCGTACCCGCGGTTCCGCGCCAGGCTGCGCCGCCGCCCGGCGCAGCATGGACTCTGCCTGCCGCAAATCCTTCGTGAGCGCGTAGGACAATCCTAGATTCGAGAGCACCGACGGCTCGTTCGGCTTGATCTTCAGCGCGCTCGAGTAGTGGCGGCGCGCATCCTGCGAGCGTCCGAGCTGGTCGAGGACCGCGCCCTGCGCGTTGAGAATGCGCCAGTCCGGCTGGTCCGGCGTATGAGCCCGGCCCAACACGTCCAGCGCCTGATCGAGCTTGCCGACGTCGGCGAGCGCGCGGCCAAAATCGCCGAGGAGCGCTTTGTCGTGCGGATGTTTGATCGAAGCCTGTTCGAGCACTGCGGCGGCCTGCGCCTTGCGGTCGGTCGCGCGCAGCGCCTGCGCGTATTTCATCGCCACCACAGGATCGGATGGATCGGACTGATAACGCCCGCCCCAGTAATCAGCGGCGCGGCGCCATTCGGCTTCGGTGCGCGGCTCGCTGGGCGCACCAAGCGAGCCGGTGATGTCGCCGCCGGTCGTCTTGCAGCCAGCGACCGGCAGAGCGAGCACGGCGGCCAGCGCGGCGGTGGCAAGCAATCCTGCGATACGGGGCAAATGCACGGGCTCGGTGCGTCCTGCGGGCGTTCGGGCCGAGCAATAAAGCGTTAACCCTAACGGGCGGTTAACCGGGGCCGGCACCGGAGCGCTTTGGCCCGGACGCCACAATTTGCCGGGCCGCGCGGCGCCGGACTGGCCAATGACGGGCCTGCCGGGCCATATAGCCGCCAGGACATCCCATCATGCACCCGATCTTCGCACCCCCCGCTTCCGCCAAAGCCACGCCGGTCTGGTTCGTTCACGCCGACAGCGCCGGGACCGTCTACGCCAGATTCAACGAAGCAACCCGCGCCTTCCTGAAGGCATCCGGCTTCGAGGCAAAGCCCGGCCAGTTCGCGGTCCTGCCCGGCAAGGGCGGCACGATCGCCGCCGCGCTGTTCGGCATTGAACCGCCCGCCGCCGACAAGAACCTGTTCCTGCCCGGCAAGCTCGCCGGACTTCTCCCCGACGGCACCTACCGCTTCGCCAACGCGCCGCACGATGCGCGGCTTGCCACGCTTGCCTTTGCGCTCGAAGCCTATCAGTTCGCGCGCTACCGCAAGGGTAAGAACGGCGGCAAGGCCCGTAACCTCAAACTAGTGCCGCCAGCCGGAATCGATGCGAAGGAGCTGTCCGCCACGATCGAGGGCGTGACGCTGGCCCGCGACCTCATCAACACGCCGTCGAACGATCTCGGCCCCGCCGAACTCGAAGCGGCGGCGCGCAAGCTCGCGCGCTCGCACCGCGCCACGGTGAAGGTCACCGCCGGCAAGACGCTGGAGAAGGACTTCCCGCTGGTTCACGCCGTCGGCATGGGCTCGGCGCGCGCGCCACGGCTGATCGATTTCACCTGGGGCAACCCGAAGCACCCGAAGGTGACTCTGGTCGGCAAGGGTGTGTGTTTCGACACCGGCGGGCTCGACATCAAGCCCGACACCGGCATGCTCAACATGAAGAAGGACATGGGCGGCGCGGCGACGGCGCTCGCACTGTCGCACATGGTCATGTCGCGCAAGCTGCCGGTGCGGCTGCGCGTCATCATTCCGGCGGTCGAGAATTCGATTTCGGGCCTGAGCTTCCGCCCGCGCGATATCTTCACCTCGCGCAAGGGCATCACCGTCGAGATCGGCAACACCGACGCCGAGGGCCGGCTGATCCTCGCCGATGCGCTCGCATTGGCAGATGAAGAGAAACCCGAACTGATCGTCGATTTTGCGACACTGACCGGCGCCGCGCGCGTCGCTCTCGGCCCCGACATCCCGCCGTTCTTCACCGACGACGACCGTCTCGCCGCGAGCCTGATGATCGCGGCGACCGCCGAGGCGGACCCGATGTGGCGGTTGCCGCTGTGGAGGCCCTACGAAGCGATGCTCGATTCGAAAGTCGCCGATACCAACAATGTCGGTTCCGGCGGCTTTGCCGGCGCCATTACCGCCGCGCTGTTCCTGAAGAAGTTCGTCGAGCACGCCAAGGCCTGGGCGCATTTCGACGTGTTCGCGTGGTCGCAGGGCGGCAAGCCCGGCCGGCCGGAAGGCGGCGACTGCCAGGCCGCCCGCGCGATCTACGCGCTACTCACCGATCGATACGGACAATGATACTCGACCGGCGGCTGAACGCCTTTCGGCCGGACCTCGCCGACGCGCGGCTGAAGGGGCAGGTCGAGGCAGGGCGTTTCGTCGAGGGCGAACCTTACGAGGTCGTGCGCGAGAGCGCGCCGCTGCGCCGCGAGCCGCGCCACGACGCCGCGCTCGACACCGAGGCGCTCTATGGCGAGCGCGTGCGCGTCTATGAAATCGACGAGGAAGGCTGGGCCTGGGGCCAGCTCGAAGCCGACGGCTATGTCGGCTACCTGCCGGCCGCAGCGCTTGCGCGCGCCGCCGCGCCGGCGACGCACAAGGTCGTCTCGCTGCGCACACACGGCTTTCCCGGCCCCGACATCAAACTGCCGCCGTTCGTCGCACTGCCGCTCGGCAGCCGCGTCGCCGTGACCGGCGAAGCCGGCGCGCTCGCGACGACCGCCGCCGGCCTCTATGTGCCGCTGCGCCATCTCGCAGCGCTCGCGGCAGGCGAAGCCGACTACGTCGCCATCGCCGAGCGTTTTCTCGGCACGCCGTATCTGTGGGGCGGCAAGACGACCGGCGGCATCGACTGTTCCGGGCTGGTGCAGATCGCGCTGCACGCCACCGGCAAAGCCTGCCCGCGCGACAGCGACCTGCAAGAAGCCGCGCTCGGCCGCCCGGCCTCGCTCGATCAGTTGCAGCGCGGCGACCTGGTGTTCTGGAAGGGCCACGTCGCCATCGCGCGCGACGCCAAAACCATCGTCCACGCCAACGCCTTTCACATGATGGTCGCGATCGAGCCGGCGGCCGAGGCGGTTGCGCGCATCGAAGCGTCGGGCAATGATGTGACGAGCGTCAAGCGGCTCTAGGCCCAAGACAATCGAACCAGGAAGCTCCGGGAGTAGCGTATGTCCACGCCCTGTATCATCACCGTCGCCATTACCGGCTCGGTGCCGACCAAGAAAGACAACCCGGCGGTGCCGATAACCGTGTCGGAACAGGTGGAGTCGACGCACGCCTCGTTCGAGGCCGGCGCATCGCTGGCGCATTGCCATGTCCGCAACGACGACGGCACCACAACCTCCGACCCCGAGAAATTCGGCCGGCTGGTCGAGGGTCTGCGCAAGCACTGTCCCGGCATGATTATCCAGTTGTCGACCGGCGGGCGTTCCGGCAACGGCCGCGAGCGCGGCGGCATGCTGCCGCTGAAGCCCGACATGGCTTCGCTGTCGACCGGCTCCTGCAATTTTCCGACCCGCGTCTACGAAAACTCGCCCGACCTCGTCGACTGGCTCGCGTCGGAGATGGTCAAGTACGACGTCAAGCCCGAGATCGAAGCGTTCGACCTGTCGATGATCTTCCAGGCCGTGAAGATGGAGCAGGCCGGCCAGATCAAGGGCCCGCTGCACGTGCAGTTCGTCATGGGCGTGAAGAACGCCATGCCGGTCGACAAGGAGACCTTCGATTTCTACGTGAAGACGCTGAGGCGCATCGCGCCGGACGCGACCTGGACCGGCGCCGGCATCGGCAAGGGCCAGTTGATGCTGAACCGCTGGAGTCTGGAAGCCGGCGGCCACTGCCGCACCGGGCTCGAAGACAACATCCGCTGGGATGAGTCGGGGAAGCTCGCGCCGTCGAACGCCGCGCTGGTCAAGCGGCTCGCGGACCTTTGCGCCGAATACGGCCGCCGCCCGGCGACGCCGGCGGAAGCGCGGAAGATATTGAAGCTGGCGGCCTGATTTAAAACCGCTACTGCGCCACCACGCCTTCCGGCGCGGTTTCGAGATTGAACGCGGCGGCGAACAGCGCCTTGGTGTAATCGCTCTTCGGATTCCTGAAGATGTCAGCGGCGGCACCCTCTTCCACCACCTTGCCGTTGCGCATGACGACGAGCCGGCTCGCCATCGCGGCGACCACGCGCAGATCGTGCGAGATGAACATGTAGGTGAGATCGCGGCGCTTCTGGAGGTCGCGCAGCAGGTCGACCATCTGCGCCTGAAACAGCATGTCGAGCGCGCTGGTCGGCTCATCCAGCACCACGAAAGTCGGCTCCAGTACCGCCGCGCGTGCGAGCGCAATGCGCTGGCGCTGGCCGCCGGAGAATTCGTGCGGATATCGGTGCCGGGTTTCCGGATCGAGACCGACGTCGCGCAGCGCGGCGATCACCTTTTGCTCGCGCTCGGTTTCCGCGATGTGCGGGAAATGCACCTCGAGGCCCTCGGCGATGATGTCGGCGACCGACATGCGGGGCGACAGCGAGCCGTAGGGGTCCTGGAACACGATCTGCATGTCGCGGCGGACCGGCAACATGTCCCTGAATTTCAATCCCTGGATCGACTTGCCGAGGAACACGATCGGACCGTCCGACGAGATCAGCCGCAGGATCGCAAGGCCGAGCGTGGTCTTGCCGGACCCGGACTCGCCGACGACGCCGAGCGTCTCGCCCTTGCGCAAGTTCACGCTGACGCCGTCAACCGCCTTGATGTGACCGACGGTCCGCCGCAGGATGCCGCGCCGGATCGGGAACCACACTTTCAGATTGTCGGTCTTGACGACGACGGCCGCGTCCGGCCGCGGCGGCGCCGGATCGGGCTTCGGCTCGGCGGCGAGCAGCGCCTTGGTGTAGGGATGCTCCGGCGCGGTGAAGACGCGCTCGACATCGCCCTGCTCGACGATCTTGCCGTTCTGCATCACGCAGACACGGTCCGCGATCTTGCGCACGATGCCGAGATCATGGGTGATGAACAGCATCGACATGCCGAGCCGCGCTTGCGTCTCCTTGAGCAATTTCAGGATCTGCGCCTGCACGGTGACATCGAGCGCCGTGGTCGGCTCGTCGGCGATCAGCAGGTCCGGCTCGTTCGCCAAGGCCATCGCGATCATCACGCGCTGGCGCTGGCCGCCGGAGAGTTGATGCGGATAGCTCGCGAGCCGCCCGGCCGGGTCGGGAATACCGACCTCGCCCAAGAGTTCGAGCGTGCGGGCACGCGCCTGTTCGACCGACATAGCCTTGTGGAGCTGGAGAATCTCGCCGATCTGCTTCTCGATGGTGTGCAGCGGGTTCAGCGAGGTCATCGGCTCCTGGAAGATGATGGTGATGTCGTTGCCGCGGATGCGCCGGATGTCGTTCTCCGGCATCGACAGCAGTTCCTGACCCTTGAACGTGATCGTGCCCGACGGGTGATGCGCCGGCGGATAGGGCAGCAGCTTCATCACCGACAGCGCCGTGACCGACTTGCCGGAACCGGACTCGCCGACGAGAGCCACGGTCTCGCCCTTGCCGATGTCGAACGAGATGCGGTCGACCGCGGTGACCTGCCGCCCGCCCTGTCCGAAGGCGGCCGATAAGTCTTTTATTTTCAACAACTTATCGGCCATGCGTCACCGGAAAGTTTTGCGCGGGTCGAAGGCGTCGCGCACCGCTTCGCCGATGAAGATCAGCAGCGACAGCATGATCGCCACGGCGAAGAAGCCGGTCAGGCCGAGCCACGGCGCCTGCACATTGGCTTTGCCCTGCGACAGCATCTCGCCGAGCGAGGGCGAGCCGGGCGGCAGGCCGAAGCCGAGGAAGTCGAGCGCGGTCAGCGTCATCACCGACGACGACAGGATGAACGGCAGGAAGGTCATGGTGGCGACCATCGCGTTCGGCAGCAGATGCCGGAACATGATGGTGACGTTCGACACGCCGAGCGCGCGCGCCGCCAGGATGTATTCGAAGTTGCGGCCGCGCAGGAACTCCGCGCGCACCAGCCCGACCAGCGCCACCCACGAGAACAAGAGTAATATTCCGAGCAGCAC
This sequence comes from Pseudolabrys sp., assembly GCA_050184975.1. Taxonomy (GTDB): domain Bacteria; phylum Pseudomonadota; class Alphaproteobacteria; order Rhizobiales; family Xanthobacteraceae; genus Pseudolabrys. The sequence goes on along the minus strand of JBFWZV010000019.1, from coordinate 9,797 downwards.
GAAGAAGCCCGGCACCAGCACCGACGAGATAATCAGCAGCAGATAGAGCGACGGGATCGAGGTCCAGATTTCGATGAAGCGCTGGAACAAGAGATCGACCCAGCCGCCGAAATAGCCCTGCACCGCGCCGGCGGTGACGCCGATCACCGAGGAGATCACAGTGAGGATCAGTCCGAACAGCACGGAAATGCGGAAGCCGTAGATCAGCCGCGCCACCACGTCGCGGCCCTGATCGTCGGTGCCGAGCCAGTTGTATTCGAGGTCGCGGCAGCCGGTGAGCTTCTTCTTCTCGACCACGGCCTTGCACTGCGCTTCCGTGAGCATCCAGGTCGGTGGCGACGGCGCCGGCGTCGGCAGGTCGAGATTGTGGGTGTTGTAGGAGTAGCGGATCGGCGGCCAGTAAATGCTGCCGCCCTTCTCCTTGATGATGTTCTGGAGGAACGGATCGCGGTAGTCGGCCGCCGTCTCGAAGTCGCCGCCGAACGCCGTCTCCGGATAGGTGACGACCGCCGGGAAAAACAGCTTGCCATTGACGTGAATCAGGAACGGCTTGTCGTTGGCGATGAACTCCGCAAACAGCGACACGATGAACAGAACGAGGAAAACCCAGAGCGAAACGTAGCCGCGGCCGTTGCCCTTGAAATTCTGCCAGCGCCGCCGGTTGATCGGCGACAGCGTGAAGCGGCGGCGCGCCGGCGTCAGGCCGGCGGCGGACAAGGCCGCCGGCTCCGGCAGTTTCGCTGAAACCTTCGCGTCCACCTAGACCTCCCGCGTCTCGAAATCGATGCGGGGATCGATCCAGGTGTAGGTGAGGTCCGAGATCAGGTTTACGACCAGTCCGACCAGCGAGAAGATATAGAGCGTCGCGAACACTACCGGATAGTCGCGGTTCAGGACGCTCTCGAAACCCAAAAGCCCAAGCCCATCGAGCGAGAAGATCGTCTCGATCAGCAGCGCGCCGGAGAAGAAGGCGCCGATGAAGGCGCCGGGAAAGCCGGCGATCACGATCAGCATGGCGTTGCGGAAGATGTGGCCGTAGAGAACCTGGCCCGGCGCGCAGCCCTTGGCGCGGGCCGTCAGCACATATTGCTTGCGGATTTCGTCGAGGAAGGAGTTCTTCGTCAGCAGCGTCATGGTGGCGAAGGCCGACAGCGCCATCGCGATGATCGGCAGCGTCAGGTGCCAGAAGTAATCGAGGACTTTCGAGTACCACGGCAACGCGCTGAAATTGTCGGAGGTCAGGCCCCGCAAGGGGAACCAGTCGAAGAACGAGCCGCCGGCGAACAGAATGATGAGCAGGATCGCGAACAGGAAGCCGGGAATCGCATAGCCGACGATGATGACGCCGGACGTCCACACGTCGAAGGTCGAGCCGTCCTGCACCGCCTTGCGGATGCCGAGCGGAATCGAGATCAGGTAGGTCAACAGCGTCATCCAGATGCCGAGCGACATCGAGACCGGCAGCTTCTCCTTGATGAGCTGCATCACGCTGACGTCACGGAAATAGCTCGATCCGAAATCGAACCGCGCGTAGTCCCACAGCATCTTGAAGAAGCGCTCATGCGCCGGCTTGTCGAAGCCGAATTGCGCCTCCAGCTTTTTGATGAACTCCGGGTCGAGGCCCTGCGCGCCGCGGTATTTCGACGACACCGCATCGAACTGGTTGCCGCCCTGCATGGCGCCGCGGTTGCCGAAGTCGCCGGTCTGCGAGCCGGAAATCCGCGAGGTCGCCCCGGTATCCGAGCCGGACAATTGCGCGATCACGCGCTCGACCGGGCCGCCGGGCGCGAACTGCACGACGACGAAGGACACCAGCATGATGCCGAGCAAGGTCGGGATCATGAGCAGCAGACGGCGGATGATATAGGCGGCCATTGCCGAAGTTTACCCCGCGCCGCCGAGCTTTGCTGCCTTGGCGGCGTCGTACCACCAGGTTTCCACGACGCCGCGCAGATAGCGCGGTTTCTCCGGCGGGCGGGCGAAAACGTCCCAATAAGCGAGCCAATGCGACGCTTTGTACCAGTGCGGAACCCAGTAGCGGCCGGCGCGGATCACGCGGTCGAGCGCGCGGCAGGCGATGGTGAGCTCCTCGCGCGATCTTGCGGCGATCACCTTGTCGATCAGCGCGTCGATCGCCGGATCGGCGATGCCGGCGAGGTTTTGCGTGCCTTTGATGTTCGCGGCCTGCGAGGAGAAGTAACTGCGCAGCGATTCGCCCGGCGTCTCCGAGAAGCCGAAGCGCTGGACCACGATGTCGAAGTCGAAATCGTCGACCCGCTTGCGGTACTGCACGGGATCGACAATGCGCAGGCTGGCGTCGAAACCGACGATCTTCAGGTTCTTGATGTAGGTCTCGTGATGCGGCTTGAAGGTCGGCTCTTCGATCAGGAATTCGATCGCGATCGCCTCGCCGTTCGGCATCACCCGCTTGCCGTCTTTCACGGCGAAGCCGGCGCGCGTCAGCAGTTGCGAGGCCTCGCGCAGCAACTTGCGGTCCTGGCCCGAGCCGTCGCTCACCGGCGGCACATAAGGCTCGCCGAACACCTCCTCAGGCAGCTTGCCGCGGAACGGTTCGAGCAGCGCCAGTTCTCCGGCCGACGGCTTGCCGGCCGCCATCATGGTCGAGTTCTGGAACACCGAATGGGTGCGCTGATAGGAGCCGTACATCAGGTTCTTGTTGGTCCATTCGAAGTCGAAAGCCGCGATCAGCGCCTCGCGCAGATCGCGGTTCTTGAACTTGTCGCGGCGGGTATTGATGAACCAGCCCTGCGCGCCGGACGGCGTTTCGTCCTTGAGCACGTCGCGCTTGACCTTGCCGTCGTTCAGCGCCGGGAAGTTATAGCGCGTCGCCCATACCCGCGAGGTGAACTCCTCGCGAAGAAGATAGGTCTTGGCGGTGAAGGCCTCGAAGCCGACCTCGCGATCGCGGAAATATTCGTAGCGCACAGTGTCGAAATTATACTGGCCGTGCATCACCGGCAGACCGGCGCCCCACCAGTCCTTGACCCGTTCGTATTCGATATAACGGCCCGGCTCGACCTTGCCGACCTTGTAGGCGCCGCTGCCGAGCGACGGCTCCAGCGTCGACTGGTCGAACGGCTTTTTCTCGTAGTAGGCGCGCGAGAAGATTGGCAGGCCGGCGACGAACAGCGGCACGTCGCGGCCGCGCGTTTCGGCGAAACGCACGACAACGGTGGCGTCGTCGACGGCTTCCGCGGTTTTGAAGTCACGCAGGAGCTGCGTGATGATCGGGTGGCCCTTGTCCTTGAGCGTCGTCAGCGACCACGCGACGTCATGCGCGGTGAGCCTGGTTCCGTCGTGGAATTTCGCCTCGGGGCGCAGCCTGAACGTATAGGTCAGCCCGTTGTCGGAAATCGCGACCGTGCGCGCGGCAAAGCCGTACATCGCGTCCGGCTCGTCGCCCGCGCGCGCCATCAGCGTCGCAAACGTCAGGTCGAGGCCGAGCGCGCCCTCGCCCTTGAGGATATAGCCGTTGAGCGAATTGAAAGTGAGGAACGAGCCGTTGAAGGTGCGCCGGCTGACGATCTCGGAACACGTGCCGCCCTTCGGCGCCTGCGGATTGACGTAAGGAAAGTGCGTGAAGTTCGCCGGATGCTTGAGGTCGCCGAACGCCGACATGCCGTGACGTTCGCCATCCTGAGCGACAGCCGTGCCGCCGCGCGAACCGAAGCTCGGAAGCGAAACCGAGGCGGCCGCGCTTGCGGCCAGCACCAGTGTCCGGCGGCGGCTCAGGGGACGCGTCATTACGACCGCTGCGGCGTCTTCGCCGCCCTTGCCGCATCCCACCACCAGATCGTCGGGAACGCCGACAGTCCGTATTTCGGCATGTTGTCCGGCCGGCCGAACCGGTCCCACCGCGCGGTGCGCGCCTTGCCGTAGGTCCATTGCGGCACGACGTAGTGGTTCCACAGCAGCACGCGGTCGAGCGCGTGGGTCGCCGCGACCAGTTCGGCGCGGTCCTTGGCGAAGATGACTTTCTGGATCAGCGCATCGATCGCCGGGTTCTTGATGCCGATGAAATTGCGCGAACCGGGCCGGTCGGCGGCTTGCGTGCCCCAGAAGCCCAGCTGCTCATTGCCCGGCGACAACGACTGCGGCCACGACATGGTGATGATGTCGTAATCCCACTGCCGCAGCCGGTTCTCGTATTGCGCGGCATCGACGATGCGGACATTCACGGTGACGCCGAGCCGATCGAGCGAGGGCTTGTAGAACAGGATGAAACGTTCACTGGAGGGGTCCTGCGCCAGAAACTCGACGGTGAACGGCTCGCCCGTCTTGGCGTCGACCAGTCTGGTGTTGCGGATTTCGTAACCAGCCTCCTTCATCAGCCCGATCGCGATGCGCAGGTTGGCGCGCACCGCCTGCGGATTGCCGTTGACCGGGTTGGCATAGGGTTTGGTGAAAACCTCCGGCGGCACTTTGTCCTTCACGGTCTCGAGGATCGCAAGTTCGGCGCCCTTCGGCAGGCCCGACGACGCAAGCTCGGTTCCCTCGAAATAGCTGCCGATGCGCGTGTACTGGCCGAAGAAGATCTGCTTGTTCATCTCCTCGAAATCGAAGGCGTGGTTGAACGCCATGCGCACGCGCGGGTCCTTGAACTTGTCGCGGCGAATGTTGAAAGCGAAGCTCTGCATCACGCCGAAATTGCGGATCGGAAACTCCTCCAGCACGACCCGTTTGTCCTTGGCTGCCGGAAAGTCGTAGGCGGTCGCCCAGTTCTTGGCGCTGTTTTCGCTGCGCCAGTCGACCTGATCGCCCTTGAAGGCTTCGAGCGCGACGGTGGAGTCGCGGAAATACTCGAAACGCAGTTCGTCGAAGTTGTTGGTGCCGATTTGGGTGGAAACGTCCTTGCCCCAATAGTCGGCGACCCGCTCCATCACTACGGTACGGCCGGCGATGAAATCCTTCATGCGGTAGGGTCCGCTGCCGAGCGGCGGCTCGAGCGTCGTCTGCGTGATGTCGCGCTTCTTGCCGGACTTGTCGGTGCCTTCCCACCAGTGCTTCGGCATCACGTAAAGCTGGCCGACGATCAACGGCAGCTCGCGGTTGCCGGGACCGTCGAAGGTGAAGGTGATGTCGCGCTCGCCGGTCTTTTCCGCCTTGGTGACGTGGCGGTAATAAGCCGCGAGCTGCGGACTGTTGGCCTTGATCGCCGCGAACGAGAACATCACGTCGTCCGGCGTCACCGGCTTGCCATCGTGCCAGCGGGCATTGGCGCGCAGCCGATAGGTGACCGAAGCGAAGTCGTCCGGGTGGCTGACCGCTTCGGCGAGTTCGCCGTATTCGGTCGAGATCTCATCGAGCGCCGAGGTCATCAGCGTCTCGTAGGTGAGCATCACCGCGCCGGCGAAACTGCCCTTCACACCGGCGACCACCGGATTGAAGTTGTCGAAGGTACCGAACGCGATCTGGCGGACCGTGCCGCCCTTGGGCGCGTTCGGGTTCACGTAATTGAAGTGCTTGAAGTTGGCCGGCATCGCCGGCTCGCCGAACAGCGACAGTGCGTGCTTCCAGACTTTTGCTTGTGCTTTTTCCTGGGCGGCGGCCGGGTGCGGCAGCGTCAATGGCGGCAGACCGGAACCGGCGAGCGCGGCGGCGCCGGTCATGAGCACGGTTCGGCGGGACACTGTCATTCGATCACGCTCCGGAGCCGGGACGGCCAACCTGTCGAATTTCCTGGAGCCTTTCCGGCTTTGATGAAATCAAAGCCGGGCTCCAGCTCTTTGTTTTGTCGCGTTTTCTTGACGCGAACCGGTACCCACTTCGCTTGAAAACGCTCCAAGATTATGTCGGTTTTTCGGTGCGCTGGCACGTTACCGGCGGATGAAATTGTCGCCATCTCTTCAAATTCCTGTGGGCGGCAGCGTGCGTGGCACGGCAAAGCAAAACGGCCGGGAATCCCGGCCGTTCGCACGATCCGATTGAAAGGCGACGATTACTTCTTCGCCGTCGGCAGCGGCAGCGGCGCATCCGCCAGCGTGCGCAGATAGGCGATCAGGTCGGCGCGCTGGCCGTCGCGGGACACGCCGGCGAAGCTCATATTGGTGCCCGGCACGTCGGCGCGCGGATTGGCGAGGTATTTGTTGAGGGCCTCGTAGGACCAGTCGCCGGCCTTCGCCTTCATCGCCGCCGAATAGTTGAAACCCGCGTGGGAGGCCACTTTACGGCCGACGATGCCCCACAGGTTGGGTCCGACCCGGTTCGGACCGCCCTTTTCGACGGTGTGGCAGGCCTGGCACGGCTTGAAGGCTGCGACGCCCTTTTCGGCAGAGGCGCTGGCGAGCAGAACCTCGATCGGCTGCTCCGGCTCCTTCTTCGCATCGGCCTTGCCGCCGCCATGGTCATCCTGGACCGCGATGGCGTAGCCCGGCTTTGCTGGCTTCTCCGGCGAGAAAATCGCGTCGGCGGCGATGTTGAGCGCGAGAAGCACCAGGCAGGCGCCAAGGACGGCACCCATGATCTTGTTGAGTTCGAAGGAGTTCATGACCGAGTGGGCTCCCGGAATCGGGCGGGGCAAAGCCGCCGGGACAGCATGGCGGCGGCGTTGAGATACCGGTTTGCGGGGTCACTGGCAACCCGTATAAGCGGCGCGGAACCATAATCCGCAAGTGTTTTCGGGCTTTTTCGGCCATGCATGACGTGCTGATCCTCATTCCGGCCCGCATGGCGTCGACCCGCCTGCCCGGCAAGCCGCTGATCGATATCGCCGGCAAGCCGATGATCGTCCATGTCGTGGAGCGCGCGAAGGCCGCGCATATCGGCGAGGTCGTGGTCGCGACCGACTCCGGCGCGGTCGCCACCGCGGTCGAGAAAGCCGGCGGGCGTGCCGTGCTGACCTCGGCCGAACATGTGTCCGGCTCCGACCGCATCCACGAGGCACTGCACGCGGTCGACCCCGAAGGCCGCGCCAGGATCATCGTCAACGTACAGGGCGATCTGCCGACCATCGCCGCCGCCGATATTCGCGCGTCGCTCGTTCCGCTCAAGGACGACTCCGTCGATATCGCGACACTCGCCGCCGAGATCAAGGACCCCGCCGAGCGGACCAATCCGAACGTGGTCAAGGTTTACGGCGAACCGGCGGGCCCGCGCCGGCTGCGCGCGACGCGCTTTACCCGCGCCGACGCCGAGGGGCCGCCGCCGCACTATCATCACATCGGGCTCTACGCCTATCGCCGCGCCGCACTCGAACGCTTCGTCAAGCTGCCGCCGTCCGCCAACGAGCAGCGCGAGCGGCTCGAGCAGTTGCGCGCCATGGACGCCAGCATGCGCATCGACGTCATGATGGTCGACAGCGTGCCGCTCGGCGTCGACACGCCGGAAGACCTTGAAACCGCGCGTCACAGGCTTGCGACGACGAGGAATTAGCAACGATTTGACAGCGCAACGCGGTTGCGCGTAACCGAACGGCCGGGGAGTACCGTGTCATGGCCAAGAAGAAGATCATCTTTCAGGGCGAATTGGGCGCCAATTCGCACCTGGCCTGCCGCGAGGCCTATCCCGGCTACGAGCCGGTGCCCTGCCCGACTTTCGAGGACTGCTTTACCGCGCTCGCCAATGGCGACGTCGACTATGGAATGATCCCGATCGAGAATTCGGTCGCCGGCCGCGTCGCCGACATCCACCATCTGATGCCGACATCGGGCCTCCACATCGTCGCCGAGTGGTTCCTGCCGATCCGCAACCAGTTAATGGCGCCGAAAGGCGCGAGCCTGAAGACCATCAAGACGGTGCAGAGCCACGTCATGGCGCTCGGCCAGTGCCGCGGCACGATCCGCGAGCTGAAACTGAAGCCGGTGGTCGCCGCCGACACCGCGGGTTCCGCGCGTGAAGTCGCCGAGGCGAAAGACCCCAGCCGCGCCGCGATCGCCTCGCGGCTCGCGGCCGAAATCTACGGCCTCGACATTCTGAAGGAGAATGTCGAAGACGAGTCGCATTCGACCACGCGCTTCGTCGTGCTGTCGCGCGAGAAAAAATGGGTTGTTCACGGCAAAGGCAGGACGATCACGACCTTCGTGTTCCGCGTGAAGAACGTGCCGGCCGCGCTCTACAAGGCGATGGGCGGTTTCGCCACCAACGGCGTCAACATGACCAAGCTCGAAAGCTACATGGTCGGCGGCAATTTCTTCGCTACGCAGTTCTATGCCGACGTCGAGGGCCACCCGGACGACCGCGCGCTGGTCTTCGCGCTCGAGGAACTCGCCTTTTTCTCCAAGGAACTCACGGTGCTCGGCGTCTATCCGGCCCACCCGTACCGCGAGACGTTCAAGGAAGAGAAGGAATAACCGGCTTACCGGCATTCGCCGTAATAGCCGTAGTTGCGCGTGCTGTCGGTGACGATCCAGCAGCGCTCGGGCTTGAGCCGCAGCCCGTCCGGCACGCTGCGCACCGGCGAGCGGCGCGACGTCCGGGCATCGCGGCCGCGATCGTCCGCCTCGGCACGGGCGTCGGACGCCTCGTTGCGCCCCGGTGAGGCATTGCGCGTCGATTGCGTGGTCGCGGGATCGGCCTTTTCCTCAACGGACGCCTGAACCGGCTCGTGTATTCCAGCGGTGAACGGCTTCATCAGCGTGCCATAGAGCATGAACACGCCGGCAAGGGTCGCGACCAAACCAAACAGATAAGCAACGAACGCCATCGCCGTTATTTTTGGCCGCGCGACCGGCGATGTCCACGCGCGGGATTGTCACACCCGCTCGCGGCGAAGCTCCAGAGCGTGCCCGGCTGCCGCGATTCCCGTCGCGAGAGCGCCATGCGCAGTCGAAAAATCGACCGGCGAGCAGGCTTCCCCGGCAAAAAACAGACGATCGTCGACCGGCGCGGCGAGAACCGCGTGATCGTCGGAGTGACCGGGCAGCGCGCAGGAATACGAGCCGCGCGCGAACGGATCGGCCCTCCAGCGATGCACATGGATCAGCGACACGCGGTGCGCGAAGTCGCTGCCGAACACACCGGTCAGTTCCTCGATCGCAAAATCCATGAAGCCGCGCTCGCCGCCGGCTTCGAGCGCTTCGGCGCAGCGGCCGCCGTAATACGCTTCGATCATCGGCCGCCCGAATGGACGGAAATGATAGGTGCCGGTCCCGGCGCGGTCGGTGCGACCGAAGATGCGGACATCGGCCTCGAACTCCTCCGGGCGCTCAAGCGACAGAAACAATTTGTCGGCGAGCCCGAGCGGCAGGCCGCGCGCCGCGGCGATTTTCACAGGCAGCACCGGCGAGAACAAATTTTCATTCTCGATCAGCGAGGACGGCAGCGTGACGATGACCTGACCGGCGAGGATTGCGCCTCTGCCGGTTTCGACACGAACGCGTGCGCCGCCGTGGTCGATCCGGGTTACCGGACAATCGAGCACCACATTGAGATCCGCGGCATGCGCGGCGATCGCCGCGCCATATCCTTCGACGACGCGCCAGTTGACGCCCGTATCGTCATAGCGGTCGGTGTCGTAAATCGAAACGCGGTCGAGCTCGACGCCGTTGATGTAGGTGCTTGCGGCGTTGAGGGCCGCGTTCCAGCGCCCCGCGGGCGGCAGCAGATCCGACAAGGCACGGTCCGGCCCTTCCCGCGCCGCCCGCTCCGCCGCCTTGAACAGGTCACGCAGCGCTGCCCAGAACTCCCGATGCTGGTCCGCCGAAAAGAGATGTTCCGGCCCCGGCCGTTCCCACGGCGGTCTTGTTTTGTCGATCGCCTTGCCCTGCGCGGCCGCGATCGCGGTCCACGGATTACGGTCGGCTGAATGCAGCCAGCCGCAGCCGTGATCGAGCGGAAAG
>JBFWZV010000018.1:0-55935 GCA_050184975.1 Pseudolabrys sp. | reverse complement strand
CCGTGCCGCTTCGGATCGGGCACAAAGGTCGGGCAATCGATGATGGTCAGCTCCGGAACGAAGCTCGCGAGGTCTTTGCGGTCCGGACGGATCAGCAGCGTGCGAATGAACAGCGAATGCCAGGCGAGTTCGGTGAAGACGCGGACCTTGATGCGGTAGGTCGGGTCGGCGCCGCCGTAGAGGTCCTGCGCAAACAGCTTCTTGCCTTTGCAGTGCGCGAGGAAATCCTCGTAAAGATTCTTGAAGTGCTCCTGGCTGAGCTTGCGGTTTCCGTCCCACCAGACGGTGTTTTCGGTCAGCGCGTCGACGACGGTGTGCTTGTCCTTCGGCGAGCGGCCGGTGTGGTGCCCGGTCTCGGCACAGAGCGCGCCGCCGGCGACGACACTCGCCTCGCCCGCGGCGATCGAATGCTCGTAAAGGCCCGGCGCGGTGAGGTTCCAGTGGACTTCGGCGAGATCTTTTAAGCCGAATTTGTCGGCGCCGTAGGCACCGTTCCGCACACCCGTTTCTTTCACGCAAACCTCCCAAGCAAGCAGGGCCGCGGCCTGCCACTTATGCCCCTCGCAACGACCCCCGGCACTGGCGCGGCTTAGGCTAAAGTATAGCCCGCGGCCGGAAGGCGCGCGACCATAGTCACACCGCCGTCACCTGCCAACCCCAAAGCGAGCATACAGCCATCGCCGTTTTGCAATGCGTCAATAACGGGCATCCGGGCCGCCGGATTTGCGCCGGATCAAAACCGGCCGCGGCGCAGTTAACCGTGTTTGCAGTCAGGCGGCGCGGGCCTGCTCGGCGAGCTGCTTGAGCACCTGCCGCAGCGGCCCCGGCCCGGTGACGCGCTGCGAGAACGGCAACCGCAGACCGATGCGCCCGTTCTGCAGCTCGAGCCCTTCGGGATCGCAGCCGGCGCAACGCCAATCGCCGTCAGCCGCACCGAGCAGTCTGGTTGCGTACAAACGGACCGCGTCGGCGTGGTCCTCGTTCATGTGCTCGACCGCGCCGGCTTCCGCTTCGAGCAACGCCTCGGCCCCCGCGATGTCGGTCAGTACGTCGGCAGCGCCAAGGTCGACGATGCGGCCGAAGCCCGCCACCAGATGCACCCGCTCGATGGTCAACTTGTAGAACGCGAAATCCTTGAAGTCGGCGAACATCGCCGCTTCCGGCTGCCGCGCGAGATAACGCGCCCGCGCCGCCGGCTCCCCAGTCTTCGCGACCCGGCCCATCAGCATGATGCGCGCGCCTTCGAGCGGGTCGCCTGCCTTGCGTTCGTCCAGCATCAGCGAGGCGCGCGGATCGGCGAGCAGATTTTTGGTGTGGATGGCGAGCGTCGACAGCAGCATCAGGGGCGAGCCGTCGGCGGCGGTCGCGACGTTCACCAGCGAGCAGTACGGCGCGCCGCCGTCAGGAAGCAGCGTCGCCAACGCGCCGGAGCGCGCCTCGCGCAGGAGCTTCTTGGTCGCGGTCTTGGGATCGAAATTTTCGGTCGGTTTCATGGACGCTCCGTCACGCCCGTTGCGGTCCGGCTAGGGCTTCCTGGGCCACAGGATCATCTGCGTACACCGGAACTGCGCGATCTGGCCACCGTCGGCTTCGCGCGTCACCGTTGCGTCCCAGACCTGCGTCGAGCGGCCCTGATGCAGCGGCTTTGCCACGCAGGCGATGAAGCCCTCGCGCGCGGTCGAGAAGAAATTGCTTTTGAGCTCGATCGTGGTGAAGCCGGTCGCACCGTCGGGCAGACTGCGCACCGTGCCGTAACCGCAGCAACTGTCGGCGAGCGAGACGATCGAGCCGGCGTGGAGGAACCCATTCCAGGCTTCGAGCGCCTGCTTGACCGCCATGCGCGCCACCACCTCGCCGGGCTCGACCTTGGTGAAGGTCATGCCAAGGTGACCGGGCAGATAGCCCTCGCCGGCGGTGTTCCAGTCCTCGAGCGTCTGCGGAATCTTAATCATGTGTCGGTTGGGGCGGTGTTTGTATTGATCCGCCGATAATCGCTTCCGAAGCCACCTGTTGCGACCCGAATTCGCTGCCGACGTCTTGTATTCGCGGCAGAATCACATAGTTGTTGCAGTATTGACACATTTAAGCCCGCCTTGTCGGGCCCATGGACCGCGGTATTTCACAACTGAAGGCAAATCCATATGCCGACAATCGCTCTGGTTGATGACGACCGCAATATTTTGACCTCCGTCTCGATCGCGCTCGAGGCCGAAGGCTATCGTATTATGACCTACACCGACGGCGCCTCCGCCCTCGACGGTTTCAAGACCTCGCCGCCGGACCTCGCCATTCTCGACATCAAGATGCCGCGCATGGACGGCATGGAGACGCTGCGCCGCCTGCGGCAGAAGTCCGACATCCCGGTGATCTTCCTCACCTCCAAGGACGAGGAAATCGACGAGATGTTCGGCCTCAAGATGGGTGCCGACGACTTCATCCGGAAGCCGTTTTCGCAGCGCCTGCTGGTCGAGCGCGTGAAAGCCGTGCTTCGCCGCGCCACGCCGAAGGACGGCACCGCGCCGAAAGAGATCGACACCGCCAAGGCGCTGGAGCGCGGCGCGCTGCGCATGGACCCGGAGCGCCACACCTGCACCTGGAACAACCAGCCGGTGACGCTGACTGTCACCGAGTTTCTGATCCTCCAGGCGCTCGCCACCCGTCCTGGCGTCGTCAAGAGCCGCAACGCGCTGATGGACGCCGCCTATGACGATCAGGTCTATGTCGACGACCGCACCATCGACAGCCACATCAAGCGGCTGCGCAAGAAATTCAAGGCGGTCGACGACGATTTCGAGATGATCGAGACCCTCTACGGCGTCGGTTACCGCTTCAAGGAAGACTGAACCGCGTCATTCGCGGCTCTTTTGCCGGCCTGACGCGGCCCGGTCGTTTGCGCTAGACTGCCGCGGGGCCGGCGACATCAATCTTGCGGGCTGAAACGACGTGCTGGAGCGAACCCCCGGACTGACCGCAGAACCGGACGTCGGCGAGGAGGCGGGCGCCCCCGCGCCGCCGCGCGCGAACCGCGTGCGCCGGATCGCCAGGTCGACCTGGTCGTTCTTCGTCAACCAGAGTTTCTCCAGCCTCACCCGCCGCATCGTCATCCTCAACCTCGCCGGCCTGATCGCGCTGCTGACCGGCGTGCTCTACCTGTCACAGTTTCGCGCCGGCCTGATCGACGCGCGGGTGCAAAGCCTGCTGGTGCAGGGCGAGATCATCGCCGGCGCCATCGCCGCCTCGGCGACGGTCGAAACCAACTCGATCACCATCGATCCCGAGCGGCTGCTGGAACTGCAAGCCGGCGAAAGCTACGGCCCGCCCGAGGACGCGCTCTCCGGCATCGAATTCCCGATCAACCCGGAGCGCGTCGCGCCGGTGCTGCGGCGGCTGGTATCGCCAACCCGCACCCGTGGCCGCATCTATGACCGTGAAGGCGTGCTCATTCTCGACAGCCGCAACCTTTACGGCCGCGGCGACATTCTGCGCTTTGACCTGCCGGCGCCCGGCTTCGACCAGCCGGGGCTGATCGAGCGCGCCACCATCGCGCTGCGGCAGTGGCTCAGCCGTGGCGACCTGCCGCTCTACAAGGAGCTTGGCCCGGACAACGGCAAGGGCTACCCGGAGGTCGAGCGCGCGCTCGCCGGCCTCAAGGCCAGCATGGTTCGCGTCAACGAACGCGGCGAGGTCATCGTTTCGGTCGCGGTGCCGGTGCAGCGTTTCCGCGCAGTGCGCGGCGCGCTGATGCTGTCGACGCAAGGCGCCGACATCGACGATATGGTGGCCGCGGAGCGGCTCGCCATTCTCAAGGTGTTTCTGGTCGCCGCCGCGGTGATGGTGGTGCTGTCGATGCTGCTTGCCGGCACGATCGCCGGCCCGGTGCGCCGGCTCGCCGACAGCGCCGAGCGCGTGCGCCGCCGCATCCGCACCCGCGTGCAGATCCCCGACTTCACCCGCCGCAAGGACGAGATCGGCGACCTGTCCGGCGCGCTGCGCGACATGACCGATGCGCTCTATACCCGCATCGAAGCGATCGAGAGTTTCGCAGCCGACGTCGCTCACGAACTGAAAAACCCATTGACGTCGCTGCGCTCGGCAGTCGAAACGCTGCCGCTTGCCAAGACCGAGGACAGCCGCAATCGCCTGCTCGGCGTCATCATGCATGACGTCAAACGGCTCGACCGGCTGATCACCGACATTTCCGACGCCAGCCGCCTCGACGCCGAACTGCAGCGCCAGGAAGTGCAGACGGTCGACGTCCGCAAGCTGCTCGAAGCGCTGGTGTCGGCCGCCGACATCCAGCCCGACGGCGTATCCGTCACGCTCGCATTCGAGAGCGGCGGCCCGAAAGATTTCAACGTGCCTGGCCACGACTCGCGCCTTGCGCAGGTCTTCACCAATCTGATCGACAACGCGCGCTCATTCTCGCCGTCGGGCGGCATGGTCCGCGTGACGGGACGCCGGCTCAAGCACCACATCGACGTCATCGTCGATGACGACGGACCCGGCATCCGCCCTGACGCGCTCGACAAGATCTTCGAGCGTTTTTACACCGACCGGCCGCATCAAGGCTTCGGGCAGAACTCCGGCCTCGGGCTGTCGATCTCACGGCAGATCATCGAGGCGCATGGCGGACGCATCCATGCCGCCAACCGCATGGCGCCTTCGGTCGCCGGCGAGACGCCGCGGGCGCTCGGCGCGCGCTTCATCGTCCAGTTGCCGGCGATGTAGATGGCGCAAGGCGGAACGATCCACGCCAGCGCGGTGCTGACCGGCGCAACCGCTCTGCTCATCCGCGGCCCATCCGGTTCCGGCAAGTCGAGACTTGCGCTTGCGCTGATCGAAGCCGCGCGGAGCGGCGCTCTTGTCTTTGCCCGTCTCGTCGCCGACGACCGCGCCGCCCTCGAAGCCGTCTCGGGCCGCCTGCTGGTGCGGCCGGCACCGGCGCTTGAGGGGCTTATCGAAGTGCGCGGGCTCGGAATTCGCCGGGTTCCGTTCGAGCCGGTGGCGGCGGTTGGCGGGGTGGTCGATCTCGCCGCGGACGACGCCGCGCGCCTGCCGGAGCCGGCGGCGAACATGACCGAAATTTTAGGGGTGCCCCTCCCTCGCATTGCGGCCGCCCAGGGCCTAGATGCCTTGGCGATTGTGACAGCGGCCCTGCGGACGGCGTCCGGACCCGATTGACCGCGGCCGGCGACTTGCGCTAACCCCGCGCTCCCGTGTGGAGATTGGTAACCATAATGGGCCTAGAATCCGGCCTATGGCGGACCCGGCAGAACCACTTCCCAACCCCTCTTATTGCAATGCACAATACACCCTATATAGGGAAAGTGGCCCTTGCGCCCGAGGCTTGGATGGTCAAGATGAGCGGCCTTTTCTGCGGCGCAAACGGAGCGCCCGCGGGGATCTCCCGATGATCGGTCTTGTTCTGGTAACCCACGGCCACCTGGCGACCGAGTTCCGTTCCGCACTGGAACACGTGGTCGGGCCGCAGCGCCAGATTGAAGCCATTACCATCGGCCCGGACGACGACGTCGAGCAATCGCGCCGCCACATCCTCGACGCGGTCAAGCGGGTCGACAGTGGCCAGGGCGTCGCCATCCTGACCGACATGTTTGGCGGCACCCCCTCCAATCTCGCGATTTCCGTGATGAGCCAGCCCAAGGTCGAGGTGCTGGCCGGCATCAATCTGCCGATGCTGATCAAGCTCGCCAAGGTCCGCGAAACCTGCCCACTGGAGCAGGCCGTCGCCGCCGCCCAGGAAGCCGGCCGCAAATACTGCACCATCGCGAGCCGCGTGCTGAACGGCAAATGAGCGGCGACGGCGAGGTTCCGGGCAGCAACGACCCGGACGGTCCGCTCGTCCGCGAGGTCGAAATCGTCAACAAGAAAGGCCTGCACGCCCGCGCGTCCGCCAAATTCGTGCAGATGGCCGAACAGTTCACGTCTGCGATTACCGTGTCGCGCGGCGCCGAAGCGGTCGGCGGCACCTCGATCATGGGCCTGATGATGCTCGCCGCCGGGCCCGGCACCAAGGTCACGATCACCTGCGACGGCCCCGACGCCGTCGAAGCGATCGACGCGCTCTGCGGGCTGATCGAGAGCCGGTTCGGCGAAGAGGAATAGGATCGCAGTCGCGCGGTCAACACCGCAGCACCTGACGCCCCGAGACTAGCGCCCGGCGAGGGAGTCGGGATTGCGAACGGAAGAAGCCTTTTCGCTCTCGCCGTCCAGATCGTAGACCACCCGCACCAGATCGATCGCGCGCCTGACGTTGAGCTTTTCCTTGATGCGTGCGCGATGCACGTCGACGGTACGTGGGCTGATCCCGAGCAAGCGGCCGACCTCCTTGCTGGAGGCGCCGCGGGTGACGTGGAGCAGGATTTCGTGTTCGCGCTCGGTGAGCTTCTGCATTCGTTCGTTGCGGCGCGGTTCGGCTGCATGTTTTGCCTCGGTATCGACGGGCGAAACCATGGCGGCGCGGGTGGCCGTCACCGCATCGATCCGGTTTACCAGTTCGTCAATGCTCACCGGTTTCTCGACGAAATCGGCCGCGCCGTGCTTCATCGCCGTGACCGCGCTGCCAATGCTGCCGGCCCCGGAAAGCACGATCACCGGCACGTCAGGATGCTGGCCGACGACATCGTCCAGCAGCTCAAATCCTGTGACGCCGGGGATCATAAGGTCGAGCACAACGCAATCCGGCCGGACACCCTCGACGAGCGCCGGGATCCCCTCGCCATCCCGGCTCGCCCAGACGGCAAAGCCGCGGCGGCTCAGCATGATCCTGCAGATTTCCAGCAGCTCGACGTCGTCGTCGACAATGACAACTGGCTTGCCGGTTGCATTGGGCGGAACTGGCTGTCCCAAATGCGCGCCTCATTTGATTGTAAAAATAAGTATCACTACTAATACGTGTATTTGCTTAACGAATTGCCTCGCCAAAGGTGCCGGCCATGGCCGTCACAGCCATCCAGTTGATCATCGGAAATTAAGAAAAATTGTTACAGAATGTCAGTATTCGTTCCGTCGTAAGTAATTTTACCTATGTATATTTGTGTATTAATCTGCAATGTTGTTTGGAAACTTGAAAATTCAGACGAATTTATTGTACCGAATACACGGATTTAAGGCTTCGATAACCTTAATATACTGATATAGCCACCATGAAGCGTTTGTGGTGGTGTTCCGTATCGCCCCTTGTTGTTGCGTTGTTGCTCGGTGGTGCCGCCTCGGCCCAGCAGGCCCCCGCGCTCGGCGAGCGCCCTCCGCTGCCGAACGCCAGCGACGGACCGCGCCCCGATCAGGGGCCCGATGATCCGGACAGCACGCCGGACCCGCAGGTCGACTCGCCACTGCCGCCGAAGAAATCGGTATGGAAAACCGGGCAGTATCAGATGTCGCTGGGCGCGACGCTTGCGACCATCTTCGACGACAACATCTACGCCCTCTCGAGCAACAAGATCAGCGATACGATCTTCGTCGTTCGCCCCGAAGCCGGGCTCGACCTCAGAGGCGACAACTACGCGTCGTCCGCCCGTGTCGCGGTCGAGAACCGGACCTATTCGCGAAACTCCGGCGAGAGCCAGATCAACGGCTCGGCCAGCATCGGCACCACCGTTCAGCCGAGCGGCGACTTCCAGATCAAATCCCGATTGGGTTACGCGCGTGCGCACGAACAGCGCGGCGCTGCCGAGTCCATCTACCTGTCGTTCGACAAACCGGTGCAGCTCGATCAGTACGACGGCGCCATCGTCTTCAACAAGCGCTTCGGCCGCTGGTGGACGTCGCTCGGCGGCGCGCGGACCTGGTACCACTACACGGATCCAACGATTCTCGGCATTCCGATCGACCAGAGCTACCGGAACGGCAATGTGAATGTCGGCACCGGACGCGTCGGCGTCGTCGTCGCTCCGCTCACAAGTGTCTTTGCCGAAGTTTCGGGAAACGCGCGCAACTTCGAGGTCGACAGCTTCGACTCACGCGGCTTTCGCGTTGTCGGCGGCATGTTGTTCGAGCCCGGCCCCGGCGCACGGGTCAAGGGCGAGTTTTTTGCCGGCTACATGGAACAGGACTATTCCGGCGCGACCTTTCAGGCGATCCGGACGATCACATACGGCGGGCTGATGGCGTTCAAGCTCGACCCGCAGATGACGCTGACATTCGACGGCAGGCGTGAGGCGAAGGAAAGCGCGCTGAACGGCGGCGTCAGCGTTCTGGAATCCGTCGTGAGCGGACGGCTGGATTTTCACATCACATCGAAACTCACCGTCGGCGTCGGCGTCAGCTATCTGAACCAGACTTTTTATGGCGCGAGCCGTATCGACCAGACCTGGGGCCCGCTGGCCTCGATCAAGTACGCCTTCACCCCGAACATCGCCGCCGGCATCGAGTATCGCTATATCGGGTTCGACTCGTCGGGTCTCGGCACCAACAGCTATTCCCGCAACGCCGTGATGTTCACGCTGGCCGGCCGCATCTGACCGGCCAGCGGAAAGCGCTACCGGGCCGAACTCTCCGACGTCGTCTGCGCCATCATCGGCGCATTCCGGTCAGGCATTGTCGGCCTGACCAGCCTCACCTTGACCAGTTTCACTTTGATCGGCCGCATCACGTCCGGCACCTTTTCGTCAGGCGCCTTCACGTCGATCGGTACGTTCCTGTCGAACTTTGGAACGACTGGGGCCGGAGCCCTCGGAGCGGCCGGAGCCGTCGGGGCGGCGGCTTTCGCCCTAATGGTCTTCGGCGCAAGCCGCGCCATCACGGCCCGGCAAGCGGCAACCGTGCGGGCGTTGAAACGCGACGCGTTGGCAAGGACGCGCTTGCAACGCTCCAGAATTTCGTTGCCGGACGCGTAGTAGTTGCCGCCGCTGCCGCCGTCGAATAACGCCGTGGCAAACGCCAGCGAGCCACCACCACCGCCGCCGCCTTCGGTATTGCTGACGAAGATCGTCGTGCCTGAGCCGTCGAAGCCATTCAGGCCGTTCAGACCGTTGACTCCGTTCACGCCGTCGCTCCCGTTCAGCCCGGCGAGCCCGGCCACTCCGTCCGAGCCGTCGAGACCGGTCAGGCCATTGAGCCCGTCGAGGCCCGGCAAGCCGTCCAGTCCGGGCAAGCCGACCGGCAACGACTCGTTGAAAGCCAGATCGAGGCTGCCATTGGTCGAAGTATTCGAGCCGCCGTTCGAACCGGCGTCGGCAGTCAGCGTCGCCAGATCGCCGACCGGCAATGTGAAGCTGTTGCCCTGCTCCGGCGTGATGCCAAGCACGCCGCTGTCAAAAGCCAGATTGAGCAACGAGCCTTCCGTCCCGAACTTCGACTGGCCGAACGTGGCGGTCGAGTCCGAGCCGCCGAGCGTCAACGTCCCGCCATAGCTGTTGGTGCTGGGTGTGAGCGTCAGGTCAGCGGGCTGCCCGGCATTCAGATCCGGTGTCAGCGTCACTGGCCCGGCTTCCGTCGAGGCGGCCCTGGTGCCGAAACCGAGGCCGAGAACCGAGGGCGCGGTGGCTGCGAGCAGCGGCGCGCCGCCGCCGGTCAAACTGGCAACCGACGTCGTCAGGCTGTTGAGACTGTCAGCCGTCGGTAGTGCGGTGCTGGCAGGCGCTGCCGTCGACAGCGCGGCCGGAGTCCCGGTCGGGACAATGCTGAGCAGGCCCGATGCCATGGTCGTATCGAGCATCGACGGGCTCGCGGCCGCCGGGCTCGCACTCGACGCACTTGCGGTCGAGGAACGCGCGGTCGAGGGTTCCGCTGTCAAACTGGGTGCCGGTGGCGGCGTCGGTACACGGAGCGTCGTGGCACGCGCTCGGGTGGAGGGCTCGTTCACCGCCACCGGCGTTCGGGTCGAGGTGCCGCCCGCGACGGCGGACGAACTGCGTCGAGATGTCGTGTCGCGCCGCGGCACGTGAGCCGTTGCGCGCTTCATCGCGGCACGCGGGCTGTTCAACGTCGGCGATGGCCTGACGCCACCGGAGAAAAAGCTGTCGCCCGACGTGAAGGGATCGGACCCGCCGCCGAAGCTGCTGCTGCCAAAGCCCGACATCGGTGACCCCGCGCCGGTGCCGCCGGAGCCTCCGGACGTCGCCGCGCCGATTGCGCCGCCGGACGCGCCCAGGCTGCCGCCGGAACTGGTCAATGCACCGGCCGTGCTGCCGAGCGTACTGGCGGCGCCACCGACGGTCGAATTGAGCGTACCGCCGCCGACACCGCCGACCACGCCGCCAACTGTGCCGCCGACACCACCGACCACGCCGCCGACCGTGCCGCCGACACCGCCGACCACGCCGCCAACCGTGCCGCCGACACCGCCGACGATGCCGCCAAGCGGGCCGCCTGCGGCGGCCGTGGTGAGGACCGGCCACGCCAGGATTCCGGCCAGCAGTGCGCCTTCGAGTTTCCGGATCGATTTCATTGCGCTTCTCCCGTCACGACGCCGGCACGTTGAGGCCGTGCTTCAATTCGGCATTCGACGGAAAAGTCGCGCAGATTCACGCTGCACGCTATTGGCGCAACTGCTTACGCGTGCCCACGTGATTAGAAATTGATGAAAGCTGTTGTCGGTTCAGCGGCAACGGGGGAGAATTCTGTTAAGTTCGCCGCCCCACAGGAAGATCATGTCCTCGGACAATCCGCCGTTGCGCGCGATCCAGTTCCGGACCGGCGCAGGATAGTAACGCATTAACTCTGCAGTGCCGGCGTCGCTCACCACAAAGTTGCCGGCGAAACGCACGCGAGCGGCATGAAAGCCAAGCATCGCGCGCGAGGTCACGCAGACGCGTTCCGGCGGAACGATGCCGAGCAGCATGGTGCAGGCCGAGACGCAAACACCGTCGATCACGACACGCTCGCCGGAATTGCGGATCGCGATGTAGTGACTCTCGTAACGGTGCATCGAGCCGCCGAGGTCGTCGCCAATACGAATTGCCGCGTACGCATGACCACCGATCGAAAAGACGACACAGATGCCGAGCAGCGCCGCAACCCAAGCGCGCAACACATGGCTCCGCGTCCGACCGATAAAATGCGAGATTTTTTCGTATGCGCCCGACACAACACTCACTCCCTGTGTTTTCGCTATCCGCGAATTTGGTTTGCGTTCAAACACGGGCGATGTATCGGCTCGGCGCAGCGCGAGGTAGCGGGCATTTCGCACCGCACCACTGCAAGCCGCGCAGAGTTTCTGTTCGGTGAATTAACTCGGAGGCTTCGTAATCATCGGCAGACAAACGGCTACGGTGCAGCCGTTCGTTAAAAACGCGCGTCGTGCGTCGCGCTCACGAGAATCGGCGATCGACAAGTCTGCGTAGGTGCGTTTGCGTATGCGCGGCGTGAGCCTTCTGCGGCGCAGGGCACAGGGTCGATCCCGCCACGCAAATCGTGTCGCGGGATCTGACGGCCGGCCGAGGCAGGTCCGGACGCGGGTCGAGAAATGCCGCCGAGAGCCGCAATTTCGGCCATAAATTGGGCCTAATAAGGCATATAAAGATATCGTTATATAGACATTGCGGGTCCGGCGGGGGCCTGTTATAGCCACGGCCGAACCCACCCATTCAAATCCGATTTAGCCGGGACAGGAGTGCCATGAACGCGCCCAGCAAGCCGAAGGCGGCAAGCGAATACATCGTCAAGGACATCAACCTCGCCGATTTCGGCCGCAAGGAAATCTCGCTCGCCGAGACCGAAATGCCGGGCCTGATGCAGACCCGCGAGGAGTACGGCCCGAAGCAGCCGCTGAAAGGCGCGCGCATCGCCGGCTCGCTGCACATGACGATCCAGACCGCAGTGCTGATCGAGACGCTGACAGCGCTCGGCGCCGACGTGCGCTGGGTCTCCTGCAACATCTATTCGACGCAGGACCATGCCGCCGCAGCGATCGCCGCCGCCGGCGTGCCGGTGTTCGCCGTCAAGGGCGAGACGCTGAAGGATTACTGGGACTACACCGCCAAGCTGTTCGACTGGCACGGCGGCGGCCATCCCAACATGATCCTCGACGACGGCGGCGACGCGACGATGTATGTCCATCTCGGCCTGCGCGCCGAAAAGGGCGATACGGCGTTCCTCGACAAGCCGGGCTCGGAAGAAGAAGAAGTGTTCTTCGCGCTCCTGAAGAAGCAGCTCAAGGAAAAGCCGAAAGGCTATTTCAAGGCGATCGCCGACTCGATCAAGGGCGTCTCGGAAGAGACCACCACCGGCGTTCACCGCCTCTACGACATGCAGAAGGCCGGCACGCTGCTGTGGCCGGCGATCAACGTCAACGACTCGGTCACCAAGTCGAAGTTCGACAACCTCTATGGCTGCCGCGAGTCGCTGGTCGACGGCATCCGCCGCGGCACCGACATCATGATGTCGGGCAAGATCGCGATGGTCGCGGGCTTCGGCGACGTCGGCAAGGGTTCGGCCGCTTCGCTGCGCCAGGCCGGCTGCCGCGTCATGGTCTCGGAAATCGATCCGATCTGCGCGCTGCAGGCGGCGATGGAAGGCTATGAGGTCGTGACCATGGAAGACGCCGCGCCGCAGGCCGACATCTTCGTCACCGCGACCGGCAACAAGGACATCATCACCGTCGACCACATGCGGAAGATGAAGGACCGCGCCATCGTCTGCAACATCGGCCACTTCGACAACGAGATTCAGGTCGGCGGCCTGAAGAACATGAAGTGGAACAACATCAAGCCGCAGGTCGACGAAATCACCTTCCCGGACAACCATCGCATCATTCTGCTGTCGGAAGGCCGGCTGGTGAACCTCGGCAACGCCATGGGCCATCCGAGCTTCGTGATGTCGGCCTCGTTCACCAACCAGACGCTGGCGCAGATCGAGCTTTACGCCAACAACAAGGACGGCAAGTACAAGAAGGAAGTCTATGTGCTGCCGAAGTCGCTCGACGAGAAGGTCGCGCGGCTGCACCTCGCCAAGATCGGCGTGAAGCTGACCGAGCTGCGCAAGGACCAGGCCGACTATATCGGCGTGCCGCAGCAGGGCCCGTACAAGAGCGACCACTACCGGTACTGAGCGGAACGCCGGAAAATACACCTCATGCCCGGCCAAAAGCCGGGCATGACGCTTTTAGGCCCTGCCCCTAGCCACTTCTTGCCGCAGCGCAGCGCTGGTGCTATCTCGCGGCCATGACGGCGGTTCCGATCACGAATATCCGCAACTTTTCCATCGTCGCCCATATCGACCACGGCAAATCGACCCTCGCCGACCGGCTGATCCAGCTGACCGGCGGGCTCGATGCGCGGGAGATGGCGGGGAAGGAACAGGTGCTCGATTCGATGGACATCGAGCGCGAGCGCGGCATCACCATCAAGGCGCAGACCGTGCGCCTGAGGTACCGCGCCAGGGACGGCAAGGACTACATCCTCAACCTGATCGACACGCCCGGCCATGTCGACTTCGCCTATGAAGTGAACCGCTCGCTCGCCGCCTGCGAAGGCTCGCTGCTCGTCGTCGACGCCTCGCAGGGCGTCGAGGCGCAGACGCTCGCCAACGTCTATCAGGCGATCGACAACAATCACGAGATCGTGCCGGTCCTCAACAAGATCGACCTGCCGGCGGCCGAGCCCGAGAAGGTCAAGCAGCAGATCGAGGACGTGATCGGGCTCGACGCTTCGGAGGCGATCGGCATTTCGGCCAAGACCGGCCTCAACATCGATCAGGTGCTCGAAGCGATCGTCACCAAACTGCCGCCGCCGAAGGGTGACCGCAATGCGCCCTTGAAGGCGCTGCTGGTCGACTCTTGGTACGACGTCTATCTCGGCGTCGTCGTGCTGGTGCGCATCGTCGACGGCGTGCTGAAGAAAGACCAGCGCATCCGCATGATGGGCACCGACGTCGCCTACGACGTCGACCGCACCGGCGTGTTCACGCCGAAGCTGCAGATGGTCGATGAACTCGGCCCCGGCGAGATCGGGATGCTCACCGCCTCGATCAAGGAAGTCGCCGACACCCGCGTCGGCGACACCATCACCGAGGACAAACGGCAGACCGCCGCGCCGCTCGCCGGCTTCCGCCCGGCGATCCCGGTGGTGTTCTGCGGCCTGTTCCCGGTCGACGCCGCGAATTTCGAAGACCTGCGCGCGGCGATGGGGAAGCTGCGCCTCAACGACGCGAGCTTCACCTTCGAGATGGAAACCTCGGCCGCGCTCGGCTTCGGCTTCCGCTGCGGCTTCCTCGGCCTCTTGCATCTCGAAATTATCCAGGAGCGGCTGTCGCGCGAATTCGACCTCGACCTGATCGCGACCGCGCCGTCGGTCATCTACAAGATCACGCTGCGCGACGGCTCGATGCTCGAAATCCACAATCCGGTCGACATGCCGGACGTCACCCACATCGCCGAGATGCAGGAGCCGTGGATCGAAGCGACCATCCTGACGCCCGACGAATATCTCGGCGCGGTGTTGAAGCTCTGCCAGGACCGCCGCGGCGCGCAGAAGGAACTCACTTACGTCGGCAACCGCGCGATGGTGAAATACGACCTGCCGCTCAACGAAGTGGTGTTCGACTTCTATGACCGGCTGAAGTCGGTCTCGCGCGGCTATGCCTCGTTCGACTATCACCTGACCGACTACCGGCCGGCCGACCTCGTGAAATTGCAGATGCTGGTCAACGGCGACCCGGTCGATGCGCTGTCAATGCTGGTCCACCGCACCCGCGCCGAAAGCCGCGGCCGCGCCATGGCGGAGAAGCTGAAAGAGCTGATCCCGCCGCACATGTTCCAGGTGCCGATCCAGGCCGCGATTGGCGGCAAGATCATCGCCCGCGAGACGGTGCGCGCGTTCCGCAAGGACGTCACCGCGAAGTGCTACGGCGGCGACGCCACGCGCAAACGCAAGCTGCTCGACAAGCAGAAGGAAGGCAAGAAGCGGATGCGCCAGTTCGGCAAGGTCGACATCCCGCAGGAAGCCTTCATCGCGGCGTTGAAAGTCGACGTCTAGCTAAAGCCCAAACAACTTCTCCGCATTGCCATGCGCGATGCGTTCGCGATCGGCGGCGCTGACCGGGATCTTGTCGAGAAACGCACGCGCCTCGGCCATCGAGCCGTAAGGATAATCGACCGAATACATGATGCGGTCGACGCCGACTTCCGACAGCAAGAGCTGGAACGTCGACTCGTAATTGAAGCCGCCGAACGTGTAGTGCAGGTTCTCGCGCAGGTATTCGCCCGGCTTGCGCTTCATGGTCAGCCCCGGCGAGCGCAGCGCGACGCCGTCCATGCGCGGCATCATGAACGGCAGCCCCTCGCCCATGTGGCCGATGACGAACTGCAGTTTCGGAAAGCGGTCGAACACGCCGCGCACCATCATGCGCAGGATGTGGATGCTGGTTTCGATGTGCCAGCCCCAGCCGGCGCCGGCGAGATAGAACGTCTCGCCCGGCGAGAAGCCGCCATAGGAGGCGTCGACCACCGGCTTGGGCGGCACCGCCGGGTGCAGATAGATCGGCGCGCCGAGCTTCTCGGCGCATTCGAGAATCGGCCAGTAGAAGCTGTCGTCGAGATAGCGGCCGCGGTTGTGCCCGTTGACGACGGCGCCGCGAAAGCCGTCCTTGCCGAACCGCTTTTCCAGTTCCTGCGCCGCCTTGTCCGGCGCGGCGAGCGGCAGCGCGGCAAGGCCGGCAAGGCGCGTTGGATATTTGCGTATCGCGTCGGCCAGTACGTCGTTGGCCTCGGTCGCGGCCGGGATCGCCTCGTCAGCCCCGCTCTGCTCGAGGCCCGGCGAATTGAGCATCAGCAACTGCATGTCGAGGCCGGCGGCGTCCATTTCGGCGATGCGCTTGTCGCCGAGGTCGGCGAGCTGCGCGAACAGCCGGTCGCCGGCCGCGCCGCGGGCTTTGCGGAAACTCTCGCTGAACGCACGCCCTGCCCCGGCCAGAAATCCCGGCGTCGTAAAATGCTCCTCGGTCGCAATGGTGCGCATGCGCGTGTCCTCCCCGTTGTTGTACTGGTTTTACACCGACGCTCGCGCGATAAGCGAGCGCGGCGTTCGCATGTCAGGGATTACACCGGGCGCCTGCCTTCCTTCGCGACAACTTCACCATCTGAAACCGCGGCGGCCTTCGTAGATGTAGAGGCCGTCGTCGTAGTAACGGCGGCGCACCGGACGCTCGTCATAGACCGCCGGCGGCGGCGCGTATTCGTAGACGCGCACACGCGCGCGCAGCGGACGGTTCGGCCGGCCGAGATCGCCTTCCGAATAATAATACTGCGGTACGGCCCGATAGACGCGCGGGGGCGGCGCATAGCGGCGCGACGAATAGGCGAAGCCGCTGCCCACGCTGCCGCCCACGGCGATGCGCGTGTTGCTCATGCCGTGCGTGCGCACCAGTTCGTAGAGCAGCGCGGCGTTGCCGCGGGCAAGCCGCACGCAGCCATGCGAGGCGGGGCGGCCGAGCTTGCCCTCTTCGTAGGTGCCGTGGATCGCGTAGCCGCCATGGAAGAACACCGAATTCGGCATCGGCGCGTCGTCGTATTTCTTCGAGTAGTAGACGCGCTCGAGCCGGATCGCGCGGAAGCTGCCGCCGGGCGTGTCGTAGCGGCCCACGCCGGTCGACACCGGCCAGTGATAGCTGCGGCCGCCGTCGACGGTGACGGACATGCTCTGGCTCGACTTGTCGATGTAGATGTCGATGCCGGCTGCGGCCGGCGTAGCGGCGACCATGACCAGCGCGGCCATCGTCGCGGCAAAGGCAGCACAGGAGACGCACCGCATCACACACTCCCACATGCCGACACATCGCGCAGCCTCATCATGACGTGGCGCGCGGCCGCTTGTAAAGCAATCGTCAACCATGCAAAGGGCTGAGAAATCACAGAAAATGTCCTGTCTCGGGCGCACGCATATTGCCCCGTGCCGGTTCCCTCGCCTATCGTCGCGCCCGATGAATTCCCTGATCGCGCTGCGAAACACCCACCGCGCAAGGCTCGAACTCTGGGCGGACGGCCTCGCCGCCGCCGTCGTGGTGTCGTTGCCGTGGTCGACCTCGGCGACCGGGATTCTCATCGTGCTGTGGCTGCTCGCCGTGCTGCCGACGCTCGATGGCGCGGCGGTCCGGCGCGAGGTGATGACCCCGGCCGGCGGCCTGCCGGTCGCGCTGTGGTGCCTTGCGGCGTTCGGCATGCTGTGGGCCGATGTCGACTGGGCCGCGCGGCTCGCGGGCCTCAAGTCGTATCACCGGCTGCTGCTCATTCCGGTTCTGCTCGCGCAGTTTCGGCGCTCGCCGAACGTTCACTGGCTGATCTATGGCTTCCTCGCCTCTTGCGTTGCGTTGCTCGCAGCATCCATCGTCCATGCCGTCACGCCGTCGCTGCACAGGTTCGGAGGCAATTCCGGCGTCCCGGTCAAGGACTACATCTCGCAAACGACGTGGTTCACCCTCGCCGTGTTCGGCACGCTCTATTTCGCTTTCGAGCCGACGGAGCCGAAGCCGCGCCGCCTGTTGTGGGCGCTGCTCGCCGCCGCCTTTCTCGCCGACATCATCTTCGTTGTCTCGAGCCGCACCACCTATGTGACGTTGCCGATCCTGGCCTTGCTGTTCGGGATCTGGCGGTTTGGGCTGCGCGGCGTCGCTGGCGCGGCCGTTGCAATCGTCCTCGTGTCCGGCGCGGCCTGGTTCTCATCGGATTACATGCGCACACGGATCGGCAATATCGTCGCCGAAGCGCAGCGCGACCGGCACGATCCCCGCGTCTCGTCCGCCGGCGAACGCCTCGAATTCTGGAAGAAGTCGGTCGGATTTGTTGCCGAGGCGCCGGCGATCGGCCACGGCACGGGCTCGATCAGGGCGCAGTTTGCCCGCACCGCGCAGGGACAGACCGGCGCCGCCGCCATGGTCGCCGACAACCCGCATCAGCAGACCCTGGCTGTCGCAATCCAGCTCGGTGCCGTCGGCGCCGTGCTGCTATGGGCGATGTGGCTCGCACATTTGTGGCTGTTCCGCAGCGGCAGTTACGTCGCCTGGCTCGGCATGGCGGTGACGGCGCAGAACGTGATCGGCTCGCTGTTCAACACCCACCTGTTCGATTTCTCGCAAGGCTGGGTCTATGTGTTCGGCGTCGGCGCGCTCGGCGGCGCCGTGCTGCGCAGCCGAAGCGGCGGTCAGTCCGGCTGATCGATCGCCGTTACCAGGTGAAGCCGTATTTGCGGTAGACCGCGCGCAGCTCGGCTTCGCTGCCGACCTTCATCGTCACGACATGCGTGCCGGGCCGCAGCGCGGCGGCGGGAATCGTATCGACGCGCGCGGTGACCGTCGCCGCACCCTGCACCTGTGAGGTCGCTGCCGGCAACGGCGTCTCCTTCACGGGCGTCACCGCGTCGTCGCGCTTGTCCGGCGGCGCCTTGCCGAACGCATCGAAGCCGTTGTTTCGGTCGCGCGGAACGAATTGCGGCCGCGCCGTCGGTTCGTCGTTGCGTTGACGCGGCGTACGCAGGTGTGGCGACGGACGCGACTGCGCCGGCGCGGCCGATCCATCAAGCCGGAGACTTGTCACGACGATCCGTGTCGACCGCGAATTGACGGCCGCGAGCGAGAAAAGCGTTGCGGCGTTGTCGGGATGCAGGCGCACGCACCCGTGCGAAGCGGGGCGGCCAAGCTGCTTGAGCTCCGTCGTGCCATGCACGGCATAGCCTTTGTAAAAGAAAATCGAGTAGGGCATCGGCGCGTTGTCGTATTTGCGCGAATACCAGGAGCGTTCGAACCGCACCGGGCGGAACCGGCCGTTCGGCGTCGCGTAACGGCCGCGACCCGTCGAGACCGGCCAGCGGTACATCTCGCTGCCATCGACCGTGACCGACATCCTCTGGTCGGCCTTGCTGATGGTCACGACAAGCTCGGCTCGCGCCGGCAACGCGACAACCATCACGCCCGCCGCAATCAACACGCCTGCACGCACCATCATGTCACCCCTTCAGTCCCGGTCCGAACCTTAACTTTCGCGGTCCGGCGACGTGCTGTAAAGACGTTGTTAACCATAATTTTTGCGGGCCAGGATCGCGCCTATAGCGGCCACCCGGAGTTGCGTGAGATGCCGTCCACCATGGCCCTTTTCCGGCCTAAACCATCGTGTGTATTTTCTCTGACATGACGGGGCGGAGCCGATAGACCGGCAGTGGAATGATGGCACGAACCGCAATCTATTTTCTGACGACATTCGCCGCGGCCGCCCTCGTGATCGAAGGCGTCGGCCAGTATTCGCAGGCGCAGTCGCCGCAAGGCGCGCCGGCCGAGGTCAATGTCGAAGGCCGCGTACGCCCGCTGCCCGATACGATCGAGCTGGAGAAGAAACCGGCCATCGCGACGCATCGCGCGGCGCCGGCCGCACCGCCTGCTGCGGCGCCAGCGGCGATTGCACCGCCCGTGACGGCTCCCGTCGTCACCGCACCTGTCGCCCCTGCTCCCGAAGCACCCGCAACTGTTGTCGCGGTCCCGGCGGCGCCCGCCGCAGTCGCACCTGCACCAACCACCGTTGCACCTGCCTCGATCACGCCATCCGACACGCCGCTGATCGCCGACCCGCCAGTCCCGCCGATCAGGGCCGATGTCGACAAGAAAGATTTGAAGCTCGCGGCCGCCGCCCTGTTCGGCGGCAAGGAGCTACCCTCGATCGGCCGCGCCGCCGCGATCGGCTATTATCCAAATGGCTGCCTCTCCGGCGGCGTGGAACTCGCCACCGACGGCCCGAACTGGCAGGTGATGCGGCTGTCGCGCAACCGCAACTGGGGGCATCCAAATCTGATTCGCTTCGTCGAGGGTTTCGCCGACCGCGCCGCCAGGGCGACCGGCTGGAAGGGAATCCTGGTCGGTGACCTTTCGCAGCCGCGCGGCGGCCCGACGCCCTTCGGTCACCGCAGCCACCAGACCGGCCTCGACGTCGACATCTGGTTCATGCCGATGCCCGACCGCCGGCTGACGCGCAAGGAACGCGATGAACTTGCCTTCAGCAACGTCGTATCCGCCGACTGGAAGAGCCTTAATCCCAAGACCTGGACGCCGCAGCACGTCGCCTTCATCAAGACCGCCGCGGTCATGCCCAACGTCGAGCGCGTCCTCGTCAACGCCGCAATCAAGAAAGAGCTTTGCCGGGTCGCCGGCAAGAACAACGACTGGCTGAACAAGGTACGGCCCTGGTACGGCCACCACGATCACATTCACGTCCGGCTGCGCTGCCCCGACGACTCGCCGGGCTGCAAGGCCCAACCCCCGGTGCGCGAGGATGAAGGTTGTGGCAAGGCGCTCGACGTCTGGTTCTCCGACAAGGTCTTGAAGCCGGTGCTCAAGTTCCGCCCGAAAAAGCCGATGATGCTTGCGGACTTGCCGGCCGCCTGCAAAACAGTGCTGAACGCGCCGGCGCGCTAGGCATGCAGTTGGCGGCGCGACCGCGCCGCATACTTCACATCGCAGGGAATCACGATGAAGATTTGCCGGTTCAGCGACGATCGCCTCGGACTTGTCACGGGCGATCAGATCCGCGACGTTACCGCTGCGCTCGATGTGCTACCCGCCGCTCGCTATCCCTACCCGCATGGTGACGCACTGGTCGCCCATTGGCCGGAGCTCGCCGCGCGCATCGGCGAAATCGCCGGCAAGGCGCCGTCGCTGCGGCTCCAGGACTGCCGGCTGCTCAGCCCTATCGCCAATCCCGGCAAGGTGGTTGCCGCTCCGGTCAACTATAAAAAACACCTCGACGAAGCACGCGCCGATCCGGAAATCCATCATCAGAACCAGATCGCCGAAATCCAGCGCGTCGGGTTGTTCTTGAAGGCGACCAGTTCAGTGGTTGGCGCGGGCGAAGGCATCGTCATCCGCCATCCCGACCGGCGCACCGATCACGAGATCGAGCTCGCCGCCGTCATCGGCCGGACGGCCGACCGCGTCACCCGCGAGACGGCGCTCGACCATGTCGCAGGCTATTGCATCGGCCTCGATATCACCGTGCGCGGGCCGGAAGAACGCTCGCTGCGCAAATCGATCGACAGTTATACGGTGCTCGGACCGTGGTTCGTCCCCGCCGACGAAGTCGGAGACGCCAGTGCCCTCGATCTCGAACTGAAGGTCAATGGCGAACCGCGGCAGAAGGCCAATACCCGCGATCTCATCATCGGCATCGCCGACCTGATCGTGTTCGCGTCGTCGTTCTACACGCTTCATCCGGGCGACGTGCTGCTTACCGGCACGCCGGAAGGCGTCGGGCCGATCCAGCCAGGCGACCGGATCGACACGACGATTTCGGGGATCGGTTCAATGCGCGTCGACGTGCGCGGCGCCTGATCCGGCGCTGCGCCCGGGTCAGCTCAGTCCGCCGAACAGCCAGATCAGAAGCAGGATCGGGAGTGGCACGCCGAGCAGCCACAAGAGCAGATATCGGCCCATGTCTGTGCTCCTCGATTAGAGTCGGCCCATCAAGGCCAGAATGATCACGATGATCAGTACGGTGCCGAGCAATCCGCCGGGGTAGTAACCCCAGCCGCGGCTGTAAGGCCACGTCGGCAGCGCACCGACGAGAATGAGGATGAGAAGAACGATAAGAATCGTTGAAAGCATGATGGTCTCCTCAAAAAATTCAAATCTGAAGCGGAGTATCTCTACGGATCAGCGCCCGCAGTGTGTGGAGATAACCGATGAATAGGAAAAAACCGGAGCCGAAAGGCGGTCAATTAGAGGCAAAATCGCGTCAACGCGCTCGGTCGCGCGGGCACGAACTTCGGCATTACTTCGAGAAATTCGCACAAGCTGCGGCACACGCGGCGGGCTCACCGGCAACCTTTCTTGTTGCAGCCGGATCGATCGTAGTCTGGGCCGCCGCAGGATTTATCTTTCGATTCAGCGACACCTGGCAGCTGGTCATCAATACCACGACGACGATCATCACATTTCTGATGGTGTTCTTGATTCAGAACACGCAGAACCGGGACGCGCTCGCCACTCAACTCAAGCTGAGCGAACTTATCATCGCAGCCGACGGCGCGAAGAAAAGGGTGGCAGCCATAGAAGATCTCTCCGACGAGGATCTGGAGCGGCTGCATCAGCATATGAGCACGCATGTTGCGACGATGCGAAGCGTACTCGACAGACGGCGCCGCTAGCCCGGCTGGCAACTGTAGCCCGCCATCAGCGGCGCGCGTCCTGCAGAATCATGTCCGCGCCCTTCTCGGCGATCATGATGGTCGGCGAGTTGGTGTTGCCCGATGTGATCGACGGCATGACCGAGGCATCGACCACGCGCAGACCGTCGATGCCGAACACGCGCAGGCGCGCATCGACCACGGCGAGCGGATCGTCGTCGCGACCCATCTTGGCGGTGCCAACGGGATGAAAGATCGTGGTGCCGATATCGCCGGCGGCCCTTGCCAGCGCGTCCTCATCGTCATCGCGAACCTGCGGGCCCGGCAGATATTCTTCCGGCCGGTACGGCGCAAGCGCCGGCTGCGCGACGATCTTGCGCGTAATGCGGATAGAGTCCGCAGCAACGCGCCGGTCCTCCGGCGTTGCCAGATAATTGGGGTGAATCGCCGGGGCGTCCTCCGGCCTGTTGGACTTCAGCGTCAGCGCGCCGCGGCTGGTTGGCTGCAGATTTGCGACACTCGCGGTAAAAGCCGGAAACGGATGCAGCGGGTCGCCGAACTTGTCGAGCGACAGCGGCTGGATGTGATACTGCAGGTTCGCACGATCCTGCGACGAATCTGATTTCGTGAAGGCGCCAAGCTGCGACGGCGCCATCGTCAAGGGTCCGCGCCGGAACAGCGCATAGTTCACCGCCATCCAGCCGCGTTGAATGAACGAGCCATACATCTCGTTCAGCGTGCGAATGCCGGTGACCTTGTAGATCAGCCGTAACTGCAGATGGTCATGCAAATTGCGGCCGACGCCCGCCCGGTCGAGCACAATCGGAACGCCGTGCTCGGCGAGATGCGCAGCCGGGCCGACGCCCGACAGCATCATCAGTTGCGGGGAGCCGATCGCGCCCGCCGCCATGATGACCTCGCCACGGCAGCGCGCGAGCCGTTCCTCGCCATCCTGCCGCCAGCGCACCCCGGCCGCTCGCCGTCCGTCGAATACGAGACCTTCGACCATGCAGCCGGTTTCGAGCCGCAGGTTCTGCCGATGCAGCACGGGCTTGAGAAAGCCGCGCGCCGCCGACCAGCGCCGGCCGCGCTTCTGATTAACGTGGAAGTAGCAGGAGCCTTGATTGTCGCCGGTATTGAAGTCGGCAATCGGCGGAATGCCATATTGCTTCGCGGCCTCGCGCCACACATCGATGATGTCCCAGCGCAGGCGCGGAAACTCGACGCGCCATTCGCCGCCGACATTGTGGTGCTCGCCCGCACCCAGAAAACTGTCCTCGTGCTTCTTGAAGTAGGGCAACACGTCGTCCCAGCCCCAGCCCGGCAGGCCGAGCTGGCGCCAGTGGTCGTAGTCGCCGGCCTGCCCGCGCATGTAGACCATCGCGTTGATCGCCGACGAGCCGCCGATCACCTTGCCGCGTGGGTAGCTCAGGGAGCGTCCGTTGAGGCCCGGCTCCGGCTCGGTGCGGAACATCCAGTCCGAACGCGGATTGCCGATCGCAAACAGATAGCCGACCGGAATGTGAAACCAGATCCAGTCGTCACGGCCGCCGGCTTCCAGCACCAGCACGCGATTGCGCGGGTCCGCCGACAGACGATTGGCGAGCACGCAGCCCGCCGAACCCGCGCCCACCACGATGTAGTCGAATTCTCCGTCAAGAGCGCCAGGCACCACCGCCGTCCCCTGTACACCGGTGGAACCAGCTCATCCGGTCAATCGGCACCGATTAACTTAGCACCCGCAATCAGCAACACGATACCCAAGGCCCGCTGAATGTAAACGATCGGAAGCCTGGTCCCGAACGTGGTGCCGACAATCGCTCCGAGAACAACTGCCACAACATACACCGGCAACTGCGGTGGCAGCGACTGAACAGCAGCGAAATTGCCGGCAAGCCCGGCTATCGAATTCCCAAGAATGAACACCGCCGCGCAGCCGGACGCGGTGCGAATATCGGCCCAGCCGAGGAATATGATGATCGGGGACAGGAATATACCGCCGCCGGTTCCGGTCAGTCCGGCGAGCAGGCCGATGCCCGCCCCGACGAGAATGCCAAGCCAGATCGGCGGATCGTGGACGGCGTTGAGTGGCCGGACCTCTCTCAGCCACAACAGACTCACCCCGGCGAACAGCAGGACGACGCCGACAATCGGCCGATATAGGTTGCCTGGTAACTGGATTCCACCGCCGAGAAACGCAAATGGCACGGCGCCGGCCATGAACGGCCAAATTGCGCGCCAGCGGAAAAAGCCGGCGCTAGCGTATCGCCACGTGCCGAGCGTCGAGACGATGATATTGAGCGCCAGCGCCGTCGGCCGCATCACCGCCGCCGGAACTGAAAACAGCGCCATTAACGCGATGTAAGACGATGCGCCGCCGTGGCCGACCGACGTATAAAGCGCCGCACCGACGAACATGCATGCGGCAAGGCCATAATGAGCGTCAGGCATCCGTGATCGATGGCTGCCGCGCGCCGTGTCGCGCGCGAATGATTGAGAGGCGAGGCCATCGACTCGATGAAAAGCAGCGATTGCTTACGGCATATCGCTGTCTTGAAAGTAACAGTCCCATATCCGGTGCACAACCGTTTTGTATTCGACTGAAACAAGTTTTTCAGGTTCGGCGCACTAGCCGAGATAACGTTCGAACTTCTTGAGCGCCGCCTTGACGCGGCCGGGCAGGCTCTGCGGCGGCGCAGGATCAGGTTCGTCGAGCCGAAGGCCAACCGTGGTGACCTTGCCGGCGACCACCTTGTGCGCGACCAGCGCGACTTCACCCCACATCAGCACATCGCCCTGCCGCGGCACGCGCTCGGTATGCGTTGCAAAATAAGTGCTGAGCTGCATCGCCGGATCGGCGTCCGTCGGCGGCAAGCCGTAGAATTCCGACAAGGCGCCGAGCGTCGTGGTGCCCGGCACGAAGAAGTCGCCGAGCAGCGCGGGATCGTCCGCGGTGATCGGCGGCATGTCGACGAAAAAGCGGTCCAGCGCCTGCGCCTTCTCCGGCGGCGCCAGCAGGTAGATGTAATCGCCCTCGCGCACCTTGCCGGCCTCCGAGGGCAGCAGAATCTTCTCATCGCGGACGATCAATGTCGGCCGCGCCCAGGACGGAATGAGACCGCGGCGCAGGAACGGGCTGTTGGCCGGCACCGGATAGCCGACAATCTCCTGCGCGAGCTGGCCGGGCAAATCGAGCTCGACGCGGCGCGGCATCGGATCGTTGCGCGCGAAGGCGACGTCGAGCTTTCGTGCGGCAAAGCCGATAGTCCAGCCCTGCACCAGCAGCGAGGTCAACACCACGACGAAAGCGATGTCGAAATAAAGGTACGACGTTGGCAGGCCGACCAGGAGCGGAATCGACGCCAGAAAGATGCCGACCGCGCCGCGCAGGCCGACCCATGAGATAAACAGTTTTTCATTCCACTTGAACTTGAACGGCGTGAGGCAAAGGAACACAGCGGCCGGCCGCGCCACCAGCATCAGCACCAGCGCGATGACGATCGCCGCGATCAGGCTGTTCATCAGCCGCACCGGCCAGACCAGCAGGCCGAGCAGAACGAACATCACAATCTGCGCAAGCCAGGTGACGGCATCGAGGAAAACCACGACCGAATTGTGGGCGCGCGTCGGCCGGTTGCCGACGATCAGCCCGGCGAGATAGACGGCGAGAAAGCCCGACCCGTGGACCGCCTGCCCGAGCGCGAACACCGCCAGAGCGCCGATCGCGACAAACGGGGCGTGCAGTCCTTGCGCGAGCTGCAGACGGTTGAGTGTCAGTACGATCAGATGACCGCCGGCAAAGCCGATGATGCCGCCGAGCCAGACCTGACGCGCGAGATCGTAACCGAGCTCCGACCATGGCTTGCTGCCGCTGAGCAGGATCTCGACCAGCATGATCGCCATGAAGACGGCGAAGGGATCGTTGGTGCCGGATTCGACTTCCAGCGTCGCACGCACATTGGGTCGCAGGCGCAGGCCCCGCGCATTGATGAGAAAGAATACCGCGGCGGCGTCGGTCGAGGCGACGACCGCGCCCATCAGCAGCGCCTCGGCCCAGCCGATGCCGAGCAGATATTTGGCAAAGGGCGCGGTAATCGCCGCCGTCAGCAGCACGCCGACGGTCGCCAGCATGGTCGCGGGCGCCAGCACGCTGCGAAACGTCTGCATTCGCAGCCGCAGGCCGCCGTCGAACAGGATCAGTGCCAGCGCGACCGAACCGACCG
Organism: Pseudolabrys sp.; assembly: GCA_050184975.1. GTDB lineage: Bacteria > Pseudomonadota > Alphaproteobacteria > Rhizobiales > Xanthobacteraceae > Pseudolabrys. The sequence continues at coordinate 29,657 of JBFWZV010000018.1, read as the reverse complement.
TGTAGGCCGTCGTGACGTCGTCGAACTTGATGCCGCCCGGTCCGCCTTCGCCGGCCAGCATGCCGACGATCAAGAAGACGAGCAGCAGCGGGGCACCGAACCGCAAGGCAAGCAGACTCGACAGAATGCCGGCCAGCACCAAGAGGCTGCCGAGCAAAATCCCCAAGCTGACGGCGTCGAGTTGTGCCATTGCACGAATCTCCGCCGCTTATAGGAGGGGTTCACGCCGGCTGGGGCAACGAAAAAACGACCGCGCCGGGAACGGCGCGGTCGTCAGCACAATCCTGTCAGGGATTTCCGGACCAACGGCCGGCTCAGATTCCCGGTTCCATCGCCTGCCAGGCGCCTGTTGTGTTCTCGTTGGCGTAATAGTCGTGCTGGTAGGCCAGGCACGAGCGCAGACTGGCCTGCAGGCCGACGCGCACCGCCTCACGGCAATGCTCGAACGCGCGGCTGACAATCTTTCGGGTTCCGGCGCTCGTGTCCCCGGTCACGTCATGTTTCCACAGACGGCCAACCTCTTCGAAGCCGGCGCTGCTGTTCGCGGACAGCCGATTGACCATCCGGTTGAGGACATCGGTCGCTCCGACGCGATCACGGTCGCGATCGAACGACCGCGCGGCGGCCGCACGCATCGGTCCGGTATAACGCCCGATCTCGCTGTCGCTCAGAGGACTGGGATCCCCCGGCGCGGCGACCGGGATCAGCGAGGCCATCGGCCCCACCGACAGCATGGCTGAGCCATATCCCAACTGCCGTACCGCCGCCTCGGGCAGGCTCACCTTGATCGCATGGTATTGGCGGAGCGACGTAAAGTTCAACGCGCCCTCGATCCGCTGCTGCTTCGCACCGTGCGGCCCGGCGACGATGAGCGTGATCTGAGTACCCTTGGCGGGCAGATAGACCGTTCCGGTTTCCGGCGTCGGCCGGTGCTCTTGCAGACAGACCGTAGAGAGCTCCGCGGTGCAAGTGCCGTTCATACACATCATCGGAACCGGCGCGCGGGAGGCCATCAGGCCCAGGATCTGCGGCGCGGCCTGAACGGTCGCCGGCGTCAGCGCAAAAGCGGCGACTGCGAATAACGAGAACGTTTTGAAGCGCATGGGTCAATCCTTCGTTTCGATTTGGCAAAAGGCATCGGAGCACGCGACCGCATGGACTCAGCCATTCTAGGAGCGAAGGATGGACCGCAAAAGCGGAATTTCAGCCGGCAAAGAGCTTGCTAGGTAGATAGGTAGCGATTTTCGGGAAATTGATGATGAAACCCATAGCGAGCAGCATGATGATCCAGTACGGGGTCGAGCTCTTGAAAATCGTCATCACATTCATGTCGGGCTCGAACTCCTGAATCGACGCCTTGACCGTGAAAACGAGCAGACCAAAGGGCGGCGTATAGAGACCGGCCTCGATGGCAATGATCGCAATGATCGCGAAGGCGATCGGGTCGTATCCGATATTGACCGCGATCGGCGCGAAGATGGCTGCAGTCAACAGCATGATCGAAATCGAATCGATAATCATGCCGAGCAGGAACCAGACCACGACCATCACCGTGATAATCATCCAAGGCGCCATGCCGGAACCGACAAACAAGCTCTCGATGGCATTCGCCATGCCGGTCATCGCCAGCGTTCGCGAATAGAGCGCCGCCGTGACCAGAAGCAGCAGAATCGGCGCCGAGGTTTTGCCCACCGACAGGATCGAGTCGATGACGTCGCGGAACCGCATACCCTTGATGATGCCGAGAGCAAGGCCGATCAGCGCGCCCGCGCCAGCCGCTTCGGTCGGCGTGAACACCCCGAACCAGATGCCACCGAGCACCGCGATGACGACGGCCAAAATGCCGGCGAGACTGATCAGGAACTGTCCGGTCGAGACCTCTTCGTAATCGTCGTCCGCTTCGGTGCCCGCCGCGCCCGGCTGCCCGGAATCAAAATTGCCGCCAACCAGCGACGGCCGCAGCGCGGCCGAGGCAAAGATGTATGTCATGAACATCGCAGCGAGCATCAGACCGGGAATGACGCCGGCGGCGAACAATCGTCCGATCGACTGCTCGGTCAGAATGCCCCAGACGATCATCAGCACCGAGGGCGGAATCAGCATACCGAGGCTGCTCGAACCGGCGATCGCAGCGAGCGCAAACCCCTTGTCGTAGCCATGACGCTTCATTTCGGGGTAGGCGATGCGTGAGAATGCCGCCGCGGACGCGATGCTCACGCCGGTGACAAAAGAGAACAGCGCATTGCCCGCGACTGTCGCAATCGCGAGGCGGCCCGGCAGCCGGTGCAGCATCCGGTTGATGCCGCGATACACGTCGGTCACGACACCCGATTTGCCGATGAATTCGCCCATCAACATGAACAACGGAATGACCGCGAAAATATAGGCGCGGATGGCTTCGTAAGCCGTCGCCGCCAACATCGCCTGCACGGTATGAAACGCGTTGGCGTCGGCGCCCGTGACCAGGAAGATTCCGAGCGCGCTGGTGATGCCGAGCGCGATGGCAATATGAACGCCGATCACGACCAGGCCGATCAGGCTAACAACCAGGATAACAGCGGTGCTTATTTCGAACACGAGAGAGATCCTGCGTTGCCGTTCAAGCCGAACTTCCCGACGAAGCCTCGGCATCGACCTGCTTTGGCTTGAACACGTCGATGTATGCCATGACGAGATAATTGAGCATGGCAAGCGCGCTACCGAGCATCACCGTCCAGCGGGCGGGCCACGACGGAACACGAAGCGCGCCCTCGCCCTCGAACTCGCCCTGGACGAAGGACTTGATGCTCTCCTCCCAGCCGCCAGTGATGATCATGAGGAAGAACGCCGCGCCAAGCAGATAACCGAACGCCAACAGCGCGCGCTGCACGCTGTCCGGCCAAAGGACGACAAGAAATTCGGCCCGCAGCATCGATCGCGATCGAATCGCGTAACCGACTTGCAGGAAGACGATAATAACGATGGACGCCGCGACAATTTCTGCGGTGCCGTGAATGGGCACGCTGAACACGGTCCGTCCGATGATGTCCGCCATAACGAGGAATGCGAGGCCGAAAGCCCAAGCCGCGGCGACGATCATCAAGAGCTTGGACAGTCGATCACTGAACGTGATGATCGACATGACAATACCGTTCCGATCTCAAGAGATGCACGATGTCAGACAGAGTAGCGCCGGCTGAGTATCGTTGGACCTGATACCCAGCCGGCAGCCGTGTTTGCAACAGAGCCGGTTACTTGACCACGTAGCGGACCGGCCACTTGTAGCCCTGCTTCTCGGCAGCATCCAAAGTCGCATTGAGGATCGCCTTGGCCGGATAGCCCTTGCCCTCAAGCTCGTTGGCGATCATTTGCGGCCAGTGCGCCAGCTTTTTCGCCCAGGCGAGGCGGACATCGGCCGGCAGGTCGGTCACGGTGATGTTCGCGCGCAGCCAGTCCATGTCCTTCTTGTAACCGGCCTTGTTGAAGACGCCGGTCTGGACTTCGTAGCGGGCCGCGACCTCACGTACGATCGGCTGCACTTCCGGCGGGAGGTTATCCCAGAAGCGCTTGTTGACCGTCAGAGCGTGCCAGGTGATCGAACCAAAGCCGATCTCGGTATAGTACTTGCCGACTTCATGCAGCTTGAAGACCGGACCCCAGGCGCTGGGGAACATGATGCCGCCTTCGGCAACGCCGGTCTTGATCTTTTCGTACCAGCCCGGCAGGCCGTCGGTCACCGGAACGATGCCGATATTGGCTTCCTTCATCCAGTTCAGATTGAGACCGGCACCGAGGAGCTTGCGGCCTTTGAGGTCGTCGACCGTCTTCCACGGGAAGTTGGTCCCGATGTTGTAACCGCCGTCGCCGATGCGGGCGATCATGACCTGGCCGTGCTTCTCGAGCTCCTTCTCAAGCATCGGGAACTTCTTATACACCTCGGCCGCGATCGCGACGCTCTGCTCCGGGTCCATGGTGCCGAATGGCAGCATGATCTGGAAGGCGTGCATCGGAAGTTTCGACGCCTCGAAGCAGAAGCAGAAGCCGCCGATGTCGAGGACGCCGTTCTGAACGCCCTCGAGCGTGTCGAACACTTTCACGATCGAGCCGGAGTAGCCTTCGATGAACTTGACCGTATGGCTCGTCTTGGACTCGATCGCCTTCTGCAGTACGGGCTGGAAGAAATTCTTCATCAAGCCCGCATAGACGACTGTCGGCGGATGGCCGGAACCGATCCGGATGACGATTTCCTTGGCGCTGACCTGACCCGCGCTGCCGAACGTCAGTGCAGCGGCAAAGCCAAGAGCCAACGCAGAACCGGTAACGGCTCCCAAACCGAATTTCGTTTTGCGCATGCTGTCCTCCCTCATTCGTTTTCGTTGCGATGCCCTTAGTGGGCATTTCATATGGCGAAACGCACTCTCGCGCTTTTATCGATAAAGTTTCACATACTTTTGGACGACTGCCCAGTGTGCGGTGTGCCTCGAACCGCAAATTTAATCTTGCGCCACGTCAAAACGCGACTTTGTCGCCGCCCTTCAAAGACAAGATTTCACGTGCTTCGTCGGGTGTAGCGACTTCAAGACCAAGACCTTCGAGAATCTTCCGCGCCATCGTGACCTGCTGTGCGTTGGACTCCGCGAGCTTGCCGGGCCCAATCCAAAGCGAGTCTTCGAGGCCGACCCGCACATTGCCTCCCATCGACGCAGCCATCGCGGCGATACGCATCTGGTTCTGTCCTGCACCCAATACCGACCAATGATATTGATCGCCGAACAGACGATCGGCGGTACGCTTCATCTGCATCACATCTTCGGGATGCGGTCCGATACCTCCAAGAATGCCGAACACCGACTGGATGAACAACGGCGGCTTGACGAGGCCGCGATCGAGAAAGTGTCTCAGCGTGTAGAGATGGCCGATGTCGTAGCACTCGATTTCAAATCGCGTGTTGTTTCCGGCGCATGTCGTCAGGATGTATTCGATGTCGGCGAAAGTATTTTTGAACATGCCCTTCGCGGAGTTCTCCAGATAGGGCTCCTCCCAATCGTATTTGAACTTGCCTTTGAAGCGCGGGATCATCGGATAGAGGCCGAAGTTCATCGTGCCCATGTTCAGCGAGGCGACTTCCGGCTTGAGGGTTGCCGCGGGGCGAACGCGCTCCTCGACCAGCATCGTCGGCGATCCGCCGGTCGTGATGTTCACCACCACGTTTGAAGACTGCTTGATGACTTTCAGAAATGGCTCGAAGGCTTCGGGCCGCTGATCGGGCCGGCCGTCTTTCGGATCGCGTGCATGCAGGTGGACAACGGCGGCACCGGCTTCGGCCGCGCCGAGCGCCGCGTCGGCGATCTGCTGCGGCGTGATCGGCAGATGCGGCGACATCGAAGGCGTATGAATAGCCCCGGTAACGGCGCAGGTGATTATGACTTTACGCGACTTCGCCATGATGTTTCTTTTCCCTGTCGTTTCGCTGCCCTGTCCCGCCTGCTCTGATGCAGCAGGATTGGACCTGCAACCGATCCTAGAGTATCAGCCGGTCGCGAGTCACGACGGGCCCAGCGCAGCAAGGACCGCCCATTGAACACCGTGAAAATTCCGGCAACGATCGTCGGCGCCCTCTGTGGCGTGTTCGCCGCGTTCGGTTGGGCGGCCGGCTTTGTCGCTGCCAAGCACGGCATCAATGCCGGCTTCACGCCATCCGACCTCGCGATGCACCGCTTCCTGTGGACGGGGCTTGCGCTGCTGCCGCTGGTGCTTCGCCGCGGCCTTGCCGATCTCGGCGGCGTTGGCTGGAGCCGTGGTCTTGTCATGACCATCCTGTCGGGGCCGCCGCAGGCTTTACTGGCCTATTACGGCTTCACGCTGGTTCCGCTTGGACATGGCACGACGATCCAGCCGGCTTGCGCCGCGTTGTTCGGTCTGATCCTCGCGACCTTTTTCCTGCGCGAGCCGCTGTTTGCGCGGCGCGTCGCCGGCGCCGCAGCCATCATCCTCGGGCTGCTCGCATTCGGCGGTGAATCGCTGACCACGATCGGCGCACATGGCGTCGCCGGCGATCTTCTGTTTGCAACCGCAGGTGTCTTCTGGGCGACCTTCGGCATCCTGCTGCGACAATGGCGCATGGCCGGCATGCATGCCGCGGCGGCGGTGGGCACCGTATCGGTCCTGCTGCTCGCGCCGGCCTATGCCGTGATCGTGGGATTCGAGAATGTTCTGCGCCTGGGCCTGTTCGAGAACCTGCTGCAAGCGGGGGTGCAAGGCCTGCTCGCCGGCGTGCTGCCGATCTATCTGTTCGCCAAGGCGGTATCGCTGCTCGGGGCCGGACGCGCCTCGACCTTCCCGGCGCTGGTACCGGTGTTCGGCGTCATCATCGGCTTCGTCGCGCTCGGCGCGGTGCCGACCTGGCCGCAACTGATCGGCCTCGTCATGGTTATCATCGGCTTCCGTTTCGCGATGCAGTGATTACGTCTCCGGCCCGGCATATTTGCCGGCGGTTTGCGGGAACATCGACTTCACGATCTTCATGCGCGAAACGTCCACCGTCGCGTCCATGTGCAGGAAAATCGCGGCGTCGCGGAACAGCTTCTCGACGCCGAAGTCGAGCATCACGCCGTTGCCGCCGTGCAGTTCGAGACAATGCTGCGCGACCTTCATGATCTCCTCGGAGGCGTAGACCTTGGCCATGTTGCAGAGCGTGTCGGCGTCGGCGGCGTTCTCGTCGACCGCTTCCGCCGCGCGATCGAGCAACGCCCGCACCGCCTCGATCCGCGTCGCCATGTCGGCAAGTCGCAGCGCCACCGCCTGATGCTTGATGAGAATGCGGCCGCCCTGCACGTAGTTCTGCGTGTAGTCCGCCGCCGCCTCGAAGCAGCGCACGCCGACGCCAAGATTCTTCGAGGCCTGGATAATCTTGCCGGGCCGGAAATAGACGCCGGCCTTGCCGAGCGCGTCGTTCTCCACCAGCAGATGGTCTTCCGGCACGACCATGTCCTCAAACACCAGCTCGCCATTGTTCATGAAGCGGCAGCCCATCGTTTCATTGCAACGCGCAACCGTGAGTCCCGGCGTATCGCGCGGCACCAGGAACGATGAGGTTCCCTGCAACATGCCGACCTTGGGATTGGTGTTGGCGTAGACGACATAGAGACCGGCGTCGTAGCCGTTCGAGATGAACTGCTTGCGGCCGTTGATGACCCAGTCCTTGCCTTTCTTGACGGCTTTGGTCTGCATCGCCGCTTCCGGCACGTTGTAAGGCAGCCAGCGGTCGGAGGCGCCGCGCGGCTCGGTCAGGCAATGTGCGAGCAGAAACTGCGGATCGTCCATCAGCCGCTTGAACCATTTTTCCTGAAGGTGCTTCGGCGCGAGATTGCGCAGCAGCACCGCGACCTTCCAGTTCTGCACCAGCTTGTCAGACAAACCGGAATCGCCGCGCGCGATCTCCTCCGAGATGATTGCGAAGGTCTTCACTTCCGTTGTCTTGTCGAGCTCGATGCCGCCGAACTCCTCCGGCACGCCGAGCGTACGGATGCCGACCTGCTCGGCGCCTTCGAGGATTTCCTTCGGCAGCCGGTCCTCCGGCGTCATCTGCCATTCGCGCTGCCAGTTCGAGCGCATGAACGGAATGATGACATCGTCGACGAAGTCGCGGCACGACTGCCGCATCAAACGCTGGTCTTCGGACAGGCCCCGGGCGCTCATGACGAAACTCCTGTTGCGCGAACAGGGGCGATCATGATCCGCTTCGGACCACAAAGCCACGGGGGTATGCCATGCAGGTAGGAATGATCGGCGTCGGGCGCATGGGCAAGGCGATGGCGCACAATCTGCTCAAGGCAGGCCACAAGCTAAAGCTGTTCGATATCGCGAAAGACAGCCTGCGCGACCTTGAGCACGACGGCGCTGTCATCGCGGCGAATGCGAAGGACGCCTTCGGCGGCGATGTCACGATTTCCATGCTGCCCAACGACGAGGCCATGCGCGCGGTCTTTGTCGCCGGCGACACACTACCGGCAGGCGGCGCTGCAACCATTCACATCAATATGGCGACGGCTTCAGTCGCCTGCGCCGACGAACTCACCGCCCTGCACCGGCAGCGCGGCGTGCCCTACGTGGCGGCAACCGTCTGGGGCCGGCCGGACGCCGCCGCAGCGGCAAAGCTCAGCATCGTCGTCGCCGGCGACAAAGCCGCGGTCGACAAGGCGCAGCCGCTGTTCGACGTGCTCGGCCAGCGCACCACCCGTGTCGGCGACAAGCCGAGCAATGCCAATGTCGCCAAGATCGCCGGCAACCTGATGGTCGCGGCGGCGATCGAGGCGATGGGCGAAGCGGCCGCCCTTGTGCGCGGCTACGGCATGTCGGCGGACGACTTCCTCAAGACCGTGAACAAGGCCCTGTTCGACGTGCCGGTTTATAACGGCTACGGCAACATGATCGGCGCCGGCCAGTACGAACCGCCGGGCTTCGACCTCGTGCTCGGCATGAAGGACGTGCGGCTCGCACTTGCCGCCGGCGAGAAGGTCAACGTGCCGTTGCCATTCGCCAGCGTGCTGCGCGATTCGTTTCTCGACGCCATCGCGCACGGCGACGCCAACAAGGACTGGTCGGCGATCGCGCTGGTCGCGGCGCGGCGCGCGGGGCTGAAGACCTAAGCCGCCTTGCGGCTCGCCAGAAATTCACCCATGCGCTCGAGAGCCTTGAGGATGTTCTCGGTCGAGTTGGCGTAGGACAGCCGCAGATAGCCTTCGCCGAGAATGCCGAAGTCTGGCCCGCCGATCGTCACCACGCCGGTGTCGTTCAGCAATGTCGTGGCAAGGTCTTTCGCCTTCCAGCCGGTCTTCTTGATGTTCGGGAAGGCATAGAATGCGCCCTTCGGCACCACACAGGAGACGCCGGGCAGCTTGTTCAGTCCCTCGACGACGACTTTGCGGCGGCGGTCGAATTCCGCGATCATCTTATGCACTTCGTCCTGCGGCCCCGTGAGCGCGGCGAGGCCGGCGAACTGCGCCGACGCATTGACACACGAGTGCAGGTTAACCGCGAGCTTGCGCGCATAGTCGTAGAGCTTGCCGGGCCACACCGCGTAGCCGAGCCGCCACCCGGTCATCGCATAGGTTTTCGACCAGCCGTTGAGCAGGATCAGACGGTCGCGGATCGAGGGATAGGACAACAGGCAGACGTGCTCGAGGCCGTCATAGACCATATGGTCGTAGATCTCGTCGGACATCACCGCAACATCCGGCCACTTGTCGAGGCCGGCGACGAATTTGTCGACCTCGGCCTTGGGCGTGACGCCGCCGGTCGGATTGGCCGGTGAATTGATGATGATGAGCCGCGTCTTCGGCGAAATCAGTTTCAGCGTCTCGTCGGCGGAAAACGCAAAGCCGTTCTCCTCGCGAACCGGGATCGGCACCGGGGTCGCGCCGGTGAATTCGATCATCGAGCGGTAGATCGGGAAACCGGGGTCCGGATACATGATCTCGGCGCCCGGCTCGCCGAACATCAGGATCGACATGAACATGGTCGGCTTTCCGCCGGGCATGATCATCACGCTGTCGGGCGACACCTCAACGTTAAATCGCTTGTGCAGGTCGGCGGCGACCGCCTCGCGCAGCGCCGGGATGCCATTGGCGGGCGTGTAGCCATGCTGCCCGTCGCGCAGCGCCTTCACCGCAGCCTCGACAATGAAGTCGGGCGTGCGGAAGTCCGGCTGCCCGATGCCGAGGCTGATGATGTCGCGTCCTTGCGCGGCGAGCGCATTGGCGCGCGCCAGCACCGCGAAGGCGTTCTCTTCACCGATACGGTCAAAGGCCGCGATGGTCTTCAGCATGACGTTTCCCCGAAGGCGCGCGCCCGGCCCTGCGGACCGGCGGTTATGGTCGCGCATGAGAGCCTAAACACGACGCGAAATCAAACCTGCGCCGGCGGCCGGGCGACGAGGTCGGCTCCGATATCGGCGAGCCTTGCGACGCCGCACAGGCGCATCGCCCGTATCAGCTCTTCGTGCAGATGAGTCATGACCGCCGCAACCCCGTCCGCTCCGTTGACGGCGAGGCCCCAGATCGGCGGGCGGCCCACCAGCACCGCACGGGCGCCGAGCGCCAGCGCCTTGACGATATCGGTGCCGCGCCGGATGCCGCTGTCGACATAGATCTCGGCCCTGCCGCCGACCGCCTCGACCACGTCTTGCAGCGCCGCCGCAGTCGTCACCGTGGTGTCGAGATGACGACCGCCGTGATTTGAAACGATGACGGCCTTCGCGCCGAGATCGACGCAACGCGCCGCATCGTCGCCCCGCATGACGCCCTTGACGATGACCGGCAGCGGCGATCGCTTCACCAGCCATTCGAGATCGCGCCATGTCGTCGGAAACAAGACCTTGCCCTTGTAGCTCGGATCGTAGCCCGACAGAGCCATCGGCGAGCCGGGGATATTGATGTTGAGAATCTCCGGCGTCGGAATGTAGGGCGCGCGCGACGCACGCGGGCTCCAGCCGTAAAGCTGGCTGTCGACCGTCAGGATGAGCGCGGTGAAGCCGTTCGCGGCAACGCGCTCGATCATCGCCTCGACATCGGAGCGGTCCGGCAGCAGATAAAGCTGGAACCATTGCGGCGCGCTGCGCCGTTCGGCGGCGACCTCTTCCATGGCGACATTGGAATAGGCCGCAAGCACATAGAGCGCGTTTGCCGCCGCCGCGCCGCGCGCTGTGGCACGTTCGCCTTGCGGATGAAACAGCTTGTGGCGGCCGGTCGGCGCCACCAGGATCGGGGCAGCGACACTCTCCCCCAGTAATGCTGTCGACGTATCGACATCGACGATGTCGTTCAGCACACGCGGCCGCAGCCGCAAATCCCGCCAGGCTTCGACGTTTTCAGCCGCCGAGATTTCGTCATCGGCACCGGTGACGCAAAAAGCCCACGACGGCGGCGGTAGTTTCTGCTCCGCCTGCCGCTCGAGGGCGTCGAATTCCGTCGTGTCCAAAGGCATTCCCCCGCCACTGTCGCCGGCACCATGACGCTCTCTCATGCCTCGATCAAGGAAATGCATTGGCGTCACGCAAGCCGCCATGGCACGGTAGACGCGCCTTTCCGACCGAGAAATCCCGTCATGCCGAACAGCCGCCCCTCGATTGCCGACAAGCGACGAACGTACCGCGACATGCACCGGTCGGGCTGCTTCATCCTGCCCAACCCCTGGGACATCGGCAGCGCGCGCTACCTGCAGGGCGTCGGCTTCAAGGCTTTGGCTTCGACCAGTGCCGGCTACGCCTTCGCGCAGGGTTATGCCGACGCCGCGGTCAGCCGCGACATGATGCTGGCGCACTTGCGCGAGTTAAGCGCTGAGACCGACGTCCCGATCAATGCCGATTACGAAGGCGGCTATGCCGACGACCCCGACGAAGTCGCCGAGAACGTCCGGCTCTGCGTCGACACAGGCGTTGCCGGACTGTCGATCGAAGACTCTACGAACGACGAGGCAAATCCGCTCTACGATTTCGATCTGGCGCTAGCGCGGGTGAAAGCCGCGCGGGCCGCGATCGACAGAACCGACACAAAGGTCGTGTTCACCGCGCGCACCGAAGGCTTCATTCGCAATCGGCCCGACCTTGATGAGACCATTCGCCGCCTGAAGGCCTTCGCCGATGCCGGAGCCGACTGTCTTTACGCCCCGGGCATCAGATCGCGCGAGCACATCACCGCGGTCGTCAACGCCGTCGCGCCGAAGCCGGTCAACGTCCTGATGCCGGGCAATCTTGGCTTTTCAGTCGCCGATCTTGCGGCGATGGGCGCGCGGCGCATCAGCCTCGGCGGCACGCTGGCGCGCACGGCATGGACCGCCGTGACCCGCGCGGCGAAGGAAATGCTCGAGCAAGGCACTTTCACCTGCTTCGACGGCACCATGACGAATGCTGAGCTCAACAAATTCTTCCGCGAAGACATGAAGAAGCGCGGACTATCGTGAGCGCACCGTCGGAGCCGCATCCAAAGACCGGCCAGCCCGTCGGCGTCACTGTCGACACCGCGCCGGCGCAGCGTCCGGGTCCGGTGACGATCGAGGGCCGCTACGGGCGCATCGAACGGCTTGACCCCCGACACGCAGCCTCATTGTGGGATGCAGTGAAGGGCCACGACGCGATCTGGACCTATATGTCGAGCTATGGGCCTTTCGCGGACGCCGATGAATTCGTGCGCTGGGTCGACAGCCGCATCGCGCTGGACGACCCTTACTCCTACGCCATCGTCGAGCCTTCCAGCCGCGCGGTCGGGGTCTTCACACTGATGGAAATCAGGCCGCAGATGCGCGTCATCGAGGTCGGCCATGTCGTCTATTCGCCGGCCCTGCAACGCACGCCGCTCGGCACCGAGGCGCAGTATCTGCTCGCACGCTATGCGTTCGAGACCCTCGGCTATCGCCGCTACGAATGGAAGTGCAACGCGCTGAACGCCGCCTCGCGCCGGGCCGCCGAACGCTACGGCTTCGTATTCGAGGGCCTGCTGCGTCAACATATGATCGCCAAAGGGCGCAACCGCGACACGGCTTGGTATTCGATCCTCGACAGCGAGTGGCCGCAGCGCAAGCGCAACTTCGAGCGCTGGCTTGCGCCCGACAATTTTCGTCCCGACGGCAAGCAGACGCTGAGCCTCGCCGCGCTGAACGCCGCTTCACCCGCATGACCACGGACGTCCCTTCTCCGCGGCTGCTGCAGCAGCGGCCGTTCGTGCTGTTCTGGTTCGCACGGCTGACTGCGACCATCGGCTATCACATGGCCGCGGTGGCGATCGGCTGGAAAATCTACGAATTGACCGGCGATCCGCTCGACCTCGGCCTGATCGGACTGATCCAGTTCGTCCCGGCAGTGGTGCTGACGTTGCTGGTCGGCCATGTCGCCGACCGCTACGACCGGCGGATCATCATCAGGATCGCGCAAGCCGCCTATGCACTCGCTGGCGTGACGCTGCTCTACGGCTTTCTGACCGGCGCGCTCACGCGCGAGATCCTGTTCGCGATCGTTTTCGTGATCGGCTGCGCGCGCACATTCGAGCTGACCGCAACCAGCGCGCTGGTGCCGGCGACGGTGCCGGGCGTGCTGATCCCCCGCGCGATCGCCGCCTGGGCGTCGGCAAACCAGACTGCCGTGATCTCCGGCCCGGCGCTCGGCGGGCTGATCTATGCCTTCAGCCCGGCTCTGGTCGCCGGCCTCTGCGCCGCATTCTTCGTCATCGCCATCGTGCTGGTGAGCCTGATGAAGATCGAACGCGCTGCGCCGCCGCGCGAACCGACGACGTTTGCGTCCGTGCTCGCCGGCTTTCATTACATCCGCAAGCGCGAGCGGCTTCTGGGCGTCATCTCGCTCGATCTGTTCGTGATCCTGCTCGGCGGCGCGACCGCGCTGCTGCCAATCTATGCGCGCGACATTCTCGATGCCGGCCCGCTCGGCCTCGGCATCTTGCGCTCCGCGCCGGCGATCGGCGCGCTCACCGTGGCGACGATCCTGTCGCGCTATCCGATCGAACGCCACATCGGCGTCGTGATGTTCGGAGTGGTCGCGCTGTTTGGCCTGTCGACCATCGTTTTCGCGCTGTCGACCTGGCTGCCGCTATCGGTGTTCGCGCTTGCGGTGCTGGGGGCAAGCGACGCCATCAGCGTCGTGATCCGTTTCTCGCTGGTGCAGATCGAAACACCGGACGCCATGCGCGGCCGCGTCAGCGCGATCAATTACCTGTTCGTCGGCACCTCGAACACGTTGGGCGAGTTCGAATCGGGCGTGCTCGCCGCATGGTTCGGCGCGGTCACATCGGCGGTGATTGGCGGCGTCGGGTCGTTGCTCGTTGCCGGAATCTGGATGATGCTGTTCCCCGCACTGCGTCGGGTCGATCGCTACGAACCGGCGCCTGACCCCTCGAAGAGGTAGCGATGCACATTCTGGTGACCGGCGCAGCCGGCATGATCGGACGCAAACTTCTGGCGCGGCTCGTCAAGGACGGCGGCTTGAACGGCAAGCCGATCGAACAATTCACCCTGATCGATGTCGTGGCGCCGCAGGCGCCCGCCGGTTTCACCGGCGAGGTGGCGTCGACGGCCGCCGATCTTGCGGCGCCGGGTGTCGCCGAGAAACTCGTCTCATCGCGGCCGGAGGTCATCTTCCATCTCGCCGGCGTCGTCTCCGGCGAGGCCGAGACCAACTTCGAGAAGGGCTATCACGTCAATCTCGATGGCATCCTGTTTCTGGTCGAGGCGATCCGCCGCACCCGCGACGGCTACAAGCCGAAGGTCATTTTCACGTCGTCCATCGCGGTTTACGGCGCACCGTTCCCGCACACCATCCCGGACGAATTTCATCTCACGCCGCTCACCTCCTACGGAACGCAGAAGGCAATGGGCGAATTGCTGCTCGCCGATTACACCCGCCGCGGCTTCCTCGACGGCGTTGGCATCCGCCTGCCGTCCATCGTGGTGCGGCCGGGCAAGCCCAATCTTGCCGCATCGGGATTTTTCTCCGGCATCATCCGCGAGCCGCTCAACGGCATGGACGCAGTGCTGCCGGTCGCCGACACCGTACTGCACACGCATGCGAGCCCGCGTTCGGCCGTCGGCTTCCTGATTCACGCCGCAGGCCTCACGCGCGAGCAGATCGGCCCGCGCGTCGGCATCGCGATGCCGGGCGTGTGCTGCACCGTCGCCGAGCAGATCGAGGCCCTCGGCCGGGTTGCCGGGCCCAAGGTCACCGCCCGCATCCGCCGGCAGCCTGACGATCTGGTGATGCGGATCGTTGCCGGCTGGCCGCACCGGTTCGATGCAAGGCGTGCCCGGGAATTGGGCTTTGTCGCGGAGGCGACCTTCGACGAGATCATCCGCGTCTATATTGACGACGAGTTGAACGGCCGGATGCCGCACTGATCGCCCTGCCGCGCTTGCCTTGGCGCGGCCAGGCCTTAAATTGGCACATCATGGTCTATGTCGACGCCGCCGCGGCGCCACTCCGTAAAACCGGCCAGATCAAGCTGCACGGCCCTGCTGCCTTCGACGGCATGCGCAAGGCCGGGCAGCTTGCGGCACGCTGCCTCGACATGCTCGTCGACGAGATCCGGCCCGGCGTCACCACCGACGCGATCGACGAACTGGTCTACGATTTCGGACGCGCTCACGGGGCGTTGCCGGCGACGCTGATGTATCGCGGCTACCGCAAATCGACCTGCACGTCGATCAATCATGTGGTCTGCCACGGCATCCCCAATGCCAAGCCGCTCAAGGAAGGTGACATCGTCAATGTCGACGTCACGCTGATCCTCGATGGCTGGCACGGCGATTCGAGCCGCATGTACGCGATCGGCGCGATCCCGCGCCGCGCCGAGCGGCTGATCGAGGTCACCTACGAGGCGATGACGCGCGGCATCGCCGCGATCCGGCCCGGCGCCACGACCGGCGACATTGGCCACGCCATCCAGGACTTCGTCGAAGCCCAGCACATGAGCGTGGTGCGCGACTTCTGCGGCCACGGTCTCGGCCGGCTGTTTCACGACGAGCCGAATATCGTCCACGTCGGCCGCCCCGGCGAAGGCGTCGTGCTGAAGCCCGGCATGTTCTTCACCGTCGAACCGATGATCAATCTCGGTCGGCCGCACGTCAAAGTGTTGTCGGACGGCTGGACCGCGGTAACCCGCGACCGCTCGCTGTCGGCGCAGTTCGAGCACACCGTCGGCGTCACGGCGGACGGCGTCGAGATTTTCACGCTTTCCCCAGCCGGGCTCGACAAGCCGCCTTATCGCGGCTGACGGCGTCGCTGGCGGCGCGCCCTGCCGCACGTGGGCGCTTCTATAATTTCCGAATCCCGTCGCGGAACTCCTGCCCTCCGAGATAATAGTCGCGCTTGCCAATCGGAACACCGAGGTGGCGCAGGATGTCGTAGGCGGTCGTGACGTGGAAAAAGAAATTCGGCAGCGCGAAGTTCAAGAGGTAGACCTTCGCGTCCAGTTCTTCGTTGCTGCCGGCAATGTTGAGCACGATGGTTCGCGATTCCGATCCGGCGATCGCGCTCGACGGCACGCTGTCAATGAAATTGAGCGTCTTCCCGATCCGCTCGCGAAGGTTTGCGAAGCTCTGCTCGTCGTCGGCGTAACGGGGGAACTCGATTCCGCCGAGCCGGCCGGCCGCGCCCTTGGCAATGTCGCTCGTCACCTGGACCTGCCGTACCAGTGGAAACATGTCGGGATAGAGCCGAGCCTGTAGCAGCGCCGCAGGATCGATCTTCAACGCTTCGGCATGGGCTTCGGCTTTGAGCAAAATTCGCGACAAACCGGTCAGCATCCGTTGAAACACCGGAATCGAGGCGTCGTACACAGAGATGGGCATGCTGCACTCCGTCTGCCTGAAATCGACGCGTGCCTATCGGCGCCACGCCGCCGCGGCGCCGACGGCGAACTCGGCGAAGCTCGTCGGCGGGCGTCCGGTCACGCGAAGGATGTCGTCGTTGAGCACGCCGAACATGCTGGAGCTGAAGGCGTGGGTGTAGAGCTGGCTGTTGTGCTCCGCAGTTGCAGGCGGAGCACCGGCGGCGAGCAGCGCGTCGCGAATGGGCGTGCGGTCGGTCTCGACATATTTGATGCGGCGGCCCGTCACCCATGAAATGTGCTCGGCCACCTGGGTCAGCGTCAGCGGCTCCGGGCCGAGCGGCGCGTAGGCCTTGCCGCCGTGCCCCTCCTCGGTCAGCGCGATTGCCGCGACTGCGGCGATGTCCTCGGACGACACGTAACTCACGATCCCGTTGCCGCCCGGCCCGACGATCTCGTCGCGCTCACGAATCTGGGTGGCGAACGACTCGCGCCACCGCAAGCCCTCCGAGAAATTCTGCATGAACGCGACCGGGCGCAGGATCGTGAATGGTACGCCGGACGACTCGACGGCCAACTCAATGCGGCGGAGCGGATTCTCCGGCGGCGCCTGGCCCACGCCGAATGACGACAGCAGCACGGCTCGTTTGACGCCGGCCGCCGTCGCGCCATCGAGCAGGGTGCGAATCCAGTCAGCGTGCTCGGCCTGCGGGACCGGACCGGGGACCAGGTAGATCGCATCCACGTCCTTGCGCGCGGCCTCGAAGGTACCCTTGTCGGCCCAGTCGAAGTGGACAGGCTCGATGCCGGCGCGCGGCGCGACGGGCGTTCGGCCGGCGGCGCGCACGGTCACCCCCCGGCGCAGAAGAAGGGGGATCAGACGCCGCCCGACCTTGCCGGTCGGAGCCGTGACCAGGATGGTCGGTTTGGCGGAATGCGAACGTAATTGTGTCATCTGCATACTCGTTTTCGGATGGTCTGAGACTTCTCAGGCGGCACGGGAGAGGATGTCGGGCAAATTTCGGTCGAGCCATTGCGCGTAGCTTTGCGGCTTGCGGCCGAGCAGCCGGCCCGCGGTGTCCGTGACGCGCCAGAACCCGGCGGTTACCAGGGCGAAATACCCTGCCATCAACGGCGCGTAGGCTTCAGGCGCTCCGGATTGCACAAGCGCGGCGCGCAATTGATTCACGTCGCCGCTGAATATTGCGAGCTCGCGGCCGAGCGCCCGCGACAGCTTGCGAGCAAGCTCGTTCGCAGTGAGCGAATCTTCGGATGTCAGATCGTAAGTCTGCCCCTCATGGCCGTCGGTGGTGAGCGCCTGCAGCGCAACCGCCGCAACGTCGGCCGGGTCGATCACGGTCATGGCGCCATCGCCGCCCGGCTCGAGCAAAAGATTACGCCGCAGGACCGAGCCCCAGACAAAGGGTGTGTGCGTCATGAAACGGGTCGGCCGCAACACCGTCCAGTCGACGCCGAGCGAAGCCAGCCGCCGTTCGTTGGCGGCGTGCGCCTTGAAGTGCATTTCATCGTGTTCGCTTGCGCCGAAGTTCGACAGATAGACGATGCGCTTTGCGCTGGCGGACACGGCGGCATCGAATGCGTTGCGGTCCAGCCTCTCCATATCGGGAACCGGCGGCGACAGGACGAAGACACGCTCGGCACCCTTGAACGCCGGCGCAAGCGTGGTCGGCCGCGACAGGTCGCCGACAACGGGCGTTGCCAGCGGCGCGATCCGCGCGGCCTTGCCCTCGTCCCGGACAAGCGCCCTGACGCGCCGGCCCGACGCGGCGAACTGCCTTACAAGCTGCGTGCCGACAGTGCCGGTTGCGCCGACGATCAGGATGGATTCGGTCATGGTCACTCCAGGCGGTCCGCGGGCCGCGTCCGTTGCTATTTTGTAGTCTTTCCTCTATAAATCTAGACGCCAGACCGGTGTCAAGTATTTTGTAGTTAATTCTATAAAAAAGGAGATGGAGTGCCGAAACGGGGCCGACCGCGCGCCTTCGATCGCGACGAAGCGCTTCGCGCCGCGATGACGGTGTTCTGGGACAAGGGCTACGAGGGCGCGAGCCTGGAGGAGCTTCAGGCTGCGATGGGCTCGATCAGCCCGCCGAGTTTCTATGCTGCTTTCGGATCGAAGGAACGGTTGTTCTTCGAGGTCGTCGATCTCTATGTCGAAGAGGTCGGCAGCCGGCCGACACGAGCGCTGGAAAACGCGCCGACCGCGCGCGCGGGCGTCGAAGCCATGTTGCGCGAGGCGGTCGATATCTACAGCGATCCCGACACACCGCATGGCTGTCTGGTGATCATGAGCGCCGTCAACTGCGCACCGGCCAACAAGTCTGTGCAGGACCGCATGCGCGGCTACCGCGTCCACGCTCCCGATCTGATCCGCAACCGCCTCAAGCGCGGGGTCGCCGAGGGCAACGTGCCGAAAGGCATCGACCTGGAGCCGCTGGTGTCGCTTTACACGAATTTCGTCTACGGCCTGCCGATGCGGGCACGCGACGGCGCTTCACGCAAGGACATGCTGGCCGGAGTTGCCGCCGCGATGGCGGCATGGGACCGCATGATCGGTCCGGCGCAGACGGAAAAGACAGCGAAACGGCGGACATAGACATCGTTCGGATACCGCCGGTCGGCCCCGACCGCTCGACATAACCACGCTCTCCCCGGCCAGGCTCGACAAGCCGCCTTATCGCAGTTGACGAGACGGCCGGCCGGTCGCGAAGATCGGCTCTCCCACGTGACGCTCGATGGTCGCGGGACGGGGCGCAGGGCGGATGCCACGGACGACGGGCAGCAACGGAAAGCGCAGCAAGGGCGGCCTCGCCGAGGCGCCGCCGCACTATTACGGCCACCGCGAACGGCTGCGCACGCGCTTTCGCGACGCCGGCGCCGACTCTGTCAGCGACTACGAATTGCTGGAACTGCTGCTGTTCCGTGCCATGCCACGGCGCGACGTCAAGCCGCTCGCGAAAGCCCTCATCGAAAAATTCGGCTCGTTCGCCGAAGTGATCGCGGCGCCGGCGAGCCGGCTCGCCGAGGTTCGCGGCCTGGGCGACGCAGCGATTACCGAAATAAATATCGTGCAGGCGGCCGCCAATCGGCTGGCGCACGGCGAGGTGTAACGCCCGCCCGAGCTGTCCGCTAGGTCGGGCGTACTCGACTATTGCCGTGCCACAATGGCATTCGCAGACAAGGAGCAGTTCCGCATTCTCTTTCTCGATAAACGCAACCAGCTCATCGCCGACGAGGTGCAGCAGGTCGGCACCGTCGATCACACGCCAGTCTACCCGCGCGAGATCGTAAAGCGGGCGCTGGAGCTGTCGGCGACCGCGCTCATCCTGGTACACAATCACCCGTCCGGCGACCCAACGCCGTCGCGCGCCGACATTCAGATGACAAGATCGATCGTCGAAGTCGCGCTGCCACTCGGCATCGCCGTGCATGACCACATCATCGTCGGCAAGGAAGGCCATGCGAGCTTCAAGGGACTGAAGCTGATCTAGGTCTTGGCCGCTCTGGCTATTGTCTAACCAGCGTGTAGGGGTTGGGCCCTTCCGGCACCCGGGTCCAGCGGTTGTTTTCGCTTTCCTCGAAACGCCACGGATTGCCGCGCGCCGGCCGCAGCATCAGCTCATCGCGGTCGATCTGCCAGCTCGCAAAATTGAGCCGCGCGAGCGCCGCGTCGCAGCCGGGCTTGACCGTCGCGGCAAAGCCCTCTTCCGCCGCATTCATGGTGAAAGTGAAACTGCACAGCACCTTGCCGCCACGCATGACCGCCCAGTCGCCGACAAACTGGTCGGGTGGCGGCGGCGGTGGTCCGGCCGCTGCCGCATTCTGGAGAAACAGCACGCCGTGCCCCGCGACCGGCGCTTCGAAGATGCCCGACTCGACCTCGCTGAACTCGATCAGCGCCTTGCCCGTGGCGTCGCGCAAATAGAGGAGATCGTTGTCCGGAAACGTCCAGTTCGCGATGTCCTTGACGCCGGTGAAAACGGCAGCGCACTTGTCCTCGAACTCGACGCGGTAGCCGCCGCCCGCGCGCTCGTTCTTGAACGTAACGCTGCAGGTGCGGTCGCGGTCCGCGGTCGAGAACTCCCAGGTGCCGATCAGCTCCTTGGCGCTCTCGCCGAGTGCGGGCGTCTGCGACAGCGCGCCGCCGACCGCCGCGCAAGTCAAAAGCAATCCCGCCGCAACCGCGGCGGACCGGCGCCCAATCGCAAAGCTCACTTTTTCGGCGGCCATGGGGTTTCCGGCACAGGCGTCAGCGGCGGCTTGCCGGCCGCCCAGGCGAGCAGATTGTCGACGACAAGCTGGTCCATCGCCGCGCGCGTTGCCTCGCTCGCCGAACCGAGATGCGGAAACAGCACAATGTGATCCATCTCCATCAGCTCTTTCGGAACTTCAGGCTCGTTGACGAAGACATCGAGACCCGCGGAAAAGATCGTGCGGTTCTTCAGCGCTTCGATCAGTGCCGGTTCGTCCACGACCGAGCCCCGCGCCATGTTGATGAGAATGCCGTTCGGCCCGAGCGCCTTCAGCACTTCGGCGTTGATCAGGTTCTTGGTTGCCGCGCCGCCCGGCACGATGACCATCAGCGTATCGACGTCGCGCGCCATGTCGACGAGCTTCGGATAATATTTGTAAGTGACGTCCTTTTGCGGATTGCGGCTGTGATAAACGACCGGTACACCGAAGGCCTCAAGCCGCTTGGCGATCGCGCGGCCGATGCGGCCCATGCCGACGATGCCGACGGTGCGGTTGCGCAGCGTCGCCTTGGTCAACGGGTAATGCGCCTTGGTCCATTTTCCGGCGCGCAGATAGCGATCGGCCTGCGGAAACTCGCGCACCGTGCAAAGCAGGAGGCCGAGCGCGGTATCAGCAACCTCCTCGTTCAGCACTTCCGGCGTGTTGGTGACGGTGACGCCGCGCGCGGCCGCCGCCTTGGCGTCGATGTGATCGTAGCCAACGCCGAAACTCGAAATCTGCTCGAGCTTCGGGAATTTCTCCATAAAGCCAGCGTCGATCTTGTTGGCGGTATAGGCGACCGCGAGCGCGCGAACCTTGCCGCCGTTCGCCTTGATCCAGGCATCGCGGTCGGCGTGATCGAACAAGACATGCAGGTTCACGTGGGGCCCAAGGCCGTCGACGATGACGGGCTTGCGCGCCCCCACAAGCAAGACATCCGGCTTTTCGCCAGCCATTCCGCATCTCCAGTTCTTCAGGCCCTCAGCGATTGATCCAGGCCAGCACGACGCCCATCAACAAGACGCGGATCGTGTCGAGGACGATCTGCTTGATGGCGAGGCCGAACGGCACCGGCGTGACCACATGATAGATCAGATAAGTCGGCACCACTGTCAACGCGGCGATGGCCGCACCGTAGCGCAGCCCCTGCGTGAGCCACGGCTTGTCTTCCTTGCCCTGATAATAGATCCACGCAAAGGCAACGCCGAAGATCGCCTGCGCAAGGATAATCAGATAGATGATTCGTTGCGCCTCGGCCGGCGGACGCATCCCCGGCGTGACAGCATAGTCACCGCCCAGCAGCAGCCCGTGGACGACGAAGCTCAAGGCCCACGCCATGACGAACATGACGACGGCGGAAACGACGCATTTTTTCATGAGACGCCCCTGCAGCATGAAAGGTCATCAGATTAGCCCAGTCCCTGGTTTCCCGACATAGCTGGCCGGCCATGATTTTGCTCAGATGCGGGCACAGTGAAAAGCCAGTCGCCAACCACCTCCTGTCATGACCGATTTCAGCCATCCGGACGATGCAAGCGCAGGGCCCTCTCAGGCCGCACGCAAGGCAGCACTCGCCGCCGCAATCGCGCTCGGCATCGGCCTGCTGCTGATCGGCGACTCGCGCTGGGACGAAAGCACCGGCCTGCACGAGGGGATAGAGTGGGCGGGTCTCGCGCTGATCGTCTTTTGCATTCTTGGGCGGACCTGGTGCTCGCTCTATATCGGCGGGCGAAAGAACCGCGAACTTGCGATGTCCGGGCCCTATTCGGTGTCGCGCAATCCTCTCTATCTGTTCTCGATCATCGGCGCCGTCGGCGTTGGCGCGCAGGTCGGCAGCATCGCGTTGGCGGTCATCGCCGGGATCGTGGCCTGGCTGGTGTTCCTGATGACGGCGATGCGGGAGGAAGCCGCGTTGCTGGCAAATTTCGGCACGGCCTATCGCGACTACATGGCGCGGGTACCGCGTTTCCTGCCACGCCTTGCGAACTGGCGTGACGCCGACACGCTTCAGGTGCGTCCACAGATCGTGATGACGACGTTTGTGGACGCGCTGTTCTTCCTGATCGCGGTGCCGATCGCCGAGGGCATCGAATATCTGCACGCCGCCGGATACCTGCCGACACTGCTGCGGCTTCCGTAAGCGGACCGCTCAGACGAGGATCGTCACCGGCTTCTCGACCAAGCCCTTGAAGGCCGCCAGCAGCTCGGCGCCGAGCGCACCGTCGACGACGCGGTGGTCGCAGGACAGCGTCACCGTCATCTGACTGATGAACTTCACCGATCCGTCCTCGGCCTCGACCGGCGCGCGACGCGTGCCGCCGACCGCGAGGATTGTCGCATGCGGCGGATTGATGATCGCCGAAAACTCACGCACGCCGTACATGCCGAGATTGGAGATCGCGCTGGCGCCGCCCTGATACTCGGCCGGCATGAGCTTTTTGCCACGGGCGCGATCGGCGAGGTCGCGCATCTCGCGCGAAATCGCGCTGACGGACTTGGTGTCCGCGTTACGGATCACCGGCGTCATCAGGCCGCCGTCGATGGCGACGGCAACACCGATGTCGGCATGGGCGAAGCGCAGGATGCTGTCCTCCGCCCACACCGCATTGGCGGCGGGAATGCGGATGAGCGCCGCCGCCCAGGCCTTGATGATGAAATCGTTGAGCGAGAGCTTGAAGGCCGGATTACCCGAAGCGTCCTTCGGCGCAGCAGCATTGGCTTCTTCGCGCGCCGCCATCAGCCGGCCAGCGTCGAGATCGGCGGTGAGATAGAAATGCGGGATGGTCTGCTTGGCCTCGACCAGACGGCGCGCGATGGTCGCGCGCATGCCGTCGAGCGGTACCGTCTCGTGCTCGATATCCTTGAACAGCGCCTTGATCTGCGCCGCGCTCGGGCCCGCGGCGAGGCTACCGCCGCGCACGGGCGCAGTTTCGACATCCCGCGCGACAATGCGGCCATGCGGGCCGGAACCCTTGACCTGCGCGAGGTCGATGCCCCGCTCGGACGCAAGCCGGCGCGCGAGCGGCGTGACTTGCGCGCCGCCGGCAAGCCGAGCCGGGCCGTGATTACGCTCCGGAGTGCGGACTTCGCGATAAGGGTCCATGCTGGGATAGGCGAAGCTCGCCTGCCGCTGCGGCTGCGCGGCGGGCGCGGCAGCGACAGGGGCCTTTGCCGACGCGGGAGCCGCTTTCGGTGGAGCCGTGGCAGACGCCGGCTTGGGCGCCGCGGCAGTGCCGCCGGCCCCGACGATCACCGCGACGACTTCGCCGACCTTGGCCACCTCGCCGACCTGGTAGCGGATGTCGGTCAGCTTGCCGGCTTCGGTCGCCGGGACTTCCATCGAGGTCTTGTCGGTCTCGATCTCGAACAGGTTGTCGCCCGGCTTCACGTCGTCGCCGGCCTGCTTGAACCATTTCACGATCTTGCCCTCGGCGACGGTTTCGCCGAGCTGCGGCATGAGTACGTCCACGCGCCCGCCCCTGTCGTGCCGGTTACCAGATCACCGAGACATATTGCGTCTCGAGGAATTCTTTCATGCCCTCCTGCGCGCCTTCGCGCCCCAAGCCAGACTGCTTGGTGCCGCCGAACGGCGCCGCCGGATCGGACACGAGCCCGCGGTTGAGGCCAATCATGCCGAAGTCGAGCTTTTCGGAGACGCGCAGACCGCGCGTGAGGTCCTTGGTGTAGAGGTAAGCGACGAGACCGTATTCGGTGTCGTTGGCGCGCTTGATCGCTTCGTCTTCGGTCTTGAAGGTCTGGATAGAGGCGACCGGCCCGAAGATCTCCTCGCTCAGCATCTTGGAGCCGTCGGCGACATTGGTGAGCACGGTCGCCGGATAGAAGAAGCCGGGTCCGTCCGGCACCTTGCCGCCGGTCAGGATCTTGGCGCCCTTTGACGTCGCGTCCTCGACCAGTTCGATCACCTTGTCGCGGCCTTCCTTGTTGACCAGCGGGCCGAGATTGATGCCGTCGTCGAGGCCGTTGCCCATTTTCAGCCCGGCCATCTTGGCGGTGAGCTTCTTGGCGAACTCGTCATGGACCTTTTCATGCACATAGAAGCGGTTCGCCGCCGTGCAGGCCTCACCCATGTTGCGCATCTTGGCGACCATGGCGCCATCGATCGCGGCATCGACATCGGCGTCCTCGAATACAATGAACGGCGCATTGCCGCCCAGTTCCATCGCCGGCTTGACGATGTTGTCGGCGGCCTCGTGCAGCAGTTTGCGACCCACTTCGGTCGAGCCTGTGAACGACACCACCCGCACGCGCGGATCGTGCAGCATGGCCGAGACGACCTTGCCCGACGAGCGCGAGGGAATGACGTTGACGACGCCCGGCGGCACGCCGGCTTCTTCCAGCGCCGGCATCAGCGCCAGCATGGTGAGCGGCGTATCGGAGGCGGGCTTCAGGACCACCGGGCAGCCGGCGGCGAGCGCCGGGCCGATCTTGCGGGTCGCCATCGCGGCCGGGAAGTTCCACGGCGTCACCAGCACCGCGACGCCGGCCGGCTTGTGATTGACCATGATGCGCGCGCCGGTCGCCGGCGCCATCGACAGGCTGCCTTGATTGCGCACGGCCTCTTCCGCATACCAGCGGAAGAACTCGGCGGCATAAGCGACCTCGCCGCGCGAATCCGGCAGCGCCTTGCCGTTTTCGAGTGTAATGAGCTTCGCGAAGCGCTCGGCGTCGCGCATGATGACTTCATAGGCCTTGCGCAGGATTTCGGCACGCTCGCGCGGCTTACGCGCGGCCCAGCCTTCGAAGGCGGCCTGCGCGGCGTCGACCGCAGCGATGGCGTCCTCAACCGTGGCGCTTGCGACCGAGGCAATCGTCTTTTCGGTCGCCGGGTCGGTCACGTCGAAACGGCTGTTGTCGGAGGACTTGCGCCATTTACCGCCGATCCAGAGGTCGGTCGGAACGTTCGCGAGCAGGTTCTCATACATGACTGGTCACCCTGACAGTGAGCGCCGCACCGTCTCAACGATACGATCGGGGGTTGGCAAAACGATGTCTTCGAGAATGTCGGCGGCCGGCAGCGGAATGTGCGGCGTGGTGATGCGCACCGGCGGACCGTCGAGATCGTAGAACGCCTCGTCGGCGACGATGGAAACGATCTCCGCGCCCCAGCCGCACAGCCGTGGATTTTCCTCGACGGTGAACAGGCGGTTTGTGCGCGCGACGGACGACAGAATGGTCTGGGTATCGAGCGGCACCAGCGAGCGCACGTCGATCACCTCGCAGTCGATGCCGTGGTCGATCCGCAGCTTCTCGGCGGCCTCGAGCGCGCGCGGCACCATCAGCGCCAGCGCGCAGATGGTCGCGTCCTTGCCGGGCCGCACGATCTTCGCGGTGCCGAGCGTATCGACGATCTCGCCGTCCGGCACCTCGCCCTTGGTCGGGTAGAGCGACTTGTGCTCGAGGAAAATCACCGGATCGGGATCGCGTACCGCGGCCGCGAGCAGGCCGATCACGTCGGTCGGGGTCGACGGCGCCACCACCTTCAAGCCCGGGATCATCATGCACCAGTTCTCGACGCTCTGGCTGTGCTGCGCGCCGAAGCGCGAGCCCGCACCATTGCCGGTGCGCACGACGAGCGGACATTTGGTCTGCCCGTTCGACATGTAACGGCTCTTCGGGAATTCGTTGGCGATGTAGTCGAAGCACACCGCGAAGAAGTCCGAGAACATGATCTCGGCGATCGGCTTCAGGCCCGTCATCGCCGCGCCCATGGCGGCGCCAAGGATCGCCTGTTCGGAAATCGGCGTGTCGCGCACGCGCAGCGGCCCGAACTGTTCATAGAGGCCCACGGTCGCCTTGAATACGCCGCCGGCTTTCGCCACGTCTTCGCCGAGAAATACGACGTCCGGGTCGCGCGTCATTTCCTGCGCGATGCCGCGGGCGACCGCGTCGCGATAGGTCATTTCGGCCATACTAGTTTCTCCACGCCCAGCCGCCGTCGGCATAGACGTCGGTGGTGAGAATATCGAGCGGCGGCATCGGCGCGGCCTTGCATGCTTCGGTTGCCTCGTCGACTTCGCGCTTCACTTCGGCGTCGATGTCGGCGATGACCTTTTCGGATACGCCGAACTGCGCGAGACGCTCCCGATAAATCTTGACCGGGTCGCGCTGCTTCCAGCGCTCGAGTTCGCCTTCGGGGCGGTACTTGGCCGGGTCGGCACGCGAATGGCCGCTGTGGCGATATGTCAGACACTCGATCAGAGACGGACCCTCGCCGGCGCGCGCCTTCGCATAGGCCTTCTGCGCTTCGCGATAGACCACGTCGGCGTCGTTGCCGTCGATCACGATCTTTTCCAGACCATAGGCGGAAGCGCGATCGCCGGCCGGCGAAGGCACCGCCGTCACGTCGCCGATCGGCGTGTATTCCATGTAGAGATTGTTTTCGCAGACGAACACCACCGGCAGCTTCCATACCGCGGCGAAATTCAGCGCCTCATGAAACGCGCCGATATTCGTCGTGCCGTCGCCGAAGAAGCAGACCGAGACGTCCTTGTGGCCCTTGTATTGCGCACGCCAGGCGGCACCGCAGGCGATCGGCAGATGCGCGCCGATGATGGCGTAGGAACCCATCACTCCGTGTTCTTCCGATGTCAGGTGCATCGAGCCGCCTTTGCCGCGCATCAGGCCGTTGTCGCGCTGCATCAGCTCGCCGAGCACCTTTTCGACCGGGACACCGCGCGCCAGCGTATGGGCATGGCCGCGATAGGTGCAGAAGCTGAGGTCGCCCTTCTGCATAGCCTCGGCAAACCCGGCGGCAACCGCTTCCTGACCGAGCGAAAGATGGCTGGTGCCTTTGACCAGATTTTGCAGAAACAGGTCGTAGGCGCGTTGTTCGGCCTCGCGCAGCCGCATCTGCGAGCGGTACAACGCCAGGCGCTTCGCCTCTCCGATATCGTCGTTCAATCCCGCGGCCGGACCCGCGGCCCGATCTTGTTTTGTCGCCATGAAAATTCCTCGAAAAGCCGTCACCGGCGTCAGGCAGGCGGAACTTACCGCCCTCGCGAAAGGCTGCGCAACTCCCCCTGCCCACCCGCGCAACGCCGTCCCGCGCCGCGCGGGCTAGAGTTCGTCGCTCCCGCGCACGACCCGCTCGCGGTAAAGCATGTACAGGCCTGACGCAATCACGATGCTCGCTCCGGCAAGTGTCCATAGCGTTGGAACCTGACCGAACACCAGATAACCAAGGGCGATAACCCAAATAAGCTGGGTATATATAAACGGCGACAGCAACGCAGCCGGTGCGAGCCGGTGGCCCGAGATCAGCATGAAGTGGCCAACACTGCCGAGAATGCCGGTGGCGATCATCAGGCCGGTGACGAACAGGCTTTCCGGCGGCGTCCAGACGAACGGGATCACCGGCAGCATCACCGCCGCGCCGAGCAGGTTGCCATAGAACAAGGACGTCTCATTACTGTCGGTGCGGGCGGCGATGCGTGTCAGGATCGCGTAAAGCGCGTAGCAGACGGCGGCTGCGATCGAGATGAATGCCGCCGGGTGCATGCCGCCGAATCCGGGCCGCGTAATCAGCAACACGCCACAAAAGCCGACGACGATGGCGCTCCAGCGCCGCCAGCCGATCCATTCGTTGAGGATTGGCCCCGACAGGATCGCGACGAAGAACGGTGTCATGAAAGCAAGCGCCAAGGCTTCGTCGAGTTGCAGCCAGCGCAGTGCCAGAAAGTTGAACAGGGTCGAGCCTATCAAAACCCAGCCGCGGCCGAACTGTACCCAAGGCTGGCCTGAGCGCAGCAAGCCGGGATGGCTGATCGGATTGTAGATGAACAGCGTCAGCACGATGGCGCTGGTGTAGCGCGCCCAGACCACCTGAAGCACGTCCATGTGCGTGCCGAGATACTTGGCAATCGTGTCGAGGACGGCGAAGCACGCAAGCGCTCCGCACATCAGCGCGATGCCGATCAGCCGTTGGCGACGCTGGGCAGCATGATTGCTCAATAGGTCGCCCGCCCGCCGGAGATGTCGAATACCGCGCCGGTCGAGAACGAGCATTCCGCCGAGGCACAGAACGCCGCGAGCGAAGCGATCTCGTCCACCGTCACAAAACGGCCACGCGGAATCTTCGATAGCATGAAGTCGATATGCTCCTGCGTCATCTGGTCGAAGATCGCGGTGCGTGCCGCCGCCGGCGTGATGCAGTTCACGGCGATGTCGTAGGCGGCGAGTTCCTTGCCGAGCGACTTGGTGAGTGCAATGACGCCGGCCTTCGACGCAGAGTAGGCCGGCGCGTTCGGATTGCCCTCCTTGCCCGCCACCGACGCGATGTTGACGATACGGCCGTAGTTCTGCGCGACCATTCCGGGGGCCATGGCGCGGCAACAATGAAAGACACCATCGAGATTGACCGCCATCACGGAGCGCCAGGCTTCCAGCGGATAATCCCAGGTCTTCTCATTCGGACCCGAAATGCCGGCATTGTTGACGAGGATGTCGATGCGGCCGAAGTTCTTCAGCGTCACGTCGCGCGCCGTTTCGATGCTCGCATAATCCGTGACGTCGGCCACGACGGCGAGCACACGCCCGCGCCCTTTCAAGTCCGCCGCGCATTTTTCAGCCATGGCGCGATCGCGATCCCAGATCGCAACGGCTGCGCCTGAATCGAGGAATCGTTCGGCGATGGCGCGGCCGATGCCCTGTCCGCCACCGGTGACCACCGAGTAGCGGCCGCTGAGATCGATCCTGTTCGTCATTCGTTGATTGTGCCGGGCCAACGACGGCGCCGCAATTGCCGGCCGTCAGCGCAGTGGTATATTGGCCCGACCGGGGAATGTGCAGCCTCCCCATGAGATGGCAGCTATCCATCCAAGCGCTGGTCACTTCACGTTCAGGGAGCGACCCATGGATGGCTTGTCACTCGTACTGTTTCTTATTGCCACATTTGTCGGCGGCGCCGTCTCAGGGTTAGCGGGATTTGCCTTCGGCCTGGTCGTTTCGGGCATTTGGCTCCATGTCGTGACTCCGGTCGAGTTTGCCGTCCTGATCGTGCTCAGCGGGCTCATCACGCAGGGTTGCGGCATCTGGAAAGTCCGGCATTCGCTCGAGTGGCGGAAGGTCGCGCCGTTCGTG
>JBFWZV010000017.1:0-56638 GCA_050184975.1 Pseudolabrys sp. | reverse complement strand
GCTCTTCCGATCTCCTTGTAACGGCCGTCGCCGGACTTCGGCATCAGCTTGCCGGTCTTGTCGGCGAGATAGATCAGGATCGCGCCCGACTCCATCAGCGACAGGCCGTTGTCGCGGTCGACGATCGCCGGGATGCGGTTGTTCGGCGCGATCTTCAGGAAGTCCGGAGCGAACTGTTCGTCCTTGCCGATGTCGATCGAATGAACGGTGTAGGGCAGGCCAAATTCTTCAAGCGCAATGGAAACCTTGCGGCCATTCGGCGTCGTCCAGGTGTAAAGGTCGATCACGATATCGCTCCGTGTTGCAAATACGCACGTCCCGGGAGGTGGGCAGGCGCGCGAAGGTTTAAACGGAAACGGCCGGCGTGGCTACCACGCCGGCCGGTTATGAATGTCATGACACGCGCTTTTGAACTACGCGGCCTTTTTCTCCAGATCGGATTTCCACTGACCCATGGTGGCAAGGCCATTCATCTTTGCACGATGAGAAAATGCGCGCTGCGCCGCTGCGACATTCTCGGCCTTGCCCGCCCAGGTTTTCTGCGGCGCGGCCTGAAGCGCGCGGCCGTAAGAGAACGTGAGCTTCCACGGCAGATTGCCGATCCTGTTCATGGCGTCGAGATGTGCGGTCGCTTCCTCGTCGGACTGGCCGCCTGAGAGGAACGCGATGCCCGGTACCGAACCCGGCACGCAGTTCTTCAGCATCCGCACGGTCTTCTCGGCGACTTCCTCGACGCCGGCTCGCTTCGCACACTTCTTGCCGGAGATCGCCATGTTCGGCTTCAGCACGATGCCTTCGAGCGGAACCTTCTGATAGTAGAGCTGCTGGAAGGTTTCCTTCAGCATGAAGGTGGTGACCTCGTAGCAGCGGTCGATGTCGTGGCTGCCGTCCATCAACACTTCCGGTTCGACGATCGGCACGATCTGCGCCGCCTGGCACAGCGCGGCATAGCGCGCGAGTGCGTGCGCATTGGTCGAGATCGCGGTGTAGCTCGGAATGCCCTCGCCGATGTCGATCACCGCGCGCCACTTCGCGAAGCGCGCACCCTGCTCGTAATATTTCGGCAGGCGGTCGGCGAGCTTGTCGAGGCCGACGGTGATGAGTTCGCCGGGGCAGTTCGGCAGCGGCTTGGTGCCTTCGTCGACCTTGATGCCGGGAATCGAGCCGGCCTTCCTGATGACGTCGACCAGGGGCGTGCCGTCCTTCGCTTTCTGCCAGATCGTTTCGTCATAGAGGATGACGCCGGAGATGTGGTTCATCATGGCGTCGGTGGTGCGGAACATCATCTCGCGGTAGTCGCGGCGGTTGTCCTCGGTCGACTCCACGCCGATCGCGTCGAAGCGCTTCTTGATGGTGCCGGAAGATTCATCCGCCGCCAGAATGCCCTTGCCGGGCGCGACCATCGCTTCGGCGACCTTGTTC
Source organism: Pseudolabrys sp. (assembly GCA_050184975.1). Lineage (GTDB taxonomy): Bacteria > Pseudomonadota > Alphaproteobacteria > Rhizobiales > Xanthobacteraceae > Pseudolabrys. The sequence continues at coordinate 55,216 of JBFWZV010000017.1, read as the reverse complement.
AGTTCGGCCAGGTTCATCCCATTCTCCTTGAGCCTGTTCTTTGAAACCCCGCGCCGGAAGACCGGCACTTTTCGGCATGGTTTTAGCCTCCCGCTGCGCCTGGCGGGAGGGGGTCTTTCATTCGATTTTCAGGGCTTCCACACCGGGGAGCGCCTTGCCTTCGAGCCATTCGAGGAAGGCGCCGCCGGCAGTCGACACATAAGTCAGACGGCCGCCGACGCCGGCCGCATTGACCGCGGCCACGGTATCGCCGCCGCCGGCGATGCTGACCAGCTTGCCGGCCTCGGTCAGTTCGGCGGCGGCTTCCGCAACCTCGATGGTGCCGGTGTCGAACGGCTCCATTTCGAAAGCGCCGAACGGGCCATTCCACACCAGCGTCTTCGCGCGCGCCAGCACCGACACGACGTGCTCGACGCTGCGCGGGCCGATGTCGAGGATCATGTCGTCGGCGCCGACGTCATCGACGCCGACCGCGCGCGACGGCGCGTGGGCCTCGAATTTCTGCGCGACCACGACGTCGACCGGCAGCACGATCTCGCGTTTCGCTTCCGCCGCGAGCCGCATGATCTGCTGCGCGGTGGCGATGAGGTCGCGCTCGGCGAGCGACTTGCCGACCGGCTTACCCTGAGCCAGCAGAAATGTGTTCGCCATCGCGCCGCCGATGATCAGCGTGTCGACTTTCTTCAGCAGATTGCCGAGCAGGTCGAGCTTGGTCGAAATCTTGGCACCGCCGACGATGGCCGCGACCGGACGCTGCGGCGTCTCGAGCGCCTTCGCGAGCGCCTCAAGCTCGGCCTGGAGACTGCGCCCGGCATAGGCCGGAAGTTTATGCGCAAGCCCTTCCGTCGAAGCATGTGCGCGGTGCGCGGCCGAGAATGCATCGTTGACGTAGACGTCACCGAGCTTCGCCAGCGCCGCGACGAAAGCCGGATCGTTCTTTTCTTCTTCCTTGTGGAAGCGGGTGTTTTCGAGACACAGCACGTCGCCCGGCCTCATCGCGGCGACGGCGGCCTCGGCGGCGGGACCGATGCAGTCATCGGCGAAGGCGACCGGGCGTTTGAGCAGCCGTGCGGCTTCTACCGCGACCGGCTTCAGCGACTCCTTTGGATCGCGGCCCTTCGGACGTCCGAAGTGGGAAAGCAGAATAACCTTCGCGCCCTTGGTCGAAAGCTCGGTGATGGTCGGCGCGGCGCGTTCGATGCGCGTGGCGTCGGTCACCTTGCCGTTGTCGACGGGAACATTGAGATCGAGACGCAGCAGGACGCGCTTGTCCTTCACGTCGGCTGCATCGAGAGTCCGAAACGTCATCGTTGTTCGTCAGGTCGCGCCGGAAGTCGCCGCTTGATTGTTTGACCCGGCCAGAGCGGCATCGACGGCAGACAAAACCTGCTCGGCGGTCAACTCGTCAAGGCATTGCGAACGGCTGTTGAGATGTCCGTCGCAGCCGAGCCTTTCGCAGGGAAAAATGCCGAACGGGCAGCCGGCCGGGTTCTGCACCAGCCAGACATTGCCGCGATGCTGCACCGTTCCGGACGGGGCCCACGAACCGGCCAAGCCGGCAGGAAATCCACCTTGAAATCCCCCTCGCGGCCAGGGTCCGATGATAACGGGACTCGCCGGGCCGTAGAGGCCGACGGTCGGGCAGCCGGTGGCGGCCGCCAGATGCGTCATCGAGGTGTCGGGCCCGACATAAACGGCGGCCTTGCCGATCAACGCGGCGAGCTGCGGCCAATCGAGCTGGCCGTCGCGGCGGTCGACCGGCGTGGCGCCGCCGGCCCAGAGATCGTCGAGATAACGCTTTTCCTCCGGGTCGGGCCCACCGGTGACGACGACGGCGAGGCCACGCGCCCGCAACGCGGCGGCGAGGCCATGCCAGCCGGCTCTGGTCCAGCGGCGCAGCGGATATTTCGGATTGGGATGTAACACGGCGTAGCGGCCGGCCGGCGGCGAGGCGTATGCGCCTCCCTGCGGCGGCACCAGTGTCGCGTCGGGCGCGGCGCCCGCCGCTTCGACCAGCCGCAGCGTTTCGGTCACGCGATGCACCGTGAGCTCGGCAGGCACGCGCACATCGAGCAGGCGCCGCTTGATCCAGCCCGCGCTGTCGTCCGGTTTGACGAGGCCGATGCGGCTGCGCCCGGCGATCCACGTAAACAAAGTGGGGCGGTCGCCGGTCTGCGTCGAGATCGCGAGATCGTAGCGGCGGCGCAGCTTCGCCATCAGCCGCAGCGTCGCGAGCGGCGAAGCCTTCTCGGCGAGCGTAAGAATGGAGTTGAGATCGGGATTGCCGGCGAGGATGCCCTGCGTGCCGGCGAACACCAGCGTGTCGATCTGCGCGTCCGGCCAGCGCCGGCGCAGGCTGCGGATCAGCGGCGTGGTGAGCAGCACGTCGCCGAGGCGGCGCAGCGTGATGACGAGAATACGGGGGCGACCGGGCGACGTTCCGAGTGACGCGAGGGTTTCGGGGATCGCCATCGCCCCATCAGGCGTCCGTGTTGAAGCTCAGATGAGCTTGCCCATCGCGACCGCGGTGTCGGCCATGCGGTTCGAGAAGCCCCACTCGTTATCGTACCACGACATCACGCGCACCAGCGTGCCGTCCATGACCTTGGTCTGGTCCATGTGGAACATCGACGAATGCGGGTCGTGGTTGAAGTCGCCCGACACGTTGGGATCGTTGGTGTAGCCGAGAATGCCCTTGAGCTGCTGCTCGGCGGCGCGCTTGATCGCACCGTTCACTTCGTCCTTGTCGGTCTTCTTCTTGGCGACGAATTTGAAGTCGATCACCGAGACGTTCGGCGTCGGCACGCGGATCGAGACGCCGTCGAGCTTGCCGTTGAGTTCCGGCAGCACGAGGCCGACCGCCTTCGCTGCACCCGTCGAGGTCGGGATCATGTTCAGCGCCGCCGCGCGGGCCCGGTAGAGATCCTTGTGATAGGTGTCGAGCGTGGGCTGATCGCCGGTATAGGCGTGGATCGTCGTCATGAAGCCTTTTTCGATTCCGATGGAATCGTTCAGCACCTTGGCGACCGGCGCGAGACAGTTGGTGGTGCAGGAGGCGTTCGAGACGACCTGATGATCCCTGGTCAGCTTGTCGTGGTTGACGCCGTAGACGACGGTGATATCGGCGCCATCGGCCGGCGCGGAGACCAGCACGCGCTTTGCGCCGGCGGTCAGGTGCAGCGAGGCCTTGTCCTTTGCGGTGAAGATGCCGGTGCATTCGAGCGCGATGTCGACGCCCAAGTCCTTCCAGGGCAGCTTCGAGGGATCTTTCTCGGCCGTCACTTTAATGGCGCCGTTGCCGACGCTGATCGTGTCGCCCTTGACGGTGACCGTGCCGGGGAAACGGCCATGCACTGAATCGTAGCGGAGCAGGTGGGCATTGGTCTCGACCGGCCCGAGATCGTTGATGCCGACGACCTCGATGTCCTTGCGGCCTGCTTCGGCGATGGCGCGCAGCACGTTGCGCCCGATGCGTCCGAATCCGTTGATCGCCACGCGCACAGTCATCGTCCCGGCTCCTGTATCGACTTGTTATCCGAGCGCCTTGATGGCGGCGTCCGCCACGGCCTCGGGCGTAATCCCGAAATGCTTGTAGAGGTCTTTATATGGCGCGCTGGCGCCGAATGTCGACATGCCGACGAAAACACCGTTACTGCCGATGATCGCGTCCCAGCCCTGACGGACCGCAGCTTCGACGCCGATATTCACTTTGGCGCTGCCGATGATGGCGCGGCGGACGGGATCCGGCTGCTCGGCGAACAGCTCAAAGCAGGGCACCGACACGACACGGGCGGCGACGCCCTTTTCGGCGAGCAGCCTGGCGGCATCGACGGCAATCGGGACTTCCGAACCGGTGGCGAAGATCGACACGGCGGAGGCGCCGTCGGGGCCGGCAATCTCATAGGCGCCGCGGGCGCAGATATTGTCGGCGTCGACCGTGCCGCGGCGAAGCTGCGGGAGGTTCTGCCGCGTCAGTGCTAGCACGCTCGGGCGGTCTTTCGATTCCAGCGCAAGCTGCCAGCATTCGAGCGTTTCGACCGCATCGGCCGGGCGGAACACCAGCAGGTTCGGGATCGCGCGCAGCGCGGCAAGATGCTCGACCGGCTGATGGGTCGGGCCGTCTTCGCCGAGGCCGATCGAGTCGTGCGTCATCACGTGAATGACGCGCTCGCCCATCAGCGCGGCGAGCCGGATCGAGGGCCGGCAGTAATCGGAGAACACGAGGAACGTGCCCGAGTAGGGGATGATGCCGCCATGCAGCGTCATGCCGTTCATCGCCGCGGCCATGCCGTGCTCGCGGATGCCGTAATGAATGAAGCGGCCGGAGAAGTCCGCCGCGTTCATCGGGGTCATCGACTTGGTGCGGGTGTTGTTGGAGCCGGTCAGGTCCGCCGAGCCGCCGATCATCTCCGGCACCGCCGGGACGAGGCTTTCGAGCGCGAACTCGGATGACGATCGGGTCGCGATGTCCTTCGGCGTCGCGGCGAGCGTTTCCTTCACCTTGCGCACGGCGGCAGCGAGCGCCTCTTTCGGAAGGTCGCCCTTCATGCGCCGCTCGAATTCATTGCGCTTGTCGGCGGGCAGCGCGGCGAGGCGCTTCTGCCAGTCTGCGCGCAGGCCTTGCGAGCGCTTGCCGGCATCGAGCCATGCCTTGCGGATGTCGTCGGGAATTTCGAACGCCGGCAAATCCCAGCCGAGATTCTTGCGCGCACCGGCGATTTCTTCGGCGCCGAGCGGCGAGCCATGCGAGGAGGCCTTGCCGGCCTTGGTCGGCGCACCGAAACCGATCGTGGTCTTGCAGGCGATCATGGTCGGCTTGTCGCTTGCCCTGGCCTTCTCGATGGCAGCGGCGATGGCCGAAGGATCGTGACCGTCGACGCGCATCGCGGCCCAGCCGGCGGCCTCGAAGCGCCTGACCTGATCGACGCTGTCGGCGAGCGCCAGCGGGCCGTCGATCGAGATGCCGTTGTCGTCGAACAGCACGATCAGCTTCGAGAGCTTGAGGTGTCCGGCAAGCGCGATGGCTTCCTGGCTCACGCCTTCCATCAGGTCGCCGTCGCTGGCGAGCACATAGGTAAAGTGATCGACCACGCCGTCGCCGAACACAGCGGCCATGTGCCGTTCGGCGATCGCCATGCCGACCGCGTTGGCGATGCCCTGGCCGAGCGGGCCGGTGGTGGTCTCGATGCCGGCGGTGACGAAGTTTTCCGGATGGCCCGGCGTCTTCGAGTTGAGCTGGCGGAAACGCTTGATCTCGTCGAGGCTGACGCTGGCGTGACCGGTCAGATGCAGCAGCGCATAGATCAGCATCGAGCCGTGGCCGGCCGACAGCACGAAGCGGTCGCGGTCGGGCCATTTCGGATCGGCGGGATCGAATTTCAGGAACTGCGCATAGAGGACGGTCGCGATGTCGGCGGCGCCCATCGGCAGCCCGGGGTGGCCGGACTTGGCGGCCTCGACCGCGTCCATCGCCAGTGCGCGGATCGCGTTGGCCATGCGCATGTGAGCGGGATTCTGCACGACGGCGTCCGCGGCGCGGTCGCGTCGCTGCGGGTTGGCGACAGCGGCGGACGTCGAAGCGTTTGGACTCATGAATGATGCCTGGTTGCGGGGGTCACTTACCATGTGACACCCCGGAGTCAATGAAACCGGGCCTTTCCGGACACGCGATGCACAGCCGGCAAAAACACCGGGACTAAGGCGGCCGCGGGCGTTGACGCCCCGGTTGCGCGGAACGTAAGGTTCTTCTCGTAAGCACCTGCCACCACATGATTTTTTGAGAACGGGAATGGCGATGTCAGAGCCAGGGCCAGTCGACGCTGCGGTCAAGCGCCTGGCGCTCGCGCTCGACGCGCTCGACGCCGCCGTCGAGCGCCGCCGCGATGCCGATCGCGGCGCTAATGACCTCGCCGGTCAGGTCCACGCGCTCGGCAACGACCGCAGCAAACTCGCTGCCGCGCTCGACGCCGAGGCGGCGCGGGCCAAGGCGCTGGAGCAGGTCAACCGCGACATCGCGCAGCGTATCGACACTGCGATCGGCACGATCCGCGCCGTGATCGACGCCAACGAGCGGGCGTGAGCCATGGCGGCTGTCGTCACCACCATCAACGGCCGGCAGTACCGGCTCGCCTGCGAAGACGGGCAGGAGGAGCATCTGCAGTCGCTCGCGGCCGGTATCGACAGCCGTGTCAACGAACTGCGCGGCAAGTTCGGCGAGATCGGCGACACCCGCCTGACCGTGATGGCGGCGCTGATGGTGGCCGACGAACTTGCCGAGGTGACCAAACGGGTGCGCCGCCTCGAAGAAGAACTCACCGCGATGCAGGATGCGCGCGTGGTCGCGTCCGAGCGCGCCAAGGACGCCTCCGCCGCCGTGGTCAAAGCCTTCAACTCGGCCGCCGAGCGCATCGAGAGCATCACCCGCAAGCTGAACCAGACGCTGGGCGACGGCAATGGCGGCGTCGCGATCGGGTAAGCGCGCGTGAGCGTCCAGCAGACCATCGAACAGCGGATACGCGGCAGTTTCGAGCGCCAGCAATTCATGACGATGCTCGGCGCGCGGCTCGACGCCGTGCGCGACGGCGAGGTCGAGATCGTGCTGCCGTTTTCGCCATCGCTGACGCAGCAGCACGGCTTTATTCACGCTGGCGCGGTGACCACCATCGTCGACACCGCCTGCGGCTTTGCCGCGCTGACCAAGATGCCGGCCAACGCCGCGGTGCTGACGGCCGAGTTCAAGCTCAACCTGATGTCGCCGGCCAAGGGCGAGCGGCTGCGCGCCAGGGGCCGGGTCGTGCGGGCCGGCAAGACGCTGATGGTGTGCCTCGGCGAAGTGTTCGCGGAGGAGGGTGGCCAATCCAAGCAGGTCGCGCTGGTGACCGCGACCATGATGGTGGTCGACACCGGGACGGGGCTGAAGGATTAGAAATCGCCGACAGCTGGATTGGGTTATTCCGTTGTCACCCGCGGGCTTGTCCCGCGGGTCCCGCTTAGGAAGGCACTGCGTCCCTAAGCGGGATGGCCGGGACAAGCCCGGCCATGACGAAACAAAAGAGGCGAAAATTCATCCTGCGTCATCGCCCATGGCGGCGGGCGCGGTTCCGCACTACATTCCGCCCCGCGGGGCTGCGAGGCGCGTCAGGAGACATAATTCTCGGGGCCTTACGATCCTAACGGGAGCTGTCCCTGGCCGGGACCGTGGTTTCGGTCATATGGCGCCCACCTACTTCAGTAGGTTCCCGGGATCGGTTCTCCAACGGCCTATGCGGCTCCGCACTCACGATTTGCTGCAGACTATCTGCCGCAGGATTTTTCGAACGCCGATTTGCGGCGCGCCACCATGTCGCGGATGGTTTCGCCTTCATTGACGATCTGAAGGCGTGCGAGGCCGGTCGCGTCGGCCGGCGGCGTTTTCACAACCTGCACCGGGCAGTTGTCGGCGGCGGCGGCGAGCTTGTCGAGGATGGCCATGCCCTCGCGCCCGATCTCGCAGCGCTCCTTCTTGTCGAGCGTGCCGATCGCCTTGACGACCGCGAGCCTGAATTCGGTTTCGTATTGCGCCTGCAGACTGGCGCAGGGGACCGAGTCCTGCGCGGCGGCGGGCGTGCCGAGAACGGCCAGCGCGAACAGGATCAGACAACGCTTCATCGCAACACTCCAAAGCGGCTCCTGGCAGGAATGCCGGAGATTTGTCGCGGCCGGACGGCAAAAGGTTCAAATGAGACCGTCGCGAAGCTAAGGTGCCGTCATGGACGTGCCCGCCATCGACCGGCAAAAGGCCGAACTGCGCGCCGCCGCGCTCGCCCGCCGCGATGCGCTGCCCGCCGACGCGCGGCAACAGGCGGCGGAGACGCTTGCCGCGCGCGGTCTGCCTGTCGAGGTCACGCCGGGCGCCATCGTTTCCGGCTTCATGCCGATGAAGACCGAGATCAATCCGCTGCCGCTCATGCGCAAGCTCGCCGCCGCCGGCGCGCGATTGGCGCTGCCGGCGATCGACCGTCGCGGCAAGCCGCTCATCATGCGGGCGTGGAATGTCGGCGAGCCGCTCGCCAGCGGGCAGTGGGGCATCCGCGAGCCGACAGCCGACGCCCCGCAGGTCGATCCGGACATCCTGCTGGTGCCGCTCGCGGCGTTCGACCGCCGCGGCCACCGCATCGGCTACGGCGCCGGCTATTACGATATGACGATTGGCGCGCTGCGGGCGAAGAAAGCCGTAACGGCAATCGGCCTTGCTTTTGCCGCGCAGGAAATCGAGCGGGTGCCCGACACCGAACGCGACCAGCGGCTCGACTTCGTGCTAACGGAGCGCGAGGTTATTCGGATCAGCAGGTCTTAAGTCGTATGCGTCTTCTGTTTATCGGCGATGTGGTCGGGCGCTCCGGGCGCTCTATTGTCAGCGAGCGGCTGCCGGGGCTCATCAGCGACTGGAAGCTCGATCTCGTCGTCGTCAACGGCGAGAACGCCGCCGGCGGCTTCGGCATCACCGAGGCGATCTACAACGAATTCATCGACGCCGGCGCCGATGCGATCACTCTCGGCAATCATGCATGGGATCAACGCGAGGCGCTGGTGTTCATCGAACGCGCGCCGCGCCTCATTCGCCCGGCGAATTATCCCGCCGGCACGCCGGGCCGCGGCGCCGCGCTGATCGACACCAAGAACGGCAAGCGCGCGTTGGTGATGAATCTGATGGGGCGCATCTTCATGGACGCGCTCGACGATCCGTTTCCGATCGTGGAGCGCGAACTCGCCGCCTGTCCGCTGGGGCACGGCGCCGACGCCGTCATCGTCGACATGCATTGCGAGGCGACCAGCGAGAAGCAGGCGATGGGTTTCTTCTGCGACGGCCGCGCCAGCCTCGTCGTCGGCACGCATACGCATGCGCCGACCGCGGACCATCGCATCCTGCCTGGCGGCACGGCGTTCGTGTCCGATGTCGGCATGACAGGCGACTTCCAATCAGTGATCGGAATGGCGAAGGAAGAACCGTTATCGCGGTTTTTACGCAAAATTCCGTCGGGCCGTTTCGAGCCGGCCGACGGGCCCGCGACCTTGTGCGGCCTTGCGGTCGAGACCGACGACAAGACCGGGCTTGCGACGCGCGTCGGCGCGGTGCGGCTCGGCGGCGCGCTCGAGGAAGCGCGGCCCACGTTCTGGAACTGATTGCCGCCTGACTCACTCGAACGTGAAGGCTACCCCAATGATTTGTCATGGGCGGCGCGGTAGACCTTGGCCGTGGGGCGCTGCGTCGTCAGGGAGAAGTCACATGTCATCCGGTTTTCAATCGATGTTGTCGCGGCGCGGCCTGATCGCCGGTGCCGCCGCGGCCTCCAGCGCACTTCTCGTCGATCGGGCTGCCGCCAGGGCGCCGCAACTCGGCACGCAGGCGCCGGCATTCTATCGTTTCAAGATCGGCACCATCGAAGCGACGGTTGTGTCGGACGGTCCGCTGTCGCTCGGTGCGCCGCGCGACGGCATCTTCGTCGGCGTCGGCAAGAGCGATCTCGAGACAATTCTGAGCGACAACTATCTGCCGACCGGCGAGGTCGCGGTCGAGCAGAACGCGCTCGTCATCAATACCGGCGAGCAGCTCGTGCTAATCGACACCGGCATGGGCACGACCAAGATGTTCGGCCCGAACAGCGGCCGCCTGCTCGCCAATCTGAAGGCCGCCGGCATCGAGCCGGCCAGCATCGACGCGGTGCTGCTGACGCACGCGCATCCGGACCACTGCTGGGGCCTGATGAACGGCGGCACGCGCTTCTTTCCCAATGCGCAGATTTATCTTGCGCAGGCCGACTTCGATTTTTGGACCGACCCGTCCAAGGCGAGCGGGCCGATGGCCGATATGATGAAGTCGCTGATCGCGGGCACGCGGGGCCAGTTGCTGCCGAACCGCGAGCGGCTGAAATTTGTCCGGGACGGGCAGGAGGTGGTGCCGGGGGTGCAGGCCATGGCGACGCCGGGGCACACCGTCGGCCATACCTCCTTCATGGTCACGTCGGGCGGATCGTCGCTGCTGTTTGCGGGCGACATCGCGCATGTGCTGCCGGTCGTGTTGGCCCGGCCACGGGTCGAGTTCACCTTCGACACCGACGGCAAGCAGGCGGTCGCCTCGCGCATCCGCACCTTCGACATGCTGGCGGCCCAGCGCGTGCCGATGCTGACCTATCATTTCCCGTGGCCGGGCGTTGGCTACCTCGCCAGGCAGGGCGACGGCTACCGGTACCACCCGGCGCCGATGACCATGACGCTTTAAGGCCATGAGCTGCTGAGGCGGTCACGAGCGCGCGGCGCCGGCCTCCGGGACGGCGTCGACGCTACTGTGGCTTTTCGGACTCTTTTGCCGGCGAGTCGTCTGTCGTAGGGTCGACGGGTCAAGTGATTCGCGGCCGGTTTGTGCAAGGTCCGGCGACACAGGCACAAACGGCGGGCGGCGATGGGCAAACCCAATTTCGCAATCGAGCAGGATTCCGAGTCCGGTTTGGCGGGCGCGGACGAGAACTTTGCGCAAGAGTTCGCACCTGCGAGCCTGATCGCAGACTTCGTGCCGGCCGGCGCCCGCGTGCTCGACCTCGGCGCCAGCGTGCCGGATCTCGACCGCCTGCTGCCGCACGGCTGCGCCTATATGGCCTGCGGCAAGGCAGCCTCGCGCGAGGGCACGCTTGCCTGTGATCTTGAGGGCGGCGAGTTCCCCGCCGAGGCGGCAAGCGGCGCCGACATCGTCGTGATGCACGGTCTGCTCGAACGGGTTGCCGACGCCGATGCGCTGGTCGCGCATCTGCACGAGGCCGACTGCACGGTGATCCTGTCCTGCGCGCCGAGCGACCTCGCGAGTGCCGACGGGCGGCGTGGCTCCAACAGCCGGATGGGCTTCTACGAACTGACGCGGCTGTTCGACCGTCACGGTTTTCGGATCGAATGTTCGGCGCCGACCGGCGACGGCCGCATGGTGATGCGCATCGCGGCGGAACGGAAAGTCGTGCCGGTGATTGGCTGCCGTGTCGCCGTGCTGAGCGAGGGCGGCGACTTCGGCGCGCGGGTCGGACGCGATCTCGTCGCCTCGGTGCTGCCGGGCGAGGCCAAGATCGACTGGTTTACTTTCGAGACGATGAACGACGTGCAGCCGGGTTACGATCTCGTTGTGCTCGGCACCGGCGGCGGTTTCGCGCCGACCGTGATCGACGACCGGCTCATGCAATTTGCCGGCTGCGGCCGCGCCTCGATCGGCATTTTCGGCACCCAGTTCCGCGAGCTGATTCCGCGCGCCGGCATCGAGCGGCTGATCGACCGGCTCGACCACTGGTACGCGCGCCACGAGGCCGACGTCCTGATGTATGGCCGGGGCCGCGACAGCGTGACCCATCTCGGCGACTGGCTGATCGAGCGCTTTCCGCTGGCGCAGGGCACGATCAACGAGCCGCTGCTGATCGGCGGTAATGCCGGGACGGACAAGGATCTCGCGCAGACCGTCGCCTTCATCCAGCGCTACGCCAGCATCTTTACCACCCAGCCGGCGGCCTTGCTATGTGCGCTTGCCGCCGCCGAGACCGCGGCCTATTGCGAGGCGCCGGACAGCCGGCTGCCGGGGCTGGCCTCCGGCGAATTCCGAAGCCTGCTGATCGACATGTTCGGCCGCAGCTTCCCGGAGAAGGACTTCTTCCTGGTCGATCGCGATGCGGTGATGCGCTACAAGGCCCGCGTCCACGACAATGTGGCGGCCATGCGTGAAAAGATCGCCGGTCTGATCGCGGCGAAGGCGCGGGCGGCCGCGTAACGGTCTTTCTCTTTGGGCATGATCTGATCCGAAAACCGGTTCCCACTTTTCGCTTCGCGGACCTCCGGTTCGGGATCATGCCCGTATTTATTTTCCCGCAGTCCCGGCCTATATAGCGCACCGAAAATTCGGAGCGCGCGCAGGGCATTTGCGGACAGGACAATGGCCGGTCATTCCCAATTCAAGAACATCATGCACCGCAAGGGGAAGCAGGACAAAGTGCGGTCCAAGCTGTTCTCCAAGCTCGGCCGCGAAATCACGGTGGCGGCGAAACTCGGCCTGCCGGACCCGGCGATGAACCCGCGGCTGCGCGCGGCGGTGATCGCGGCGCGCGCCGAAAACATGCCGAAGGACAATATCGAGCGCGCCATCAAGAAGGCGGCGGGTGGCGACAGCGAGAACTACGAGGAAATCCGCTACGAGGGCTACGGCCCCGGCGGCGTCGCGGTGATCGTCGAGGCGCTGACCGACAACCGCAACCGCACCGCCGGCGACGTGCGCGCCATCTTCACCAAGGCAGGTGGCAATCTCGCGGAAACCGGCGCGGTGTCGTTCATGTTCGACCATCTCGGCGTGGTCGAGTTCGACGCGGGGGTCGCGAGCGCCGACGCCATGCTCGAAGCGGCGATCGATGCCGGCGCCGACGATGTGGTGTCGGGCGACGACGGCCATCAGGTGTTTGCCGCAACCGACAGCCTGCGCGACGTCGCAAAGGCGCTCGAGGCGAAGTTCGGCGAGCCGCGCAAGGCGGCGATGATCTGGAAGCCGCAGAATACCGTCGCGGTCGACGACGAGGCCGGCGAGAAGGTGCTCAAGCTGATGGGCGCGCTCGACGACAACGACGACGTGCAGAACGTCTACGCCAATTTCGAGGTGTCGGACGCGCTGGTCGCCAAGATGAGCGCTTAATTATTTTTGCGAATGGGCTTGTCCGAAAACCTGTTCCCACTTTTCGGGACTATGCGCTGCTACTTGTAGGCATCCAGAAAATTCGGCACCGCGATCCAGTCCATCATCGCGCCGTCGTCCTGCAACAGCGCGTGCATCCTGCGGTCTTCCTCGGTCTTGAGGTTGACGCCCATATGAGTGCCGAGCTTGCGGCTGTGGTTGACGATGATGTTGCCGAGCGGCTGGCGCTCGGCGTTGTAGGCTTTCAGTCCATCGTCGATGTCGTCGTGGGCATCGAGACAGCGCGCCAGCGCCCAGGCGTCGCCGCCGGCCTTGGCAACGCCGAAACCCATATGCGGCCGCGCGTTCGCCGCGGCATCGCCGACCATGGCGACGCGCCCGAACACGATGCGGTCGGCGGTGAAATCGTAAATCGGCGTGATGAAGGGTTGCTTCATCGTCATCACGCAGTCGAGCATCACCTCCGGCATGATGTCGCGCGCGTCTGAATACATTTTTTCAATGAGGTCGGGCCGGATCAGCGGCGGCGGTACCGAGTAGTCGTGTTGCACGCCGTTGCGATCGACATTCATCTCGCGCAACTGGTTGCTGTCGGCGACGCGGTACCAGATGAAATTGTAGCGGCGATGGCCGGGCCGCAGGTCGTTGTTGAAGCCGGCAATGGGGTAGGTGATGATTTCCTGCTGCGGCGGCAGATAGAACACGAAGTACGGGAAGATTTCCTTCAGCGTCTTCGGCGAAAGGTCTGCCTCCTCGGGCGCGCCGCGCCAGATGTAATAGCCGGCGTATTGCGGCTGGAGTTCCGGCGCGACCTGGCCGCGCACGCTTGAACGAATGCCGTCGCCGCCGACCAGCAGGTCGGCTTCCTCGACGCGGCCCTTGTTGAAATGGACGCGCACCTTGCCGCCGTTCTGCTCGACGCGCTCGAAACCCCAGCCGAGATGATAGCGCGCAGGATCGACATTTTCCTGCAGCAGACGTTGCAGGCGATCCCACGAGGTCAGAATCTGCCGCAGCGGCCGTTCGTCCTTGATGCGGCCGTCGCGGTCGATGGCGAAGCGCTTGGGCACCTCGACGCCGAGGTCGACGGTTCCGGCGCCGCACGCTTCGAGCGCCTCGATCAGTTCCGGATGCGTGGTGATGCCGGCACCGCGGCCGACGAGTTCGACCGACGAGCGTTCATAGACGTCGACGTCCCAGCCGATCTGGCGCAGGAACGCGGCGCTGAACAGGCCGGACATCGAGCCGCCGATGATGATGGCGCGGCGATTGCGGCGTGACGTCATTGCAGTAGTCCCGGCATTTGCTGTCGCGGTCAGTCCGCGCGGCGCAATCATGACGGTTCTGCTGCGCGCGGCAACCCACGCAAATGCATTAATGCAATAACCGGTCGAGCAGCGGCATGCTGAGGATCGCCGACAACAGCGCGATGATGTAGCCGACGACGCGGTAAGCCCGCTCTTTCGCGAACTGAAAAAACCATGTGCCGGTCGCCATGCCGAGGATCGAGAGCGGCGTGATGAAGACCGCCAGCGCGAGCACGGTGGCGGTCATCAGCCCGTGCAGCGCATAGGTCACGGCGGCGGCGAAGGAGAACATCGAGAAGTAGGCAAAGAAGTTCGCACGCAGGATTTCCGCCGCGTGGCCACTGGAGAACCAGTAGACGATGATCGGCGGCCCGGAAATCTGCACCGCCCCGCCCAGAATACCGGCGAGCAAACCGACCGCGATGGTGACGGCGAGCTTCGGCCGGCCGTGATAGCGCCAGCCCGAGGCCATCAGCGCGACGGCGCCGACGACGAGGATCGACATGCCCCAGCGCAGGATGTCGGGATGCGTGTATTGAAGAATGAGTGCGCCGAACTGCACGGCGACGATGGCCGCAAACGCCATCGGCAGCACCTCGCGCCAGAGCGTCAGCCGCCAGGTCCGGGCCAGAAAGACGGAGCCGGTGACAACGTCCGAGATGACGAAAGTCGGCGCGGCGACGAGCGGGCCGTACACCGCGCTCATCAGCGGAATGTAGATCAGGGCCGAGCCGAAGCCGGAAAAGCCGCGCACGACCCCGGCCAGAAGCGCGATCCCGACAGCGGCCGGGAAGCGCGGATCGGCGATGACTTCGGCAAAAACGGCGGCGGTGGGGATGTCGATCAAGGCGAATTCCGCAGGAAGGCGGCCTGCATAGCAGCTTGCGCCCGGTGCGGCGATCCAAATGCAGGGGCAAAGCCGCATGGCTGTTCTGGCCGCAGCGCAGCGGTGAGGCTATCAACGGAGCCTGATGGCAGGCCCGATTCGCATCCTCGGCATCGACCCGGGGCTCCGCCGCACCGGCTGGGGCGTGATCGACATCGACGGCAACCGGCTCACTTATGTCGGCTGCGGCTCGCATGTCGTGTCGGACCGGCTTGCGCTCGCCGAGCGGCTTGTCGCCATTCACGACGCGCTTGCACGTACCGTCGAGGAATTCAGCCCGGACGAGGCGGCGGTCGAGGCGACCTTCGTCAACGTCAACGGCGCGGCGACGCTGAAGCTCGGCCAGGCGCGCGGCATCGCCATGCTGGTGCCGGCCAAGGCCGGGCTCGCGGTCGCGGAGTACGCGCCGAACCTCGTGAAGAAAACCATCGTCGGCGCGGGGCACGCCGACAAGACGCAAATCCGCGTCATGATCGGCGTGCTGCTGCCGAAGGCCGAGCCGCAGTCCGACGACGCCGCCGACGCGCTGGCGATTGCGATCTGTCACGCGCATCACCGGCAGGCGGCGGCGCTGAAGGTGGTGGCGTCGTGATCGGAAAACTGAAAGGCGTCATCGACTCCTACGGCGAGGATTACGTGATCCTCGACGTGCAGGGCGTCGGCTATCAGGTGCATTGCCCGGCGCGCATTATGCAGGCGCTGCCGCAGCCGGGTGAGGCGGCGATGCTGTCGATCGAAACCTACGTGCGCGAAGACCAGATCAAGCTGTTCGGCTTTGCCACCGATGTCGAGCGCGAGTGGTTCCGCCTGTTGCAGACGTTGCAGGGCGTCGGCGCCAAGGTGGCGCTGTCGGTGCTCGGCACGCTGAAGCCCGCGGAGCTTGCGACTGCGATCGCGACCCGCGACAAGGCTGCGGTGGCGCGCTCACCCGGCGTCGGCAACAAGGTGGCCGAGCGCATCGTGACGGAACTGAAGGACAAGGCGCCGGCGATTGCGAACATCGATCCCACCGTGGTGCAACTGGCCGGCGCGCTCGACGACAAGACCGCGCCGCGGCCGGTCGCCGATGCGGTGTCGGCGCTGGTCAATCTCGGCTACGGTCAGCCGCAGGCGGCCGCCGCGATTGCCGCGGCTGCGCGCGCGGCCGGCGAGGGTGCAGATACCGCGACCCTCATTCGGCATGGATTGAAGGAACTGGCGAAGTGACCAACCGCCTGATGGCCGCCGAACAGCGCGACGACGACGCGGACGGCTCGCTGCGGCCACAGCGGCTCGCCGATTTCGTCGGCCAGGAAAAGGCGCGCGCCAACCTCACCGTGTTCATCGAAGCCGCGAAGAAGCGCAAGGACGCGCTCGACCATGTGCTGTTCGTCGGCCCGCCGGGGCTCGGCAAAACGACGCTGGCGCAGATCGTCGCGCGCGAGCTTGGTGTCGGCTTTCGCGCCACGTCCGGGCCGGTGATCGCGCGGGCCGGCGACCTTGCCGCGCTGCTGACCAATCTCGAGCCGCGCGACGTTTTATTCATCGACGAAATCCACCGGCTGACGCCGGCGGTGGAGGAAATCCTTTATCCCGCGATGGAGGACTTCCAGCTCGACCTCATCATCGGCGAGGGGCCGGCGGCGCGCTCGGTCAAGATCGAGCTGGCGCCGTTCACGCTGGTCGGCGCGACGACGCGCGCGGGCCTCATCACCAACCCCTTGCGCGACCGCTTCGGCATTCCGGTGCGGCTCAATTTTTACACCGAGGCGGAACTGGAGCAGATCGTCAACCGCGGCGCGCGGGTGCTCGGCCTCGCCATGGCCGCCGACGGCGCCAACGAGATCGCGCGGCGCGCACGCGGCACGCCGCGCATCGCCGGGCGGCTGCTGCGGCGCGTGCGCGACTTCGCGCTGGTCGGCGGCGCCACGTCGGTCGACCGCAAGCTCGCCGACCGCGCGCTGTCGGAACTCGAAGTCGATGCCGCCGGCCTCGACGCGATGGACCGGCGTTACCTCTCGACGATTGCGCTGTCCTATGGCGGCGGACCGGTCGGCGTCGAGACCATGGCCGCCGCGTTGTCGGAGCCGCGCGACGCCATCGAAGACATCATCGAGCCGTTCCTGATCCAGCAGGGCTTCATCCAGCGCACGCCGCGCGGGCGGTTGTTGACCGCACACGCCTTCAAGCATCTCGGCCTTGCGGAACCCAAGCGCGATCCGGCGCAGTTCGGGTTGTTCGCGCAGGACGACAGCGATGAGTGAGCCGGCGGGCGCACTCGACGGCGAAATTCGCGACGGCCGGCACCACCAGCCGGTGCGGGTCTATTACGAGGACACGGATTTCTCCGGTGTCGTCTATCACGCGAGCTATCTGCGTTTCATGGAGCGCGGGCGGACCAACTATCTGCGGCTCCTCGGCGCCGGCCACCGCGAGCTGTTCGAGCAGACCGAGGCGGAAGCGCCGGGCTTTGCCTTCGTGGTGCGCGCGATGACGCTCGATTTCCTGAAGCCCGCGCGCATGGACGACGTGCTGGACGTCATCACCACGCCGGACGAGGTCAAGGGCGCCTCGATCACGCTGCACCAGCGGGTGATGCGCGGCGAGGAGTTGCTGGTCGAGGCGCATGCGCGCGTCGCCTTCGTGTCGGGAGGGAAGGCGAAGCCGATCCCGAAAGCGCTTCGCGCGGCGATGCAGGCGGATCAGAAGGCGCGCTCCTGAAACCGCTTGACGGCGTTGTACCGATTGGTACAAAGCGCTTGCCGGCGTTCAGGAGAGTGTTCCCATGTCCCGTCCCCCGTTTCCGCCGTTCACGCTCGACACCGCCCGCCAGAAGGTCCGCATGGCCGAGGACGCCTGGAACTCGCGCGACCCGCAGCGCGTCGCGCTCGCCTATACCGAGGACAGCACCTGGCGGAACCGTTCGGAATTCTTCACCGGCCGCGCGGCGATCGTCGAATTCCTAACGCGCAAATGGGCGCGCGAGCACGACTACCGCCTCGTCAAGGATCTGTGGGCGTTCGACGGCAACCGCATCGCGGTGCGCTTCCAGTACGAATGGCATGACGAGGATGGCGACTGGTATCGGTCCTACGGCAACGAGCAGTGGGAGTTCGATGCGGCCGGGCTGATGCAGCGCCGCGAGGCGAGCATCAACGACGTTCCGATCGCGACCGCCGACCGCCGCTTTTTGTGGGCGGCGCCCGGTGCGCGTCCGCAGGACGTCGGCGGGCTCGGCGCGGTTCCGTTTTGAAAGCCGCCGCCGCCGCGAAAGCCGCGCCGCGCGATGCGCGGACGGAACTGCTCGGCCAGCTTGGCGAGGTGTTCCGCGCGCATGGCTACGAAGGCGCGAGTCTCGCGCTCATCACGCAGGCCACCGGGCTCGGCAAAGGCAGCCTCTATAATTTCTTCCCCGGCGGCAAAGAGCAGATGGCGCAGGAGGTGCTGGCCGAAATCGACGGCTGGTTCGAGCAGCATGTCTTCGCGCCGTTGCGCGATGACAAGGATGCGGCGCGCGGCGTCGCGCGCATGTTCGACGCGGTCGAGCGCTATTTCGATAGCGGTCGCCGCGTCTGTCTCGTCGGCGTGTTCGCGCTCGGCAATGAGCGCGACCTGTTCGGCAAGGCGGTGCGCGGTTACTTCGTCGCCTGGCGGCAGGCGCTTGCGGTCGCGCTGCGGCGGCTCGGCGCTTCGCCGGCGGCGGCCGAGCGCAAGGCCGAGGACATCCTTGCCGGCATTCAGGGCGCGCTGGTGCTGGCGCGCGCCTATGACGACGCCGGCGTCTTCAAACGCGCGATCGAAAGGTTGCGTTATTTGACGCGGAAATAATTACGCAGCGCTAGCGCGATGAAGAAGACGCAAAGCGTGCTGACAATGGTTTGCACGAGCGCCAGCAATTGAAGGCGAAATGGCGGGATGACGGAGGGTTGGTTTCCCTTGATGCCGGTTTCGCATGTCGTGTCGCCGCGACAGGCGAGCACCGCCTTGACGTCCTTGTCGAGGGTTAGCGCGCCGACAAACGGCACCGCATTGGCGAGCGCGAAAGCGCGAGCGGCGCGGGGAAATTCTGTTGGTCCCGACGGCTGCACGATGACGTTTTGGATCGCCGCCGCCGCGCGCGGCCAGAATGTCGGCGGATGCGGCGGCCCAAGCGAAATCCAGTAGGCGACATTGAAGAGAAAGATGCTTACAATCAGCGCGAGGAACGGTCGCAAGAAGCTGCGGCCGTAATCAGCGAGCAGCCAATAGACGAACATCACGCCGATCCAAGCTACGTGAGCGACTAGGCGCGGAATGTTCTGTTCCCGAGAGTGTTCTCCGAAGTAGATGCCGCGTTCGGCCTTCCGTTCCTCAATATAAAGATCGCGCTCAAGGTCGTGGTTCTTGCTTTCTTCGGCGAGTTTGCGCAAGTGACGCAGGCGATTGCCGACGATGCTATCGGTGGTCCAGCCACGCTGAAAAAATCGCCGTTTAATTGCTGGTAGGAGACGCAGGCCTTTGCCGGCAAAGCCGATCTGCGCCCCATAGAGGTCGTAGCCTTCGAGATCGTCAAAGGTCGGTGGTTGGCCAAAGCGAACGGAGGTAAAGTCGACGCTATCCCCGCCGGTGCGGCCGGAGAAATTGGCGCTACCGTCAAATCTGACGCCAGCAAAGCAGACCGACGACCAACTATCGGGGCGGCTTGTGGCGCTAGCAGGCCAAACTACAAATGCCTCGGTTCTTTCGGTGGGCCAGTCCCTCAGAACCGGCCTACGGAGCAACCAACGGCGGAATTCGACCCAATCTGATCGAGCCAGCCCTATAAATTCGGCCTCGTTTCCGAAGCTTGCGCCAGAGAAGTTTGCACCGCTATTGAAGCTTGCGCCGAAGAAACTGACGTCATCGCCGAAGCTCGTACTCGAGAGGTTGGCGCCACGACCGAACGACGTGACGGAGAATCTTGCGTCTGCGCCGAAGCTCGCGCCAGAGAAATTGGCATGACTACCGAAGCTGGCCCCAGCGAAATTTGCGCCATCGCCGTAGCGAGCTGAAAGTTTTGCGTAGTGTTCGAAGTTTGCGCCGGAAAAATTCGCGCCATGGCCAAAATCGAACCCGGAAAAATTTGGCTTAGTGCTCTGCTCAGCAAAATCGACGCCGGCGAAGTTGACACGGATATAGCCGCTACCTGGCGTCCGCCAATTAATACCTTCCTTTTTCACCCCATGCGCAGCGCGCCATTGGTTCCAGACGTCGCGTCCGCACTTCGCGAGCTTGAGGAAATAGGCTTGGTCATAGACCGGCTTTCCGTTTGCGCCGATCTCCGGTTGCGGCCAAGGTCCTTCGTCTAGTTTGGCGCGGTCATCCATGGCGAAAGCGTCCGCACAACCCATGCGGGCGTCAAGTGCCGAACCGGGCGCGCGCCGTTCGCCTTTGCCTGCGGACTCATGTAAACACCCTTCACATGCGATGGACGAGACACTCAGGGCGCGGCGGCGGCGAGCGCGGCTATCATCACGGCAATCTGAAGGAAGCGCTGATGCGCGCGGCCCTCGACCTCATTGCCGAGAAAGGGCCGGCCGGGTTCACGTTTGCCGAAGCCGCGCGCGGCGCCGGCGTCAGCCCGGCGGCGCCGTATCGTCACTTCCGCGACCGCGATGAACTGCTCGCGAGCGTCGCGCTGCAAGGTTTCGAGCGTTTCGCCGCGATGCTGGCGACGGCCTGGAACGACGGGCGGCCCGACCCGTCGAAGGCGTTCGACAATCTCGGCAAGGCGTATCTGACGTTTGCGCGCACCGAGCCGGCCTATTACTCGGCGATGTTCGAGGCCGGCGTTCCGGTCGCGGATAATCCCGAACTCCTCGCCGCGAGCGAGCGCGCCTTCGGCGTGTTGCGGGCGGCGACCGAGGCCCTGATTGCGCAGCTCCCGGCGGGAAAACGGCCGCCGGCCTTGATGATGGCGCTGCACATCTGGTCGTTCTCGCACGGCATAGCCTCGCTGTTCGGCCGTGGCGACGCCGCGCGGCGCGCGCTGCCGATGTCGCCGGAGGAACTGCTCGAAGCCGGCATGCTGGTCTATCTGCGTGGGCTCGGCCTGCCGGAGCCCTGAGCGGTCCGCTAGATTTCTCGGTCTTTGGGCCTTCCGCTGCGCACCAGCGGCCCCCATTTGCAAAAGAGACGTTCCGCAGGAACGCTAGATGTCCACCGGGGTCGTAGGACCGCTTGACAGGATGCCCAGCCGGGTCTATGTGAATGTTATTAACATTCACAAGTCACCCACAGCTTGAGGACCGCGATGACACTCACAGCCAAACTCGACGATCTCGGGAAACCGGCCTGGATTGCCCTGATGATCCTGGGCTTCGTGATCTGGTGGCCGGTCGGTCTCGCGACCCTGGCTTTCCTAATCTGGAGCGGACGCATGGGATGCGGATATCGAGGCCACTGGCAGAACAAGATGGAGCGCATGCAGTCGAAAATGGCTGGCTGGGGCCACGGCCCGACCAGCGGCAACCGCGCCTTCGACGAATACCGGTCCGAGACGCTGCGCCGGCTCGAGGAAGAGCAGCACGAATTCCGTGACTTCCTCGCCCGGCTGCGGATGGCCAAGGACAAGGCCGAGTTCGACCAGTTCATGGCCGAGCGGCGCAATCGACCCTCGGGTCCGACCGACCCCCAGCCTCAGGCACAATAAGCCCCCGCTTTAAGTCCCTTGTGACCTGAGCTTTGCGAAGCCGCCCGCGCCCCGGGCGGCTTCTGCGTTTGAGCGCAGCCCGTGTCATCGGCGGGCGAAGTCGGGGCGCTAACCAGTCCTTAACCATAATCAGCGCTGTCTAGGCCGGGTACGCGCGGACAAGTCTCTGGTTTGCGCCCAAGTTTGGCCAAGTTTAGCGGGGATTTCCGGGCTTCCCGGATCCGGGAGGCCTCGCAACAGGACGGGTTGCCGGCAAGCACCGCACGCGACATTGCCGGGTCCGCCCGCCGGTCATCCGGCTCATCTGGGCCTCTGGTACCGGTCTCCGCCGGTGCCGCGCGCAGGATTGAAACGGCGTGCCGAAAGGACCTCACCATGAATCCTGCTGACGTGGGCCAGTCGGTTCTGCCGCTGACGTCGTCGGACCTCTCGCTGCTGACGCTGTTCTGGCACGCCCACTGGATCGTCAAGGCGGTGATGCTGGGCCTGCTCGCCTGTTCGGTCTGGGTCTGGGCCATCGCGATCGACAAGACCATCCTCTTTGCGCGGACCCGCCGCAGCATGGACAGTTTCGAGCAGGCGTTCTGGTCCGGCCAGTCGCTGGAGGAGCTTTACCGCACGCTGTCGGCGCGCTCGGCCCACGCCATGCCGGCGCTGTTCGTCGCCGCGATGAAGGAATGGAAACGCAGCCTCGAAGGTTCATCGCGCTCCTTCGTCGGGCTGCAGACCCGGATCGAGAAGGTGATGAACGTCACCATCGCGCGCGAGGTCGAATATCTCGAAAAGCGGCTGCTGGTGCTGGCGACAGTCGGCTCGGCCGGCCCCTTCATCGGCCTGTTCGGGACCGTGTGGGGCATCATGACGAGCTTCCAGTCGATCGCGGCCTCGAAGAACACATCGCTCGCGGTGGTCGCGCCCGGCATCGCCGAGGCGCTGTTTGCGACCGCGATCGGCCTGATCGCCGCCATACCGGCGACGATTTTCTATAACAAGTTCGCGGCCGAGGTGAACAAGCAGGCCCAGCGCATGGAAGGTTTCGCCGACGAATTCTCGGCGATCCTGTCGCGCCAGATCGACGAGCGGGGACAAAACTAAGATGGCCGCGAACGCAGGCACGCCGGAGATTGGTGGCGGCGTCAGCCGCCGGCGGCGGCGTCGCGGCGTGATGAGCGAGATCAACGTCACGCCGATGGTCGACGTGATGCTGGTGCTGCTCATCATCTTCATGGTGTCGGCGCCGCTCCTGACCGTCGGCGTGCCGATCGACCTGCCGCAGAGCCAGGCGACCAGCCTCGACCAGGACAAGGAGCCCTTGACGATCTCGGTCAACGACAAGGGGCAGGTGTTCCTTCAGGAATCCGAGATTGACATCAAGGACCTCGTGCCCAAGCTCAAGGCCGTGGCGGATGCTCGCGGCGGCACGGCGGCACGGGTCTATGTCCGTGGCGACAAGAAGGTGGATTACGGTACGGTGATGCGGGTGATGGGACGGCTCAACGCCGCCGGCTTCACGAAGGTCGCGCTCGTCACCGAGTTTGAACAAGGGTCGTAAACAGCGTGATGAAGACGGCTTCAGCCCTGTCGGTCAGCCTGCACGCCGCGGTGCTGGCCTGGGCGATGGTCTCATTCAACGGCAAGCTGCTCGAGGCGCCGCCGGTCGAGGCGATGCCGGTCGACATGGTTTCGATCGAGAAGTTCACCGAACTGGCCAAGGGCGCCAAGGAGCCGCCCAAAGAGAAGAAAGAAGAACCGCCGAAGCCGCTGGTCGAGAAGAAGGCGGAAGAGGTCAAGCCGGTCGAGGAGACCAAACCGAAGATCACCGAGAAGAAAGAGATCGCGCCGGCGCCCGACGCCGCGCCGCCACCGCCCGCGGAATCCAAGCCCGATCCGATCGCCGAAAAGATCGAGAAGCAGGAACCGCCCAAACAACCGCAGCAGGTCGTCGCCAAGCCCGATCGTCTGCCGCCGAAGCGGCCGCCGCCGAAGAAGGAACCGAAATTCGACGCCGACAAGATCGCAGCGCTGCTCGACAAGCGCGATCCTCAGCGTCACGCCGCAACCGGCGCCGAACTCAACTCTGCGCCGTCGCTCGGCGTCAGCCAGGGCAATGCCAAGCGGCTGTCGGCCTCCGAATTGCAGGCGCTGCGGGCGCGGCTGATGGCGCTGTGGAACCCGCCGGTCGGCATCCAGAATCCGGAAGAATTCATCATCCGCATCCGGATGCAGTTGAAGCCCGACGGACGGCTTTCCGGCCCGCCGGTCGTGCTGACAAGCGGACGCGGCCAGATGTTCGACTCTGCGCGCGACAGCGCGATCCGCGCCGTGTTCCGCGCCCAGCCGTTCGACATGCTGAGCAAGGACACCTATGAGACGTGGAAAGATATTGAAGTGACCTTCGATCCGCGCGACATGTTCCGCGGCTGATCGTTTCGACAACCGCAAGCATCGACCAAGCACCGACCATGGACGACCTTTTCAGCCGGCTCCCCCGACCGACCGCTCTGCCGAGCCGGCGCGATCTTCTCGCCGGGGCTGCGGCCGGCTCGCTTGTCGCGCTGAGCCCGCGCGCCGCCGGCGCCGTGCTGCGGCTCGATATCACGCAGGGCAACATCCAGCCGATGCCGGTCGCGCTGCCGGATTTCGTCGCCGCCGCGCCGCAGGAAGCGGAGGTCGCCCGCAGCATCACCGCGATCATCAGCGCGAACCTCCAGCGCAGCGGCCTGTTCGCGCCGATCAATCCGCAGGCCTTCATCGAGAAGGTCGTGAACACGGATGTCGTGCCGCGCTTCCCGGACTGGCGCGCGATCAATGCGCAGGGGCTGGTCACCGGACGCATCACGCGGCAGGGCGACGGACGCCTCAAGGCCGAGTTCCGTTTGTGGGACGTGTTCGCCGGCCAGCAGCTCGACGGCAAGCAATACTTCACGACGCCGGAAAACTGGCGCCGCATCGCGCACATCATCTCCGACGCGGTGTACGAAAGATTGACCGGCGAGCGCGGCTATTTCGATACCCGCATCGTCTTCGTCGACGAGACCGGGCCGAAGGAGCGCCGCGTCAAGCGGCTCGCGCTGATGGACCAGGACGGCGCCAATGTGCGCTACCTGACGCGCGGCGACGACCTCGTGCTGACGCCGCGGTTCAATCCGTCGACGCAGGAAGTGACCTACATGTCCTACGGGCAGGCCGAGCCGCGGGTCTATCTGCTCAACATCGAAACCGGCCAGCGCGAGATCGTCGGCAACTTTCCCGGCATGACGTTTGCGCCGAGGTTTTCGCCCGACGGTCAGCGCGTCGTCATGAGTCTCCAGCAGGGCAACTACTCGAACCTGTTCGTGATGGATCTGCGCTCCAAGCAGACGACGCGGCTCACCGACACGCCGGCGATCGATACCGCGCCGTCCTATGCGCCGGACGCCTCGCGGCTTTGCTTTGAATCCGACCGCGGCGGGTCGCAGCAGATCTATGTGATGGCGGCGAACGGCGGCCCGGCGCAGCGCATCAGCTTCGGCGACGGCCGTTACTCGACGCCGGTGTGGTCGCCGCGCGGCGACTACATCGCCTTCACCCGGCAGGCGCGCGGGCAGTTCGCGATCGGCGTCATGAAGCCCGACGGCTCCGGCGAGCGTGTGCTGACCGAAGGTTTCCACAACGAAGGCCCGACCTGGGCGCCGAACGGGCGCGTCCTGATGTTCTTCCGCGACGCCGGCGGCGGACCTTCGCTGTTCACGGTGGACATCACCGGCCGCAACGACCAGCGCGTGCCGACGCCGTCCTTCGCCTCCGACCCGGCCTGGTCGCCGCTGCTGTCGTAAGCCTCGGTTCGGGCCGGCTGGACGGTCCGCCACAAAGCCGCCGCCTTAATTTCACCGGCCTTTAACCATTAAAATCTGTTTTCGCTGGCCGCGCGTATTTTCGCGGGTCCGCAAAGGCTCCATCAAGGTTGATGGAATATTCGCTTAACCAACGGACTGTTAGACCGGACGCGAGTTTTCGACATGGAGACGGCCGCATGATGAGGGACATCCAGATCGCGCGCGGATTGCGCTTCGCGGCGGTGATGATCGCAGCGCTCGCGCTCGGCGCCTGTGCCAATCAGGCCGACCAGTCGCAGGCCAATGCCGGCGCGGCGGCAACCCCCGGCAGCCAGCAGGACTTTGTCGTCAATGTCGGCGACCGCGTTTTCTTCGAGACCGACCAGACCGATCTCACGCCGCAGGCCCGCGAGACGCTGGACAAGCAGGCGCAATGGCTCGCCAACTACGCCAATTACAATTTTACGATCGAAGGCCATGCCGACGAGCGCGGCACCCGCGAATACAACATTGCGCTTGGCGCCCGCCGCGCCCAGACGGTGCGCGACTATCTCGCGTCACGCGGGATCAATCCGCAGCGAATGCGCACGATCTCCTACGGCAAGGAGCGTCCGGTCGCGGTCTGTAACGACATCTCTTGCTGGTCACAAAACCGTCGTGCGGTGACGGTGCTGAACGCCAGCTCGTAAATCTCCGCGCATAAACTCGGCAAGAAACTCGGCGCGGCTGCTGAATTTCCGCTCCGGCGGCGCATGACGCCGGGGGTGGAGATTTTGCGGTTCAATTGCCGCTTGCAAATCCCCTGAAAGCGCGAAAATCTTGCCCCACTTGAACGGGTGACACCGTTTCGTGCCGCGATAGCCGGCCGTGTTTGGGGGCGCACCATGCGTGATCGACGGACAGCCAGGCGGGCCGCGCGGTTGCTGTTGAGCGCGCCGCTCATCCTGACGCTCGTTTCGTGCGGCGAAAGCAACACCTATGTCGCGCCGCCGCCGCCGAAGGTCACCGTCGCGGCCCCCTTGAAGCGGCCGGTGACGCGCTATCTCGAAGCGACCGGCAACACCGCCGCCGTCAATTCCGCCGACCTCGTCGCGCGCGTCTCCGGCTTCGTCGAGAAGGTGCCCGCGCAGGACGGGCAATTCGTCAAGAAGGGCGACGTCCTGTTCGTCATCGAGCAGAAGCCGTACCAACTGAAGGTCGAGCAGTCCAAGGCCGCGGTCGACAACGCCAAGGCGACGCTGACGAAGTCGGAGGCCAATTACCAGCGACAGGCCGAGCTCGTTCCGTCCGGTTCGGCGTCGAAGGCGGCGCTCGACAACGCGACAGGCGATCGCGACAGCGCGCGCGCAAGCCTCGATCAGCAGACCGCAAGCCTCAAGCTCGCGGAAAACGATCTCGATTACACCAGCGTCGAGGCGCCGTTCGACGGCATCGTTTCGGCACGCAAGGTCTCGGTCGGCAGCTATGTGAATTCGAGCGGGACGCCGACGACGCTCGCGACCATCGTGCAGGCCGATCCGATCTACGTGAACTTCACGATCAGCGAGAGCGACGTCATCCACATCCGCGCCTTGATCCGCGAGCGCGGTCTGACGCCGGAGCAGTTGCGTCAGGTGCCGGTCGAAGTCGGCTTGCAGACCGACAGAGGCTATCCGATCAAGGGTCGCCTCGACTACGCCGCGCCGACGGTCGACGCCTCGACCGGCACGATGGCGGGACGCGGCATTTTCGACAATCCGCAGCGCGTGATGCTGCCCGGCATGTTCGTCCATGTGCGTATTCCGCTCGGGCCGCCGCAGGAGGCGCTGCTGGTGCCCGACACCGCGCTCGGCGCCGACCAGGCCGGACGCTATCTGCTGGTGGTCAACAAGGACAACGTGGTCGAGCAGAAGCCGGTCGAGATCGGTGTGCTCGAAGGCACCATGCGGGTCGTGACCAAGGGCGTGACGGCCGACGAACGTGTGATCGTCGCCGGCCTCCAGCGGGCGATCCCGGGGCAGAAGGTCGATCCGCAAGCGCAAGCCGCCGGTTCAGCGTCCGGCGCGAAGTAGCGGGCCGCGCCCATGTCGAAATTTTTCATCGAACGGCCGGTTCTCGCCAACGTCATCGCGATCCTGTTCGTGGTGATCGGCCTTGCCGCGCTCATGAAACTGCCGGTCGCGCAATATCCCGACGTCGTGCCGCCGACCGTGCAGGTGACGACCCGTTATCCGGGCGCCAGCGCCAACACCGTTATCAACACGGTGGCGCTGCCGATCGAGCAGCAGGTCAACGGCGTGCAGGACATGATCTACATGCAGTCCTTCGCGGCGTCGGACGGCAGCTATTCGCTGACCGTGACCTTCAAGATCGGCACCGATCTGAACTTCGCGCAGGTGCTGGTGCAGAACCGCGTCAACACGGCGCTGTCGGCGCTGCCCGACGCGGTGCAGTCGCAGGGCGTCACCGTCGAAAAGAAATCGACATCGATCCTCCAGATCGTCGCGCTGACCGCCGACAATCCGCGGTTCGACAGCCTCTATATGGCGAACTACGCCACCATCAGCCTGAAGGACGAGATCGCCCGCGTGTCGGGCGTCGGCAGCGTGTCGGTGTTCGGCGCCGGTCAGTATGCGATGCGGGTCTGGCTCGATCCGCTGAAAATGAAGGCGCGCGGGCTGAACGTCAAAGACGTCATCAATTCGCTTCAACAGCAGAATGCGCAGGTGACCTCCGGCCAGATCGGCGCCCCGCCGGGCCCGGATAATGTCGGCTTTCAATATACGCTGAACGTCTCCGGCCGGCTCGACGAGGTCGCGCAGTTTTCCGAGGTGATCGTCAAGACCGGCAGCGCCGGCGAGATCACGCGCGTGCGCGACATCGGCAAGGTCGAGCTTGGCGCGCAGACCTACGGGCAGATCTTCAAGCTCGACGGCAATCCTTCGGCCGGACTTGCGATCTTCCTTGCGCCCGGCGCCAACGCGCTGGCGGTGGCCAAGGCGGTGAGCCAGCGGATGGACGAACTCGCCGCTCGTTTCCCGCAGGGGCTGAAGTACTCGATCCCCTTCGACACCACGGTGTTCGTCGAGGCCTCGATCGACGAGGTCTACAAGACGCTGTTTGAGGCGACCATCCTCGTCCTGATCGTCATCATGGTGTTCCTGCAGGACTGGCGCGCGATGCTGGTGCCGGCGACCACCGTGCCGGTGACGATCATCGGTGCTTTCGCGGCGATGGCGGCACTGGGTTTCACGGTCAATTTCGCGACACTGTTCGCCATCGTGCTGGCGATCGGCATCGTGGTCGACGACGCCATCATTGTGGTCGAAGGCGCCGCCCACAATATCGATCACGGCATGACGCCACACGACGCCTCGATCAAGGCGATGGACGTGCTGCTTGGGCCGATCATCGGCATCACGCTGGTGCTGCTCGCGGTGTTCCTGCCGGCGGCGTTCCTGCCCGGCCTGACCGGGCAGATGTATGCGCAGTTCGCGCTGGTGATCGCCGCGACCGCGCTCATCAGCGCGGTCAATGCCATGACGCTGAAGCCGACCCAGTGCGCCTTGTGGCTGCGTCCCACAGTGCCGATGGAAAAGCGCAACGTCGCCTATCGCGCCTTCAACGCGGCCTACGGCAAGCTCGAAAATGGCTACGCCTGGCTGATGGGCAAGCTGGTGCATGTCTGGGCCGGCATGGTCCTCGCCGCCGCCGTGATCGTCGGCCTGACATTCTATGCCTTCTCGAAAGTGCCGACCGGCTTCATCCCGCCCGAGGACCAGGGCTACATGATCGCGACCGTGCAGTTGCCGGACGGCGCCTCGCTGGTGCGCACGCAGGCGGTGCTCGACAAGGTCAGCAAGCTCGCGCGCGAAACCGACGGCGTGAAGCAGGTCGTCACCATCGCCGGCGTGTCGCCGCTCGACGGCAATGCCTCGCTCGCGAGTTCCGGCGTCTCCTACATCATTCTGAAGGACTGGGCCGAACGCGGCAGGAAGCTCGGCCTGCTGCCGATGCTCACCAGTCTCAACCAGGCGATGGCCGGAATCGAGGAGGCGACGGTGCGCGTGCTGCCGCCGCCGCCGATCCAGGGCATCGGCTTTGCGTCGGGCTTCACCATGCAGGTGCTGCTTCAGGGCGGAACCTCCGATTATGGCGGCCTCGCCCGCGTCGCCAACACCACCGTCGAGAACGCCGCCACGCAATCAAGCATCCGGCTGGTGCTGACCTCGTTCCGGTCCGACAGCCCGCAATATCTCATCAATGTCGATCGCGTGAAGGCGCAGTCCTTGCAGGTCGGTCTTGATCAGGTGTTCAACACGCTCGGCGGCTATCTCGGCTCGAGCTACGTCAATCAGTTCACGAAATTCGGCCGGGTGTTCCAGGTCTATGTGCAGGCTGAGTCGGATTTCCGGCTCAATGTCGACGACATCAACCGGCTGTCGGTGCGCAACAATGCCGGCGACATGGTGCCGCTCGGCACGCTGATCGAGGTGACGCCGGTAGTCGGCCCCTCGCTCATCAGCCTCTACAATCTCTATCCGACGGCTTCGATTATCGGGCTGCCGGCGCAGGGTTTCTCAAGCGGGCAGGCGATGGCGCTGATGGAGGGGCTCGCCGCCAAATCGTTCCCGCAGAATGTCGGCTATGCGTGGTCGGCGATGTCGTTCCAGGAGAAGCTGGTCGGCAACCAGATGTATCTCGTCTTCGCGATGGCGATGCTGCTCGTCTATCTGGTGCTCGCCGGCCAATACGAGAGCTGGCTGCGGCCGTTTGCCGTGCTGTTCTCGGTGCCGATCGCGCTGGTCGGGCCGGTGCTGGCGCTGCGCGGGCTCGGCATCGACAACAACCTCTACACGCAGATCGGCATTGTGCTGCTGATCGCGCTGTCGGCGAAGAACGCGATCCTGATCGTCGAATTCGCCCGCGAACTGCGCGAGGCGGGCAAGCCGATCGCGGAAGCTGCGGTCGAGGCGGCGCGCGCGCGGTTCCGCCCGATCCTGATGACGTCGTTCGCCTTCATTCTCGGCACGCTGCCGCTGGTGCTGGCGAGCGGTGCCGGCGCCAATGCGCGGGCCTCGATCGGCATCGCGGTGTTCACCGGCATGCTCGCCTCGACCTGCATCGCGGTGCTGTTCGTGCCGTCGTTCTTTGTGATGATGCAGCGGCTCGAGGAGTGGCTTTCGGGCCGCAAGAAGGCGCGCGAGGCCGCCGCCAAGACCTGAGGGCCGCGGGACTCCCGGCCAAAAGCCTTAATTTCGACGTGGCGGCGGCTATGCTATGGCGTTCCGACCGAGACGAAGCCGGCGACTGTTCATGAGCACGATTGTATTTCGTACCGTCATCGCGGCCCTGTTGGCCGCGCCGATCCTGATTGGCGCCGGGCCGGGCGCGGCGCAGGATCGCGGGCAAAACGGTGGGCCTGGTGGTTTCCTCAACAACCTGTTCTCGCGCGGTGAGCCGCAGAACGCGCCGCCGCAAGGCGTCCCGCAACAGGGCGGCATTCCGGCCGACGATGCGGGCCGGCTTGGCCGCATCGAAAACGCGCTACGCGAACTGACCGGCACCATCGAGCGGCTGCAGTTCGAGAACCAGCAGCTCAAGGCGCAGATTCAGCGCATGCAGGAAGACAACGAGTTCCGCTTCCGACAGCTCGGCGCCAAATCACCTGCACCGTCGCAGTCGCCGTCGAACGCGCGCCCGGCCGCGCCCGCTGCTGTGCCGCCCGCTGCCGCGCAGCCCGGTCGCCGCTCCGACGTGTTCGATCCGAGCCAGAACCCGAATGCGCCGGGCGCACCGCGTACGCTCGGCGGCAACGCGGTCGCCGGCAATACGCCGCCGGGCAATTCCATTCCGGGCAATTCCAATCCAGGTGTTGCGCCGATCCTCGAACCTGAGACCGCGCCGGTCGGCGCGCCGGGCGGCCGCGCCGCGGGTGCCCCGCTCGATCTGTCGACGCTCGCCGGCAGTGCCGCGACGGCCGCGCCGCCCGCAGGCAACGGTTTGCCGCCCGCTGCCGGCGCACCGGCGGCCGGCCGCGCCGGGCCGCAGATGGCGACGCTTGCGCCGTCGCAGTCGCCGAAAGATGAATACGACCTCGCCTATGGCTATGTGCTGCGCAAGGACTATGCGCTGGCCGAGCAGGCGTTCCAGACCTTCCTGAAGAAGCATCAGGCGAGCACGCTCGAGCCCGACGCGCGCTACTGGCTCGGCGAGACCTATTTTCAGCGCCAGCGCTATCAGGATGCTGCCGACGCCTTCCTGATCGTGGTGCGCAATTTCGAGAATTCCGGCAAGGGGCCGGACGCGCTGTTGCGGCTCGGCCAGTCGCTTGCCGCGATGGAGCAAAAGGAACTCGCCTGCGCGTCGTTCGGCGAGGTGGCGCGCAAATATCCGCGCGCCTCGGGCGGCGTGAAGCGCGCCGTCGAGCAGGAACAGAAGCGCATCAAGTGCTAGGCTGTGCCGCGACGGGGCCGCACCCGGTTCCGGAACGAGGCAGCCCGGGCGAACCATGCCGTCACGCGAAAAACCTGTTTCGATCAGCGAAGCCAGACAGCTCTTCGGCAGCCTGACCGATGCGGCGGCGATCGTGCTCGCGGTCTCGGGCGGCCCGGACTCGGTCGCGCTCCTGTATCTCGCCGCGCGCTGGCGTGACGGCCTCAGATCGAAACCGAAGCTCTCCGCGGTCACGGTCGATCACGGACTGCGCAAGGAGGCGCGGGCCGAGGCGCTCGCCGTGGCGCGGCTCGCGCGGCGGCTCAAGGTGCCCCATCGCGTCCTGCGCTGGTCCGGCGCAAAGCCAAAGAGCGGCATTCAGGAGGCGGCACGGGTCGCACGCTATCGTTTGATCGGCGATGCTGCGCTCAAGAGCGGTGCTTCCCACATCGTCACCGCGCATACCAGCGACGATCAGGCCGAGACGGTGCTGATGCGCATGGCGCGCGGCAGCGGTATCGGCGGACTTGGCGCGATGCTTCGCGACACGCCGCTCGGCGGCTGCACGCTGGTGCGCCCGCTGCTCGATATTCCGAAGGCGCGGCTGATCGCGACCGCGGCCAAGGCGGGGCTGCCGTTCGCCGACGATCCCTCGAACCGCGATCCGCGCTTCACGCGCGCGCGGCTGCGGCAGATCATGCCGGCGCTCGCGGGCGAGGGGCTCGATGCACGGCGGCTCGCATTGCTGGCGCGGCGGCTGCGCCGGGCCGACGAGGCGCTCGATGCCACGGCCTCGCGCGCATTCTCGATGCTGGCGGTGGCCGGCCCCGAAGCCGGGGTCGTCACCTTCGACGCCGCCCAGTTTTTCACGATGCCGGCCGAGATCGGGCTGCGGATGCTGCGCCACGCGGTCGACCGGCTCGGCGCGGAGGGGCCGGCCGAGCTTGGCAAGCTCGAGGCCCTGTTTGCGGCCGCCGAAATGGCCTGGAACACCGGAAAACCGGCGCTGCGGCGCAGTCTGGCCGGCGCGGTCCTGACCGTCGACGGCCGCCGGATGACGGTGGAAACCGCGCCGCCGCGCCGCGGACGGCACCGGAAAGGACACGGAAAGCCCTTAACCAAGGGGCGATCGCGCCGGACCGGGCCCGCCAAAACGCGATAGAATGCAGAGATTCGAGGCTATCGGCATTGGCAGGGGTGGTCCCCGTGCCTACATTGGGAGTAATCCTGCCGTGACATTGCCACGGAGTATGGGCACTCGTGTGTCCGCCGCTGCCGTGGAATTGAAGGACGCGAAATGAACGCCAATCTGCGCAACTTCGCCCTCTGGGTCATCATTGTCCTCCTGCTACTGGCGTTGTTCGCGCTGTTCCAGAACCCGACCCAGCGCACCGCCGCCCAGGACATCTCGTTCTCGCAACTGCTCAATGAGGTCGATCAGGGCCGCGTCCGCGACGTCGTGATCCAGGGGCCGGAAATCCACGGCACCTTCTCCGACGGCCGCAGTTTCCAGACCTATGCGCCGAGCGATCCGACGCTGGTCCAGAAGCTCTACTCGAAGGGCGTCTCGATCACCGCGCGGCCGCAGCAGGACAACGTGCCGTGGTTCGTGTCGCTGCTGGTCTCGTGGCTCCCGTTCATCGCGTTGATCGGCGTGTGGATCTTCCTGTCGCGGCAGATGCAGGGTGCCGGCGGCAAGGCGATGGGCTTTGGCAAGTCGCGCGCCAAGCTGCTCGCCGAAGCGCATGGCCGCGTCACGTTTGAAGACGTCGCCGGCGTCGACGAGGCCAAGCAGGATCTGCAGGAGATCGTCGAGTTCCTCCGCGACCCCGGCAAGTTCCAGAGGCTCGGCGGACGCATTCCGCGCGGCGTGCTGCTGGTCGGCCCGCCCGGCACCGGCAAGACGCTGATCGCGCGCGCGGTTGCCGGCGAGGCGAACGTTCCGTTCTTCACGATTTCCGGCTCCGACTTCGTCGAGATGTTCGTCGGCGTCGGCGCGAGCCGCGTCCGCGACATGTTCGAGCAGGCGAAGAAAAATGCGCCGTGCATCATCTTCATCGACGAAATCGATGCGGTCGGCCGCCATCGTGGTGCCGGCCTCGGCGGCGGCAATGACGAGCGCGAGCAGACGCTCAACCAGTTGCTGGTCGAGATGGACGGCTTCGAGGCCAACGAAGGCATCATCCTGATCGCCGCCACCAACCGCCCCGACGTGCTCGATCCCGCGCTGCTGCGCCCGGGCCGCTTCGACCGCCAGGTCGTGGTGCCGAACCCGGACGTGGTCGGCCGTGAGCAGATCCTGAAAGTTCACGTCCGCAAGGTGCCGCTGGCGCCCGACGTGAACCTGAAGACCATCGCCCGCGGCACGCCGGGCTTCTCCGGCGCCGACCTGATGAATCTCGTCAACGAAGCGGCGCTGATGGCCGCGCGCCGCAACAAGCGCATGGTCACGCAGTCCGAATTCGAGGACGCCAAGGACAAGGTGATGATGGGCGCCGAGCGCAAGTCGCTCGTCATGACCGAAGAGGAAAAGCTCCTCACCGCCTATCACGAGGGCGGCCACGCCATCGTCGCGCTCAACGTCAAGGCGACCGACCCGGTCCACAAGGCGACGATCATCCCGCGCGGCCGTGCGCTCGGCATGGTCATGCAGTTGCCGGAGCGCGACAAGCTCTCGATGAGTCTCGAGCAGATGACCTCGCGGCTTGCCATCATGATGGGCGGCCGGGTCGCCGAAGAACTCGTGTTCGGCAAGGACAAGGTGACCTCGGGCGCAGCCTCCGACATCGAGCAGGCCACGAGGCTTGCACGCATGATGGTGACGCGCTGGGGTCTGTCGGACGAACTCGGCACCGTCGCTTACGGCGAGAACCAGGACGAGGTGTTCCTCGGCTATCAGGTCGCCCGCCAGCAGAACATTTCGGAAGAGACCTCGCGCAAGATCGACGGCGAAATCCGCCGCTACGTCGAAGCCGGTTACGAAGAGGCGACCCGCATTCTGACCGAGAAGCGCGCCGATCTCGAACTGCTCGCCAAGGGGCTGATCGAGTTCGAAACGCTGTCGGGCGACGAGATCAAGGACTTGATCGCTGGCAAGCGGCCGCACCGTGAAACGGTCGTGGAGCCGTCAACGCCGCGCTCTTCCGCCGTGCCGCCCTCCGGCAAGCCACGCCCGCGGCCCGACGCGCCGACCGGCGACGTCGCCCCGCAGCCGCAGGGCTGACCGCGCCAACAGCGATATGCGAGCGCCCGCCATTCGGCGG
The DNA here is from genome assembly GCA_050184975.1 of Pseudolabrys sp. Classification (GTDB taxonomy): domain Bacteria; phylum Pseudomonadota; class Alphaproteobacteria; order Rhizobiales; family Xanthobacteraceae; genus Pseudolabrys. The sequence goes on along the minus strand of JBFWZV010000017.1, from coordinate 20,197 downwards.
GCGCTTTGCATTTCGGGTGGTGAGCTATGCGGCTTGATCGATATCAATCGTATCCGTGCCGTTTGCGCCTTACTCGGCACGAAGGAGTCTCGTCATGAACGTCGCCCTTGCGCGCCGCCGCGATTATGCCGGGCCGGCGCTGTTTTCCTACGGCTTCCGGCCGTTCTTTCTCGGCGCGGGGCTGTGGGCCGCGTTCGGCATCCTGCTCTGGGTCCCGCAATTCTACGGCGCCTTCGCTTTGCCCACCGCGTTCGGCGCGCTCGACTGGCACATCCACGAAATGCTGTTCGGCTATGTCGCCGCCGCGATCGCAGGCTTCCTGCTGACGGCGGTGCCGAACTGGACCGGGCGGCTGCCGGTCAACGGCGCGCCGCTTGCCGCACTCGCCGCGCTGTGGCTGGCCGGCCGCGTCGCCATTGCAACTTCGGCATTGATCGGCCCGGCGCTCGCGGCCGCCGTCGATGTCGCGTTTCTGGTCGCGCTCGCCGGTGTCGCCGCGCGCGAAATCGTCGCCGGCAAGAACTGGCGGAACCTGCGCGTGCTGATCGTGCTCGCGGTGTTGGCGGCCGGCAACATCGTGTTTCATCTCGAAGCCATTCATGCCGGCGCCGCCGATTTCGGCATCCGCATGTCGATTGCCGCCGTCATCGTCCTCGTGTCGCTGATCGGCGGACGCATCGTGCCGAGCTTCACCAACAACTGGCTCGCGCGGAACAATCCGGGCCGGCTGCCGGTGCCGTTTTCGCGCTTCGACGCGCTGTGCATCGCGGCGGGAGCGTTGGCGCTGGTCGCCTGGATCGCCGCGCCGCTGCACATCGTCACCGGCGCGCTGCTGCTCGCAGCCGGTATCCTCCACGCGGTGCGGCTTGCGCGCTGGGCCGGCGACCGTACGCTGGCCGACCGGCTGGTGCTGGTGTTGCATGTTGCCTATGCCTTTGTGCCCATCGGTTTTCTGCTGCTTGCCGCCGCAGTTTTCTGGCCGGCGGTTGCGCCGAGCGCCGGCATTCACGCCTGGACCGCCGGCGCGATCGGCCTGATGACGCTCGCGGTGATGACGCGGGCGAGCCTCGGCCATACCGGAAACGCGCTCGTTGCGTCGACCGGTACGCAAGCGATCTATGCGCTCGTGCTCGCCGCGGCCTTGTTGCGTATCGCCGCCTCGCTGTCGGGCTCCATGTTCCTGCTCGACGCCGCGGCGGCCGCGTGGATCGCGGCGTTCGCGGGCTTTGTCGCGATCTATGGCCCGTTGCTGATGCGGCGGCGGCCGGTCTGGGAGTAACGACCGGCCCCCGCCTGGGCTAGACTGCGGCATGCCGCTGCAAAACCGCGTCACGCCGTTTGGCGATTTCCTCGCGCATTCAGCGCGCGGGACGATGATGGGCAATCGCGGCGGGCGCATCCACACCGACGGACGAACGCTGACGACGCGGCGCTGGGCCTCGCGGCAGTGGATCTGTTGCGCGCTGGAATTTCGGGGCCGCCAGCGCGACGTCTGGGGCCGCTTCTATACCGAGTTGTTCTTTCTCGACGAGGTGACGGCGTTCGCCGCGGGTCATCGGCCCTGTTTCGAGTGCCGGCGTCAGGATGCGGATAGCTTCGCGGAAGCCTTTGCGCCGCGCGATAGGCGGCTGTCTGCGCCCGAGATGGACGTGGTTCTGCACCGCGAGCGGCTCGACGGGAAAACCAAACGCCTGCACCGCCGCGCCATCAATGCGTTGCCGGATGGCACGATGATCGCGCGCGGCGATGCGGCCTTTGCGCTACGCGGCAATCGGCTTCTGAGGTGGACGCCGTCGGGCTATCGGGAGGGAGCGAGGCGGCCGCGCGACGGCAAGGTTGACGTGCTGACCCCGCCGTCGATCCTGCGCGCCCTCGGTCGCGGCTACGCGCCGCTCTGGCATCCTTCGGCAGATCCGGTCTAGGCCGGCTCCACCGGCGTCGTCGCCGGCCCGGGCGGCACCCGCGGCGTCCAGGCGAACTTCACGATCGCCGCCATGATCGCGAGCATGATCGCCACCATCGCGACGCAGGCCGGCCATTGGCCGAAAATCCATGCGATGCCGCCGAGCGCCGCGCCGAAGCTGCCGCCGACATAGAAGCTCGTGACATAGAGACCGACCGCCGACGAGCGGCCGGCCTGCGCGGTAACGGTCACATAGCCGGTCGAGATCGCCTGACAGATGAGGCCGCAGGCCGCACAGAGCGCGAGACCGACCACGATGGCGGGCAGCGGCGCGGTGAGCGTGAGCGCAATGCCGCCGAGCCAGACCGCAATGGTCGCGATCACGAAACGCCGCCGGCCGAACCGGGCCACGGCCCAACCGGCCCATGGCGTTGCCGCCGAACCGACGAGATAGACAATGAAGATCATGCCGAGCGCGGTGGCGGACAGATTGTAGGGTGCGCCGGCAAGGTGAAAGCTGACATAAGTGAACGTGGCGATGAAGTTGAACAGCACGCCGAAGCCCACCGCATAGGTCGCGACCAGTTGCGGGTTGCGGAAATGCGCGAGCATTTGCCGGCCCGAAGCGACCAGCCCGTCGGAGCGCACGAATTTCTTCTCGCGCGGCAGCAGCATCAGCACGACAAGCCCGCCGACGAAGGCGATCCCGGCGAGCGCATAGAAGGCGACCGGCCAGCCGAAGTTGTCGGCAAGAATGCCGCCGAAGAAGCGCCCGCTGAAGCCGCCGAGGCTGGCGCCGGACGTGTAAATTCCGGCCGCGGCGGTCGCTTTGTCGCGCGGCCATTCCTCGCCGATATAGGCGATGGTCACGGCGAAAATCGGCGGCAGCACCAGTCCCTGCACGAAGCGCCAGACGATCATCTGCGTCAGCGTCGTCGACAGCGCGATCATGACGGTGGGGATCGCCAGCACGAGCATCGCGGTGACGATGATGCGCTTGCGGCCGATCACGTCGGCGACCGTTCCGGTGAAGGGCGCGGTGAGGGCGATCGCAAGCGTGCCCGCCGTCATCAGCGAGGAGATTTCGGCGGCGCCGACGCCGAATTCCGCCGACAGCAGCGGCAGGATCGCCTGCGGCGAATAGAGGTTCACGAAGGAGCAATAGCCGGCGAGCCCGACCGCGATGTTCCGCGTGAGATAGGAGGTGGATGGGGATGCCGGAGGCATAAAAAGGAGAACCGACCTGGCTGCGAGCCGCGCCGACAGCTATGCCCCGAATTGCAGGTCGCAGCCAGTATTCCGGGCGCCGGTCGGGGCCGGTTTCCTGCATAGCTGGCGGGTTCAGGGTCCGAGTGCTGTGCGGGCGCGGTGCAGCGTCTCGGCGGGCGTGCCGGCGGCGTCGACCTGTGCCCAGTCGAGTGCGCCGAGGTCGTAGTCCTCCTGGCGCTGCGCCACGGCCGCGTCGGCGTCGGAGGCATCCGCCTTGCGGCCGCCGATGCGGGTCACGCGGGTGGCGAGGTCGGCGGTCAGGAACAGGCCGTGGAATTCGACGCCGGCCTCGCGCGCGACCGCTTCGATCGCCGCCCGTTCATCGGCCCGCGCGAACACCGCGTCGGCGATCACCGAATGCCCGGCACCGAGTGCGCGCGAAGCAAGAGCGGCGATCCGGCGATAGACTTTTTCCGTCACCTCGCTGGTGTAAGCGGACGCGGGAAGGCGGTCCGTCTCGGCGATGCCGAACATGGCTTTACGTTCGACATCGCTGCGGATCACCACCGCGCCCGGTTCGGGCAGAATGTGCGACGCGAGTTCCTCGGCCAGCATCGACTTTCCGGTCCCCGACAGTCCGCCGACCGCGACAAGCTGTGGCGCGGGTGGCTTCAACAGTCGCTGCGCCAGCGCAAAATAGGCCCGCGCGGACTTTGCGGTCTCACCGCTCGAATCTTTGATGGCGGTCACCTTGGCGCGGATCGCCGCGCGCAGCGACATGAACAGCGGCAGTGCCGCCAGCGCGTCGAGATCGTCGTCATTGCGCCGCGCGCGCAGATAGCGGTTGAGCACGAGGCTTGCCGCCGTGCGCAAGTCCCGCTCCACCATGTCCATGAGCAGAAAGGCGAGGTCGTAGAACAGGTCGCCGGCAGCGATCAGCGGGTCGAACTCGATGGCGTCGAACAGCACCGGCTTGCCGTTGATCAGCGCGATATTGCCGAGATGCAGGTCGCCGTGACAGCGGCGCACCAGGCCGGCGCGGCCGCGCGCGTCGAGCAGCGGATGGACTTTCTCGAACGCGGCTTCGGTGTTCTGCCGCAGCGCCGTCGTCTCGCCGGGTGGAAACAGTTCGGGGTGCTTGCGCAGGTCTTCGTCGTTCTGGGCGATTACGGTCGGCAATGATTTGATCCACGCGACGGCATCGGTGTCGGGAAGCCTGGCGTGGGCCTCGGCGACCGCGCGGCCGAGCGCTTCGGCGAGCGCGCGATCGATCCTGCCGGCCCCGGCGAGGTGGTCGAGCGTCTGCGTCTCGTCGAAGCGACGCATCAGCAGCGTCCATTCGACAGCGTCGCCGTCGCCGTCGATCGCAAGGGTTCCGTCCGCTTCGCGCGTGAGCGGCACGACCGCGCGGTAGAGCTGCGGCGCGAACGGCCGGTTGACTTCGATCTCCGCCTCGCAGGCCGCCTTGCGCTTCGCCAGCGTCGAATAGTCGAGAAAGGGAAAGCGCACCGCGCGCTTCACCTTGTAGGCGCGGTCGCCGGCCAGAAACACCGAGGCCGCATGGGTGTCGATTCGCCGCACCGGCGCGCCGCCGTGGCTTGCCGGATCGGCGAGCAAGGCGAACGCCGCCTCCTGATCCTGCGTCTGCGGCGAAAGAGTCGAGCCGCCCGGCGATTTTGTCATCGTTTCTCCAATATCGCGGGCCCATTTGTATGAAAGCACGAGGGCGGTTTCGTGATGATTCAGATCAAGGCGGGCCTCGTCTGCATGCTCGATCCTTCGCGTTGAATTCAAGTCCGTCCGACCCGGAGATAACGCCGTGACCAGCTTGCCGCATCAGTTCAAACGCATCCGCCTCAATCTCGCGCGGTCGAAGGAGTTTCCGCAAGGCTCGAGCCGCCACGGCTACGAATTCATCGCGCCGCTCGATGCCGGTGGACATATCGACGCCGCGCTGTGGCGCGCGCATCGCGGGAACTGCGGCGTCCGGCGGTTTTGGGACGGCGAGGACGACGAGCACGGCAAGCTGGTGCACAAGCCGGGCGGGCCGGAGCACGCGCGCTGGGTGTTCGACTATGACGATACTGCCGAGGACGACGACGAGGCCGGCTACCGTTTCGGCGCGCATGCGTTCCGTCCGGGCGAATATGTTTCGATCCGCGATGAGGACGGCGAGATGCATACTTTTCAGGTGGCGACAGTCGAAAACGCCTGACCTCTCCCACTATTGACCGCGGCGTCGCGGGCCGAAAGAGTCCCGCCATTGCCGCTTGCCGCGGCCTGTCCAAGTCATGGGAGAACTCACGTGCTCGTCGATGTCCGCACCTACACCATTCGGCCCGGTTGCACCCCCGCGCAGCTCGAACTCTACGAAAAATACGGCTTCCCGGTTCAGGTCCGCCATATCGGCCAGCCGCTCGCCTATCTGCAGGCCGAGAGCGGCGAGATGAACACGCTCGTCCATCTATGGGTCTATGACAGTGCCGCCGACCGCGAGAAGCGCCGCGCCGCGCAGGCCGCCGATCCGGACTGGAAGGTCTATCTCGATGAAAGCCGCAAGGCCGGATATATGGCCAGCCAGCGCACGACGCTGATGACGCCGGTCAAATTCTGCCCGCCGCTGCGGCGCTAGAAGGAACGAGAAGGAAATTGAGGCGACGGGCGCCGGTTGACGCCGGTGCCCGGCAAGCCCCTCGCTGCCGGCGCGCCGGTCGGCTATAGCTGCCGCGGCGCGAAACCCGCGCGGCAGTCCGGAGACCGCGATGCGCTCGAATGACGGCACCCGTACCGGCGGTGAGATTCTGGTCGACCAGTTGATCGCGCAGGGCGTCGGCCACGTCTTCTGCGTGCCGGGCGAAAGCTATCTGGCCGCGCTCGATGCCTTCTACGACCGCAAGGTCGCGCTGACGGTATGCCGCCACGAGGGCGCCGCGGCGATGATGGCGGAAGCCGTCGGCAAGGCGACTGGCCGGCCCGGCATATGCTTCGTCACGCGCGGGCCGGGCGTCACCAACGCCTCCGCCGGCATCCACATTGCGCAACAGGATTCGACGCCGCTCATCGTCTTCGTCGGTCAGGTCGCGCGCGACATGCGCGAACGCGAGGCGTTCCAGGAGATCAATTACCGGGCGGTATTCGGCACCATGGCGAAGTGGGTGACTGAAATTGATGACGCTTCGCGCATTCCCGAACTCGTCTCGCGTGCCTTCTACACCGCGATGAACGGCCGGCCCGGCCCGGTGGTGATCGCGCTGCCGGAGGACATGCTGACCGACCGCGTGCTGGTCGGCGACGCGCCGGCGGCGGACCTCGTCGAGACCTGGCCCGGCCTCAACGACATGAGCCGGTTGCAGAAGCTGATCTGGGCGGCCGAGCGGCCGGTGGTGATCGCCGGCGGCAGCCGCTGGTCGGCGCAAGCGAGCGCGGCGTTGATGCGCTTTGCCGAGCGCTTCGCGCTGCCGGTTTTCACGACGTTCCGCCGCGCGCACCTGTTCGATGCGCTGCATCCCTGCTACGGCGGCGATCTCGGCATCGGGCCGAACCCGAAACTGCTGGCGCGCGTCAAGGCCGCCGATCTGGTGCTGATGATCGGCACGCGGCTGTCCGAAATGCCGTCGCAGAGTTACTCGCTGTTCGACATTCCGTTGCCACAGACCAAACTCGTTCACGTTCATCCGAGCGCCGAGGAACTCGGCCGCGTCTATCGTCCGCATCTCGCCATTCATGCCGCGCCGAGCGCGTTCTGTTCCGCGCTGGAGGGTCTGCAGCCGCCGAGCGAGATCGGATGGCGGGAGGGGACCGCGACCGCGCACGCGGATTATCTCGCGTGGTCGGAGACGCCGACTAAAGTGCCGGGTTCGGTCAATCTCGGCGAGATCATCACCTGGTTGCGCGAGCGGCTGCCGCCGGAGGCCGCGATCACCAACGGCGCCGGCAATTTCGCCGGCTGGATTCATCGCTATTACCGGTTCCGAAAATTCGGCACCCAGGTCGGTCCGACGTCGGGCTCGATGGGCTACGGTCTGCCGGCGGCGGTTGCGACGAAACGGCTCGACCCTTCGCGCCCGGTCGTCTGCATCGCCGGCGACGGCGACTTCATGATGACGGGGCAGGACTTCGCTACCGCGGTCCAGTATGAACTGCCGATCATCGTCGTGCTGTTCGACAATGGCATGTACGGCACCATCCGCATGCATCAGGAGCGCGATTATCCGGGCCGCGTGGTGGCGACCGCGCTGCGCAATCCGGACTTCGTCGCCTATGCCAGGGCGTTCGGCGGTTTCGGGGCGCTGGTCGAAAAGACGGCCGATTTCCCGGCGGCCTTCGAGGCCGCCGAGAAGTCGGGCCTGCCGGCGATCATCCACCTCAAGGTCGATCCGGACGGCATTTCGCCGGCCCTGACGCTCTCCGGCATCCGCGAAAAGGCTCTGTCCGGCGGCAAGAACTGACGCATTTCACGTTGTGCTTGTCAGAATCCGGTGAATCAGGATTCAGTGCGGCATGGTCTATCGCCGCACACCGAACGTCACCCGCCGGATGGCCGAGCGGGAGCAGGCGATCCTCGGCGCGGCGCGCACCATCGCCGGCAATGGCGGCATGGCGGCGGTGCAGATCGTGCCGGTTTCGCAGCGCGCCGGCATCGCGGCCGGCACCGTCTACCGTTACTTCCCCTCGAAATCCGACCTTGTCACCGATCTCGTCACCTCGGTCGCCGAGCGCGAGATCGCGGCGATGCGCAGCGCGGGCGACGCCGCGCCGGGCCCGTTGTCGGCGCTCGCTGCGACGATTGCCACCTTCGCGGCTCGCATTATCGCCGAGCGGCGGTTGAGCTGGGCGGTGATCGCCGAGCCGACCGAGAGCGGCGTCGAATCCGCGCGGCTCGATTTTCGCAACGCGCTGGTCGAGGAAATCGCCGGCCGGATCAGGGCCGCGACCCAACACGGCCACCTTACCGACGTCGATGCCGCGATTGCCGCGCCGGCGATTGTCGGCGCGTTGCTTGAAGGTCTGGTCGGCCCGCAGGCGCCGTCCGCGGACAGCGATGGGGCGAAAATGCGGGAAGCCGTGCAGTCGATGACGCTGTTCGTGCTGCGCGGTCTCGGCGTGGTCGATGCCCGCGCCCGCGGTCTGGTCGCGCAGGTGCGGCTGCCGCCGATCGGTGTGCGGCGCTAGTTAAGCGCCAGCGTCACATATTTCATCCCGCGCTCGGCCGGATCGTCGGCGACGTGAAAGCCGAGTTCTTCGCACATCGCAAGCATAGTGGAGTTCTCGTCCAGGACTTGTCCGTGGACGACGGCGATGCCGTGTTTCCTTGCATAGCCGATCATGCGCTTCATCAGGAGCCAGCCGAGCCCTTGGCCTTTCAGCGACGAGCGCACCAGCACGGCGAATTCCGCGCCCTTCGATGCGCTGCGGCTTCCGGATGCGCCGTCGGTGTCGTCGTGCAGCCGCACCACGCCGAGCATGCGGCCGCCGGGGACCGACAGCGCGATGAAGGCCATCGCAGTCGCCGGATTGTAGTGGGTGAGGCGGTCGATCATCGCCTCGCTCAGCTCGGCGACCGGGGCAAAGAATCGCAGCCGCAGATCGTCCGGCGTCACGTCGGCGAGAAAGTCAGGATAGAGCGCGCCGTCCTCCGGCCGCAATGGCCGGATGACGACGTGCGAGCCGTCGCGCAGGGTCTCGGTCGCAGGCGTCAATGCGACATCAAAGCGGGGGCGGTCATGCTCGACAGGATACCACGGGTGACGCCGCCGAGGATGAATTCGCGCAGCCGCGAATGGCCGTAGCCGCCCATCACAATCAGGTCGGCGCTGGAATCGGCTGCGTAGGACAGCAGCGTATTGGCGACGTCGATATCCGGCGAGGTCAGCCGCTTGACTTCCACTTTGAGACCGTGCCGTGCGAGATGCTGACCGAGGTCGGCGCCCGGCACTTCGTCGTCCTTGGCGCGCTTGCCGGCGACGATGACGATGTCGACCTGCTTGGCTTTTTGCAGCAGCGGGAGCGAATCCGCGATCGAGCGCGTCGCGGCGCGGCTGCCGTCCCAGCACACCATCACGCGGTCGAGCTTGAGACCCGCCTTCTGCACATAGGGCACCACGATCACGGGGCGACCGGATTCGAACAGCAGCGCCTCGGTCGCGATCTCGTTGGTGACCGCCTGGTTCGGGTCGTCCTGCGAGCAGATCGCGAGGTCGAACCGGCGCGCGAGCTTTCCGAGCAGGTCGCCCGCTTCCGCCATGCTGGCCCGGATCACATGGGTTTCATGGGAGATGCCCGCGCGTTTCGCGGCTTCCTCGAAGCGCGCCAAAGCCGCCTTCGCAACCTTGTCGCTCTCGCGGCGCTGCGCCTCGATGAACTCCGGCGGAATTCCGCCCATGACCGAACCGGGGATGACCGGCTCGTAGGCGCAGACGACGCCGAGCAGGTGAGCCTCGTAAGCGGCGGCCACCGATATGGCGTAATTCCCCGCAGGGTCGCGTTCGGACGAACCCAGATTGACGACGATATCCTTCAACATGACCGGCGCCTCCAATACGCATTTCCGTTCGAAAGAAGCCTAGCGGAAAAGATGGAAGGTAATTTGACGCCGATCAAGCGGCTGGCGGCTGGTCCGCCGCCGGCCACCGGATTCTGGCGTTATTTCTTCTTCCCGTCGGCACCGAACTGGTTGAGATAGGCCCACAGATTCTTGGCCTCGGTCTCGTTCTTGATGCCGGCGAAAATCATCTTGGTGCCGGGAATCTTTGCGCGCGGATCCTTGATGTAATCGAGGAAGCTCGCCTCGTTCCAGGTAATGCCGGAATTCTTGTTGGCATCCGAGTAATTGTAACCCTCGATCGTGCCGGACTTGCGCCCGGCAAGGCCGTTGAGAATCGGGCCGACCTTATTCTTGGCACCTTCGCCGACCGCGTGACAGGCCATGCATTTGCGGAACGATTTTTCGCCTTCGGCAAGATCCTGCGCCTGTGCGGCGTTGATGCCGGCCAGCGCAAGGGCGGCGGCGAAAACGAATGCGGACTTCATCGGCCTGTTTCTCCCTCGTTGTGTCCCGGTCGGCGGCGGGGCTTCGAGCCCGGACGGTGCCGGTTTTCATATTCCGAATGACGTATATGCGGGCGCTGTGTCAACCGGCAAAAAGCTGTATCGTGCAGGTCGTTGAAAGGACAATGACCGATGCCGGTCAAGATGCCGGAAGCCGACAGGGACGTGCTGGCGCGGCGCGACAAGATCGTCGCGGCGCTGCGCGCCATCGTGCCGGGCGAGGGTGTGATCGCGACGGAGCGCGAAATGCGCCCCTACGAGTCCGACGCCCTGACGGCCTACCGGCAACTGCCGATGGTCGTGGTGCTGCCGGATACCGTCAAACAGGTCTCGGAGGTGCTGGCGTATTGTCACGCGGAAGGCATCAAAGTGGTGCCGCGCGGGGCGGGGACGTCGCTGTCCGGCGGCGCGCTGCCGCTCGAGGACGGCGTTCTGCTCGGGATGGCGAAGTTCAACCGGGTGCGCGAGATCGACTTCGCCAACCGGGTCGCCGTGGTCGAGCCGGGCGTGACCAATCTCGCGATCAGCAACGCGGTCGCGCATGAGGGCTTCTACTACGCGCCCGATCCGTCCTCGCAGATCGCCTGCACGATCGGCGGCAATGTCGCGGAGAACTCCGGCGGCCTGCATTGCCTGAAATACGGCATGACCACCAACAACGTGCTCGGCTGCGAAATGGTGCTGATGACCGGCGAGATCATCCGCATCGGCGGCAAGCATCTCGACAGCGCCGGCTACGATATTCTCGGCCTCGTCACCGGCTCGGAAGGGCTGCTCGGCGTCGTCACCGAGGTGACGGTGCGCATTCTGAAGAAGCCGGAGACCGCGCGGGCGGTGCTGATCGGCTTCAACAGTTCCGAGGACGCCGGCGAATGCGTGGGCCGTATCATCGGCGCCGGCATCATTCCCGGCGGCATGGAGATGATGGACCGCCCGGCGATCCATGCGGTCGAGGAATTCGTCCATGCCGGCTATCCGCTCGATGTCGAGGCGCTGCTGATCGTCGAGGTCGACGGCCCAAAGATCGAGGTCGACGACCTTGTACGCCGCGTCGAGGAGATCGCGCAAAGCTGCCGCGCGGTGTCGTCCCGGCTGTCGAGTTCCGAAGAGGAGCGGCTGCTGCTCTGGGCCGGCCGCAAGGCGGCGTTTCCGGCGGTCGGCCGTATCTCGCCGGATTACATGTGCATGGATGGCACCATCCCGCGCGCGCGATTGCCCGAAGTGCTCCGCCGCATGCGCGAAATGTCGGAGCGCTACGGCTTGCGCGTCGCCAATGTGTTTCATGCCGGCGACGGCAATTTGCACCCGCTGATCCTGTTCGACGCCAACAAGCCGGGCGAACTTGAAAAGACCGAGGAGTTCGGCGCCGAAATCCTCAAGCTCTGCGTCGAGGTCGGCGGCGTCCTGACCGGCGAGCACGGCGTCGGCGTCGAGAAGCGCGATTTGATGCCGGCGATGTTCTCTGAGACCGATCTCAATCAGCAGCAGCGCGTCAAATGCGCCTTCGACGAGAAGGGCCTGCTCAATCCCGGCAAGGTGTTCCCGGTGCTGCACCGCTGCGCTGAGCTCGGCCGCATGCATGTGTCGGCGGGCCGGCTGCCATTCCCCGATATTCCGCGGTTTTAGGTCGAGGGCATTCAATGCGTTTCGGTTTGTTTTGCGCGCCGTTGGCGAACAGCCAGAGTCTCGGACCGGAGACGGGCCAGGGCTTCCATGACTGGATCGATTTTAACGTCGAGGCGGAGGCGCTCGGCTTCCATTCGACGTTTCTGGTCGAGCATCACTTCACCGGCTGGAACCAGTCGTCGGCCTCGTTGATGATGCTGGCAGCGCTGGCCATGCGCACGACGACGTTGCGGGTCGGCACCGCGGTGCTGGTGCTGCCCTGGCACAATCCGGCGCTGGTTGCCGAGCAGGCTGCCACCCTCGACGTGCTCTCGAAGGGGCGCTTCGATTTTGGCATCGGCAAGGGCTACCGGCACAATGAGTTCTCCGGCTTTTGCATGCCGCCGGAGGAAGGCGAGGCGCGGTTCGAGGAGGCGATCGCGTTTCTGAAGCAGGCGTGGTCGTCGCGCGAGCGCTTCTCGTTTGACGGCCGGTTCTGGAAATTCGCCGATGTCGTCACCGAGCCGCCGCCGTTTCAGCAGCCGCAGCCGCCGTTCTGGGTCGGCGCCGGTAACCCCGTGACCATCAAGCGCGCCGCGCAGCGCGGCTTTAATCTCATCCTCGACCAGTATGCGAGCCCGGAGACGCTCGGCGAGCGCATTGCGCTCTATCGTGCCGAGCGGCAGACCGCGCATGGCGATTTCGATCCCATGCAGGTCGTCGCTGCGCGCCAGCTTTACATCGCCAAGAACAAGGCCGACGCCGAGGCGGCGTTGCAGCGCCAGGCCGCCTATACGCAGCGCACCGTCAACGTCTCGAAGTCGCCGGACGGCAAGGCCGGAGCCCATGTGCTGGCCTACACCGACAAGGCCGGCCGCACCGAGGAGCACGCGCTGTACGGAACGCCCGACGTGATCGCGGCGAAGCTCGAAGCGCTGCAAGCCGCCGGCGTCGACTATGTCATGTTCACGGTCCAGGGCGGCGCCGAGCAGCTCCGGCGGTTTGCGCGCGAGCTGATGCCGGCCTTCGGCGGCACGCCGCGGTCGGCCGCGGCGGAGTAGGCGCAAGGTCGCGCATGTCGGACCATCTCAAGCCGCGCGATGCGAAGGATGTCGAGGACGCCGTGCGCTGGGCGCTCGGCAACGACAAGGCGCTCGAGGTGGCGGGTTCGGGCAGCAAGCGCGCGATCGGCCGGCCGAGTCAGACCGACCTGACGCTCGATCTGTCGGGGCTCAGTGGCGTCACGCTCTACGAGCCGGAGGAGTTGATCCTGTCAGCGCGGGCCGGCACGCCGCTCGCCGAAATCGAGGCGCATCTCGCCGCGCAGGACCAGGAACTTGCCTTCGAGCCGGTCGACTACGGGCCGCTGCTCGGCGGGACCGCGCGCGCCGGCACGCTTGGCGGCGCGATCGCGGCGAACCTGTCCGGCCCGCGCCGCATCCGCTCCGGCGCGGCGCGCGACCATTTTCTCGGCGTCACGGCGGTGACCGGCCGCGGCGAGACCATCAAGTCGGGCGGCCGCGTGGTGAAGAACGTCACCGGCTATGATCTCTGCAAGGTGCTGGCCGGCTCCTGGGGCACGCTGGCGGCATTGACCGACATCACGGTGAAGGTGCTGCCGAAGGCCGAGACCGAGGCAACCGTCCTCGTCGGCGGCCTCGACGACGCCCGTGCGGCACAGGCCATGGCCGCGGCGATGAGCTCGTCCTGCGACGTCTCCGGCGCGGCGCATCTGCCCGATCACGTTGCATCCTTTTTCGACGGCTTGCCGCGGGCGGAAGCCTCGACCGTGCTGCGGCTCGAAGGCTTTGCCTCGTCTGTTGCGCATCGCAAGGAGGCGCTCAGTGGCCTGATGAAGCCGTTCGGGCCGGTGACGCTGCTGGACGAGGCGGACACGCGCGCGCTGTGGCGAAGCGTCCGCGAGGTCAAGGCGTTTGCCGCCGCCAATTCGAGCGACCGCCCGCTGTGGCGGATTTCGACGGCGCCGGGACGCGGTCACGAGATCGCGGCGCGGCTGACCCCGGCCGCGCAGATGTTCTACGACTGGGCCGGCGGCTTGGTCTGGGTGGCGATGCCGATCGCCGACGAGCCGGACGCGGCTTCGGTGCGCGGCGCGGTTGCCGCGATCGGCGGCCACGCGACGCTGATCCGCGCGCCGGCCGCGGTGCGCGCGGCAACCGACGTGTTCCAGCCGGAAGAGGCCGGGGTCGCCGCGCTGACGCGCCGGATCAAGGCAAGTTTCGATCCTCAGGCGGTGCTCAATCCGGGCCGCCTCTGGGCGGGAGTGTGACGCGCCATGCAAACCTCGTTCACGCTCGACCAGCTCGCCAATCCGGACATCCGCGAAGCCGACAAGATCCTGCGCGCCTGCGTGCATTGCGGCTTCTGCACCGCGACCTGTCCGACCTATGTGCTGCTCGGCGACGAACTCGATTCGCCGCGCGGGCGCATCTATCTCATCAAGGACATGCTGGAGAACGACCGGCCGGCGACCCGCGAGGTCGTCACCCATGTCGACCGCTGCCTGTCGTGCCTGTCCTGCATGACGACATGCCCGGCCGGCGTGCATTACATGCACCTCGTCGATCACGCCCGCGCCCACATCGCGAAGACGTTCCGGCGTCCGCTGGTCGACCGCGCGATCCGTGCGGTGCTGGCCGCGGTGTTGCCGCACCCGGCACGGTTTCGCACCGCGCTGGTCGCGGGCCTCGTGGCGCGGCCGTTTGCGGCGCTGTTCAACTTCGGGCCGTTCAAGCCGCTGGCCGCCATGCTGCGATTGGCGCCGGCGGGACGTGCCGCGCCGCCGGTCGAACGGCTCGGCAAGGTCTATGCCGCCGAAGGTGCGAAGCGCGGCCGCGTCGCGCTGCTGATGGGTTGCGTCAATCCAGTGCTGGCGCCGTCGACCATCGACGCCACCATTCGCGTCTTGAATCGCCACGGCATCGAGGTCGTTGCGCCCGCCGGCGAGGGCTGCTGCGGTTCGCTGATGCACCACATGGGCCGCGAGGACGACGCGCACGCGCAGGCGCGCGCCAATATCGACGCCTGGACCGCCGAGATCGAGGGCGAGGGGCTCGATGCGATCGTCATCAACGTCTCAGGCTGCGGCGTGACGATCAAGGATTACGGCTTCATGTTCCGCAACGATCCGGCCTACGCCGCCAAGGCGGCGCGCGTGTCGGCGCTGGCGCAGGACATTTGCGAGTATCTGTCATTGAAGACGCTTGAGCCGAAGCGAGAGGCCGGCGCGCTCAAGGTCGCCTATCACGCGGCCTGCTCGCTTCAGCACGGGCAAAAAATCACGCGCGAGCCGAAGGAATTGCTGTCCCGGCTCGGCTTTACGCTGCGCGACGTACCCGAAAGTCACCTGTGCTGCGGTTCGGCGGGCACTTACAATATTCTCCAGCCGGACCTGGCGGCACGCTTGCGCGACCGCAAGGTCGCCAACATCAGGCGCGTGCAGCCCGACCTGATCGCGGCTGGCAATATCGGCTGCATCACTCAGATCGCGGCCGGGATCGACGTGCCGGTCGTCCACACGATTGAACTGGTCGACTGGGTCACCGGCGGCCCGGCACCGGACGCGATGTTGCGCCGGGACGATGCAAGGCGGACGGAAACCTGACGGAGTTGGTGCTTGAACGAGTAACTCTTCCCCAGCTGCGACGGCGCTTGCAGTCGGGAGCGATCAGAAACGGTCAAATCCGGAGATTGAACATGGCGAAATCCAGCGCGTCGAAATCCAAGGGTAAATCCGGAAAAAAGAAGAAGCTCAAGCCGAGCGGCAAGAAAAAAGTCTCGAAGGCAAAGCGCGCGAAGACGGCGAAGAAGAGCAGCCGAAAGAAAGCTGCGAGCAAGCGCGCCACGGCGCCGAAGCCGCGGACGGAGCCGGCTCCGTCGGCAGCGCCATCGTCGCCGGGATTGTTTGGTGGGCTGTTCGGCGGCCTATTCGGGACTCCCGGTTCGGGTGGAAAACGCGATCATTGAGCGGTATCTTGATGTGCCTTGATCGGGCGCGGCGGTGCAGTGCGGCTGCCTGAACCGGATTGCACCCGCGCGGTCACATGAATAACATCGGTCGATCATTCGGGCCGCGCCGCGGCGCCGAACCATCAACGAACAATTCGAATACGGACAAGCACGGAAAGGGAGCGACACCGCCATGGCCTACAACATTCTTCTGATGGGCGCGTCCTACGGTTCGCTGCTCGCCTCGAAACT
This sequence comes from Pseudolabrys sp., assembly GCA_050184975.1. Classification (GTDB taxonomy): domain Bacteria; phylum Pseudomonadota; class Alphaproteobacteria; order Rhizobiales; family Xanthobacteraceae; genus Pseudolabrys. The sequence continues at coordinate 4,212 of JBFWZV010000017.1, read as the reverse complement.
CTTGTTCGGCGGACATTCGATTCACCTGGTGTGCCTGCCTGCGGAAGCGGATCTCATCAATGCCGAGGGCTTCAAGGTGACGCTGCCGGTGCGCGGCCGCAAGGAGCCGGTGCTGCTCGACTCCCGCAAGCTGCCCGGCAAGGTGACGGCCGGCGGCGCGGCGGGCGTCGATCCGTCGAAATTCGATCTCGTCGGCCTGTGCATGCAGGAGCCGCAGTATCGCTCGCCGGGCGTGCGCGAACTGCTCGACGCCGTCGGCAAGTCGCGCGTGCCTTGCATGTCGATCATGAACATGCCGCCGCTGCCTTACGTCAAACGAATTCCCGGCCTGAACCATGCGGAACTTGAGGCGGCTTACACGGATCCGCGGGTGTGGGACTCGGTCGATCCGAAAAAGATCACGCTGAACAGTCCCGACCCGCAGGCGATCCGCCCGCCCGACGGCAAGGCGAACGAACTCCTCGTCACGCTGCCGACCAACTTCAAGTGCGCGCGGTTCGAAGACGACAAGGACACCGCGATTATTCGCCAGCTCGAGAAGGACGTCGACGGCGCGCGCTTCGACGCGCCGGAAGGCAAGATCGAACTGCCGGTGAAGCTCAAGACTTATGACTCGATCTTCGTGCCGCTTGCGAAATGGTCGATGCTGCTTGCCGGCAACTATCGCTGCATCACCGACGACGGCATGCGCACCGCGCAGGAAGCGGTACATACGAACATCGAGGAGTCGAAGTCGGTCTACAACTTCGTGTTCGATCTCTGCGTGAAGCTCGGCGCTAACCCGAACGATCTGGTGCCGTTCGAGAAATACGCCGCAGCGGCGCAGAGCCTGTCGCGTCCGGCGTCCGCCGCGCGCGCGCTCAACAACGGTGCGCCGAACATCGAGCGCGCCGACAAGCTGGTGCAGCTCATCGCCAAGCAGAAGGGTCTGAGCCACCCGGTGATCGATGCGATCGTCGCACGGGTCGACCGGCGCCTCGGAGAAAACCGCAAAAAGGCGGCGTAGCGGACGCTGGAAATGCGGACCGGCTAACCGGCCAGCTGGCCGCGACGCGAAGTCGCGGCTGGCGTGCCGCGCGACGCGAGTGCGTCGGTCACAGCACTGATGACGTCCTTGGGACGCAGCGGCTTGTACAATGTGCGGAAGACGCCGGCTTCGGCGGCCATATCCTCGAAGCCTGGCATCGGCGGACAGGACTTCTGATCGAGCATAAAACCCGACGCCACGATGATCGGCAGGTTCGGTTTGACCTCGCGGATGATGCCGATCACGCTGATGCCGTTGAGGTCGGGCATGAAAAGATCGATGATCGCGAGGTCGACCGGCGTATCGCAAATCATGGCGATTCCGGTCTTGCCGTCGGGTGCGACCGCAACGTCGTAGCCGCGCGAGCGCAACAGAATTTCGGTGGCCTCGCGGACGAATTTGTCGTCGTCGACGATGATAATGCGCGGCATGCAAGATTCTCGCTGGCGGTTACGCAATCGACCGACCATGTGCGATGAAACTTATGCGCGAGTAGTGAACAAGAACTTACTTTTGAGTTGCGGTTCTCGGAGCGGGCGCCCGCCGTTCCGGTTCCTCGGGCGCGCCGGAAATCGCCAGCCGGATCATCCGGGCCAGGTCCGCCTTGCGATATGGCTTCGCAAGGAGCAGCGCGCCCGGCTCCAAGCGGCCTTGGCTGATCGCGGCGTCCTCGGTGTAGCCGGACGTAAAGAGAATCTTAACCCCGGGCCGCAGTCGGCTTGCTTCCTCGGCAAGTCGGCGGCCGCTGAGCGGCCCAGGGATCACCATGTCGGTGAACAGAAGGTCGAATGGCACGTCGCGGCCGATGATCTCCAGTGCTTCCTGGGCATTCGTCGCGGGGATCGTGGTGTAGCCGAGGCTGTCGAGCTGCGCCGTCACCGAAGAGCGCACCAAGGCATCGTCCTCAACGACCAAGATTCGCTCGCTGCCGCCGCGCGTTGTGATTTGCCCTTGCGGTGCGTCCGCGGACGCCGGCGTGTTCGCACGCGGCAGAAAGATCTTGAACGTCGTTCCCTGGCCTTCTTCGCTGTAGAGCCTGATGTGCCCTCCGGACTGTCGGACAAATCCGTACACCATGCTGAGACCGAGTCCGGTTCCCTTGCCGACTCCCTTGGTCGTGAAGAAGGGCTCAAAGACCTTGTCCCTGATCGCTTCCGGTATGCCGGGCCCGGTATCGCTCACCGCGATCATCACATAGGAGCCCGGATCGATATTCGCCGCGGTGGTGGCATCGTCGTTCGGATCGAATGCGAGATTCGAGGTTTCGATCGTCAGCCGGCCGCCGCCGGGCATGGCGTCGCGAGCATTGACCGCCAGATTGAGAATTGCGGTCACGAGCTGGGCCGGGTCGACCATCGCCGGCCACACATCGTCGCGCAGCCGCCAGTCGATCTCGATCGCGCCGCCCAGCGTGGGACGCAGCAGGTTGATGGCCTCCATGACGACTTCACGGATTTCTGTTACGCGCGGTTGCAGCGGCTGCTTGCGGGCGAATGCGAGCAGGTGGCCGGTCAACGAAGCGCCGCGCTCCGCCGCCTCTCCGATCAGGCGCGCGATTGAAGCAAGTTCCGGCCTGTCGGCCACGCCATCGGCGAGGATGTCAATCGTACCCGTGATAACACTCAGCATGTTGTTGAAGTCGTGGGCAATGCCGCCGGTGAGCTGACCGATTGCGTCGAGCTTCTGCGATTGCCGCAGTTGCTGCTCGAGCTTGTTGCGTTCCGTGATGTCGGTCAGAGCATAGGCGATTGCTTTGATCTTGCCGTTGTCCAGGATCGCCGCGCCTTCGAAGCTGATCTCGGCAATGCTGCCGTCCTTGCGCATTCGTTTGACCCGGACATCCCGCAGGACTTCGCCGGAGACCGCGCGGGCGAACAGATCGTCGAACTCCTCGTTGCCGCCGGGTGGCACCAGCATGTATCGGCGGCCAACGGTTTCTTCGGCCGTGTAACCGAAAATCTGTTCGGCAGCGCGACTCCACAACAAGACGGTACGATCGAGATCGAGGCAGACGATGGCGACCGGCGATGTATTGATGATGGCGGTGAGCGCCTCCTTGGCGTGGCGCTCCGCCGCCTCGAGCTGCTTTTGCACCGTCAGATCGCGGCCGATGAAGAAGTGACGATCGGCCCGGTCGGACCAGACGCCGGTCCAGGTCAGGCTCACCTCTTGTCCGTTCTTGTTCAGATAGCGCGTGTCGAAATTCCGGACTTCGTGGCCGCGTCGCGCCATCCGCATTTCGTTGCGGACCGACTCGAGATCGTCCGGATGGACGAAGCCGATCCCGTTGCGCCCGATCATCTCTTCCGGCCGGTAACCCAGGATCGAGAAAGCGCTGGGACTGACGCGCGTGAAACTTCCGCGCCGGTCAGTGACGAGAATGAGATCGAGCGAACTGTCGAAGAGGTGATGTAGTTGAGCGACTTCGTCCTGACGATGTCGCCGGTCTGTCAGCAAGCGTTTGCGGATGTCGCGCGACAGTGCGAAGGCGCAGCCCAGCAATGCCAGTCCGAGCGCCGCCGTTACGGCGGCCAAGATGTCGGCGCGTTGAGCCAGCACATAGCCGCCGCAAGCGGCCACGATGACCGCCAGGACAGCGGTCGCGCGGCGGAGCAGGCGCCGGCGAAAACGACCGTGGGATAGGGGTTGAACCGCGTCCTGTATGGCCATCGGCGACATTCCCTCTCGGCCCGGCGGGAACGAATCGGCGGGAGCGCATTCTATTTTGCCTCGTTTACCGCGGGCACTCGGCTCCGGGGAGCGGCTGCCGCCGAGTCATGGAGGCATCCTGTGGATGACCCGGCGCCGCGAGGATGGGATACGTGACAATCCTGCAACACGGTCCTCATTTTTTCGACTTATAGGCGATTCTGCCTAAAGAGGCGGCAACTGCTTGCGTTTTGACATTGCTGTGCTGCGCTGCGGCGGTTCTTAATCGACGCGTAACCTCGTTCCGTGGCGGTTTTTGGGGGACTTGAAAGTCAATCCGGCGTCCGGAGTGGGTGAAAAGATTACGAGCGGCCAACGTGCCGTTCGGTTGAAAATAAAGGGGCAGGGTCAAATGAAGAAAGTTGGTTTGTCTGTGGTCGCCGCGGCCGCACTGTTTGCGACGTCCGCGTTTGCGGCCGACATGCCGGTCAAGGCGAAGAAGGTCGCTGCGCCGCCGGCGCCGGCCACTCCGGTGT
>JBFWZV010000016.1:0-56673 GCA_050184975.1 Pseudolabrys sp. | reverse complement strand
CAAAAGAATGGTGGTGAATTATGCAAATGCAAAGAAACTGCTGGGCGAAAAGGAAGAAGCCGCAAAAATCTTGAGCGGAGAAGATTGGACAGCGGTTTCTGATATTTTTAGATTCTGCGTTGCAGCGGTCAAAGACGATGTGCCAACGTTAATCGGTATGATGCCCAAGATGGTTGGCTCTGAGGAAATGTCTAAGCAAGATATTCGAGACTGGCCGGTTTTCCGGGGTGTCAAAGATAATCAGGAGTTTGTTGCTGCGTTTGAGAAGACCTTTGGTGAGCCTTACTTTACGGACAAGACAAGTGCAGACAAGGCCGACACGGCCACCGATTCCACGCTTGAAACAAGGCGGGAGACGAAAGCCGTGAAAAGCGCTTCGTCTTAGCGGGTTCAGGTGAACCCATGATCCGGTCATATGTTTTGTGGGTAAATCGAATAGCCTTAAATGAAATGCCCGGCACAAGGCCGGGCATGACGTCATCGTTTGGCGATGAGGGCAGAAATCAAGAACATCCCGTAGTACTCCCGCACGTGTCGCACTTCATGCAGGTGCCGTTGCGCACCAGCGTGAAGTTGCCGCATTCGCCGCAGGCTTCGCCCTCGTAGCCCTTGGCGCGGGCCTCGGCGCGCTTCTCGGAGGCCGCATGGCGCGCGTGTTCGCGGGCGTCGGTCTCGTCGATGACGTGATCATGCTTGTGACGGTGTTCGTGGACGCGCGCCTCGATCTGCTCGGTCGGCGACAGCTTCGCCTCCGGCTCTGCCTTCAGCGCGGTCGCGCCCTCGGCGCGGGCGGCGCCGGCATGCAGCGCGGTGACCTTGCCGCCGCCGGCAACGCCTTGCGGCTGGCCGGTGACGCTCTGGCCCGGCACCACCGCGAGCTTGTCGGTGCGGTTGCGCGTCAGGCCCCGCGACACATAGCGCGCGGCCGCCGACGGCTTGCCTTCCTCGACGCCCTTGCCGAGCGCGTCGAACTGGCTCTCGCTCGGCTCGACATGGGCAAGGTCGTAGCGGCCCATGTAGCTCACCGCCAGCTCGCGGAAGATGTAGTCGAGCACGGAGGTGGCGTTCTTGATCGAGTCGTTGCCCTGCACGGGGCCGGCCGGCTCGAAGCGGGTAAACGTAAAGGCGTCGACATATTCCTCGAGCGGCACGCCGTATTGCAGGCCGAGCGAGACCGCGATCGCGAAGTTGTTGATGAAGGAACGAAGCGCCGCGCCTTCCTTGTGCATGTCGATGAAGATTTCGCCGAGCCGCCCGTCGTCGTATTCGCCGGTGCGCAGATAAACCTTGTGGCCGCCGACCACCGCCTTCTGGGTGTAGCCCTTGCGGCGGTCCGGCATCTTCTCGCGCTCGCGCAGCACGGTGATGCGCTCGACGACGCGCTCGACGACTTTCTCGGCGGCGGCGGCCGCGCGCGCGGCGGCGGGCTTGTCGAGGAACGCTTCGATCGCATCATCCTCATCGTCGTCGTCGGCGATGAGCTGCGAGTTGAGCGGCTGCGACAGTTTCGAGCCGTCGCGGTAGAGCGCATTGGCCTTCAGCGCCAGTTTCCAGGACAGCATGTAGGCCGATTTGCAGTCCTCGACGGTGGCGTCGTTCGGCATGTTGATGGTCTTGGAGATCGCGCCCGAGATGAAGGGCTGCGCCGCCGCCATCATGCGGATGTGGCTCTCGACCGACAGGTAGCGCTTGCCGATCTTGCCGCACGGATTGGCGCAGTCGAACACCGGATAGTGCTCGGCCTTGAGGTGCGGGGCGCCCTCGACCGTCATCGCGCCGCAGACATGGATGTTGGCGGCCTCGATCTCGCGCTTGCCGAAGCCGATGGCGGCAAGGAGATCGAACGTCGGCTGGCCGAGGTCTTCGGCCGGGATTTTCAGCGTGTCGCGGCAGAAGGCTTCGCCGAGCGTCCATTTGTTGAAGGCGAACTTGATGTCGAAGGCGGTCGGCAGCGCCTTCTCGACTTTCGCAATCGCTTCGTCGGTGAAGCCTTTGGCCTTGAGCGTCGTGTGGTTGATCGCGGGCGCCTGCGAAAGCGTGCCGTGGCCGACCGCGTAAGCCTCGATCTCGGCGATCTGGGCTTCGCTGTAGCCGAGCGCGCGCAGCGCGTCCGGCACCGCGCGGTTGATGATCTTGAAGTAGCCGCCGCCGGCGAGCTTCTTGAACTTCACCAGCGCGAAGTCGGGCTCGATGCCGGTGGTGTCGCAGTCCATCACGAGGCCGATCGTGCCGGTCGGCGCGATCACGGTCGCCTGCGCATTGCGGTAGCCGTGCTGTTCGCCGAGCCGGAGCGCGCGGTCCCAGGCGGCGGTCGCATGTGCGATCAGGTCTTTATAGGCGTCGCCCGCGGCGATGCAGGAGGCGTGGTCGAGCGGCACCGGCGCGATCGACAGTTGCTCATAGCCGGAGTTGCGGCCATGCGCGGCGGCGCGGTGATTGCGGATCACGCGCAGCATGCCGTCGCGGTTTTTCGCGTAGCCGGGGAAGGGGCCGAGTTCCTTCGCCATCTCGGCGGAGGTCTCGTAGCAGATGCCGGTCATGATCGCGGTCAGCGCGCCGCAGATCGCGCGGCCAGCGCTTGAGTCATACGCGATGCCGGAGGTCATCAAGAGACCGCCGATGTTCGCATAGCCCAGACCCAGCGTGCGGTACTCGTAGGACAGTTCCGCGATCTGGCGCGACGGGAATTGCGCCATCAGCACCGAGATTTCCAGCACGATAGTCCAGAGGCGGACGGCGTGCTCGTAGGACGCGATCTGGAATGCGCCGGTCTTCTCGTCGCGGAAGTTCAACAGGTTCAGCGAGGCGAGATTGCACGCCGTGTCGTCGAGGAACATGTATTCCGAGCACGGGTTCGACGCGCGGATTTCGCCCGACGCGGGACAGGTGTGCCAGTCGTTGACGGTGGTGTGGTATTGCAGGCCCGGATCGGCCGAGGCCCAGGCGGCGTAGCCGATCTTCTCCCATAGGTCGCGGGCTTTGAGCGTCGCGCTGATCTTGCCGTTCTTGCGATAGGTCAGATCCCAGTTGCCGTCGGCTTCGACCGCTTTCAGGAAGCCGTCGGTGACGCGCACGGAATTGTTGGAGTTCTGGCCCGACACGGTGAGATAGGCTTCCGAGTCCCAGTCGGTGTCGTAGACCGGGAAGTCGATGTCCTTGTAGCCTTGCTTGGCGAACTGGATGACGCGCTTGATGTAGTTGTCCGGCACGCCCATGCGGCGGGCGAGCTTGATCTCGCGCTTCAAGGCCGGGTTTTTCTCCGGGGTGAAGCAGTCGTCGCCCGAGCCCTCGCAGTTGACGCAGGCCTTCATGATGGCCTTGAGGTGCTTCTGGTTGATCTTTGAGCCGGTGACGAGCGCGGCCACCTTCTGCTCTTCCTTCACCTTCCAGTCGATATATTGCTCGATGTCGGGGTGATCGACGTCGACCACCACCATCTTGGCGGCGCGGCGCGTGGTGCCGCCCGACTTGATCGCGCCGGCGGCACGGTCGCCGATCTTGAGGAAGCTCATCAGGCCCGACGACTTGCCGCCGCCGGAGAGCCGCTCGCCTTCGCCGCGCAGCGCCGAGAAGTTCGAGCCGGTGCCAGAGCCGTACTTGAAGAGGCGCGCCTCGCGGACCCAGAGGTCCATGATGCCGCCTTCGTTGACGAGGTCGTCGCTGATGCCCTGGATGAAACAGGCGTGCGGCTGCGGATGCTCGTAGGCGGATTCAGACGCCACGAGTTTTCCGGTCTTGAAGTCGACATAGAAGTGGCCCTGACTCGGCCCGTCGATGCCGTAGGCCCAGTGCAGACCGGTGTTGAACCACTGCGGCGAGTTCGGCGCGCACATCTGCGCGGCCAGCATGTAGCGCAGCTCGTCGAGGAAGGCCTGCGCATCGGTCTCCGAGTCGAAGTAGCCGCCCTTCCAGCCCCAGTAGGTCCAGGTGCCGGCGAGACGGTCGAACACCTGCTTCGAGGAATGTTCGCCGACATAACGGTCGGTCTCGGGCAGTTCGGCGAGCGCGGCGTCGTCGGCGACCGAACGCCACAGGAACGAGGGGACATCGTTCTCCTCGACCTTCTTCAGGCGCGAGGGCACGCCGGCCTTACGGAAATATTTCTGCGCGAGCACGTCGGAGGCGACCTGCGACCAGAATTCCGGCACCTCGACATTGTCGAGCTTGAACACCACGGAGCCGTCCGGGTTGCGAATCTCGCTCGTCGTCAATCGGAACGCGATATCCGCATAGGCCGAAGCTCCGTCCTTGGTGTAGCGCCGTTCAATCCGCATGGTCTTCCAAGCCCCTTTTTGTCGCGGCCGGTGCCAAGCTCACGCCCGTCATGTGGCGTCTTGCACCGGCGATTATCCTTCGGCGGACCGGTCCTGTCCGCCTGCTTCTTGCTCGTACTCTGCGACACTCAACCCTGATGGTAGTCAGGTCCTGTGACCCCGCCGGGGTCCGCACCGTTTTTACATTTTTACGCACGGAACCCCGTCCCAACGGCCCCAACAGCGACACAAAGCCCGCTCCCGAACCGCCTTTTCAGGCGGGGGATGCCAATCCAGCATCGTTGTGGAGGCGCGGCAGAGAGGTGAAACTCACCCGCACCGGACGAACGCAACGCTATGAGGACTCGTCTCACACGTCAAGCTGTAGTCGGTAGTCCTGAATCAAATACTAACTGTTGTGGTTAAGTCGGTGAATTCAAGGCCCGGCGACGCGCGAGACCCCGTCAGTATTGGGCGATCCGGGGGTCACGAAAAGCCCTTTTCTCGGCCGGCGGGCTTAGGTTCTTTTTCCTCGCCGTGTGACAGCGAAATGACCGCAAAACCGGGATTCACAGATCGATCACGGCAAAAATACCTAAGCGCCGTGACGGGGATAAGACTTGGACAAGCGGCGCAAAAGCGCGCCGGCGGTTTGTGATTCTCGTAACAGGCTCAGTCGCTTACGAGCATAGCCGGATTGCCGGCGCGCGCTCGCGAAAATGCGCAGTGCTGTGAATCCGGCTGTTTTGAAAGTCGCGCACTATTTCAGCACGTCGAGCTGCAACGCCTGCATCTCGGCGCGGCCACCCGGCGGCTGTGGCGATTTTTTTGCACCGTTATCCTCAGGCGGGGTCGTCGGCGCCGCAGCGCCGCCGACCACATAGAAGCGATCGCCGATCAGACCGGTGGCGATGCCACCGCGCGGGTCGGGCAGCGACGCGAGCGAGCACCATGTGTTGCTGTCGGGCTCGTAGCAATCGACAACCGCGGAGGCCGCAACTGCGCTCGCGCCCGATGTCTCGCCGCCGGCGATGACGATGCGGTTGCGCCAGTTCGCCGCGCCCATCGCGCTGCGCGGGGCGGGCATTTTCGCCAGAGGCCTGCTCCATAAGTCGCGCGCGGGGTCATAGGCCTCGACGACATCGGTATCGCTGCCGTCTTCGCCGAACGCCGATGCGATGCGTCCGCCGATCACGTAGATCTTGCCGCCGACCATGGCGACCGCCGCGTGACTGCGCGGCGTCGGCAACGCGGTCCGCGCGCGCCATGTATTCGCCTTCGGATCGAATTCGTCGACCGCGCCGACGATGGCGTGACGGCGTAACGGCTGGATCGCGGTGTCCTTGGTGTCGGGTTGCACGGTCGCGCCGCCGAGCAGGAAAATCTTGCCATCGACGACAGCGGCACCTGCCGCGCCGCGTTTCGATGGCATCGCGGCAAGGGCCGTCCACTCATCGCCTGCCGGGTCATAGCGCCAGACATTGTCGACCGGCTGCCAGGCATTGGCGCCGTTGTCGGGATATTTGAAACCGCCGAACAGATAGATCTTGTCGCCGTAGGCCGCGACGGCGAAGCGATGCGTTGGGACCGGCATCGCTTTTTTCTTCGTCCACGTATCGGCGGCGGCGTCGTATTCGAACGCAAGCCCGGTCGGGCGAACGCCGTCGAGGCCGCCGAACAGATAGAGCTTGCCGTTGACGGCGACGCCGGACAAATCGCTCGCGGGCCGGGGCAGGGGCGCGAGTGTAACCCAGGGTTTTTCGGCCGTTGGTTTGTTCGTGGATGGCGTGCCGGCGGGCGGCGTCTCCGGCGCAGTTTGTGGGGCGGGCGCCGCCTCGGATTTCCCGTTGTCTGCCGTCTGCGCGTGGCCAACCGACGACAGCTGGGCCGGCGATGTGACAATCATGGCCGCCAGTGCGGCGGCCACAAAAACGATGAGAGAACGTCCAAACGTCATTGTGCCGACACGATAATCGGCGGTGGTGGGGCTCGGCAACCAGCCTCCGGTGGCTGGACATTCCGTGGGGGCGGTGGCAGAAGGCCAGCAAGCCCGTCGGCAGCAGCGTCTCGCAATGAAAACCTTCCTGCTCAAGCTCTTCACCTGGTGGAACGGCCAGACCTTCGGAACCCAGTTCTGGACCTGGTTGTACGGCGAATTCGTCGGCGAGGACGAATTCGGCAACCGCTACTACCGGACCAAGGGTGGCAAGCTCGACAAGACGCTCGGCTTCGAGCGGCGCTGGGTGATCTTCAACGGCTATGCCGAGGCCTCTGTGATCCCGCCGTCCTGGCATGGCTGGATGCACCACACTGTCGATACGCCGCCGACCCAGGAAAACTACGCGCCGCGCGGCTGGCAAAAACCGCACCGGCCCAATATGACCGGGACCGCGCAGGCCTGGCGGCCGAGCGGCTCGACGCTGGCAGCCGGCCGCCGCCCGAAGGCGACCGGCGACTATCAGGCCTGGTCGCCGGACCGGTGACGGCGCAACTCGCGGCGTTTGGCCCGTAACGCCGGCATTACGCCCGGCTGCTGCCCTTTCCCCGCCGTATTCCGCATGTTAACCGGACGGCGCTTAGATGCCGGTCGGTCCGCGCTGCGCGCGGAATGTCCAGACGGGACGAAATTTTTGCGCCGAACTCACCACGCCGTTGTGATCGCCTTGGCCACGCTGGCCGCGACGCCGCTGATCGTGGCGCCGGCCAGCGCCCAGTTCTTCGACCGCATCTTCCGTGACGAGCCGCCGCGGCCGCCGCGTGACGTGCCGCCGCCGCCCGATCAGGTGCAACGACCGCCGGCCGACGCCCAGCGCCCGACGTTTCAGACGCTGCGGCCGCCCGTTCAGCAACAGCAGGCGCCGGCGCCGGGCGAATGGCAAAATCCCGATCTGCTGCCGCAGAGCCAGCGTCAGCCCGCGAATGTCGCGCCCGGCGTGACGCCGGGCGGCGCACAGCCGGGGGGGCCGCAACAAGGCGGCGTGCAATCTCAACCGCTTGCGCCACCGCCCGGCACTGCGCCGGGCGACCAGCAACCATTGCGCGGATCGCAGGACGCGGCCTTGCCACCGGCACAGGGGCAAGGTCAGGGTCAACCGCAGCAGGGCCAGACGCCGCCGCCGGCCGAGCCGCCGACCGACGAAGTCGTCGTCGCGCCGCCGGAACAGAAAATCGTCAACCCGACCGCGGTGTTCACCGGCCTCGACAAGATCACCGGCCGCACCATCACCTTCGATGTCGCGATCAACGAAACGGTGCAGTTCGGCGCGCTGCAGGTGACGCCGCGCGTTTGTTATTCGCGGCCGCCGACCGAAACGCAGAACACCGACTCCTTCGTCAAGGTCGACGAAGTGACGCTGCAAGGCGACGTGAAGCAGATTTTCTCGGGCTGGATGTTCGCGTCGAGCCCCGGCCTCAACGCGGTCGAGCATCCGATCTACGACGTCTGGCTGATCGACTGCAAAGGCGGCGCCAACGCGACGGCGGAGGCCGAACCCGCGGCCGGCGCGAATGCCGGCGACGACAAGAAAGCCCCGGTGCCGCGGCCGCCGCAGCGTCCGCAGCGGCGCGCGCAGCCGGCGCAACCTGCGCAGCCGGGCTTCCTGCCGGCGTTGCGCTGAGCCAAGAGAGTCAATCAAAGACCAAGCACCGCGAGCGCCTCGCGGCCTTCGATCGGCCGGTCCATCGGCAACGCGGCGAAATCGGCGTCGCTGGCAAGCGCGGCATCGAGCAGGCGATGATAGCGCGCGCGGCCGATCTCGACCGCGCCGAATGTGCTCAAATGATCCGTGACAAACTGCGTGTCGAGCAGCCGGTAGCCGCCGGCCGTCAGCCGCGCGACGAGATGCACCAGCGCGATCTTGGAAGCGTCGCGAACGCGATGAAACATGCTCTCGCCGAAGAACGCGCCGCGCAACGACACGCCATAGAGGCCGCCGACCAGCACGTCGCCATCATAGACTTCGACGGTGTGACAATGATCGATATCGAAGAGCTGGCGATAGAGCGTGCGGATACGGGCGTTGATCCAGGTGCGGTCGCGCCCGACGCGCGCCTCGGCGCAGCCGTCGATCACCGCCTCGAAGTTGCGGTCGACATGCACGGTGAAAGGCGTCGCGCGCACGGTGCGGGCGAGCCGGGCCGGCACATGGAAATCCTCGAGCGGAAAGATGCCGCGCCGTTCCGGGTCGACCCAGTAGAGCGTCGGGTCGTCGGCGCTCTCCGCCATCGGAAAGATACCGCAGGCATAGGCCTTGAGCAGCACGTCGGGCGTGATCTTGACCGAGGGAGTATCGCGGTTGGCCATGAGGCGCGTCCAGAACGGCGTGCGGAACGCCGGCGAGCTTAGGCCTCCATGCCGCCGCGCGCCAGATACTGCTCGAGCCAGTGGATGTGATAGTCGCCGTTGATGATGTCGGCCTCGCGCGCGAGCGCGCGGAACAACGGCGCGGTGGTCTCGATGCCGTCGACGACGAGTTCGTCGAGCGCGCGCTTCAAGCGCATCAGGCATTCGGTGCGGGTCTTGCCGTGGACGATCAGCTTGCCGACCAGCGAGTCGTAATAGGGTGGGATGGTGTAGCCCTGATAGACGGCGCTATCGATGCGCACGCCGAGACCGCCGGAGGGGTGATAGTGGCGGATCTTGCCGGGCGAGGGCCGGAACGACACGGGATTTTCGGCATTGATGCGGCATTCGATGGCGTGCCCGCGAAACGTGATGTCGCTCTGCTTCAGGGTCAGTTCGCTGCCGGCGGCGACGCGGATCTGCTCGAAGATCAGGTCGATGTCGGTGATCATTTCGGTCACCGGATGCTCGACCTGGATGCGGGTGTTCATCTCGATGAAATAGAACTGGCCGTCCTCGTAGAGAAACTCGACGGTGCCGACGCCTTCATAGGCGAGTTCGCGCATCGCCTTGGCGACCGTCTCGCCGATTTGCTCGCGGCTTTTCGCATTGAGCGCGGGCGAGGGGCTCTCCTCCCAGACCTTCTGATGGCGGCGCTGCAGCGAGCAGTCGCGTTCGCCGAGGTGGATCGCGTTGCCACGGCCGTCGCCGAGCACCTGGATTTCGATGTGGCGCGGCTTCTGGAGATACTTCTCGAGATAGACCGCGTCGTCGCCGAACGCGGCCTTGGCTTCCGCGCGCGCGGTCGACAGTGCGCTTGAAAGTTCCTCGGCCGTGCGCGCGACCTTCATGCCGCGGCCGCCGCCGCCGGCCGCGGCCTTGACCAGCACCGGAAAGCCGATCTCCTTGCCGATCTTCATCGCCTCGGCGTCGGAGGTGACGCCGCCTTCCGATCCCGGCACGACCGGAATGCCGAGGCGCTTCGCGGTTCGCTTGGCCTCGATCTTGTCGCCCATGACACGGATGTGCTCGGCCTTGGGGCCGATGAATTTGATCTTGTGGTCGTCGAGAATTTCGGCAAAACGCGCGTTCTCGGACAGGAATCCGTAGCCCGGATGCACGGCGTCGGCGCCGGTGATCTCGCAGGCCGACAGGATCGCCGGGACGTTAAGATAGCTGTCCTTGGCCGCGGGCGGACCGATGCAGACGCTTTCGTCGGCGAAGCGCACATGCATTGCCTCGGCGTCGGCGGTCGAATGCACGGCGACGGTCGGAATGCCGAGCTCCTTGCAGGCGCGCAGCACCCGCATGGCGATCTCGCCGCGATTGGCGATCAGGATCTTGTCGAACATCGCGCCGGTCCGGCCTTGAATTATTCGATAATCACGAGCGGCTCGCCGAACTCGACCGGCTGGCCATCCTCGAACAGGATCTGGATCACGGTGCCGGAGCGCGGCGCCGGAATCTGGTTCATGGTCTTCATCGCCTCGATAATCATCAGCGTGTCGCCGGTCTTCACCTTCGAGCCGACCTCGACGAACGGCCGGGCGCCGGGCTCAGGCGCGGCATAGGCGGTGCCGACCATCGGTGAGACGACGAGACCCGGATGCTTGACCGGATCGACCGGCATCGCGGCCGCCGCCGGAACGTTCGCGGGCGCGGTGGCGACGGGCGCCGGCGTGGCGATGAACCCGCCGCCGGCATTGCGCGCGACGCGAATGCGCCGTCCATCCTGCTCGATCTCGATTTCGGTCAACCCGGTGTCGTCGAGAAGCTGCGTCAGCTCCTTGATGAGTTCATGATCGACCGCGAGAGATTTGGTTGGCTTTGCCATGCTTCACTTCGTTTTCTTCTGATCTGCCAGCAAGCCCGCCATGCCGGCGATCGCCTGCACATAGCTGCCGGGCCCAAGCCCGCAGATCACCGCATTGGCCGCGCGCGACACCAGCGAATGCTGGCGGAACTCCTCGCGCGCGTGAATGTTGGTGAGGTGACATTCGATGATCGGCAGTTTCACCGCGAGCAGGGCGTCGAGGATCGCGACCGAGGTTGTGGTGTAGCCGGCGGGATTGAGAATGATGCCGGCGGCTTTCTCGCGCTTCGCTTCCTGAATCCAGTTCACGAGCTCGCCTTCGACATTCGACTGACGGAATACGACGTCGAATTTGTGCGCCTTGGCGGTGGCGCGGCAGAGCTTCTCGATGTCGGCGAGGCTCATGCGGCCGTATTTGTCCGGCTCGCGGGTGCCGAGCAAATTCAGGTTGGGGCCGTTGAGGATATAAAGTGTCGATGCCATGGGTGCCCGGCCGAGCGGTTTTCGCGCGGCGAAACAAAGTCTGGAGGCGCTTTATAGGTGGCTTGATCGCGGAGGGGAAGTCTAGACCGCCGCGGTTTCTTTGGCCGCCCAGTCCACCACATCCTTGAGCGCGGTTAGCCGGCGCTTGCCGGCGGCGAGCGCCGCCTGATAGGCGGCGATCTGGCGGTCGGCGCTGGCGCCGTCGCGGACGATGGCGCGCAGGCGTTCGATCTGCGATTCGCAGTGCAGCGCCTCGATATCGGGTGCGACCACCGCCACGACCGCCTCAAGCCATTCGCCGATGGTGAGCGCATGGCGCTCCATCGGCTCGACGAAACGCGCGCCGATGCCGTAACGCTGCGCGCGCCATTTGTTCTCGGCGGTGATGGCACGCGCGACGCGGTCAAAGCCGGCATTGCGGTTGCGGTCACGGTCGAGCGCGCGCACCAGGCAGCGAAACAGCGCGGCGATCGCGACGGCGTCGTCGAGATGCGTGCAACTGTCGGCGACGCGCAGCTCGATGGTCGGGAATTTCAGCGACGGGCGCATCGCCCACCAGATGTAGCTCGCGTCCGGGATGACGCCTGCGCTGGAGAGCGCGGCGATGTAGTCGTCGTAGTCCATCTCGGTGCGGAACAGTTCGGGCAGGCCGGTGCGCGGCAGTTCGTCGTAGGCCGCGAGCCGGTAGGCGTGCAGGCCCGTGAAGTGGCCCTGCCAGAACGGCGAGGAGCTCGACAGCGCAAGTAGCAGCGGCAGATAGGGCGTCAGCCGCATGATGAGATTGATGCGCGCGGAAACGTCCGGCACCGCGACGTGAACGTGCATGCCGCATAACATGTTGCGGAAGCCGATCATCTGCAGATCGTCCATGATGGCGTCGTAACGCGGCTTCTGCGTGGCCGTCATTTCCGGCCAGAACGCCAGCGGGAAGGTCGCCATCGCGGCGATGCCGAGGCCATGCTCTTTGGCGAGGCCGGCGATCGTGCGCCGGTAATGAGCAAGATAGTCGCGCGCATGCGGCATCGATCCGCAGGGCGGCGTCACTGCCTCGATCTGCGATTGCAGCATCTCGCGCGAGACACGGTCGCCCAGCGCCTTCTTGGCAGAGGCGTGAAAACGCTTGTTCATGCGCCGGACCGCGCGGCGGGTCCGGGCATCGAACACGAAGAACTCTTCCTCCATGCCGAACGAGAAGGCGTGCAATGGACCGTCTCCCGTTTCGCTCCCGGACAACGAATTGTGACGCAAAAGATCGCGCCGGTCGACAACGACCGGCTGTGGCAAGATGCAGTTAGGAAGCGTTTGTGGCGGCGGTCCGGCGCGATGCAGGCATTTCGCGGACGGATTTCAGCAATCGCCGCGTCAGCAGACCGCTTTGCCGCAGCGGGCGCCGTTGATCTTGGCCCTGAGCGCGTCGAGACCGACCGCGCCAATGACGACATCGTTGCCGATGACGTAGCTCGGGGTGCCGTTGAGGCCGAGTGCCTGGCTCAGGATCGCGCTCTCCTTGAGCGTCTCCATCACCGCGGGGCCCTCCATGTCCTTTTCGATGCGCGCGGCATCGAGCCCTGCCTCGCGCGCGGCGGCGAGCGCGCGCGCCTTGTTGACCTCGCCGCGGCCGCTCAGCAGCCGTTGATGGAAGTCGAGATATTTCTTGCCGCTCTTGTCCTGCATCTGGACCGCGGCGGCGACCTTGGCGGCTTCGAGCGAACTGGGGCCGAGCACCGGGAATTCCTTGAGCACGACCTTGAGCTTGGGATCGGATTTCAGCAGCGTCATCATGTCGGCCATCGCGCGCTTGCAGTAGCCGCAGTTGTAATCGAAGAACTCGACCATGGTGACGTCGCCGTTCGGATTGCCGAGCGTGACCTGGCGCGGCGACGAGAACAGCATCTGCGCATGCTGTTTGACCGCGGTCTTGTGCTTCTCGGCCTCGGCAGCCGCCTGACGTTTCTCCAGTTCCTGATAGGCTTCCTGGAGCACGTCCGGATTTTTCAGAAGATATTCGCGGACGATTTTGCCGATCTCGTCGCGCTGGGCTGGCGAGAAACTGTCGGCGGCGGCGGCCGGCATCGCCATAGCCGCAATGAGGGCAGTTGTCAGCGCGGCGCGGCGGAACTTGGCGATCATGATGTAAATCCTGACATGGATCGGTTAATTAATTCGGGCGTTGCTGTCCGCTGGGAATCCGGACTGTGGCGATATCGTCGGCGCGTACCCAGGCCGGGGTGCCGACCTTGAGGCGGGTCTTGGCGCGCGCCGCAAGCTGGCGGGCGGTCATGAAGTCGCCGCGGGTGAACGCGGCTTGCGCGGCGGCGAGATCGGCATGGGCGATGTCGCCCTTGCGGCCATAGGCCATCGCAAGCTGGGCATAGGCCGAGGACGCGGTGGGCTCCTTGGTGAGCGCGCGGTTGAGCAGTCCGATCGCTTCGTCGGCGCTGCGCGGATCGTTGGTGGCGACCAGCGCCTGGCCGAGCAAGATCTGGATCAGCGCGGGCTCCGGGGCAAGTTGCACCGCGCGGCGCAACGGCGCGATCGCGGCGGCGGGCTGGCCGCCTTCGAGCAGCGCCTGGCCCTTGAGTTCCTGAAAATACGGATTGCCCGGCTGCGCCTGGATCAGGGCGTCGATCTGCACCACCGCGGCGCGCAGATCGGAGTGACGATAGGTGGCGATGGCGCGGGCATAACGCGCCGGCAGGCTCTGGTCGCTCAAGGGATAGCGGCGGGCGACGGTGCCGCCGCGGTCGAGGAAGCCGTGGAGCTTGGCACGCATGAGATCGTGGCGCAGTTGCAGCTCGGCGGAGTCCTTCTTCTCCCAGGCTGCCGTGTTGCGGCCCATCCGCTCGAGCGTGGCGACGCGATCGGCCGGCATCGGATGCGACTGCAGATAGGGATTGGCGAAGCGCGACTGGAACAGCATCTGGTCGCTGAGGCGCTTGAAGGTCTCGTACATGCCCTTGGCCGACTGGCCGGTGGCATTGAGGAATTTCACGCCCGCCGCGTCGGCTTGTTCCTCCTGGTTGCGCTGATAGGCGAGCAGCGAACGGCGGATCGATTCTTGCGGCGCGAGGATCGCGGCGCCGGCATTGCCGCTGGAGCCGCTGGAGCGGGAGGCGGCGACCATGGCGCCGACGCCGAGCAGCAGCGCGAGGATCGACTGGGTCTGCGCATTGGCGAGTTGCTCGCGCAGCCGCGACAGGTGACCGCCGGCGATGTGGCCGGTCTCGTGCGCGAGCACGCCGATGATCTCGTTCGGCGTGCGCGACTCCATCAGCGCGCCGGCGTTGACGAAGATACGCCGCGCGTCGACCACGAAGGCGTTGAAGGAGGGATCGTTGACGATGACGACCTGGATGTTCTGCTGGGCGAGGCCGGCCGCGCGCAGCAGCGGCCGCATATAGTCGCGCAGCAACTGCTCGGCCTCGGCGTCGCGGATGGTCGGAACGCCCTGCGCTCGTGCCGGCGCTGGCAGGCTGCCGGCCGCAAGCGCGGCCGCGGTCGCGAGCGCCACGGCACGACGCGCGCGCGGCGCGCGGGGCGATGGATGTGCGGTTGCGTCTGCGGCTGTTGCCATCTGTCGTCGATATGGCTCGTTTGAGGGTGATGTCGGTTTGGCCGCAACCTAGTGACGCGGCGGAGGGGGGTCAACGCGGGGTGGTGCCGCTGCCGTCACAGTTTGTTGTGCGCCTTTGTTGGGCATCGCGCCGGGGATCGTGACCCGCGAAATTCGTGTAGAAAGGAGAAAGCCGCCGAATGCGGCAGCAACGGGGCGGCAACCGGGGCACGCAGGCCAAAATCATGCTCGAACGGGCAAAATCACTGCTGACGGCGTCGAAGCGCAGCGACGTGCCGCCCTTCATCGTCATGGACGTGATGGCGGCGGCGGCGCGGCTCGAGGCCGCGGGCACCCATGTGATTCACATGGAGGTCGGCCAGCCGGCGGCGCCGGCGCCGCGTACGGCAATCGCGGCCGCGCACGCGGCGCTGGAGAAGGGACGCATCGGCTATACCGAAGCGCTCGGTATCGCCTCGCTGCGCACGCGCATCGCGCGGCATTACCGCGACGTTTACGGCTTCGATCTCGATCCGGCGCGCGTGGTGGCGACGACCGGCTCGTCCGGCGCCTTCATTCTGTCGTTTCTCGCGCTGTTCGAGCCGGGCGACCGTGTCGCGCTCGCCAATCCCGGCTATCCGCCGTACCGGCATATCCTCACCGCGCTCGGCTGCGAGCCGGTGCTGATCGAGACCAATGCCGCAACGCGCTGGGCGCTGACCGGCGAGGCGCTGATCGCCGCGCACCGCAAGAAGCCGATCAAAGGCGTGGTGGTGGCGAGCCCGGCCAATCCGACCGGCACCATGATGGACAAGGCGGCGCTCGCAGCGTTGATTGCGACCGCGGAAGCGGAAGGCATTCGTGTCATCTCCGACGAAATCTATCACGGGCTCGACTATGCGTTTCCGGCGGTGACGGCGGCGGCGCTGTCGCCGAACGTCACCGTCATCAATTCGTTCTCGAAATATTTCTGCATGACCGGCTGGCGGGTCGGCTGGCTGGTGATGCCCGAGGAACTGGTGCGGCCGGTCGAACGGCTGCACGGCAATCTCGCCATTTCGGTGCCGACGCTGGCGCAGGTGGCCGCCGAAGCGGCGTTCGACGGCCGCGACGAGATGGAGCGGGTCAAGGCCGGCTACATCGAGAACCGAAGGATTTTGACGGAGGGCCTGCCGCTCGCCGGGCTCGACCAGTTCCTTCCCGTCGACGGCGCGTTCTATCTCTACGCCAATATCGCGAAGTTCTCCGACGACAGCCACGATTTCGCCAACCGCATGCTGGCGGAAGCCCATGTCGCGGCGACGCCCGGCATCGACTTCGATCCGCTCGACGGCAGGCACTTCATCCGCTTCTGCTATGCGGGCTCGGCGGAAGAAATGAAGGAAGCGGTGGAGCGGATCGGCAACTGGCTCAAGGGCAACGCGCGCTAGAACTCGACGTCGAGCTCGACGACCTCGTCCGGCTCCGCCTTTGCCGCCTCGACCCATTCTTTCATCGCCGGCATCTCCATGATCTCGGCGCAGTAGGCGGCGCAGGTCTCGTCGAGCTTCACATCGTAAGTAAGAAAGCGGGTGACGACCGGCGCGAACATCGCGTCCGCCATGCACGGCGCCTTGCCGAACAGGAACGGTCCGCCGCTCTCAGCCAGGCATTCGCGCCAGATGTTCTGGATGTGCTCGATGTCGGCGAGCGCGGCCGCCCATACCTTGAAGTTCTGGTGATGCGCCTTGATGTTCATCGGCAGCGCGGCGCGCAAATTGGCAAAGCCTGAATGCATCTCGCCGGAGATCGAGCGGCAATGCGCGCGCATCGCGCGGTCCTTCGGCAGCAGGCCGGAATTCGGGAAGGTTTCGTGGAGGAACTCCGCGATCGCCAGCGTGTCCCAAATCTTGATGCCGTCGTGGGTGAGGCAGGGCACCAGGAACGAGGGCGACAGCAACAGGAGTTCGGCGCGGGTCGAGGGGTCGTCGGCGTCGGCCTGCTCTTCTTCGAAATCGAGGCCGGCGATCTTGCACAGCAAATAGCCACGCAGCGACCAGGAGCCGTAGTTCTTGCTGGCGATGGTGAGGACGGTTTTGCCGGCAGGCGTGGCCATGCGTGCATCTCGCGTGAGCAAATCCGGCCTCTGTAGCTTAGACGAAAGCGGAGCCGGATCAATGCCTTCCCGCCCTGCAAAAAATCAGGCTGCCGAATTATCCACGCCGATCAAGGGTTTGAAGTTTTATCTCGCAGCGCAACATAAATTGGGCTAGCGTTTGCGCGCGGCCTGCCGGGGCCGCCGGACAGGGAATGCTCTATCAGGCCTATCAAGCGCACGCCGATCTGGCGGCGCCGCTGCGCGAAATCGCGGCGATGTCGGCGCGCATGATCACGACGCGGCTCAACGGCGCCGCGCGGCCGAACTTCGCCAGCAATCTGTCGGCGGCCTACGAAATCATCGCCCGCGCAGGGCTCACCCACACGCGGCCGGATTACGGCATCGCCAGCGTCATGGTCGGCAACCGGGAGGTCGCCGTCACCGAGCGGGCGCATCACCGCACGCCGTTCGGGACGCTGCTGCATTTCAAGAAAGACATCGACATGGCGCAGCCCAAGGTGCTGCTGGTTGCGCCGCTGTCCGGCCATTTCGCGACGCTGTTGCGCGCGACGGTGCGGACTCTGCTGTCGGAGCACGACGTCTTCATCACCGACTGGCACAACGCGCGCGATGTCTCGCCGCACGACGGCGCGTTCGGCTTCGACGACTACATCGCGCATCTGATCCGCTGGCTCGAAAAGATCGGCGAGGGCGCCCACATCATCGCGGTGTGCCAGCCCTGCGTCGCCGCGCTGGTCGCGACCAGCGTGATGGCGCAACAGAACAATCCGGCGCAGCCGAAATCGATGACGCTGATGGCGGGGCCGATCGATACCCGCATCAACGCGACCAAGGTCAACGATCTGGCGAAATCGAAACCGATCGAGTGGTTTCGCGATACTTTGATTGCGCAAGTGCCGGCGCGCTACGCCGGCGGCGGCCGCGACGTTTATCCGGGCTTCGTGCAGCTTGCCGCCTTCATGAGCATGAACATTCAGCGCCACGTGAAAGCGCACCGCATGCTCTACGAACATCTGGCGCGCGGCGAGAACGACAAGGCGCAGGCGACCAAGGCGTTCTACGACGAGTATTTCGCGGTGCTCGACTTGACCGCGGAATTCTATCTGGAGACCGTCGCCAAAGTGTTCCAGGACCACGAACTGCCGCTCGGGACGCTGACCTATCGCGGCGAGAAGGTCGAGCCGCGCGCGATCCGGCGCACCACGCTGCTGACGGTCGAGGGCGAGCGCGACGATATCTGCGCGCCGGGGCAGACGCTGGCCGCGCACGATCTCTGCACGGCGGTGCGGCCCTATCGCCGGCGGCATCACATGCAGGCCGGCGTCGGCCATTACGGCGTGTTCAGCGGCAAGTCCTGGCTGAACCAGATCTATCCGATCGTGAAGAACACGATCGCGACCAGCGACTAGTTCTTTTTCTCGCCCTGCGCCGGACCGGTCGGGTCGTTCTTGCTCGACATGCACTTGGTCATGAAAGCCTTGCGCTTGGCGCCGGTGAGCTTCTGGTGATCGGCGCCGAAGGTGCAGGTGTCCTGCTTTTCTTTCTTGGTGAGCGCGGAGGCCGGCGCAACCGACAGCGTCAGCGCGGCGGCGCCAGCGAGAACGATGGCGAGTTTCGACATCATGCGTCAGTCCTTTCCGCCCATCAGGCGTCGGCCCCACCAGCCGCGTTTCGGTTGAGCGGCCTCTTCGTTCGACGTGCTCGACACCACCGGGCCGGACGGCGACGCGGCGGGGGAGGCGTCCGGCACGAAACCGGCGGGCTCGCGAATGGTCGAGCGGCGGCGCGGCGTTTCTGTGGCGGAGGGTGCGGCGGCCTCCGCGGCTGCAGCCGGTGTCTCGCCCTGCATGGTGTCGGGCGCGGGTTCGCGCGGCGCTGCAACTGCGGGTTCTGTCTCGCGCGGCTGATCGTCACTCGGGCCGGACCATGCCGGCCCGCCGCCGCCGTTGCCGTCCGCGAAGGCGTCGCCGCCCTCGGCGGCCTCGTCGCGATGCTCGCCACGCGGCGCGCCGTCGCGATGACGGTTGCGCCGCCCGCCACGACGGCCGCGGCGGCGCCTGCGGCGTCCGTCGCCGCGATCGCCGCGGCCATCCGCCTCGGCGGTCGCGCCGTCTTGCCCGGCTTCATCGTCCTGATCCTCGGCGGGCGAACCGCCGTCGTGATCTTCCTGCTCGACGGTGTGTTCGGCGACCGTCTCGTGGGCGAATTGCTGGGATTCGCCCTGATCGCCGCGCTCGCGTTCGCCACGATCGCCGCCACGGCCGCGACCACCACGCCGGCGGCGACGGCGGCGACGGCTGCCGTCGCGCTCGCCTTCGGCCTCGGCGTCGCCAGCCTCGGCTTCCGCCACTTCGGCCATCGCCTCGTCGTCGGTCGCCGCAAGTTCGTCGACAATATCGGCGTCACTGTCGTCCTCTTCGACGGCAGGGGCCGACGCGCCGGCCTGCGCGGCGATGGCGCGCGCGGCGTCCGGCGTGTGGACCAGTTCGCCACGGTCGATGACGTAGGACTGCGCGCTGCTGACGGATGCATCGGCCAAAATCGTGATGGTGATGCGGAAGCGCTCCTCAAGGCCGCGCAGGTGAGCGCGCTTGTGGTTGAGCACATAGAGCGCGACCTCGGAGCGGGTGCGCACCACGAGATTGTGGGTTGCGCCCTTCATCAGTTGCTCTTCGACGGCGCGCAGCAGCGCAAGCGCCACCGACGACACCGAGCGGACGTGGCCGGAGCCGCCGCAGACCGGGCACTTGTCGGTCGAGCTTTCCAGCACCGAGGTGCGGATGCGCTGGCGCGACATTTCCAGCAGGCCGAAATGCGAGATGCGGCCGACCTGGATGCGGGCGCGGTCGTGCTTGAGGCACTCTTTCAGCTTGCGTTCGACCGAACGGTTGTTGCGGCCTTCGTCCATGTCGATGAAGTCGATGACGATCAGGCCGGCGAGGTCGCGCAGGCGAAGCTGGCGGGCGATTTCCTCCGCGGCTTCCGAATTGGTCTTGAGCGCGGTGTCCTCGATGTGATGCTCGCGCGTGGCGCGGCCCGAGTTGACGTCGATCGCGACCAGCGCCTCGGCCTGGTTGATGACGATGTAGCCGCCGGAGCGCAACTGCACGGTCGGCGTGAACATCGCGTCGAGCTGGCTCTCGATGCCGTAGCGGGTAAAGACCGGCAGGTTGTCGCGGTACTGTTTCACGTTCTTGGCATGGCTCGGCATGAGCATGCGCATGAACTCTTTGGCTTCGGTGTAGCCTTGCTCGCCGGCGACGATGATTTCGTCGACATCCTTGTTGTAGAGGTCGCGGATCGAGCGCTTGGTCAGCGAGCCTTCCTCGTAGACGAGGGTGGGGGCGGTCGATTTCAGCGTGAGATCGCGGACCTGCTCCCAGAGCCGCAAGAGATATTCGAAGTCGCGCTTGACCTCGAGCTTGGTTCGGGCCGCGCCGGCGGTGCGCAGGATAACGCCCATGCCTTCCGGCACTTCGAGATCCTGCGCGATTTCCTTCAGGCGGTTGCGGTCCTCGGCCGAGGTGATCTTGCGCGAGATGCCGCCGCCGCGCGGCGTGTTCGGCATCAGCACGGAGTAACGGCCGGCGAGCGAGAGGTAGGTAGTCAGCGCCGCGCCTTTGTTGCCGCGCTCTTCCTTGACGACCTGCACCAGCATGACCTGCCGGCGCTTGATGACTTCCTGGATCTTGTAGGTGCGGCGCATGCGCGGCACGCGCTCGCGCACTTCCTCGAGCGCGTCGGCGCCGCCGACGGACTCCACGACCTCTTCGGCCGCGGCTTCCGCGGTTTCGCCGCTTTCTTCGCCGTCGTCGTCTTCGTCGCCGCCGGCGGCTGCGGTCTCGGCGGTGGTTTCGCCGTGAGAGTCGAGATGGGAGTCGTCGTGCGAGCTGACGTCGCCATTGACGAGCGGCTCGGTCGCAGCAAGCGGCGCCTCATCGGACGCGGTCTCGGTCAGCGCGGCGGGTTCTTCGGCCCGTGTGGCCTCCTCGGCCGACGGTTCGCCCGCGGCGGCTTCGACCGAGTGATCCGAGGAGGGAATCTCGGCGGTGTCGGGCGCGTATTCGGCGGCCTCGGGATAGGCGGGCGTTTCGGTTCCGGCGGCGGCTTCGGCCGGCTCGGCGGCGTGGTCGTCGCCCGTGACTTCGTTTGCCGTTTCGCTCGCGATCGGGTCGCTACGCCGTGCGTCGCGGTTACGGTCGGAGCGGCGCTCGCGATGCCGGCGATGACGTCGGCGCGAGGCGCGGTCGTCGGCTTCCTCGTCGGCGTCCTGCTGGGCCTCGCGCTCGGCGTCGATCAACGCCTGACGATCGGCGACCGGGATCTGGTAGTAGTCGGGGTGGATTTCCGAAAACGCCAGAAAGCCGTGACGGTTGCCGCCGTAATCGACGAAGGCCGCCTGCAACGACGGCTCAACCCGCGTAACCTTGGCAAGGTAGATGTTACCGCGAAGCTGCTTGCGGTTTGCGGACTCGAAGTCGAATTCTTCGACGCGATTGCCGCGCAAAACCACGACCCGGGTCTCCTCCGGGTGGGTTGCGTCGATCAGCATTTTGTTCGCCATAAGACAATCTCACTGGGACCGGTGCGCCCGCGCGTTCGCGCGTCAACGTCGGCGCAAGCTGGCGCGACGGGGTGCCGGTCCAATTGTGGTTGAGGGAATGGAGCGCGTGTCCGCGCACGGAATTCGATGCATCGGCGCCGCCGGACGCGCGCGCGTTGACCGCGCGCACGGGCCCGTCAGTGTCTTCGAATTGTGCTCGCTGCGAAACTGGCAGCATGGGTCTGCGATCCGTGGGCGGCGGCGCGGAATCAAGTCGCGCTGCCGCGGGTTCAAGTCGCTTTCAGGAACGCGATGCGGAGAGCCATTGCGGGCCACGCACAGTACCGATTGTCCTTCACAAGGGCCGTCCGTTCTGGGAACCGTCCGTCCGCCGGCCTCAATCGGGGAGGCGGTCCGGGCCCGGTTCGCGGGACGACCAAACGCGGCACAACCGGCGTTCGCTCCGTCAGCGAGAACTTCTTAAAGCCGGACTCACCGCTTCGGCAAGGGAAAGTTGGGTGAGCGGCCGATGGGTACAGTGTTTCTGAAACCCGCCTGCGGCCTCCGGTCGTTAACCACGCCGCCGCCAATTCCGCTACAATGGCGGGGCTGGAGACCGGATTCGTGACGGTTATCGCCAGATTTGTCGCAGGCGCCGCTGTCGTGCTGGTTGCCGCCAGCGCCGGGCTTTGGTCCCCCGGCGCGACGGCGGCCGGCCCGTATCCGGCCGCCACCGATGTCCGGCTCGGCGGCGACGACAGCCAGACCCGCTTTGTGGTGGACCTGACCGAAAAGGTCGACATCGCCGCCTTCACGCTCGCCGACCCTTACCGGGTGGTGGTCGATCTGCCGCAGGTGTCGTTCCGCTTTCCGCCCAAGGCCGGTGAGAAGGGTCGCGGTCTCGTCAAGGCGTTCCGCTATGGCCTCATCATGCAGGGCGGCTCGCGCATCGTGATCGACACCAAGGCGCCGGTGCGCATCGAAAAGTCGTTTGTGCTGCCGCCCGCCGACGGCAATCCGGCCCGCCTGGTGATCGATCTCGCCGCGACCGACCGCGACAGCTTCATGCGGCATTTGTCGCTCGACACCCACACGCCGCGCGTGACGGCGAGGCGCAGCCTGCCGGCGGTCGACCAGAGCGATCCGCGGCCGCTGGTCGTGATCGATCCGGGCCATGGCGGCATCGACACCGGCGCCAAGGCACCGGGCAGCACCGTCGACGAAAAGACGCTGGTGCTCGAATTCGCGCTGGCGCTGCGCGACCACATCGAGAGGGCCGGCAAGTACCGCGTCGCCATGACGCGCAGCGACGACACATTCATCCCGCTGAACGAGCGGGTTCGGATCGCACGGGCGCTCAAGGCCGCGCTGTTCATCTCGGTGCATGCCGACTACCTGCCGCGTAACGAGGGGGAGGCGACCGGCGCCACCGTCTACACGCTGTCGGAAACCGCGTCCGACGCGGAGGCCGCCCGGCTCGCCGAGGCCGAGAACAAGGCCGACGTGATCGCCGGCCTCGACCTGACCCGCGAGCCGAACGACGTCGCCGACATCCTGATCGATCTCGCTCAGCGCGAGACCAAGAGCTTCTCCGTGCAGTTCGCCCGCGGGCTGGTCGGCGAACTCAAGACCGCGACGCGGCTGCACCGAAATCCGGTGCGCTCGGCGGGCTTCATCGTGCTGCGGGCGCCGGACGTGCCCTCGGTGCTGATCGAGCTCGGCTATGTGTCGGCCAAGGAAGATCTGAAGGCGCTGAAGTCTGAGGACTGGCGCAACCGCACCGCCGCGGCGATGGCACGCGCGGTCGACGCCTATTTCGTGCCGCGCGTCGCCGGGGCCAAACGGACGGGAGGCGCGCATTAGATCGATTTGGCATGCCGTAAAGCCGGAATTCGGGCCGTTCCGGCCTCAGTTTCAACATAAAACGGCAGGAAAACCAGCAACGATCGCGGTCCGCCGGCTGGCAGGTTGCCGGGAGTTAACGGATTTACCCCACACTCGCCGGTGTTTTGCGGCGCAAGGCGTTCGGGACTATGGCTTGAGGTGCGAAGCGGCCGGCGTGACGGCCGCAGCAGGATCGGAACTGGGACTTCGGTAATGAAATTGTTGCTGCGCTTTCTCGGCTTCTGTTTCGCGGCGGGCACGATCCTGTTCGTGGTCGGCGTCGCGGCTGCGGCCGGACTGATGTGGCATTTCTCCAAGGATCTGCCGGACTACTCGCAGCTTCAGGATTACGAACCACCGGTGACGACGCGGGTGCATGCCGCCGACGGCGCGCTGCTCGCGGAGTATGCGCGCGAGCGGCGGCTTTACATTCCGATCCAGGCGGTGCCGCAACTCGTCGTCAATGCGTTCCTCGCCGCCGAAGACAAGAACTTCTTCGACCACGGCGGTCTCGATTTCACCGGCATCGCGCGCGCGGTGGTGAACTACGCGCAGAACCTCGGCAGCAATCGCCGGCCGCAGGGCGCTTCGACCATCACCCAGCAGGTCGCCAAGAACTTCCTGCTGACCAACGAGGTGTCGTTTCAGCGCAAGATCAAGGAAGCGCTGCTCGCGCTCAAAATCGAACGCACCTACACCAAGGACAAGATCCTCGAACTCTATCTCAACGAAATCTATCTCGGCCTCGGCGCCTATGGCATCGCGTCGGCCGCGCTCGGCTATTTCGACAAGTCGGTGCATGAGTTGACCGCGGCGGATGCCGCCTATCTTGCCGCGCTGCCGAAGGCGCCGAACAACTATCATCCGTTCCGTCAGCGCGAGCGCGCGATCGAACGCCGCAACTGGGTGCTCGACCAGATGGTCGTGGCGGGATTCCTCAAGAGCGCCGACGCCGACCGGGCGAAGCGCCAGCCGCTCAACGTCGCCCAGCGGTCGCTCGGCACCCGCACCTTCTCGGCCGAATATTTCGCCGAAGAAGTGCGGCGCGAAATCTACGAACGCTACGGCGAGAAGAAGCTCTACGAGGGCGGGCTGTCGGTGCGCACGACGCTCGATCCGAAGCTGCAGGTGCTCGCCCGCAAGGTGCTGACCGAGGGCCTCGTGCGCTACGACGAAGCGAACGGCTGGCGCGGCGCCGTGCAGCAGATCGACATTTCCGGCGACTGGGGCGTCAAGCTCGCCGACATCAAGGCGCTCAACGACATTTCACCGTGGCAGCTCGCGGTGGTGCTCGAGACCGGCGACCGCTCGGCGCGCATCGGGCTGCAGCCGCAGCGCGAGCCCGGCGGCGCCATCAGCAAGGAGCGTCCGGTCGGCATCATTCCGTTCGACGAGATGAAGTGGGCGAAGATCGACCGCAAGCCGCCGAGGAAAGTCTCCGACGTCCTCAATCCGGGCGACGTGATCTATGTCGAGCCGGCCGGCACGCCCGGGCAGTTCAAGCTGCATCAGGTGCCGGAAATCTCCGGCGGCATCATCGCGATGGAGCCGCGCACCGGCCGCGTGGTGGCGATGGTCGGCGGCTTCTCCTACGACCAGAGCCAGTTCAACCGCGCGACGCAGGCGCTGCGCCAGCCCGGCTCCTCGTTCAAGCCGTTCGTCTATGCGGCCGCTCTCGACAACGGCTACACGCCGTCGTCGCTGGTGCTCGATGCGCCGATCGAGATCGATCAGGGCGCCGGCGTCGGTATCTGGCGGCCGGAAAACTACGAAGGCAAATTCTTCGGGCCCTCGACGCTGCGGTTTGGCATCGAGCGCTCGCGCAACGTCATGACGGTGCGGCTCGCGCAGGATGTCGGGATGCCGCTGATCGCGAAATACGCCAAGAGCTTCGGCGTCTACGACGAGTTGCCGCCGTATCTGTCGTTCTCGCTCGGCGCCGGCGAAACCACGCTGGTTCGCATGGTCGCGGCCTACGCGATGTTCGACAATGGCGGACGCCGCGTGAAGCCGACGCTGGTCGACCGCATCCAGGACCGCTACGGCCACACCATCTACAAGCACGACGAGCGTGAATGCCGCGGCTGTTCGGCGCCGAAATGGCAGAACCAGCCGGAGCCGACGCTGATCGACCGCCGCGAGCAGGTGATCGATCCGATGACGGCCTACCAGATCACCTCGATGATGGAGGGCGTCGTGCTGCGCGGCACGGCGACGTCGGTGCGCGCGGTCGGCCGTCCTGTGGCCGGCAAGACCGGCACCACCAACGACAACAAGGACGCCTGGTTTATCGGCTTTACGCCGGACATCGTGGTCGGCGTCTATATGGGCTACGACAAGCCGCGGCATCTGTCCTATCCCGGCGGCGCGACCGGCGGGCATCTCTCCGCTCCGGTGGTGCGCGACTTTCTGAAGGCCGCGCTCGCCGACAAGGCGCCGGCGCCGTTCCGCGTGCCGCCCGGCATCAAGCTCATTCGCGTCGACGCGACGACCGGCGCGCGGGCCGGGCCCGGCGTGCAGAAGGTGATCCTCGAAGCCTTCAAGCCGGCGACCGCGCCGCCGGACGGCTATTCGCTGGTCGGCTTCGGTGACGCCAACGGGCCGAATTTCGGCGGTCAGGTTTCGCCCGAGTCGGGGCGCGCGGTGCGCTCAGGCACCGGCGGGCTTTACTGATCTCGACGATCAGCGCGGCGGCGGAATGTGTTCGCCGAACGCGCGCCGCCACAGCCACCGCAGTCCTGGACCAACCGGGGGCCTTTCGCCAAATCGTGTTGGGGCGACCGGCGCGAAAGTCGGGCTCTGCCGCTGCGCCACCACGAAGTTGAAGGTGTAGTAGGGCTCCTGGCCCATGCGCAGATCGGTGATGGCCGCGCGGCCGTCGCGCTCGCTCATCTTGAAAAACCCGCGGCTGAACCAGGCGATGCGGTCGACATGCCGGTTGCCGCGCAGTGTTTCGTAGAGGTCGTTGCCGCGCGGGAAGGCGTCGAAGGCGATCTTGCGCTCGCGATCGACGACGGAATGAAATCCCTCGAGATAGCCTTGCGGTGTGATCGCGACGATGCGCCACAGCACCGTATTGAACGCCGTGGGCGTGACCAGAAGGCGTTCGACCTCGTGGCCCTGCGCGCGCAGTGATGCGTCCGCAATACCTTTCACATGGTGCTGCGCCACCGCGCTCCAGCCGAGATAGGCGGTACTGACGATCAGGCCCGCCATGTTCCAGCGCCATCCGCGCCTGTCGCGCAGGCCGAGCGCGACGATAATTCCGATCAGCAGCGGCAGCGTATAGAGCGGATCGATGATGAACATGCTGCCGACCGCGAACGGCGTGTCGGTGAAGGGCAGTGCCAGTTGCGTGCCATACACGGTCATCCAGTCGAGCAGCGCATGGGTGACGAGCGCGAACCAAACCGTCAGCCACCAGCGACCGAACTGGTGCATCTCGCGCAAGCCCTTCGCGGCAATGAAAGCGATCGGCAGCGACGCCAGCGTCTGCCAGAACAGCGCATGGCTGTTGGCGCGGTGGTAGGTCATGTTGCTGACCGGATCGCCGTGATCGTAGAAAGAATCGAGATCGGGCAGCGTGGCGACCAGCGCGCCGACCACCGCCGCTTTCCACAGTTTGGTGCGTCGGCCCATGACGGCAAGACCGACGGCGGCGCCGAGCGCGGCCTGTGACAGCGAATCCATGGGTGTAGTTTAACTCGTCGGGAGAAGCCGCGTGTCTGGTGACCGGCAATTCGGGCGGCAGCGAGGCGGCGATCTATTTGATCGTCGCGGTTTTCGGATCGATCTCGCGCGGATCGGGCCATGTCACCGGCGCGCGCCCTGACAGGATCAGATCTTCCAGCATGTCCAGCCGGTCCTGACCCCAGAACGGTTCGCCGCGATAGAAATAGAACGGTGCGCCGAACAGATGACGGTCGGCGGCTTCCTGGGTGATCGCGGCTTCGCGCGCCTTGATGTCGGCGTCGTCCGCTTGCGCGAGGAGCGCCTTGCCGTCGAGGCCGCTGCGGTTGGCGATAGCGACGAGCGTGTCGGGATCGGCGACGTTGAGTTCGTCGGCCCACACCGCCTGCGTGCCGTTATGCGCAAACGCAGTCACGTCCTCGCCGTTGCGGACCGCGGCGAGCAGCATGCGGTGGCCGAGGCCGGGCTCGACCGGATAGAATTTCGGCCAGATCGTCAGCGGAATTTTGTAGCGGTCGCGCCAGCGGATCATCTCGACGATGCGGTAAAGCTGTCTCGGGGCGGGGCGGTCGCGCACGCGCTTGGAGCCGCCGGCCTCGAAGGTCGCGTGCAGGTCGATCGGCTTGTAGTCGACCCGCGCGCCGGTGCGCTTGACGATCTCCTGAAATCTGCGGCCACCGACATAGGACCACAGCGACGAGAAACTGAAAAAGTATTCGATCACCGGCCTGCCGTCGTTCATGGTGTCGTTCCTGATGCGATCCCCGACGGGATCGTTGGCTCATCCCTGCAGTTGTCGCGCCTCGCAGCGCGTCAGCCACGGCGTCGCGGCACCGTTGGCGATCACGACGCCATCCTTGACGACGGGCTTCGCGAGTCCGGCCGGGTGATTGGTCATGGTCCTGATGCGATTGCCGCGCAGGACCATGGTCAGATCCTGCCGGATCTTGCTGTTGAGTTCGATCGTCAGCACGACGGTGTCGGACAGCGTCCGGCGGACCGCGAGGATACGATAGATGCTCGGCTGGAAGCCTTCGCCGAGGCTCTCGGTGAAGATGGCGCCGCCGTCGTCGATAGGCGAGGCCTGGCGCCAGATATTGTCACGATCCGCCGGCCGGCCGCAGTCCTGCGCCCAGGATCCCATGAAACCAAACTCCGTCAGAGTTCGGCCGATCGATCCGGCCTCGGCGTCGGTGGGAAACAGCGCCGGAATCACGAGCAGGCATAGCGTCAGCGCCATGCCGATCCTTGTCTTCATAACGTCCCCACCGCGCCCCTGACGATTTCGATCTTAGGGGGAGACGCAAGCAAACAGCAAGCGCAGGATAATTCGCATGCGGGTTGCATCGAATCCGGACTGTCGCTACATCGCCGTGGTGGAGTAAGGGACATGCGCGCAGAAATTGAAAGTCTCGTCGACGAGATCAAGCAGTCTGTCGGACTGCTGAGGAGGCATCTTTGACGTCGATCAAGCGCAGCGCCGGCTCGCGGAACTAAACCGCGAGGCCGAAGACCCCAATCTCTGGAACGACACCCAGCGCGCCCAGAAGATCATGCGCGAGCGCGACGCGCTCGAGGACCAGCTCGGCGCCATCGGGCGGATCGAACAGGAACTCGAAGACCAGATCGGCATGATAGAGCTCGGCGAGGCGGAGAAGGATACCGCCGTGGTTGCCGAGGCGGAAGCCGCGCTGAAGGCGTTGCGTGTGGACGTTGGCCGGCGCGAGCTCGAGGCGCTGCTGTCGGGCGAGGCGGATTCCAACGACAGCTATCTCGAAGTCCACGCCGGCTCCGGCGGCACCGAAAGCCAGGACTGGGCGCAGATGCTGATGCGCATGTATACGCGCTGGGCCGAGCAGCACGACTACAAGATCGAGTGGGTGGAAGAGACCGAGGGCGACGGCGCCGGCATCAAGTCGGCGACGGTGATCGTCAAGGGCCGTAACGCCTATGGCTGGCTCAAGAGCGAAAACGGCGTGCATCGCCTGGTGCGCATTTCGCCGTTCGATGCCAATGCGCGCCGGCACACGTCGTTTGCGGGCGTTTCGGTCTATCCTGTGGTCGACGACCGGATCGTCATCGACATCAACGAGAAGGATGTGCGGACCGACACCATGCGTTCGGGCGGCGCCGGCGGCCAGCACGTCAACAAGACGGAGTCCGCGGTACGGCTGACGCATATCCCGACCGGAATCGCGGTCGTGTGTCAGGCCGAACGCTCGCAGCACAAGAACCGCGCCGAAGCCTGGCGCATGCTGCGCGCGAAACTTTACGAAATCGAACTCAAGAAGCGTGAGGCGCAGGCGGTCGCCGAGCAGGACGCCAAGACTGACATCGGCTGGGGTCATCAAATTCGTTCGTATGTGCTGCAGCCCTATCAGATGGTGAAGGATCTGCGCACCGGCGTCTCGACCTCCAATACCGGCGGCGTGCTCGACGGCGATCTCGACGAATTCATGCAGGCTGCGCTCGCCCACAAGGCGTTCGGCAAAGACCCTGTCGAAGTCGAGGACGTGGAATAGGTCAGGAGTTTCCGAGCCGCACGCCCGCGCGCAGGAACTTCTGCGGGTCGACCGCGGTGTCGTCGATGCGGGTTTCGTAGTGCAGATGCGGACCGGTCGAGCGGCCGGTCGAGCCGATCTTGCCGATGGTCTGGCCCGGTGCAACGTGCTGGCCGACTTTCACGTCGATCGCGGACAAGTGGCCGTAGCGGGTCGAGAGGCCGTCGCCGTGATCGATCTCGATCATCTTGCCGTAACCGCCTTGCACGCTCGCGGTGACGACCTTGCCGGCGGCGGTCGCGCGCACCGGATCGCCGGTGTCGCCGCGCAGATCGATGCCGGAATGAATCGCCGGGCCGCGCAGGAAGGGGTCCATGCGCATGCCGAACGGCGAGCTCATGTCGACTTCGCCGACAATCGGCTTGCGGATCGGCACCACGACGAGGCGGCGCTGATAGCGCGCAAGCTCGGCGCGTGCGGCCTGAATGCGCTGCATCTGGCGGTCGAAATTCATCGCCGCACCGACCGGAATGAACGGACCGCCGACGGCGCCGGTGACGTCGCCGCGGTCGCGCACATCGGCTTTGGCGAGGCCGAGATCGGCGAGCACGGACCGGATGCGGCGCGTCTTGGTCTGAATGCCTTCTTCCATCGCGGTCAGCGCGCCGGCCTGCCGCTGCTCGACGCCGTCGAGCGCGAGCGCAAGCTTGCCGAGCATGCCATCGAGGCCGCCGGCGCCGGCCTTGGCGGCGAGCTGCGTCGTCGACACGGGGAGGCCGCGCGATTGCAGCCGCGCCTCGCGGTCCGGCGGCGCGACGAAGATGATCGTATCGCTGATCGGCGACGGGCGCGGTTGCGTCTGCGATGAGGTGGTGGGCGCCTGGCGGCTGCCGCGGATCGCGGCGCCGCCGGGCGCGACTTCGCCGGCGAGTGTCGACGTCCGTTGTTCGAGCACCGACTGGCGGCGCAGCAGCGCCTGAAGTTTCTTGTCGAATTGTTCCTGATCGAGCAGTTGATTGCTGGTGACGCGGTCGACCTGTGCGCGCAATTCGGCGATGCGGTCTTCGTAGGCGAACTGCATCTTGGCCTGCCGCGCAATCAGCCGCGTGAGCACGTCGTCGCGGAAGGCGAAATAGGTGCCGGTCGCGATGGTCCAACTGCCCATGATGACCAGCGTGCCGACCACGATCCAGAACGCGACCGGGCCGATCCGCACCTGCTTGCCGGCATGGGCGAACGTGTAGGCGCTGTTGTCGGTGCGATGATGCCGTTGGGAGACGTGGTGCGAAACGCTTGCCGCGGTCTGGCCTGCGGACCGGGCTCGTGCGTGGTGCGCCGCGTGCTCGGCCAGATGTTGATACGACTGCGACGACATCGACGCGGATACCCCAGCCGGTCCGGCGGGGGAGCCGGAGTTCCAGCGTGCCCGATATCAAACGGTCGTGGTTAAGATTCCGGTAACGCGATCGAAGAGTGCAATCGAGGCTTAGCGGAGGGCTGCCAAAACCTCTTCAGCGTGACCGTCGACTTTAACTTTTGGCCAAATACGCAGGATTTTTCCGGTCTCGCCGATCAGCACGGTCTTGCGGATGACGCCCATGAAGGTGCGGCCGTACATCGACTTTTTGCCCCAGGCGCCATAGGCGGCGAGCATCGTGTGACTTTCGTCGCTTGCAAGCGCCACCGTGAGTTCGTGCTTGATCTTGAATTTGTCCAGGGCGGAAACAGGATCGGCCGACACGCCGAGAACCGCCGCGCCGGCCCTGGAGAACTTTGTGTGCAAACGGGAGAAGTCGAGCGCCTCGCGGGTGCAGCCCTCGGTGTTGGCCTTGGGATAGAAATAGAGCACCAGCTTCTGCCCTTTGAAATCGGACAGCGACACCGTGTCGCCGCCGTCGCGCGGCAGGCGGAATGCAGGCGCCCTGGAACCCTCGGTGAGTTCGGGGGAGGAGCCGCGGGCCGGGTCGCGCGCCATGCGCCTTCCTTTCGTCGCTTTCGCCGGTTCAATAACGTATCGTAGCGGTGTCGTAGCGAATTGGCTTGCCACGGGGTTTTGGCCGACGCAAACCGGCCGGCACAAGTCGCCGAACGCGCGATTCGAGTGCCAGAAGAGCGGCGGGGCGGCGGGGACAAGAACGCGGCCGGAGGGGATGACGGCGGATCAGCACAGCACCCGTTTCGGACGCACCGTCGGCGGTTTTCGGCTGCCGCGGCGCTGGCCGTTTCCGCGCGGCCGCGTGAAGTGGAGCGCGCTGCGGCGCGGCATCCATCGCGTGCTGCGCCGAAAGTGGGTGATGCGCTCGCTGATCGGCGTCGGCGCGGTGTCGGCGCTCACGGTGGTGACCGTGCTCGGCCTGTGGTGGCGGCTCGCCTCGGGTCCGATCGAATTCGATCTCGCCACCGCATGGTTGAAGTCCGCGATCGAAGAAAACCTCGGCGCAAAATACAAGGTCGCGATCGGCGGCACCCAGCTCGAGCGCGACGAGCGCGGCCATCCGTCCTTGCGCATCCTCGACGTCGCGGTGCGTGACGAGGACGGCGTACTGGTCGCCGCCGCGCCGAAGGCCGAGATCGGGCTTTCGGGGTCGAGCCTTTTGACCGGACACATTCGTGCGTCCAGTCTCAATCTCGTCGGCGCCGAACTGTCGGTGCGGATTGAGCCGGACGGGCAGGTCGCGATCTCCGCGGGCGCGGCATCGAAACCGTTGACGCGGGCGCCGCTGCCGGCGGCGGCAAAGACGCTGGTGCCGGAGGCGCCCGGGCAGACCGCGCAGCCCGGCGTCAACGATCTTGCCGCCGCGCTCGGCTGGATCGATCGCATCGGCACCACCGGTCTCGACGGCTACGATCTGCGCCAGATCGGCCTCAAGAACGGCAGCCTCACCGTCGACGATCAACGCACCGGCAAACGCTGGAGCTTCACCGATATCAGCGTCGGGCTGTCGCGCCCGGAGCCTGGCGGCGTGATCGTGCGCCTCGCTTCGGAAGCGCCGCAGCGGCGGTGGCAGATCAGCGCCGCGATCCGCCCGCTTGCCGACAATGTTCGCGCGGTCGGCATCGAGGCGCGTGATGTCCCTGCGCACGACATTCTGCTGGCGCTTCGTGTCGGCGGTGTCGACGCGGAGTTTCCGCTGTCGGCGAGCATCCGCGCCGAACTGTCGACCGGCGGCGTGCTGCGTTCGGCGCGCGGGCAGGTGATTGCCGGCGCGGGATACATTCGCGATCCGGATCAGGCGGGCGCCGAGGTCAGGCTCGAACAGGCCGACATTCGCATGGCCTGGGACAGCCGGCAGAAGAGTCTCGTGGTGCCCTTCCAGCTTCAGGCGCAGGGCGCGCAGGTGACGATGCTGGCGCGCATCGACGCCGCCGACGCCAGCGACGGGACATGGCGGTTTTCGGTGATGCGCGGCGACAATGTGATCGATCCGATCATCCTGTCGCCTGGTAGCCTCGGCCAGAGCGGCAGCTTCGCGTTCAATCGTGTTTCCATCAACGGCAAGATCGATCCCAGGCAGCAGCGGATCGTCGTCGAGCAGGGAGATTTCGGACGCGAAGACACCCGCGCCGCCTACAATGTCGGCGTCGCGGTCACCGGTTCGTTCGATTTTTCCGGTGCCGATCCGCGTTTGAATTTCGGCGTCGCCGGCACCCGCATGCCGGTCGCGGTGCTGAAACGGCTGTGGCCGGCTCCAGTCGCGCCGCCGGTGCGCAACTGGGTCGAAACCCGCATCGCGAGCGGCACCGTGGAACGCGTGCTGATCGCGGCGAACATGCCGATGTCGGTGATGCTCGAAAAAGGCGTGCCGATCCCGGACGAGGCACTGTCGATCGAGATCGACACCAGCGCGACGGTGTTTCGCCCGGTGGCGGCGCTGCCTGAAATCCGCGATGCCGATCTGAGCGTGCGCGTGACGGGACGCACGGCCCATGTCGGTCTTGGCCGCGGCACCCTTGAGGTCAGCGGCGGCCGGCGTCTCAATATCGCGAGCGGCCGGTTCGACGTGCCCGACACCCATCCCCCGGACGCGCCGGCGAAGGCGGTTTTCCGCATCGACGGCTCGATCCAGGCGGCGGCCGCGCTGCTGGCAAGCGAGCAGCTGCGCGGCGTTGCGGGCCTCAAGCTCGATCCGGCGACGAGCCGCGGCACCATGTCGACGCAGCTTGCGCTCGACCTGACGATCGCGCGCCGGCCGGAAGACGTTCAATGGCGTTATGTGCTGAGCGCCGATCTCAACAATTTTGCCGCCGAGCGTCTGCTGGCGGGGCAGAAGGTCGAAGCGCAGAGCCTGAAGGTGAGCGCCAATTCGGACGGCTATTCGGTCCGCGGCGACGTCAAAATCAACGGCACGTCCGCCAATCTCGACTTCCGCAAGAGTCGGGACAACCCGCGCGGCGAACTGAAACTCTCCGCCTCGCTCGACGATGCGGCGCGACGCCGGGCCGGTATCGATTTCGGCACGTCGGTGACCGGCACCGTGCCTGTCACGCTTACCGGCGATGTCGAACTCGATGCCACCGATCTTCGCCTCAATGTCGAGGCCGATTTCACCGCGGCGCGGATCGACAATCTTCTGCCGGGCTGGGTGAAGCCCGCCGGCCGCGGCGCACGCGCAACCTTTCTGTTGATCCGCGACGCCAAACTCACGCGCTTCGAGGAACTCAACATTTCGGGCGACGGCGCGCAGGCGAGAGGATCGGTCGAACTCGACGCCGCCGGCGATCTTGTCTCGGCAAACTTCCCGGTGTTCGGCCTGTCCGAAGGCGACAAGGCGACGCTCCGAGCCGAACGGGTCGGCAGCGGCGTGCTCAAGGTCGCGCTGCGAGGCGACGTCTATGACGGCCGCAATGCGGTCAAATCGCTGCTTGGCACACCGCATGAGCCCGGCAAGCGCAGGTCGTCGGATGTCGATCTCGAGATCAGGCTCGGCACGGTCGCCGGCTTCAACGGCGAGACCCTGCGCGGCCTCGAACTGCGATTTAACCGCCGCGGCGGCCGGGTGCGCAGCTTCATCCTCAAGGCCAAGATCGGCCGCGACGCGCCGCTGATCGGCGACATCCGGCTGCGCTCGAGCGACAATCATCAAGTCGTTTATCTGGAGACCGACGACGCCGGAGCGTTGTTCCGTTTCACCGATACCTATCCGCGGATGTTCGGCGGGCAGATGTGGACGGCGATGGATCCGCCGAACGCGGATGACACGCCGCAGATCGGAGTGCTGAGCATCCGCAATTTCGTCATTCGCGGCGAGCCGGGGCTCGAGCGCGTGATTTCCGGCGCGCCGGAGAGCGCCCGGAGTGCGGTGGAGTTCACCGAACTGCGCGCCGATTTCACGCGGCAGGCCGGCCGCATGACGATCCGCGACGGCGTGGTACGCGGCCCGACCATCGGCGCGACGATCGACGGCACGGTCGATTTTCCCGCCAACGCGATGCGGCTGCGCGGCACTTTCGTTCCGCTCTACGCGATCAACAACGTGTTCGGGCAAATCCCGATCGTCGGACTTTTCCTTGGCGGTGGCAGCAAGGAGGGTCTGCTCGGCGTTAATTACGAGGCGTCGGGACCGCCGAGCGCGCCGCGCATCACCATCAATCCGATTTCGGCGGTGGCGCCGGGACTGTTGCGCAAGATGCTGCCGGCGCCGAGCCCGTTCGATCCGAACTACGTGCGGCCGGTGCGATAAACTTACGTCGGCTTCAGCAGGACGTGCTTCTTCTTGCCGAGCGAGAGCTTGATGACGCCTTCGGGCGTCAGATCCCTGGCGCTGAGCGTCATCTTCTCGTCGGTGACGGTCGTATCGTTGACTTTCAAGCCGCCCGACTTGATCTGACGGCGCGCTTCGCCGTTGGAGGCAACGAGGCCGGCATCGACAAACGCCTTCAACACGCCGAGGCCGGGGCCGGCGAGTTCGCCGGACGTGACGGTCGGCAGCGCGGCGTCGAGCGCGCCTTCCTCGAAGGTCTTGCGCGCGGTTTCGGCGGCCTGCTTCGCCGCGTCGGCGCCATGCATCAGCGCGGTCGCCTCGTCGGCGAGCCGCTTCTTCGCTTCGTTGATCTCGGCGCCTTTGAGCGCCGCGAGCTTGCCGATCTCAGGCAACGGCAGAGTGGTGAACAGCTTGAGGAAGCGCGCGACGTCGCCGTCCTCGGTGTTGCGCCAGAACTGCCAGTAGTCGTAGGGCGACAGCATGTCGGCGTTGAGCCACACCGCGCCGGCGGCGGTCTTGCCCATCTTGGCGCCGGAAGCGGTCGTCAGCAGCGGACAGGTCAGCGCATAAAGCTGATGCGTGCCCATGCGGCGTCCGAGATCGATGCCGTTGACGATGTTGCCCCACTGGTCGGAGCCGCCCATCTGGAGGTTGCAGTCGTAGCGGCGCGCAAGCTCGACGAAGTCGTAGGACTGCAGGATCATGTAGTTGAATTCGATAAAGGACAGTTCCTGGTCGCGCTCGAGCCGCAGCTTGACGGAGTCCATCGTCAGCATGCGGTTGATCGAGAAGTGCCGGCCGACCTCGCGCAGCATTTCAATGTAGTTGAGTTTGGTCAGCCATTCGGCGTTGTCGGCCATGACCGCATCCGACTTGCCCGCGCCGAACGTGATGAACTTGTCGAAGGTGGCGCGGATCGAATCCTTGTTGGCGTCGATCTGCTCGTAGGTGAGGAGCTTGCGGGTCTCGTCGCGGCCGGACGGGTCGCCGACCCGGGTGGTGCCGCCGCCCATGAGAGCGATCGGCTTGTTGCCGGTCGCCTGCAGCCAATGCAGCATCATGATCGACAACAGGTGTCCGACATGCAGCGATGGCGCCGTGCAGTCGTAGCCGACATAGGCGACCACCCCGGATTTCGCGGCGAGCGCGTCGAGGCCGGCGGCATCCGAGACCTGGTGGATGAAGCCGCGGCTGGCCAGAACGTTCAGAAAATCGGACTTGTAAGCGCTCATGATAGGCTGTGCGCGCGTGGCGCGTTCTTATCGATTTGATAGGAGCCGTGGTGTAACAGGTCCGGCGCGGGATTCAACTCGCGACATATTCTAAGGCTTTTCAGGGGCAGGGGCGCGTGGCGGCGGTTCGGGCGATCGGTTTGATGAGCGGCACGTCGCTTGACGGCGTCGACGTCGCCTTCGTCGAGACCGACGGCGAGCGCATCCTGGCGTTGGGGCCGACGGGCTACCGGCCGTATTCCGACAGCGAGCGCGACCTGCTGCGGCAGGCCTTGGTCGAAGGCCCGGCATTGACCGACCGGACCGCGCGGCCGGGTTGCCTCGCCGAGGCCGAGGCGCTGGTGACGCGGGTGCATGCGGAGACGGTCGAATCATTCATGACGGCCGAGCAGATCGGCCACGACCTCGTCGACATCGTCGGTTTTCACGGCCAGACCGTCATTCACAAGCCGGCCGACAAGCTCACGGTGCAGATCGGCGACGCGGTCGCGCTGGCGAAGCGCCTGAAGCTGCCGGTCGCCTGCGACTTTCGCGCCGCCGATATCGCGGCGGGCGGGCAGGCGGCGCCGCTCGTGCCGGTGTTCCATCAGGCGATGGCGCGCGATCTCGCGCGACCGCATCCGATCGCGGTGCTGAACATCGGCGGCGTTGCGAATGTCACCTTCGTCGACGGCGGCGATCCGGTCGCCTGCGACACCGGACCGGGCAACGCGCTGATCGACGATTTCATGCGCGCGCGCACCGGGGCGCCGTACGACAACCACGGCGACGTCGCCGCGACCGGCAAGCCGGATCAGGCCTTGATCGACCGCGTGCTGGCCGATCCCTTTTTCAGCCTGAAGCCGCCGAAGTCGCTCGACCGCAACGCTTTCGCGTTCGCCAATCTCGGGCTGCCGGATTATTCGGTGCCGGATGGCGCGGCGACGCTGTCGGCGCTGACCGTGCAGTCCGTCGCCCGCGTGCTGCCGCATCTGCCGGCGGTGCCGAAGGCATGGATCGTCGCCGGTGGCGGTGCGCGCAACAACACGCTGATGGCAATGCTGAAGGAACGGCTCGCGCCGGCAACCGTGGAAACCGCGGACGATGCCGGCTGGTCGGCCGACGCGCTCGAGGCGCAGGCCTTCGCGTTTCTTGCGGTGCGGACGCTGCGAGGATTGCCGATCACGTTTCCGCATACGACCGGCGCGCCGGCGCCGATGCATGGCGGGATTATCGTGCGGCCCTGAGCCGCGTCGTTTTCGACTTTGCGTTCCGGACCGCCGCGGCCTTCACCATCATCATTCGCGCCTTGCCGGCATTCTCCTTGCCGCCGGTCGCGCCATGTCCGTTGGAGCGTCCATTGGTGTGACCGTTCTTGGTGTGACCGTTCTTGGCGTGGCCGTTCTTGGCGTGGCCGTTGGCTTTGATGGGACGCTTCTTGTCTTTCAGAAAGGCCGCGCAGAAGGCTGCGTCGAACAGCCGGTAGCTATTGGTGATCTCCTCGCCCTTGGCGATCGTGCGCTTGGCGCGAATATAGCCGTCGCGCCAGTAGGTGTTGGCGTCGTCGGAGTGATTGATGAAGTGGTCGTTGTCGACCGTGAGCAGGATCTCGCCGTCGACGCGGTAGCCGTAATAGGCGACGAATTCCTGCGCCGCCTTCGGCAGTTTGGCGAATTGCCGGGGCGACCAGGAGCGGTCGAAGCCCTCGACGTAGCACCAGACTTTTGCGCCTTTCGGGATCGTCTCAGAGGCAAAGACCCCGAGCCCGTGGATCGGGCTCTGGTCCAGATAGGTTTTGACGAGAAGCATGGGTTTAAAGGGGGCCGGAATCGAATGAACGCGCCGACATCGTCAAGAAATACCATGTTTGCAGCCGACCGCGCGGATGCGCCCGGCTGTCCCCAAACAAAAATGCAGGTCAGGCCGGGCCAGCCGTGCTAGGAGGCCGCGAGGAGAGGCCAGCATGTCAAAGCGGGATGCACGCGAGGAAACCGAACGCCTGATCCGGGAGGCGATGGAGCGCAAGGGCCTGACGATCAAGCAGGGCAACACCCGGATCGAAACCAAATGCGGCAAGTGCGGCGCGCCGAACCGCGTATCGGCCGCCCCGGGCGAAACCCGCGTCGAGTTCAAATGCAAGGAATGCGGACACAGGCAGCGGACGCTGTGACGGCGCCCGCGCTGAGGCCGGGGGCTTACGCCGCGGTCGGTTTGCGGCCGGTGGCGAGGCGCTTGTCGAGATAGCCGGTCACCGAGGTCATCAGCGGCTCGACCTTGCCGTCGAAGAAGTGGTTGGCGCCTTGCACCACCTTCTGCTCGATGACGATGCCCTTCTGGGTCTTGAGCTTCTCGACCAGCGTGGTGACGTCCTTGGCCGGCACGACGGCATCCTTGTCGCCATGGATGATCAGGCCCGACGACGGGCAGGGCGCCAGGAACGAGAAGTCATAAAGGTTGGCGGGCGGGCAGATCGAGATAAAGCCCTCGATCTCCGGGCGGCGCATCAATAGCTGCATGCCGATCCAGGCGCCGAACGAGAAGCCGGCGATCCAGCAGCTCTTGGCTTCGGGCGAAATCGTCTGTGCCCAGTCGAGCGCGGAAGCGGCATCCGAGAGTTCGCCGGTTCCGTGGTCGAACGATCCCTGCGAACGGCCGACGCCGCGGAAATTGAAGCGCAGCGCCGAGAAGCCGCGATGCACGAAGGCATAGTAGAGCTGGTAGATGATCGGGTGGTTCATCGTGCCGCCGAACTGCGGGTGCGGATGCAGGATGATCGCGATCGGGGCGTTCTTCTGCCGGGCCGGGTGATAGCGGCCTTCGATGCGCCCGGCGGGGCCGGTGAAGATGACCTCTGGCATGGAACGGCACCTCGATGGATCAAGCGGGCGGCGCTGAGTCGCCGCGGCGGCTGCGACACCGATCATCAAACGCTTGATCGGCGCGTCGTAACATGTTGACGCAATTTGTAATTTCAAGGCTGGCTGGGGTCCGATGCGGCGGGCTGGCCAGCGAAGCCGCGGCGTTCTAACACAGTCACCCCGGCAAAATGCAAGGAAATAACGCAGCAAATTCCGGAGGATCGGTGCGGGCTCAGCCCGGCCAAGCGGACTTTATGAGTATGAACGGGCGCAGCTATCTCGACTGGAATGCGACCGCGCCGCTGCGAAGCGAGGCGCGTGCCGCCATGTCTGCGGCCCTCGACCATATCGGCAACGCTTCCTCGGTGCATGCCGAGGGCCGCTCGGCGCGGGCGCTGATCGAGCAGGCGCGGGCTGACGTTGCGGCGCTGGTCGGGGCGGAGGCGAAGAACGTGATCTTCACCGCCGGCGGCACCGAGGCCAACGCGCTGGCGCTGACGCCGCAGATCGAAGCGGGTGGCGACAAGCGGCCCCGCGACCGGCTGTTGGTCTCGGCGGTCGAGCATCCCTCCGTGCTCGCCGGTGGCCGGTTCGACAAGGTCGGCGCGCTGCCGGTCGATCTGCAGGGGCGGGTCGATCTGGTTCAACTTCAGCAACAACTTGAAGCGTCGGAACGTCCTCTGGTCTCGGTGATGTTCGCCAACAACGAAACCGGGGTGCTCCAGCCGATCGCCGAGGTGGCGGCCATCGTCCATGCGGCGGGCGGGCTGCTGCATGTCGACGCCGTGCAGGGTGCCGGCCGTCTTGCCTGCGACATGACGGCGCTGGACGCTGACCTCATGACGGTGTCGGCGCATAAACTCGGCGGCCCGCAGGGTACCGGCGCGCTGATCCGCCGGGCAGACATCCATTTCCCGGTGCCGCTCATTCGCGGCGGCGGGCAGGAACGCGGCTACCGCGCCGGCACCGAGAATGTCGCGGCGATTGCCGGGTTCGGCGCGGCGGCGAAGGCGGCGCTGGCTGGCCGCGAGGCGGCGGCCGCGCGCATGGCGGAGTTGCGGGAGCGCATCGAGACCGGGCTCAAGGCGGAGCGCCCGGATACGGTGATCTTCGGCGCCGGTGCCGAACGGTTGCCCAATACCATCCTGTTCTCGACGCCCGGCATGAAGGCCGAAACGGCCATAATTGCCTTCGACCTCAACGGGATAGCGGTGTCCTCCGGCTCCGCCTGCTCGTCCGGCAAGGTGCAGCCCTCGCATGTGCTGGCCGCCATGGGGGTCGAGCCCTCGCTCGCCGCCGGGGCCATTCGTCTCAGCCTCGGCTGGGAGACCACCGCGGACGATGCTGGAAACGTTCTAAATGCTTGGCGAAAAGTGGCTTCCGCCTTATCTAAGGGGCGAGGAAAAGCCGCCTGAGGCGGCCTCAAAACAGGGTCAGACGCGCACGGACAACGCGAGACGACCATAACCGACCAATCCAACCCGCGGTCCTTGAAACCGTGAGCGGAGGGATGAATGCCGGCAGTCCAGGAGACCGTCGATCAGGTCCGATCGATCGACGTCGATCAATACAAATACGGCTTCGAGACCAAGATCGAATCCGAGAAGGCCCCGAAGGGTCTTTCGGAAGACATCGTGCGCTTCATTTCGGCCAAGAAGGG
The DNA here is from genome assembly GCA_050184975.1 of Pseudolabrys sp. Lineage (GTDB taxonomy): Bacteria > Pseudomonadota > Alphaproteobacteria > Rhizobiales > Xanthobacteraceae > Pseudolabrys. The sequence goes on along the minus strand of JBFWZV010000016.1, from coordinate 16,082 downwards.
CGAGCCGGACTGGATGCTGCAGTGGCGGCTCGACGCCTATAGACGCTGGCTGACCATGACCGAGCCGACCTGGGCGCGGGTCGACTATCCCAAGATCGATTACAACGATCTCTACTATTACGCGGCGCCGAAGGCGTTCAAGGCGCCGAAATCGCTCGACGAGGTCGATCCGGAAATCCTGCGCACCTACGAGAAGCTCGGCATTCCGCTCAAGGAGCAGGAGATCCTCGCCGGCGTGCGCAAGATGGGCGAGCCGAGCCAACTCGACGACGACGCGGTCGGCTATCAGCCGGGGCGGGTGGCGGTCGATGCGGTGTTCGATTCCGTTTCGGTCGCGACCACCTTCAAGGAAGAACTGAAAAAGGCCGGCGTGATCTTTATGCCGATCTCGGAGGCGCTGCGCGAGCATCCCGATCTGGTGAAGCAATATCTCGGCACGGTGGTGCCGGTGACCGACAACTTCTTCGCCACACTCAATTCGGCGGTGTTCTCCGACGGCTCGTTCGTCTACGTGCCGCCGGGCGTGCGCTGCCCGATGGAGCTGTCGACCTACTTCCGCATCAACGAGAAGAACACCGGCCAGTTCGAGCGCACGCTCATCATCGCCGACAAGGGCTCCTATGTGAGCTATCTCGAAGGCTGCACCGCGCCGATGCGCGACGAGAACCAGTTGCACGCCGCGGTCGTCGAACTCGTCGCGCTCGACGACGCCGAGATCAAGTATTCGACCGTGCAGAACTGGTATCCGGGTGACGCCGAAGGCAAGGGCGGCATCTACAATTTCGTCACCAAGCGCGGCGACTGCCGCGGGCCGCGTTCGAAGATTTCCTGGACGCAGGTGGAGACCGGCTCGGCGATCACCTGGAAGTATCCAAGCTGCATCCTGCGCGGCGAAGGCTCGCGCGGCGAATTCTATTCGATCGCGATCTCGAACGGCCGCCAGCAGGTCGACTCGGGCACCAAGATGATCCATCTCGGCAGGAACACGGTCAGCCGGATCATTTCGAAAGGTATTTCAGCCGGCAAGTCGAACAACACCTATCGCGGACTGGTGTCGGCGCACCGCAAGGCCAAGGGTGCACGCAATTTTACGAATTGCGACAGCCTGCTGATCGGCGACAAATGCGGCGCGCATACCGTGCCCTATATCGAGGCGAAGAATTCCTCTGCCACGTTCGAGCACGAGGCGACCACGTCGAAGATTTCCGAGGACATGCTGTTCTACTGCCGCCAGCGCGGCATGAGCGCCGAGGAGGCAACCGCGCTGGTCGTCAACGGCTTCGTCAAGGATGTGCTCCAGCAACTGCCGATGGAATTCGCGGTCGAAGCGCAGAAGCTGATCTCGATCTCGCTGGAAGGCAGCGTCGGGTAAGCGCAATGACGGCCTGGTTCAAACCGAAGCGTTACGGTTACGGCAATGTGCCGTCGACCTGGCAGGGCTGGGCGGTGACGGTCGCGTTCGGCGTGTTCGTCATTGCCTCGGCGGCGGCTGCCGAGCACGGCGTCATCCCGATGCTGTGGGCGCTCGGCGCGGTGGCGGTTGCGACGGCGGTTTTTATTTCATTTGCCAAGTACAAGACCGACGGCGACTGGCGCTGGCGGTGGGGCGACGAACGGTAGTGTCTGCGCCAATGGTCAAACGCATCTGGCACGGCTGGACGACCCCGGAGAACGCGGAAGCCTATGAGCGGCTTCTGAAGACTTACGTGTTTCCGAGCATCGAGGCCAAGCAAGTGAAGGGCTATCGTTCGATCGAACTGCTGCGCAAGCCCGCCGGCGGCGAGGTCGAGTTCGTCACCATCATGACCTTCGACGACCTCGATGCGGTGAAGGCCTTCGTCGGTGAGGATTACGAGGCGGTCTATGTGCCGGACAAGGCGCGGGCCGTGCTCAAGCGCTTCGATGCGAAGTCGATGCATTACGACCTGATCGAGACAAGAACCTACTAAGGACCTGCGATGTCGTTGCTTGAAGTGAAAAATCTCCATGTCCGGATCGGCGACCGGCAGATCCTCAATGGCCTCACGTTGACCGTCGAAAAGGGCCAGGTCGCGGCGATCATGGGGCCGAACGGCTCCGGCAAGTCGACGCTCGCCTATGTGCTCGCCGGCAAGCCGGACTACGAGGTGCTCGAAGGCGACATTCTGCTCGACGGGCAAAGCCTGCTCGGCATGGAGCCCGACGAGCGCGCGGCCAAGGGCGTGTTCCTCGCCTTCCAGTATCCGATGGAAATCCCGGGCGTCGCCTCGATGACCTTCCTGCGCACGGCGGTCAACGCGCAGCGCAAGGCGCGTGGCGAAAGCGAGCTTTCGACGCCCGACTTCATGAAGAAGGTGCGCGAGACCGCGGGCCAGCTCGGCATCAGCCAGGATATGCTGCGCCGCGCGGTCAATGTCGGCTTTTCCGGCGGCGAGAAGAAGCGCAACGAAATTCTCCAGATGGCGATGCTGGAGCCGCGCCTTGCCGTGCTCGACGAGACCGATTCCGGCCTCGACATCGATGCGCTCAAGATCGTCGCCGACGGCGTCAACCGGCTGCGTTCGCCGGACCGCGCGATGGTTGTCATCACGCATTATCAGCGGCTCTTGTCCTACATCGTGCCGGACGTCGTCCACGTGTTGGCCAAGGGCAAGGTCGTGAAGTCGGGCGGCAAGGAGCTTGCGCTCGAGCTTGAAGCCAAGGGCTATGCCGAATTCGCAGGCGAGGCGGCGTGAGATGAACGCGGGCGCCAATGTCCGGACCATGAAGACGGCGGCCGAGCAGGCGCTGGCCGACACCTTTGCCGGCGCGCAACCGCGTCTGCCGGGCAAGGGCGCGGTGGCGGCGATGCGTGCGGAGGCGTTCAGGCGCTTCGAGGCGGCAGGCCTGCCGCACCGGCGCGTTGAGGCGTGGAAATACACCGACCTGCGCGCGCTGATGCGCGAGGCCAATCCGCTGGCGCCGCCGCCGGACGCCGACGCCAAGACCACAGCGAGCCGCGGCCTGTCGACCTCGCTGCTCGCTGGCGTCGACTGCCGCCGCATCGTCTTCGTCAATGGTTGCTTCGTTCCGGAACTGTCCGATCTCGACAAACTGGAGCCGGGCCTGCGCATTCGGTCGATGGCGCAGGCGATGGCCGAAGGCGACCCCCTGATCGAAAAATATCTCGGCAAGGTGGTCGACATCGACGATGCGGCGCTCGCGCTCAATACCGCGCTGATGGGCGACGGCGCGCTGGTCCATATCGGCGAAGGCGCGGTGGTGGAACGGCCGATCCTGTTGATCCGCTGCGTCGTCAGCGCGAGCCCGGTAGCGGTGTTCCCGCGCTCGCTGATCGTGGCCGAGCGCAAGGCGCGGGCGACCGTGATCTCGGGCAGCCATGTCGAAACGAAGGGCGAGGGCGGTTCGGTCGCGCATCAGAGCAATGCCGCGACGGAACTGGTGATCGGCGACGGCGCGGAGATCGACTATCTGCGGTTGACCACGGGAGCCGCCGAAGGCCACTCCGTCACGACGATGCTGGCCTCGCTCGGCGCCAATGCGCGCTTCGACACGTTTAATTTCACCAATGGCGGTGCCGTGGTGCGCAACCAGATGTTTGTGCGTCTCGACGGCGAGGGCACCAAGGCAGGATTGCGCGGGGTCAACCTGCTGCGCGGCCGCCAGCATGCCGACACGACTCTGGTAGTCGACCACGCCAAGGGCCATTGCGAAAGCCGCGAATTGTTCAAGACCGCGCTCTACGGCGAAAGCCGCGGTGTGTTTCAGGGCAAGATCGTCGTGCGGCCGCACGCGCAGAAGACCGACGGCAAGATGACGTCGAACGCGCTGCTGCTGTCCGAAGACGCCGAGATGGACAACAAACCGGAGCTGGAAATCTTCGCCGACGACGTGGTGTGCGGCCATGGCGCGACCGCCGGGGCGATCGACGAAGACCTCAAGTTCTATTTGCTGTCGCGCGGCATTCCGCCGAAGGAAGCCGAGGCGCTGCTGATCCAGGCATTTGTCGGCGAGGCGCTCGAAGCAATCGTCCACGAGGACATTCGCAACGCCTTGATGGCGAGCACGGTCGCCTGGCTCGAGGCGCGGTCATGAACGCGCATTCCGGCAACACCTATGACATCGCCCGCATCCGCGCGGATTTTCCGGCGCTGGCGATGCAGGTCTATGGCAAGCCGCTCGTCTATCTCGACAACGCGGCGTCCGCGCAGAAGCCGCGCGCCGTGCTGGAGCGCATCGAGCGGGCCTACACGAGCCAATACGCCAATGTGCATCGCGGGCTGCATTATCTCGCCAACGAGGCGACGGAGGCCTACGAGGGCGCGCGCGACACCGTGAAGGCGTTTCTCAATGCGCCCAAGCGCGAGGAAGTAATTTTCACCCGCAACGCCACCGAGGCGATCAATCTCGTCGCGCAGACCTTCGGCAAGGAGCGCGTCAAGGCCGGCGATGAAATCGTGCTCTCGATCATGGAGCACCATTCCAACATCGTGCCCTGGCATTTCCTGCGCGAACGGCAGGGCGCCGTCATCAAATGGGCGCCGGTCGATGAGGACGGCAATTTCCTGATCGACGAGTTCGAGAAGCTGCTGACGCCGAAAACGAAGCTCGTCGCCATCACGCAGATGTCGAACGTGCTCGGCACCACGGTTCCGGTCAAAGAGGTCGTCAAGCTCGCCAAGGCGCGCGGCATTCCGGTGCTGATCGACGGTAGCCAGGCCGCCGTCCATCTCGACGTCGACGTGCAGGACATTGGCTGCGACTTCTACGTCTTCACCGGCCACAAGCTCTACGGCCCGACCGGCATCGGCATCCTGTGGGGCAAATACGACCTGCTCGCCGAGATGCCACCGTTCAACGGCGGTGGCGAGATGATCCATGAGGTGTTCGAGGACCGCATCACCTACGGCACGCCGCCGCACCGCTTCGAAGCCGGCACGCCGCCGATTGTGCAGGCGATCGGGCTCGGCGCGGCGATCGATTACGTCAACTCGATCGGCAAGGCGCGCATCCGCGCGCACGAGGAGGCGGTGGTCAAATACGCCCATGACCGGCTGCGCGAGATCAATTCGCTGCGCATCATTGGAACCGCTCAAAACAAGGGCGCCATCGTCTCGTTTGAGATGAAGGGCGCGCATCCCCACGACGTCGCAACGGTGATCGACCGCAACGGCGTCGCCGTGCGGGCCGGCACCCATTGCGCGATGCCGCTGCTCGCGCGCTACGGTGTCACGGCCACCTGTCGGGCCTCGTTTGCAATGTATAATACCAAGGACGAGGTCGACGCCCTGGCCGCGTCACTGATCAAGGCGCAGGAGTTCTTTGCATGAGGCGGCAGCGATGAGCGACGAGACCCCGGCCGCGGAAAAGCCGCCCGTCGCCGCTTCGGCGATCCCCGAGGCGGAACTGACAAAATTGACCGACGAGATCGTCGCGTCGCTCAAGACCGTCTATGACCCGGAAATCCCGGCCGACATTTACGAGCTGGGCCTGATCTACAAGATCGACGTCAAGGACGACCGCTCGGTCCATGTCGACATGACGCTGACGACGCCGAATTGCCCGTCGGCGCAGGAATTGCCGATCATGGTGGAGAATGCGGTGGCGAGCGTCGCCGGCGTTGGCCCCGTTTCGGTCGACGTGGTGTGGGATCCGCCGTGGGATCCGAGCCGAATGTCGGACGAGGCGCGACTCGTGCTCAACATGTGGTGATCGGCCCGATTGCGGGGAAATGCAGACGTTGATGGAAGGCTTAACCGTCCCCATCTAAAATCGGCGAGAATGAGGACTGACATGGCGCAGCTTCGACCCCGACCCCAGGTGATGCGGCTCACGGAAGCCGCCGCGGACCGCATCAAGACCGTGATGGCGAAGGCCGACAAGCCGATCGCGGGCCTGCGCGTCGGCGTCAAGAACGGCGGCTGCGCCGGTATGGAATACACGATGGACTATGCCGACCGGGTTGCGCCGGGCGATGAGGTGGTCGAGGACAAGGGCGTCAAGCTGCTGATCGACCAGAAGGCGGTGCTGTTTCTGCTCGGCACCGAAATGGACTACAAGGTCGACAAGCTGTCGTCGCAGTTCGTGTTCAACAATCCGAACCAGACCTCGGCCTGCGGCTGCGGCGAGTCGGTGCAGCTCACGCCGGCGGACGCCGGCGAGGCGAAGCCACACTGAGGCGGCGGCCATTTGAGGTAGGCTGATGGCGTCGCCGGTCGATGCCGACCACATCGCCGATCTGTTCTCCGAATTCGGTCCGGTGTCGGTCCGCCGCATGTTCGGCGGCGCCGGGATTTTCGTCGACGGGCTTATGATCGGCATCGTGTCCGACGGCGCCATCTTCCTGAAAGCGGGCGAGGACAGCGTCGCTGAATTCGAGCGGGAAGGCTGCGGGCCCTTCACCTATCCGGTCAAAGGCGGCGAGCGCACCATCGCGAGCTACTGGCGGATGCCGGAGCGGCTCTACGACGATCCGGGCGAACTCGCGCAATGGGCAAGGGCCGCGCTTGCGGCCGCGCAGGCGGCCTTGGTCAGAGCGCCACGCCGGCGCGCGGCGGTGAAAAAAGCAAGACCCGTGACGCCAAAGAAGAAAAAGCAGACGCCGAAGCCGGCAAAGAAACCAACCGCCAAATCGCGCCGCCGCCGCTCGTCTTGACCCTGTGACGGTCCTTGGGCCCAATGGGCGACTTGTTCGGGGGACGGGTCGTGCGGCGTGGTGGAGGCGTGGTCTGGCGCGCGATATGGGCTGCGCTGCTCGCGGGCGTGCTGCTGAGCGTGCCTGATGCCGCATGGGCGGCCGCAAAGAAGCCGGCCAAGACGTCGTCTGGCAGCGAGTCATGCGTCGACAAGGACGATCCACCCCGGTTTCCGTGGCAGAAGTTCAAGTCCGGCGACACCTGCGTCGAAATCTCCAACACGCTCACAGTGGTCTATCAAAAGCTGCTGAAATCCTCGGGCAGCGTGCCAGCGCCGTTGCACTCCGGCGTCGCCACGACCGGCAATTCCGAGGTCAAGAGCGTGACCTTCGCGCCGTCCATCAATACGACGACGCCGACCGGGCTCGGGGACTTCGAGACGTCGCTTGGACTATCCATCAAACGCAGCAGCGATGACACTTACGTCTACACGACGCTGAGCGAAGGCACGGTGGCGCTCGCCGGCGTGACGGCCGGCTATGCCGACAGTGTGATGAATTTCTGGAGCGGCGACTTTCAGTTCAGCGCGACCGCGCCCTCGCGCACGGTCGGTGTCGTTCGTTACGAATACGAGATGATCCCGGACGGCAAGCTCGGCCTGTCGCTCGAGACCGGCGTCGCGACCAGAGAGACCAATTCCAGGCTGTTCGCTCCGGTCTATCCGGAAGATCCCGTGCTGGCGGCCCGCTGGCTCTACGAGACCGATCCATTGACGGTGTCGATCGCGGCGATGGCGCACCGCGCCGAGGTCGAGCGGGAGCGCCGGTTACCGGGAACCAATCCCGATAACCGCATCAAGGGCTGGGCGGCGACGGCGGGGACGACCTTTGCAGTGCCGATGATCGGCGACGACGACGAGGTGAGCGCGCAGGCGACCTATGCGGTCAACGCCTCGTCCTATCTCGGCACCAACAGCGATCTGTCGACGCTGGCGAGCCGGCTGCCGTTCTCGGTCGACACCCGCGGCTGGAGCGTGGTCGTGTCCTATCACCGGGAATGGACCGAGCAGTGGGAATCGAACGTCTTCGTGAGCCATCTGGCGCTCGACATTTCGAGCCCGCTGGGCAACGCGGCCATTCGCAGCACGCGCTATGCCGGGAACATCGCCTTCAAGCCGGTCGAGGAAATCAAGGTCGGCGGCGAACTCGGGTTTCTCGATGTGCGGGTCGAGGCGCCGCTTGGGCGCAATCTGGTCGTCGGCGCAAGCGGCAAGGCGCTGACCGGCTATCTGTTCGCAGAATTCAGTTTTTAGCGAGGGCGAGGAGGGGCGCCGTCAGGCCGCCTTCAGGCGACTTTGGCGGCGTCGCTGGTTGCTTCCGGATCGGTCTCGCAGATGACGCGGTTGCGGCCGTGGCGCTTGGCGGCATAGAGGCAGGAATCGGTGCGCTCGATCAGGGTCTGGGGCGTGTCGCCCTTGCGCAGCGTGGCGACGCCGACCGAAATGGTGATGCGGCCGAGCCGCTCGCCGGTCGAGCGCTTCATCAATTCCTTGGTCATCACCGCCTTGCGGATATGGTCGGCGACGGTGGTTGCCGAACGCAGCACGGTGTTCGGCAGCACCACGGCGAATTCCTCGCCGCCATAACGCGCCGCGGTGTCCTGGTCCTTGACGTTCTGCTTCAGCGACATCGCGACGAGGCGAAGTACCTGGTCGCCGGTCAGATGGCCGTAATTGTCGTTGAATTTCTTGAAGTGATCGACGTCGGTCATGAGGAGCGACAGCGGCTCGTTCTTTTCGTTCGCTTCCTCGATCGCGCGCAGCAGCGTCGCGTCGAAATATTTGCGGTTGGCGAGCTGCGTCAGCGGGTCGGTCAGGCTCTCGGTGCGGACCGCTTCGAGATTGGTCTGCAGCTGGGTGATCTCCTGCTTGGAGGCGGACAGACGTTCCTCCAGCTTCTGGTTGGAGACTTCCATGTCCTTGGCGGCCTGGACCAGGCCCTCAACGATGGCGCGCAGGCCCTCTCGGTCCTTCGACTGGCCGAGCTGCTCGGTGACGCCGGCGAGGCTCTCCGAATAGCTGTTGGCGGTGCCGGCGGCGGCGTCGATCATCGCCATGACCTGCTCGATCTCACCCATCACGCGGTTGCCGACGCTGTCGATGCGGTCGGTGAGGCGGGTCGGCGAGAGAAATGCCTCGTAGATCTGTTCGAGGTCGGCATCCGAGAGCTGCTGATGCGCCTCAAGCGTCTCGTTGATGCGCTGGTTCAGCGACGGATTGTAGCCGGTCGCGTAGGTGTACCAGATTTCGTAATTGCGCGGCGTTGCCGGCTGACGGAGCGCCTTGATCTGTCCGAGCGCGATCTCGGCGAACGCCAAGGTGCGTTCGTGCTCGTCCGCGTGCCCTGCCATCACAAGACCCATTGGCGTCCGTTGGTCCAAAACAATCTGTCACGCGCGATCCGATAACCGCGCGTTATGCCATCAAGCCTAGGTCACAGGGATGAATCGGGAGTAAATGATTGCGATTTCGGCGATTAAAAAAACATAGCCGCCGCAAGCAATTTTCCACACGCGAAAATTGTACTTATGCCTTGACCTGAACGGGCCGCAGCAGAAAAGCCGGCAAATGCGAATTGTCTGCCTCTTCGGCCGGCTGGGGCGGCGGCGCCTTGCGTCCGTTGTCAGGTTTGGCGGTCGCGGGCCGCGCATCCTTCGGCTTGCCGCGGCCGCGTTGGCGCTCGCCGGGACGGCGGCCACGGGATTCGCGATTCTGCGATCGCGGCTCGGCCGATTCCGGCGCGGCAGCAGGCGCACCCTCGGCCCATTTGATGGTCTGGCCGGTCAGCCGCTCGATGGCGTCGAGCGCCTTGCGGTCAGAGGGCGCGACGATGGTGATCGCGGTGCCGCTCTTGCCCGCGCGACCGGTGCGTCCGATGCGGTGGACATAGTCGTCCGGGTGATACGGCACGTCGAAATTGAAGACGTGGCTGACGTCCGGGATATCGAGACCGCGGGCGGCGACATCGGACGCGATCAACAGATCGGCCTCGCCGCGCTTGAATTTATCCAGCGACGCCATGCGGGCCGGCTGATCCATATCGCCGTGCAGCGGAACGGCGTTGAACTTGTGCCGCGTCAGCGAGCGGTGCAGCGCGGCGACGTCGCGCTTGCGGTTACAGAAGATGATAGCGTTCTTGAAGTTGTCCGCGGAGCGGATGAGGTTTCGCAGCGTCTCGCGCTTCTCGAAATCCTCGCGGCCTGTGGAGACCAGAAGCTGGGTGATGGTGGTGGCGGTCGTGGCGGGCCGCGAGACCTCGACGCGGGCCGGATTGTGGAGGAATGTGTCGGCGATGCGCTGGATTTCCGGCGGCATGGTCGCTGTGAAGAACAGCGTCTGCCGGGTGAACGGAACGAGCTTGCCGATGCGCTCGATGTCCGGGATGAAGCCCATGTCGAGCATCCGGTCGGCTTCGTCGATCACAAGCAGCTCGACGCCCGACAGCAGCAGACGCCCGCGCTCGGAGTGATCGAGCAGGCGGCCCGGCGTCGCGATCAACACGTCGACGCCGCGCGTCAGCTTGGAATCCTGGTTGTCGAACGACACGCCGCCGATGATGAGCGCGACGTTGAGCTTGTGGTTGCGGCCGTATTTTTCGAACTGCTCGGCGACCTGGGCGGCAAGCTCGCGGGTCGGCTCGAGGATCAGGGTGCGCGGCATCCGCGCGCGGGCGCGGCCCTGTTCGAGCTTGGTCAACATCGGCAGGACGAAGGCGGCGGTCTTGCCGGTGCCGGTCTGCGCAATGCCGAGCACGTCGCGGCGCGCGAGAACCTGCGGGATGGCCTGTTCCTGGATCGGGGTGGGGGTCTTGTAGCCGGCCGCCTCGATGGCGGAGAGAACCTTGTCGGACAGGCCGAGATGAGAAAAGGACATAAAACCTCAGAACAGAGATCGATCTCGATACCGGGGATCGTCGGACCCCGCGCCTGATCGATCATCGGTCAAACGGACCGGAACGCGCGGGAGAGCGGCCGAATCCAAAGTCGGCCTCATTGGCCGCGAACATAGGGTTGCAGCGCGGAAAGTCAATGCTGACAGCCCGCAACACAGCCATCCCGACCGTCAAATGCTGCGATCGTTCTTAATATCGGGTCGCTTTCGGGCCGATTTGCGAATGGAAATGGCCGTGGCGACACGCCGGCGTCAGACGTCCAGCAGCTGTTCGGTCGCGAACTCGGCCTTTTCCTGAATGAACTCGAAGCGGGCTTCCGCCTTGGTGCCCATCAGACGCTCGACCGACTTGTCGGTCGGCTTGCGGTCCTTGTCGACCAGCACAACTTTCAAGAGCGTGCGCTTGGAAGGATCCATCGTGGTTTCCTTGAGCTGCGCCGCCATCATCTCGCCGAGGCCCTTGAAGCGGGAGACTTCGACCTTGGCATTGGCGTTGAACTCCTTCTTCAGAAGCTCCGCCTTGTGCTTGTCGTCGCGCGCATAGACGATCTTGCCGCCGTGGGAGAGGCGATAGAGCGGCGGCACCGCGAGATAGAGTTTGCCGGCGTCGATCAGCTTCGGCATCTGCCGGTAGAAGAACGTAATGAGCAGCGAAGCGATGTGGGCCCCGTCGACGTCGGCATCGGTCATCACGATGACTTTGCCGTAGCGCAAATCCTTGTCGTGATAATGCGAGCCGGTGCCGCAGCCGAGCGCCTGCACGAGGTCCGATAGCTGCGCATTCTGCGCGAGCTTGTCCTTGCCGGCGGAGGCGACGTTCAGGATCTTGCCGCGTAGCGGCAGGATCGCCTGCGAGCGGCGGTCGCGCGCCTGCTTGGCGGAGCCGCCGGCGCTATCGCCTTCGACGATGAAAAGTTCCGAGCCCTCGGACGCGGCGTTGGTGCAATCGGCGAGCTTGCCGGGCAGGCGGAGCTTGCGCACTGCCGACTTGCGCTGCACGTCCTTTTCCTGACGGCGGCGAATGCGTTCTTCGGCGCGTTCGATGACGAATTCGAGCAGCTTGTTGGCCTGCTGCGGATTGCCCGAGAGCCAATGGTCGAACGGATCCTTGATGGCCTGATCGACGATTTTCTGGGCCGCGGCCGTCGCCAGACGATCCTTGGTCTGGCCCTGGAACTCCGGCTCGCGCACGAAGACCGAGAGCATGCAGGCGGCACCGACCATCAGGTCTTCGCTGGTGACCGGCGCGGCGCGCTTCTCCATGCCGATGCGCTCGGCATGATCCTTCAGGCCGCGGAGCAGGGCGCTGCGCAAGCCGGACTCATGCGTGCCGCCATCCGGCGTGGGGATGGTGTTGCAGTAGGAGTTGAGGAAGCCGTCGGCGTCGACGGTCCATGCCACCGCCCATTCGCAGGCGCCGTGCTTGCCGGTCTTGCCGCTCGATCCGGTGAAGATGTCGGGATGAACGAGCGTCGCGCCCTCGATATTGGCGGAGAGATAATCCTTCAGGCCCTCGGCGAAATGAAAGACGGCTTTCTCCGGAACGTCGGTCGTGTCTTTCAGCAACGCCTTGTCGCAATGCCAGCGCACCTCGACGCCGCCGAACAGATAGGCTTTCGAGCGCGCCATCTTGAAGACGCGCTCCGGCTTGAAGCCGGCCTTCGGCCCGAAAATCTGCGGATCGGGGCGGAAGCGGACTTTCGTCCCGCGCCGGTTCGGTGCGCGGCCGGCCTTGACCAGCTTGCCCTTCGGCTTGCCGCGCTCGAACGCCATTTTGTAGAGCGTCTGGTCGCGCGCGACTTCGACCTCCATGCGTTCCGACAGTGCGTTGGCGACGGAGACGCCGACGCCATGCAGGCCGCCCGAGGTTTCGTAGACCTTCGAATCGAACTTGCCGCCGGCGTGCAGCGTACACATGATGACTTCGAGCGCCGACTTGCTCTTGAACTTCGGATGCGGGTCGACCGGAATGCCGCGGCCGTTGTCAGTGATGCTGATGAAGCCGTCGGCCTCGAGATCGACCTCGATCCAGTTGGCGTGGCCGGCCAGCGCCTCGTCCATCGCGTTGTCGATGACTTCGGCGAACAGGTGGTGCAGCGCCTTCTCGTCGGTGCCGCCGATATACATGCCGGGCCGGCGGCGGACCGGCTCGAGCCCCTCCAGCACCTCGATGTCGCGGGCGGTATAGTCGCCGCCGCCATCTTTGGCGGACGAGCGCGCGGCCTTGCCGGCGCCGGACTTGCCGCGGGCGGACTCCTTGGCCTGTTTGCTCGACGCCTTGCGCTCGCCGCCGCGCTTGGCCGGCAAGTCGAACAGGTCGCGCTGTTTGGCGGGCTTTTTCTTGGTCGCGGTTTTGGCCATTGCGGGTCTGATATGGGGTGGGAGCGAATCAATTACGAGGACTATGCCATGCCCGCGTCACGAGCGTGACCGGGCCGTCGTCATGCCCGCGTCGCGAACATGCGGGGCTGCGGACGTCTGGTGTCCCTCCGGACGGCAGGTTAGACAGTTCGCCGGTCGAACGGGTGGGTGCCGATGGGCCTGGAGGCGTATTTCGAGCAGGTGATCGAGTTCGTGCGCACCCATCAGGCGTGGGCGGCGCCGATCATGTTCGCGCTCGCCTTCGCGGAATCGCTCGCCTTCATCTCGCTGCTGTTCCCGGCCTGGGGCGCGCTGGTCGCAATCGGCGCACTGATCGGCAAGGGCGACATCAATATCTGGCCGGTCTGGGTCGCGGCGTCGATCGGCGCGGCGCTCGGCGACTGGCTCTCGTACTGGATCGGCGTGAAGCTCGGCGACCGCGCCGCGCATGTGTGGCCGCTGTCGCGCCATCCGGATCTGATACCGCGCGGCGAGGCCTTCATGAAAAAATGGGGCACGCTCAGCATTTTCATCGGGCGGTTCTTCGGCCCGTTACGCGCCTCGGTGCCGCTGGTCGCCGGGATTTTCGAAATGCCGTATTGGCGGTTTCAGATCGCCAATTTCACGTCGGCGTTTCTTTGGGTCGGCGTGCTGCTGTTGTTCGGCGACGGGCTCTCGAAGGCCATCGCGCTGATCTGGAAATAAGAAACCTGCCGGCGCGAACCGGCAGGTCTCTCATGTTGGATTGTGTCGTCGCGTCAGTTCAGCGCGGCGATCGCCGCAGCGGCGCATTGATCGTCCTGCGCGCCGGTCGCGCCGCTGATGCCGATGCCGCCGATGACCTTGCCGTCCTTGACGATCGGGCGGCCGCCGGGCACGCCGTTGGCGTCCGCGAGTTGCAGCAGATAAGTGTTGCCGGCTTTCAGACCGGCTTCGAACGCTGTGGTCGGCCGGCGGTACAGCGCCGACGACAACGCCTTCTGCTGTGCCACCTTGATCGATCCGTACTGGGCGCCATCCATCTTTTCGTAATAGACCAGCGAGCCGTTCGGCTCGACGATCGCGATCACCATATTCCAGTTGTTCTTCTTCGCTTCGGCCGCGGCGGCCGCCGCAGCTTTCTTGGCCTGTTCGAGCGACAGCGGCGCGCCGACGCCGGGCAGGGGCTGCTGGGCCTGAACCGGACTTGTGACCAGACTTGCAACCAGTGCGATGGCGAAAGCCGCCGCCGCCAGACTTGTCAGACGAAACATCTATTCCTCCCTTTATATATGTCGGTCCGAAAGCGCCCGATGCTGTGCAGCGGATCCGTTCTGGCCGAGTGTTTTTTGACGCGCTAAGATTATCGCAACGGCCGCGGGCCGCCTATCGGGACGCTCCCGTACGGTGCCGCCAGCAATTCAAGCGGAATAAAGCGACAAGGCCGGTGTTAGTGGCGGCAAGGCCGGTTGCGGGGTCAAATCACCGCAATGTGAAGCATGGAAAATGACGCCAGGCCCCATTGTCTCATATACACGCGTGATAACACCTCCAGGAGGATACCGATGACCAACGTAACTCGTCGTGACGTGTTCGCGACGGCGGCGGGCGCGGCGGCCGTGTCGGCTGTCGGCGGCTTCAATCCATTCTCGATGTCGACGGCGCACGCTCAAGGCGCAGGCGCCGGTCTCACCGGCGTTTATCGTTACAAACTCGGCGATATCGAGTTGATCCAGGTGCTCGACGGTGCGCGCACCTTTCCGATGCCTGAGAAATTCATCGTCAATGTCGACAAGGACAAAGCGCTGGCGGCGTTCGAATCCATTCACATGCCGAAAGGCATGGTGACGATTTCGTTCAGCCCGCTGATCGTGAAGTCGGGCGGCAAGACGATTGCGATCGACACCGGCAACGGCCTCGGCGCTTTCGGCGCTACCAAGGGCGCGGTCGGCAATACCCGCGCCAACATGGCGGCGGCGGGCATCGACGTCGGTTCGGTCGACACCGTGCTGATCTCGCACTTCCACGGCGATCACATCAACGGCCTGAAGAATGCCGACGGTTCGCCGGCTTACACCAAGGCCGAGATCATGGTGCCCGAGGTCGAACAGAAGTTCTGGACCGACGAGTCGAACGCGAGCAAGGCGAACGGCGCCAACAAGGGCAACTTCGCCAACGTGAAAAAAGTGTTCGACGGCCTCAAGACCACGCCGTTCGCGGCCGGCAAGGAAATCGCGCCGGGCATCACGGCGGTCGCGACGCCGGGCCACACGCCGGGCCACACCTCCTACATCATCAGCAGCGGCTCCAAGAAGCTGGTGGTGCAGGGCGACGTGACCAACATCCCGGCTGTGTTCATGCGCAATCCGGACTGGCAGCTGATGTTCGACAATGAAGGTGAGCTTGCGGTGACCACGCGCCGCAAATTCTATGACATGGTGTTCGCCGAGAAGATGCCGGTGGTCGGCTATCACTTCCCGTTCCCGGCGGCCGGCTATGTCGAAAAGGATGGCACCGGCTATCGTTTGATCCAGGTTCACGCTTTGACCTGAGGCCGGAACGGCACGTTCGACGCGAAGGCCGCCCGACCGGGCGGCCTTCTTTTTTCGCAGGCTGCATAACTCTGAGTCATTGGCGGCGCGGGGCGTTGCGCGATAGGATCGCGGCATGACCGCGACGACATCGAGCGCGATGACATTCGAGTCCGCACTCGCCGCCCGCGCCGAAGAGATGGCGGCGGCCTGCAGCCGCTGCGGCAAATGCGTCGAAGTCTGCCCCGTCACCGACGCTGCGGGCATTGGCGTCGCGAGTCCGCAAGACGTGATCTCCGGCGTCATCGACATCGTGCGGACCGGGGAGGGGCCTGCCGCCTCGCGCGCCTGGGCAAAAGGCTGCGCGCTGTCGGGTGACTGCATCGAGGCCTGCGACGACGGCGTCAATCCGCGCTTCCTGCTGGCGATGGCGCGTGTCGCGATGGCGCAGAAGACCGTCGATTTGCGCGAGCGCCGCAAGGTAGGAGTCGAGAATTACCGGACCATGGCCGACGGCGTGACTATTCTCGCGCGCATGCAGCTCGACGGCGATGCGCTGGGTCGGCTTGGGCAGAACCTCGCCGACCGCCTCAACACCGGCTCGACCGCCAAGCCCGGCGAGGCGCCGGACTTCGTGCTGCATACCGG
>JBFWZV010000015.1:0-60685 GCA_050184975.1 Pseudolabrys sp. | reverse complement strand
ACCAGCAGCACGCCGAGGCCGACGGCACAGACCCCGGCGCGCAGGCGATTGGATCGCATCGCCGTGCGGCGGCCAAGCCAGACGAGGCAGGAGACGATCGCGAGACCACCGAGGACCGCGAGGGTTGCGCTGTGCGTGGAGGCGGCCACCGCGACGAGAAGGCCGAGCGCCGTGCGTTCGCCGCGCGCGAGCCGGTCGCGGCGGACCATGATGAGATAAAGTGCGAGCACGCCGAACCCGCAGAAGATGTCGGTCAGCAGGATCGCCGTGAGCCAGGGCAGGGTTGAGACGAGCGACAGCAGCGCGACCGTGCCGGCAAGGATCGAGGGGCGTGCGAGGCCGTGAACGCGAAGGACGATAGCGATAACCCAGACGGTGAGCGCGGACTGGAGGATCACAACCGGCCAGAAATTCCACCACGAGCCGGCGTTGAGAACGAGGCCATAGGTGACGGCGCGGCTCGGCACCAGCGTGCCTTCGTGCCAGCGGGCGAGATAGCCGCCGGTGTCCCACTGCAGCAGCGGAAAGCCGTTCCACAGCGCCGGCGCCGAGAGCAGCGCGGCGCAAAAGAGGCTGGCGAGCGCCCAATGGGCGCGATCGCGGCTGGTCGTAAAGTTCGTCAAGGTCATCCCGGCATCGGCCCGGCGCAGCCGGGGTCGCGATCTGTCAGTGACGCCAGTCCGGGCGACTGGTCAAGTCTGGGTCAGTGAGTGAGCCCGCGCAGCCAGCGCATCAGCACGGCGCGGGCGCCGACCGGCAGGACGGCGAGGCCTTCCTTGATCGCCGGCGCGGCGCGCAGGGCGGAAACGGCCGCATTGCCGCGCAGACAGGTCGCTGCCGCATAGTCGCGGACATCGACGCCGTCATTGGCGATCGCGCGCTTGTAGCCGTCGGCCGGAGCCAGCAAGTCGTATTCGGCGTAGCCTTGCGCCGCGCACCAGGCGACCGTTTCGTCCATCTGCACGTGGCCGGGGCCGGCCTTGGCAAAGGCCGGATCGATTGTGCCGAGGAACGCGCACCAGCGTCGGCCATCCTCGATCGCGATCTCAACTGCTGCCGGGCGGCCGTTGATCTCAAGCTGCGCGGCAGCAAGCCGGACGGCGCCGCGCGGACTGGCGGCGAGCTTGTGCATGCTTGCTTCCCAGTCGGGGTCGCCGATCACGGCGCTGGCGAGACCGCGGTCGCTCAACCAGTCGCGCGTGTACGCGAGCGCGGTGTGCAACGCCTCGGCCACGTGGCCGTCGCGCAGAATACGAAACGTGATGTCACCTTGATCCGCGAGGCGGCGACGGAAGCGGCGAACTTCCTTCGCCTTGCGCGCATCGTCGGGCGGTGCGGCTTCGAGCGCCCGGCAGGGTGCGTGATGGGTCGCGACCATGTGCGCGGCGCCGCGCAGGAATGTCGCGATACGGGCATCAGCGCGCACCTTGCGCAGATGGACATAGTGGCCGTGGCGCGGATCGATGATCGCGCGCCAGGCGGCAAGCATATCGTCGTCGGTCGCCTCGGAGGCGGCGAGCACGTCGCCGTATTGAATGAGCGGGTCGCCGAGAAAGCGCACGCCGCGCAGGCCGCGGGTGCGGCCGATCGCTGCGGGAAACAACACCACGGGACGACCGCGGCGCGACACCACGACGATTAACGGCGTTTCACCTTTGCGGCGGTGCGCCTCGCAGGCGGCTTCCGCGAGTGCCAGAGACTGAAAGACAGTTGGCCGCGCGCCGGAGAATTCCATCGCCCGCCAGGTCGGGCGGGCGGCGGACAGCGCGTCATCGCCGGTATAGACCGCGACGTCGGCCGTTCCGGCTGCGGCAGGGCGCCGCAGGCCCGCGGCCATGCCGGCCAACAGGTCGGCAGCGGGTTCAAGCAGCCCAAAAATCTCTGGTGAAAACAGAAGGTTAGCTGGCACCCGACACCCGTTTGCGCACGAACCGAGGGGCGGATCGTGTAGGATGTCGCCGCTCCGCCGGTGCGATCCGCACTGTCGCAATGAACCGCTAACGTTTGGATAACGGCCAAAACCGATGTTCGTGACGTTCTTCCATGAGTTGAAGGCCGCCGGCGTGCCGGTGACGCTGCGTGAGTACCTGACCCTGATGGAGGCGATGGACGCCGATCTCGCCAGCCGCCGCGTCGAGGATTTTTACTATCTGTCGCGCGCGGCGCTGGTGAAGGACGAGCGCAACCTCGACAAGTTCGACCGCGTGTTCGGCCACGTCTTCAAGGGGCTCGAACTCGTTTCCGACGGCATCGAAGTGGACATCCCGGCCGAGTGGCTGAAGAAGCTCGCCGAGAAATTCCTCACCGACGAAGAGAAGAAAATGATCGAGGCGATGGGCGGCCTCGAAAAGCTGATGGAAGTACTCAAGCAGCGGCTCGCCGAGCAGAAGGGCCGGCATCAGGGCGGCTCGAAATGGATCGGCACCGCCGGCACGTCACCGTTTGGTGCTTACGGCTACAACCCTGAAGGCGTGCGGATCGGCCAGGACGAAAGCCGCCACAGGCGCGCGGTGAAAGTCTGGGACAAGCGCGAGTTCAAGGACCTCGACGACGAAGTCGAGCTTGGCACCCGCAACATCAAGGTCGCGCTGCGCCGTCTGCGAAAGTTCGCCCGCACCGGCGCGCCCGAGGAACTCGACCTCGACGGCACCATCAAGGGTACCGCGCACAAGGGTTATCTCGACATCCTGATGCGGCCGGAACGGCACAACGCGGTGAAGGTACTGCTGTTCTTCGACATCGGCGGCTCGATGGACTGGCACATCAAGGCGACCGAGGAATTGTTTTCCGCCGCGCGCTCCGAATTCAAGCATATGGAGCACTTCTACTTCCACAACTGCCTCTACGAGCGGGTGTGGAAGGAGAACCGCCGCCGCCACACCGAGACGACGCCGACCTGGGACGTGCTGCACAAGTATCCGCACGACTACAAGGTGGTGTTCGTCGGCGACGCCTCGATGTCGCCTTACGAGATCGCGGTGAACGGCGGCTCGGTCGAGCACTACAACGAGGAAGCGGGGCAGGTGTGGATGAGCCGCGTCACGCAGACCTACCCGGCCGCGGTGTGGCTCAACCCGGTGCCGGAAAAGGAATGGGCCTATACGCAGTCGATCGGGATGATGCGGCAGCTCATGGGTGGACGGATGTATCCGCTGACGTTGGATGGGCTCGACCGCGCGATGCGGGAGCTGGTGCGGTAGCCTTTACCAAAGGACGCCCTTCCGAATCTCCGCGCGCCTCCTGTATGCTCGGCCTTGTACGCAACAACAGAAAGGAGGTGATCCAGTGTCTCATTGTCTATCGCCGCGGTCGCCGGCATTCGTGAGCTGGATCCTCGCCTCTTACGAGGTCCACGGTTAGCTGACTTAATGCGTCAGCGGCCTCACGCGGGCTGGACCTCGTCCACGCCACCGGGCCACGGCCTGACAATGGAAGGGCTGCCTCATAAGGGCAGCCCTTCTTTGCTTGTTTGGGAGATCAGTTCGCTTACACCGCCACCGAATGGCGCGCGCGGTTCTCCGGCAGGTAGGCGTCGAAGGCCGCCGCCGCGAGGCGCAGATAGGGCCGGCCGGCTTCGGTCACTGTGATCGTATTGCCGGACAGTTCGACGAGGCCCCGGTCAATCAGCGGCAGCAGCCGTGCGAATTCGGGCTCGAAGGCCTCGCGGCCGCCGTAAGCGCCAAGATCGGCCGCCATGTTGCACATCAACTGTTCGATGATGGCGCCGCGCATGCGGTCGCCGCCGTTCAGCGCGAGGCCGCGTTTGGTCGCAAGGTGGCCAGCCGTGATCGCGCGGGCGTAACCGGCGACGTCCGGCGCGTTCTGCACATAACCTTGCGGAAGCTGGCCGATGGCGGTGGCGCCGACGCCGATCAGCGCGTCGGCGGCGTCCGTCGTGTAACCCTGAAAGTTGCGACGGAGCCGGCGCTTGCGCGCGGCGAGCGCGAGGACGTCGTCCTGCAAGGCGAAGTGGTCGAGGCCGACCGGCACATAGCCGTGCGCGGCAAAGACCTCCGCCGCGGCCTCGGCCTGCGCGATGCGCTCGGCAAGGCCCGGCAGGTCGGCCTCGTCGATCAGTTTCTGGTGCGTGCGCATCCACGGCACATGCGCGTAGCCGAACAGCGCAATACGGTCGGGCCGCAGCGACATGGCGAGGTCCGCCGTGCGCACCACGTCGGCGATGCTCTGACGCGGCAGGCCGTACATCAGGTCGAAATTGATGCCGGCGATGCCCGCGCCGCGCAGCGCTTCGGTGAGCGCGGCGACCATCTTGAAGGGCTGCACGCGGCCGATCGCCCGCTGGACCTCCGGGTTGACGTCCTGCACGCCGAGGCTCGCACGGGTGACGCCGCAGGCGGCCAGGACCCTGACCAGATTGCGGTCATGGCGGCGGGGATCGAGTTCGATGGCGTGCTCGCGCACCGCATCGACGTCGAACAGCGCCGATAACCGGTCGACGATGGCCGCGATCGCATCGCCGCCGAGAATCGACGGTGTGCCGCCGCCCCAGTGCAGGTGCTTGAGCCGGCGGCCGGCGACGGTTTTCAGGAGATCGAGTTCCGCGAGCAGAAGCCGGGCATAGGCCTCGACCGGCTCGCGCCGGCGCACCGCCTTGGTGGCGCAGCCGCAGTAGTGGCAAAGCTCGGTGCAATAGGGGACGTGCAGATAGACCGACAGGCTGGTTTCGGCCGGCAAGGCGTCGAGCCAGGCGGCATAGTCGTCCTCGCCGACGGCATCGCCGAAGTGGGGCGCGGTCGGGTAGGAGGTGTAGCGCGGCACATTTTGCGCCGCGAGGCCGAACAGTCGGGCTGCGGTCATTGGCACCTATTTGGCCGCAATTCGGGGGCAGCAGCCTTGCGCCAGATCAAGCCGAAATCACGCCGCGCGGCCCCTAAAGCGAAACCGCCGGGCTTTTGGCCCGGCGGTCGTCGCGTCAGTCACTCAGTCGGATTGCGGGAAGGTCTTACGCAGCGTTGGCCGAACGCAGGCTCGGAGACGGCTCCTCGGCGCCGCGCTGGCGCTGCAGCGTCAGCACCTCGCGCATCAGCCGGGCGAAGTCCTTGCGGGCGGTTTCCAGCGCGCCCTCGACCACCGAGCGTTCGAGCTTCTCGCGGCGCAGCGCGGCGTTGAGCTCCTCGATCTGCTGCTCGATGTCCTGATTGCGGGCCTGGGTCTGGTTCTCCAGATAGGCGATCCGCTCGGCCTGACTCTGGATCGTTTCCTCGGCGCGCGCGAGCGCGGTCTCCTTGGCGGTGAAGGCCTTGGCGAGCGCGCTCGAACGCTCGATCAACGTGGTGCGGGTGCGCTCGAGATCGTCGACGTCGGCGTCGCGCTGCTGACGTTCGGCCTCTGTGTCGGTCAGCCGCGCCGACAGCGTCTCGTAGGCCTGCGTCAGTTCCCCGTAGCGGCGATCGTACTGCCGGATTTCCTCCGAACGCTGCGCGAGCTGCTCGCGGGTCTCGCCGAGCAACTTGTCGGCGGAGGCCGCGCGCGACTGCATGGCATCGAACCGCAACTGCTGCGTGGTGAGTTCGGCGGCGTGGCGCTCCTTCAGCTCATCGAGCATGGTGGCGAGCCGCGAGCGCTCGGTGTTGGCTTCGGCGAGGCTGCCTTCGGTGTGGCGCAGGCGGCCTTGCAGGGCGTTGATGATGTTCTCGGCTTCGGCGAGACGGCGGGACAGTCGCGCGGCTTCGGCGACCGACTTGTCGAGCGAGGTTTGCAGATTGTGTCGTTCGTCCTCCGACAGCACCAGCCGCTGGCGAGTATTGTTGACGTCGGATTCGAGCGCGACGATGCGCTTATCGGCGCCGGTGAGGCGCTGGTCGAGGCGGTGGGCTTCCTCTCGCGCGGTCTTGGCCTGCGCCGCTTCCTGCTGGAGAGTGGCCTGCAGCTCGGCGATCTCGGCCTGACGTGCGGCGATCTCGACGCTGAGTTCGGACTTCGCGGTCTCGATCACGCGAAGCTGATGCTGAGCGGCGAGCAGATCCTGGCGCAGCTCGTTGCGCTCTTTCTCGATCTCGGCTGTTCGCTTCTCGAGTTCGGCGACCTCGCCCTTGACCTTGGCATAGGCCGCCCGCGTATTGGTGAGAACAGTCTGAAGGCCGGCCTTCTCGCTCTTCTCGCTTTCGAAATCTTTCAGCGCCTTGTTGACAGGGTCGACCAGCTTGCCGACCGCGTCCTTGATGAGGTCGAGTTCGGAGAGCTTGGTGCTGGCGTTGAGCAGGAGATTGCGCAGCGCTTCGTTCTCGCCGCCGATCTGCGCGCCAAGCGATGCGAAAAGTTCTTCGTCGATATCGAGCGGTGCGTCGGTTCCGGTTGCCGCAGTCTTGTTGGCGGCCGGCTTGTTGGTTGCCGGCGCGCGGGCGAGAAGCCCCCCAAATTTGCTCATCGCAGATCCTCTGTGCGCCGATCCGCCCGGCCAAAGCGACGCCGAATCACCGTTAAAAGAAAGATAACCGGAACCTGATTTGGGATGGTTAATGAATGGTTAACGCCCGTTGGCTATTGCTATTTTCATTATAAAAATCAATATCTTATGTCTTAACGATTTTGTCGGGGGATAGGCGGCGTAGCGTCTTGACGAGTGTTGCCGCAGCTTTCATTCGCGCGGGCGAGACGGCGGTTTAATCCGTTCAGCGCTTCGCGATGAAGAGACCCTCGACCAGCCAGAACACGGCGTTGTCGGCGGTGACCTCGGGCTTGAGCGCAGCAGCAACGTCCGGCGTCGCTTGTGTGAGCATGCCGCGCAAGAGCCGCTGCATCGTGGCGTCGTGACGCGCGGCCCACGAATTGAAATCCATCTTCTTGTCGAGTGTTTCTTCGTGCGCGATCGAAAAGCCGTGCGTGGTGAGCGCGTCGCGCCACTCCTGCATGTC
Source organism: Pseudolabrys sp. (assembly GCA_050184975.1). Lineage (GTDB taxonomy): Bacteria > Pseudomonadota > Alphaproteobacteria > Rhizobiales > Xanthobacteraceae > Pseudolabrys. The sequence goes on along the minus strand of JBFWZV010000015.1, from coordinate 53,810 downwards.
CCACGCGCGCAGGTGACTCGGATCGCGGAAGCGTTCGAAGGCGTTGATGTAGTCGCCGACCGTGCCCGCCGGCACGACATTGTCGACGAGCGCGAAGGTGCCGCCGGGTTTGAGCACGCGGCGCACTTCCTCGAGAAACTGCGCGATCGAGTCGAAGTGATGCGGCGCGATGCGACAGCTTACGAGATCGAAACTCGCATCCTCGAAGGGGAGGGCCTCAGCCTTCGCGTAAGCGGTGCGGACATTGGCGAGACCGCGCTTGCCGGCTTCGCCGCGCACCATGGTCAGCATCTCGTCGGTGATATCGGTCGCCCAGACGCGCGCGATATGCGGCGCAAACGCGTAGGCGACATGGCCGCCGCCGGTGGCGATGTCGAGCATGGTCCAGCCCTTCTGCGGCGCGGTCAGTTCGACCAGCCGCTCGAGGCTCTTGCCCTGCGCATGTGGCTTGCTGGTGAGATAGCTCGCGGCGGTCTTGCCGAATTCCTGCTGGACAAGAGTTTTGTTCATGGCGGTACTGCCTCCAAGGCGCAATCTCGCACGACCCGGCGCACCGGGCCATAGCCTGCCTTGCGAGTGACGATCTTCGGCGCCTTACGACTTGGTGGCGGGCGCGTCGCCCGCCTCGGCAGCCTTGGTGCGGCGGCTACGAGTCTGGTCCGGCGGCGCGTCGGTCGAGGCCGGCGGCTCGTCGAGCGGGATGCCGCGGCGCAGGGCCGAGCGCAGCGAAGCGACTTCGCTCTGCAGGCGCGAATTGTCCTTGCGCGCGGCTTCGAGGGCGCCCTCGACGACGGCACGTTCCATGCGCTCGCGTTGCAGCGAGGCATTCAAGTCCTCGACGCGCTTCTCGACATTGGTACGGCTGACCTGGATGTCCGCTTCCAGGTGCCCGACGCGCTCGGTCAACTGCTGGTTCTTCTCCTCGGCGCGAGCGAGTGCCGTCTCGCGCGACTTCAGCGTCTTGGTCAGCGTGCTGGCACGCTCGGTCAGCGCGGCGCGGGCCTGTTCGTGTTCCTTGATCTGGCGTTCGCGAGCTTCGTGGTTTGCCTCGATCTGGGCGAGCCGCTTCTCGGCGTTGTTACGCGCGATGGTGGATTCGACCGACTTGCGGTCGAAGGCGCGCACTTCCTCGGTGCGGGCGATCAAGTTCTGCCGCGCCTCGGCGAGCAGCTTCTCGGCGGTGGTGGCGCGCGACTGCAGGGCGTCGAGCCGCATATTGAGGCTGTTGCGCTCGCTCTGGTGCTGGTCCTTGGCTTCGTCCAGCGCGGCGGCAAGCCGGCCGCGCTCCGCGTAAGCCTCGGCGAAGCTCGCCTCGACCTTGCCGAGCTGGGCGCGGGTCGCGGTGAGGGTGTTTTCGGATTCGGTAAGCCGGCGGGTGAGGCGGGCGGTCTCGTTGAGCGCCTGGTCGACTGCGGTCTGCAGCGAGCGCTTCTCGTCCTCGAGCAGCGTAACGCGCTCGCGTGCGGCGGCGAGTTCGCCCTCGAGTTCGATGATGCGCTTCTCGGCGGCGTCGAGCTGCTCGGTCAGCGTGCGCTTGTTCTCGGCCAGCGTGCGGCGCTGCGAGGACTCCTGCGCGAACTGGCGCTCGAGTTCGGCGATCTGCGCCTTCTGGCTGGCGATCTCGTTGTTCAGTTCGGTGCGGGTGCTTTCCAGACCGCGCACCGTCTCGCGCGACAGTTCGAGTTCCTCGCGCAGCCGTTCGGATTCGCTTTCGAACTGGGTCGCCTTGCGCTCGATCTGGTAGAACTCGGTGCGCAGCGAGTCGTAGGCAGCGCGGCTTTCGCTCAGCATTTCGGAGAGCGACAGGTTCTGCGATTTTTCCTGTTCGAGCGCGCGCAGTGCCTGATTGAACGGCTCGACGATCTTGTCGAAGGCGAACTTCAGGTCGTCGAGTTCGTTGATCTTGCGCCCGGTATCGGTCAGCAGGTTGCGCAGCGACTCGTTCGACTCGCCGATGCGTGAGCCGATATCGGCGAAGTTCTCGATGGTGAGGTGCTCGCGGTTGCCATTGCGATTGCCGTTGGCGCGTCCGGGCGCACCGGCCTCCCCGCCTTTGCGGCCGAAAAGGTCGGAAAACTTGCTCATACGGCTTACTCCTGCACCACGCGCACTGATAATTGGGACTTGCTACAGCCTTGGACCGGGATCGCCGGGTTAAGATATTATAAATGATTGTGAATTGGAACTGCGCTGGCTGCCGCTGGCAGGGTCTCCCACAAACCGCAGGCGATATGGTTAATTCCGGGACGCGCGAGCCCGGCCGGGTTCGCTTTTCAGAGGGACGGTTCCGTTACATGTCATCCTGTCACCTGACGGTCATCCATGCGCGAGGCTGATGCCGCCGCGACCGGGCCGGTCCTTTCCTACAGCTATCGGCCCTCCGTGCTCGGTTCGGCCTGGCAGTTCCGGCTGACCGACGACGCATTGTTTTGGGACATCGGCTACAAGTCGGGACGGGTCGATTATCGTGATATCGAGCGGGTGCGAATGTCGTATCGGCCGGCGACGATGCAGGGGCATCGTTTCATCACCGAACTGTGGCCGCGCGGCCACCCGAAGCTCAACATATCGTCGGCGTCGTGGAAGAGCCTGGTCGAGCAGGAGCGGCTTGACGCGGATTATTCAGGCTTCCTTGCCGAGTTGCACCGGCGTGTCGCGCGCAGCGGCGCCGGCACCGTCTTCGAGACCGGCGGCCATCCGGCGCGTTACTGGGCAGGCATCACCATGTTCGCGGCGACCGCGCTCGGCCTGGCGGCGATGACGGCGCGGGCAGTGCAGCTGGCCGCCTGGGGCGGCGCGGCCCTCATCGGTCTGTTCCTGCTGATCTTCCTCTGGCAGGCCGGCAACTATTTTCGCCGCAACCGGCCGGGGCGCTATGATCCGGAAAATCTTCCGGCCGTTCTGCTGCCCTGATCGGACGCCCGACCCGAACCCGTGACAATCGCGGAGTCCACCATGTCTCTCGTGCGGCTCTATCTGCGGGTGCTGGCGACCCTCGGTCCGCAAGCGCGCATCGCCTGGGTTCTGGCGGCGGCCAATCTCGCACTGGCGGCTTCGCAATTCGCCGAGCCGGTGCTGTTCGGCCGCGTCGTCGATGCGCTTGCCGGAGCCCAAGGCGCCGCCGCTGAAGGCTGGCAAAGGCTCGTGCCGCTGCTGGCCGCCTGGGTCGCGTTCGGACTGTTCAACATCGGCTGCGGCACCATCGTCGCGCTCTACTCCGACCGGCTCGCGCATCGCCAGCGCCACCGGGTGCTGAGCGACTATTTCGAGCATCTGCTGCAGTTGCCGCTCGCCTATCACGGCGACGTGCATTCCGGCCGGCTGATGAAGATCATGCTGCAGGGGACCGACTCGCTGTGGGGGCTCTGGGTCGGCTTCTTCCGCGACCATCTTGCCGCCTTCGTGTCGTTCTTCGTGCTGCTGCCGCTGTCGTTGTTCATGAACTGGCGGCTCGCCTCGCTGTTGATCCTGCTGTGCGTCGTGTTCGCGGGGTTGACCGCTTTCGTTCTGCGCAAGACCGAGCGGCTCCAACAGGAGGTCGAAGAACATTATTCGGCGCTCGCCGAGCGCGCTTCCGACACGCTCGGTAACATTGCGCTGGTGCATTCTTTCGCACGTGCCGAACAGGAGGTCGCGGGTCTCAAGCGCGTCATCGACGCGCTATTGTCGGCACAGATTCCGGTGCTGTCGTGGTGGGCGATCGTCTTCGTGCTCACGCGGGCGGCCACCACCATCACAATGCTCGCGATCATCGTGCTCGGCGCCTGGCTGCATTTCCACGGCAAGGCCTCGCTGGGCGACATCATCACCTTCATGGCCTTCGCCGGGATGCTGATCCAGCGGCTGCAGGACGCTGTCTCGTTCGTAAACGGCATTTTCACCGAGGCGCCGCGGTTGCGGGAGTTCTTCGCGGTGCTTGACACCGTGCCGGCGGTGCATGACCGGCCGGGCGCGGCGGCCGCCGGCACGGCGCGTGGCGAGGTCGAATTCCGCGGCGTTTCGTTTTCCTATGACGGCCTTCGGCCGGCGCTGACCAGCGTATCGTTCGCGGCGCGGCCGGGGCAGACGATCGCGCTGGTCGGCCCGACCGGGGCAGGCAAGTCGACGTCGCTCGCGCTGCTCTATCGCGCCTTTGATCCGTCCGGCGGCGAGATCCTGATCGACGGCCGCGATATCCGCGATGTGACGCTTGCCTCGTTGCGGCGGAACATCGGCGTGGTGTTCCAGGAGGGGCTGCTTTTCAACCGTTCGATCGCGGACAATCTGCGGGTCGGCAAGCCCGACGCGACAGAGGACGAGATGCGCGTCGCGGCGGCGCGGGCGCAGGCGCTCGACTTCATCGAGCGTGCGCCGGAGGGGTTCGCCGCCCGGGTCGGTGAGCGCGGCCGAATGTTGTCGGGCGGCGAGCGCCAGCGTTTGTCGATCGCACGGGCACTGCTGAAGGACCCGCCGATCCTCATTCTCGATGAGGCGACCAGCGCGCTCGATGCGGCGACCGAAACGAAGCTGCTCGCCGCGCTCGACGAGGTGATGAAGCATCGTACCACCTTCGTGATCGCGCATCGCCTCGCGACGGTGCGCAAGGCCGACCTGATTCTGATGTTCGAAGCCGGTCAGATCGTCGAGAGCGGAACCTTCGACGCGCTGATCGCGCACGACGGCAAGTTCGCGGCGCTCGCCCGTGCGCAATACCTGGCGCCGGCGGAAAAGTCCGCCACGAATTCGCCTTGATCGCGAGCGGACGCCGTTCCCGCATCGGTGCGCTTCCGTAAATGCATGTCGGGAATAAGCCGCAATTGCGGGTCGCGACGATGAAATTGTTTTCATGCGCGGCGTTGCCGCGAAAGAAATTCGCCATCTGCGTACCGATACGCGGCATACGTCTCCGCCGAAGTTTGGATCAATGACGATTGTGTGAGTCCGGCGCGAGCTTTTCTCACTGGAACGTGGATTGAGCGCGAGCAGGTCGCGGTGCGAGGAACGCGTCACGCAAGGAATTGGTCTTTGCCGAATTTAAGGAGTATCCACCATGAAGATCGTCGCCAAGCTCGCCCTCGTTTCCGTGCTCGCGCTGTCGGCCGCTCCGGCCTTCGCCGCGTCGGTCGTCGAGACCACCGCGCCGGAAGCCCTGACGCAACTCGAGCGCAACACCTATCTGTTCACCGCCGATGCCCGCGAGATCGCGCAGGGCGGCCAGCAGAACCAGGTTCGCTTCGACAGCGCCACGGCGGCTTTCGCCCAGGCGCCGGTTGCGATCGACAATGACCGTCACAGCGTCCTGCGGGCATTCTGATCCTTCTGTCTGACTTCAAGTCCGAGGGACAAGACGAACGAGGCCGCCCTCCGGGGCGGCCTCTTTTGCGTCAAGGCAAGTCCTTTGCGTTAAGACAAGTCCTTGCCGCGCACCACCAGCACCGAACACTTGGCATAGCGCACGACATGTCCTGCATTGGAACCGAGGAAATACGTGCGCATTGCCGGGCGGTGCGAACTCATGACGATGAGGTCGGCATTGAAGGCGTCGGCTTCTTCCAGAACCTCGTGATAGATGCCGCCCTGACGGACGGTGCCGGACATGCGGCCGGCATCGAGGCCGCTTTCGCGCACGATTGTCGAGACAGCGTCTTCGGCCGCCTTGCGCTGCTGCACGTCGAAGTCGGGAGGCACGTATTCGGCGAGCATTACCGGCGTCAGCGCCAGCACGTTGATAATGCGGATCGCGCCGCCGGAAATGCGTGCAAGCGCAAGCGCGGTGTCGATGGCCGGCTTCGCCAGATCGGTGTCGGAGAGATCGACCGGAACCAGAATGCGTTGATACATGATTGCCCCCACTGGCAGAGAGCGACATCATGGCATGGAAACCGGGGTGTTGTGTGAGGCGTGTTGTCCCAATTCCCGGTCAGTTCGCGTCGGCCAGTGTTCGTGGGCTAACAAATCGATCGAGACGGCCGCTTTGCGGATGCAAGTCGCGCCATTCCTTGAATGCGAAATCGAGCACGACCAGCGCAGAAGTCGGGAACTTCTCCTGCAACTCTTCGCGCGCGTCGATGTTGCCGGTTGCCGTTAATGCAAGCGCGAGTTCGTGGAGGCCGGGATTGTGACCGACAATCATGAGCGTCGTCGCTGCAGGATCGGCGGTCTCGACCAGCCGGAACAGCCGCTCCGGGCTTGCGTCATAGATGCGATCTTCGAATACGACATGAGGCCCGCTCTTGAAATGTCCCGAGGCGATGTCCCAGGTCTGCCGCGTGCGCCGTGCGGGGGACACGAGGGCGTGGCTTGGCACCAGCTTGTGGCGGGCGATGTAGGTCCCGATGATTTCCGCGTCGCTGCGGCCGCGGTCGGTCAGTTCGCGGTCGAAGTCCGCTTGGCCAAGCGCGATCCTTTCGGTCTTGGAATGGCGGAGCAGGATCAAACGGCGCATAAGATGGTTCCGGCTGGTGTTACGATTCCGGTTGCGGCGGCGCGTCCGCCGGGTCATCAGTCTAGCATGCGACGGCAGGGCGCGGGCCGACCGGGTTTCACATCTCTATGAGCGAACAAGACGACGGCCATTTGACCTGGTATCAGGCGACGCAGGTGCCGGCGGCGCAGCGCGAGCGGCTCGCCTTCGATCTGGACGCCGATGTCTGCGTGATCGGGGCAGGCTTTGCCGGGCTGACACTGGCCCGCGAGATTGCAAGGCGGGGCTGGTCGGTGGCGGTGCTCGAAGGCGCGCAGATTGGCTGGGCGGCGTCGGGGCGCAACACCGGCTTCGTGCTGCCGGGGTTTTCCGAAGGCATCGACGACATCATCGAACGCATCGGCCTCGATCACGCCAAACAACTCTGGGCCCTGTCGCAAGGCGGCGTTGATTATGTCCGCAGGGCGATCGCGGACGAAACCATGCCCGGCGTCGACCCGGTCGACGGTTGGCTGCATGTGTCGAAGACGGATGCCGGGCGTGGGACGCTGGCGTATGTCGAGCGGCTGCGCTGGCTCGGCGCCGAGGTCGAGTTCTGGCCGGTCGAGCGGGTGAGGGAGACGTTGCCGAGCGACCGCTATTTCAGCGCCGCTCACTTTCCGCGTGCCTTCCATATCCATCCGCTCAACTACGCGATCGGCCTTGCGGCGGCGGCCGAGAAGGCGGGAGCCCGAATCTTTGAGGATACGCCGGCGGTCAGCATCGACCCCGCCGGCGTGCGCAAACGGGTGCAGACGCCGGCGGCGACGGTACGCGCGGCGCATGTCGTGCTCGCCGGCAATGTGCATCTCGGGTCGCTGATGCCGCGTCTCGCCGCGACGCTGATCCCGCTCAATACGTATGTCATGGTGACCGAGCCGATCGCAGGCCTTAGGGAGACCGTGCGTTATTCAGGTGCGGTGAGCGACACCGATCGCGCCGACAATCACTATCGCATCGTCGGTGACCACCCCGACGAGCAGCGTCTGCTGTGGTCGGGATGCGTCAGCATCAACGACGTAGCGCCGCAGAAGTTCGCGAAATCGCTCGAAGCAGGTGTCAGGCGGGTATTTCCGCAACTCGGCGCCGTGAAGGCCGCGCACATCTGGGGCGGCACGTTCGGGCGCACGCTGCATCGCATGCCGCAGATCGGCGAGATCCAGCCAGGGCTGTGGGTCGCGAGCGGGTTCTCCGGCCACGGTATCAACAACACCGCAATGGCGGGCGAACTGGTCGCGCGCGGCATCGTCGAGAAGGACGACACCTGGCATTTATTCGCGCCCTATGAACTCGTGTGGGCCGGTGGCAAGGCGGGCCGTTATGTCGCGAAAGCGCTCTATCTCGGCCGCAAACAGAAGGCACTCGCGCAAGAGGCGTTCGCACGTGCGCGTGAACGCTCGCGCCAGCGCCGCGAACGCAAGATCGCCGACTTGACGGCAGCGCGCGCTGCCGGTGCCGCAGCCACGGCGCAGCAACCAGCGGTTTCGTCCGCGCCGGATAAGGGCTAAGATCAAGCCGGGTGGTGGATGCGGCGTGCCGCCGGCGGCGCGGCGCCAGGAGTTGGGGCGTAACATGCGTACACTCGGGACAGCACACATCCGTCCGATCGCGGCGTTGACGGCCGCGCTGGTCGTTGCAGGCTGCAGCTCGGCGAATATCAGCTCGCTGAACGTCTTCGACTTCGGCGGCGGCAAGCCTGAGCGCATTATCGTCGGCGCCATCGTGGTGCCGCCGGGTTCTGTGCAGCTCGACGCCAGCGTCGCGGCGCAGCTACGGCGGCGGGCGCGACGTGAGGACAACGAGCTTGCGCGCCAGCGGCTGATCTCCGAAGTCAGCGCCATTATCACCGAAACGGTGGTCGCAAAACTCACGGGCGCCGGGCTCGCCGCCGGCGGCGGCATCAGCACCATCGAGAAAGCAGATGAACGGACGCTACTGGTTGACGGCACCGTCACGACCATCAACGAAGGCAACCGCGTGCAACGAAACATTATCGGCTTCGGGGCTGGCCGGAGCCACGTCTCCGCCAATGTAACGGTCGCCATGGCGGACAGCGCAGGGCGCAAGCAACTCTTGAGTTTCCGCGCCGACGCCGATAGCGGCCGCCGTCCGGGGGCGGTCGCGACCGCGCCCGTCGCGGGCGCCACGGCAGGGGCCGCAGCCGCGGCCGGATCAGCGGCAGCTTCAGGTGCGGCCGGTCAGATCCTGCGCGCCGATGTCGAGGTGCTGGCCCGCAATCTCGGCAACGCGATCGCCGACAAGGTGATCGAATACGCGATCGCGCAGGGCTGGGTGCCGAAGCCGGCCTGACGCCGCAGCCACTTTAGCGGCCGTCTCTCCTCGCCATAAAAGCGAGTCGCTCGAAGAGATGTACGTCCTGCTCGTTCTTTAGGAGCGCGCCGTGCAGCGGCGGGATCAATTTCTTCGGGTCGCGTTCGCGCAACAGCTCCTCGCCGATGTCCTCGACCATCAGGAGTTTCAGCCAGTCGAGCAGTTCCGAGGTTGACGGTTTCTTCTTCAGGCCCGGCACGTCGCGGATTTCGTAGAACAGCTTCAGCGCTTCGCCGACCAGCCGCTTCTTGATGCCCGGAAAATGCACGTCGATGATGGCGCGCATGGTGTCGGGGTCCGGAAAGCGGATGTAGTGGAAGAAGCAGCGGCGCAGAAAGGCGTCCGGCAGCTCCTTTTCGTTGTTGGAGGTGATGACGACGATCGGCCGGCGCTTCGCTTTCACCGTTTCGCCGGTCTCGTAGACGAAGAATTCCATGCGGTCGAGTTCCTGCAACAGGTCGTTGGGAAACTCGATGTCGGCCTTGTCGATTTCGTCGATCAGCAGGACAGGGCGCTCACCCGCGATAAAGGCATCCCAGAGCTTGCCGCGCTTGATGTAGTTGCGGATGTCCTTGACGCGTTCGTCGCCGAGCTGGCTGTCGCGCAGCCGCGAGACGGCGTCGTACTCGTAAAGACCCTGCTGCGCCTTGGTGGTCGACTTGACGTGCCATTCGAGCAGCGGAGCGCCGATCGCCTTGGCGACCTCAACCGCAAGCACGGTCTTGCCGGTGCCGGGCTCGCCTTTCACCAGCAGCGGACGCTCCAGGGTAATCGCGGCGTTAACGGCGACCTTCAGATCGTCGGTCGCGACATAGGCCTCGGTACCTTCAAAACGCATGAAAAACCTCGCTTTTCGCGGGGACAGTAGGGGTGCGCGGAAAGCTCGGCAAGGCGGTCGCGAGGCGGCGGCTCGCACCAACGTGATACCTCCGTGAGGCGAATGTGATGGCCGATGCCTTGAGAAACGCCTGATTCATGGGCACTTATGGCGCATGGCGCGAAGCAAGTCTTGAAATCGCGTCTCGGCAGCAAGTCCCCTGGGAGGACCGCATGCGGAAATGGATGACCGGACTGGGTTTGGGTGTCGTGCTGACGATGACGGCGGCTGCTCCGTCGTTCGGCGCGGAAGCCACAGCGATCTTCGCGGGCGGTTGCTTCTGGTGTACCGAGGCCGACTTCGACAAGGTTCCGGGCGTCATCTCGACGACCTCGGGCTACATCGGCGGCCGCACCGCCAATCCGACCTACAAGGCAATCTCGGCTGGCAACACCGGTCATGCCGAGGCGGTGAAGGTCGTCTACGATCCGGACAAGGTCACCTACCGGCAGCTTGTCGATCACTTCTGGAAGACCATCGATCCGACCGTGAAAGACCGCCAGTTCTGCGACACCGGCAGCCAGTATCGCACCGCGATCTTTGTCGCCAATGCGACCGAGCGTCGGGTGGCGGAGGAGACCAAACAGCAGGCCGCGGGGAAGCTGAAGACGACGATCTACACCGAGATCGCCGACGCCGGCCGCTTCTATCCGGCGGAAGACTATCACCAGGACTTCCACACCAAGAATTCTGCGAAATATAAATTTTACCGCTGGAACTGCGGCCGCGACCAGCGGCTCGAGCAGCTCTGGGGCAAGAAGGGAGAAAGTTGATATGATCGCTCGCCGCGAATTTCTGAGGACGTCCATGCTCGGCGGCGTCGCGTTGGCGGCGCTTGCCCTCGATCAACACACCGGAAAGGCAGAAACAAGAATGACAACGGCCACGGCAAACAAATCCGGCGTCGACTTCATGGCGATCAGTGACGCCGAGTGGAAGAAGCGGCTGACCGCGGATCAATATTACGTGCTGCGCAAGCACGGCACCGAGCGCGCGGGCACCAGCCCGCTCAACAAGGAAAAGCGCAAGGGCACCTTCGCGTGCGCTGGCTGCGAGCAGCCGCTGTTCTCGTCGGAGACCAAATACGAGAGCGGCACCGGCTGGCCGAGTTTCTGGAAACCGCTCGATGGCGCGATCGGTACGCAGACCGACCGCTCGTTTTTCATGACGCGCACCGAGGTGCATTGCTCGCGCTGCAAGGGCCATCTCGGCCACGTCTTTGAAGACGGCCCGCCGCCGACCGGTCTGCGTTACTGCATGAACGGCGTTGCGATGAAGTTCGAGCCGGCTTCGGCGGCGTAAGTCGCGCCGCCAACCCGGCAAGTTTTTCCCTCCGACGGCAGAAAAGGCCGCGACCGCGCCGGTGATCCGGGGCGTCGCGGCTTTTAACGTGTTGATATTATTGATATTTTAAGATGGCACGCGGATTGCCAATCCGCTGTCGCGGGATTGTCCGCGTACGGCCCACCCGGGGCCTCGCGCGTTGCGGCAGTGGAGAAGGTTCATGGGTATTTTCGGTGCATTGAATACCGCCGTCGGCGGGTTGCGTGCCCAGTCATTCGCGCTCGAAAACGTTTCCGGCAACATCGCGAATTCGCAGACCACCGGCTACAAGCGCGTCGACACCAGCTTTCAGGATCTCATTCCAGACCAGGTTCCGACCAAGCAGCTTGGCGGCAACGTGGTCGCGAATTCGCGCGCCACCAACACGGTGCAGGGCGACATCCAGGCGTCCTCGATCAGCACCTTCATGGCGATCAACGGCGACGGCTTTTTCGTCATCCAGAAGCCCTCGAGCTTCACAGACGGCCGGCCGGTGTTCGACGGCATCAATCTCTACACCCGGCGCGGCGACTTCCAGCCCAACAAGGACGGTTATCTGGTCAACGGTGCCGGATACTACCTGATGGGTATCCCGATCGACCCGACTACCGGCAACCTGACCGGCAGCGTGCCGCAACTGCTGCAGTTCCAGAACGACTTCCTGCCGGCGCAGGCGACGACGCAGGTGACCTATCGCGCCAATCTCGCGAGCTATCCACTCACACCGTCGCATGACTCCGACATTCCGGGGACCGAACTTCTGCGCGCCGCAGACTTCATCGCCAATCCGCTGGCGATTCCGCCGACCGCGGCGCAGATCATCGGCTATGGCGCAACCCTCAACGCCGACGCCCAGGCGCTGGCGCTCGGTACCGTAACCGGTCTGACCGGCGCCACCACGCTCGCTTCGCTCGGTCTCGTTGTCGGCGATACCATTTCATTCTACGACGGAACCAACACCACGACGCATACCGTGGCAGCGGCCGAAGACATCGCAGACGTGCTGGCAACCATCGCTGGCGGCACCGCGGCGGTGACTGGTTCGCTCGACGCATCCGGGCGGCTGCGCGTCATATCGACGAACTTCCTCGACACCGTCACGGTGAGCGGCACCGCGGCCGCCACGCTCGGCTTCGGCGTCGGCAACAACACCTTCCTGCCGGTCAACCTGCTGACGCAGGGCGCGGTCGCACAGGGCCAGACCCTGACGGTCACGGTCGGCGCAAACCCGACACAGACCATCACCTTCGGTACGGCCGGCATGCCGGCCGAAGTGGCGACGCTGGCAGACTTGCAAGTCGCGCTCACCGGCCTTGCCAACACCACCGGCAATACCGTGGACGCCACGGGCAACGTCACAATCAAGGCCTCGAGCGCCACCGATGACATCGTCCTTGGCGGCACGGTCACCAGCACCAACCAGATCGCCAATTTCGGTGTGAAAACGCTATCGGCATTGCCGTCGAACCAGGTGGTGATCGCCAACGACTTGACCGCGTTCCTTAACGAATCTATCGGCGGCGGCGCGGTGACCGCCTATGACGTGTTCGGCTCGCCAGTGAACATTCAGTTGCGCTGGGCCAAGACCGACAGCGTCACGAACGGCGGCGTGGATACCTGGAACCTGTTCTACCAGGTCAATTCGATCGCCACCGGCTCGCAGGCGGCTTGGCGCAACGTCGGCACCAACTTCGTGTTCGGTGCTAACGGCCAGCTCAACCCGGCGGTGACCAATCTGACGCTGTCGAACGTGACGATCGACGGCATCTCGCTGGGGTCCGTGGCGATGAACTTCGGCGCTGGCGGTATCACCCAGTTCGCCGATCCGAACGGCACCGCCCGGGTCAATCAGCTCGCGCAGAACGGCTTCCCCGCAGGCTCGCTGCAGAGCGTGTCGGTCAGCGACAAGGGCCGCCTGGTCGGCGCCTATTCGAACGGCCGCTCGCTCGATCTGGCCGAAATCACGCTCGCGAACTTCAATGGCGCAAACTACCTGAAGCGCGTCGACGGCGGCGCCTTTGAGGTGACAGACGAGTCGGGTCCGGCATTGCTCGGCGGCGCCGGCAACATCGTGTCGAGCTCGCTCGAGGGGTCGAACACCGATATCGCGGACGAGTTCACCAAGCTGATCGTGACGCAGCAGGCGTACTCCTCGAACACGCGCGTCATCACCACCAGCAATCAAATGGTCCAGGATCTGCTGAACGTCGTCCGTTAGCGCCGGTAAGCGCCGCCGGAGCCAGTGAAAGCGTCATAGAAAGCGTTTCATGGGTCTTTCGCAAGCACTCGCAACAGCCATCTCTGGTCTTCGCGTCACGCAGGCCGGGATGTCGCTTGTCGCGTCGAATGTCGCGAATGCGCAGACTCCGGGTTATGTCCGCAAGACGCTCACCCAGGTCACGACCGCCGCCAGCGGCACCGGTGTCAGTGTGCGCTCCGATGCGGTCGCCCGCGAGCTCGACCAGTATATCCAGCGGCAGCTGCAGATCGAGACTTCGGGCGCGTCCTATGCGGAACTGCGGGCGCGACTCTATGAGCGGCTTCAGCAGGTCTATGGCGATCCCGGCTCGGCAACCTCGCTCGAGGCGATCTACAACAATTTCACCAATGCCCTGCAATCGCTGAGCAGCAACCCGTCCGACTTCTCGGCCCGCACCGGCGTGTTGAGCGCGGCGCAGATCTTGACCAGCCAGCTCAACGGTATGACCGAGCAGATTCAGGCGTTGCGCAGCGACTCCGAGCGCGGGCTTGCCGACAACGTGCGGACCGCGAATAATGCGCTCAAGCAGATCGCCGCTATCAACCAGCAACTGGCGACGGCCGGTTCTGCCGACTCGACATCCGCGACGCTTGCCGATCAGCGTGATTTCTACATTTCGCAGCTTTCGCAACTACTGGACATCCGCGTTGTGGAGACCGACCACAATCGCGTTGCGGTGTTCACCGGCTCCGGAGTGCAGCTGGTCGGCACCGAAGCCGCTCAGTTCTCGTTCAACGAGCAGGGCACCGTCACTGCGAACGCGCTCTACAATTCCGATCCGACCAAGAGCAATGTCGGTGCGCTGGTGCTGATCCTGCCGACCGGCGGCACCTATGACCTGATCGGCAACAAGGCGATCCGCTCCGGGCAGATGGCGGGTTACCTCGAAATGCGCGACCAGATCCTGGTGCAGGCGCAGACCCAGCTCGACAGCATGGCGGCGGCGCTCGCGGAGGCGCTCTCAAGCCGGCTGACGACCGGATCCGCGGTGACGGTTGGCCCGCAGGCGGGCTTTGATCTCGACATTTCGGGAATCCTGGACGGCAACAGCTTCCGTTTCACCTATACCGATGTCCTGACCAGCAAGGTCCACAACGTCACGGTGGTCCGGGTCGACGACCCGACCGCGTTGCCGCTGCCGGCAAGCGCCACTGTCAATCCGAACGACGAGGTAATCGGGCTCGATTTCTCCGGCGGCACCGCCGGCATCGCCGCCCAGCTCAACACGATCTACTCCGGCCGGCTCAGCTTCTCGGATACCGGCACGGCGCTGCGTATTCTCGACAACGGCATCGTCGGTACCACGGCAGTGAATGCCGCGACCGCGACGCGCACTGTGACGTCGCTGTCCGGCGGTACCCCGGAGTTGTCGTTCTTCACCGACGCTTCCAAACCCTACAGCGGTCAGATTACCGGGAGCGGCTCGCAGTTGGTCGGCTTTGCCGGCCGCATCACTGTCAATCTCGCGCTGCTCGCGGATCCGGCCAAGCTCGTGCTGATGGATGGTACGACGTCCACAGGCGATCCGACCCGGCCAAACTTCATCTACGAGCAGCTAATGAATGGCTCGCACGAGTTCTCGCCGGACACCGGAATCGGCACGTCGTTTGCACCGTTTAACGGCCGCATCACCGCCTATCTGCGGCAGGTGCTGAGCCAGCAGGGCGAAGCCGCGCGCAACGCCGACAACATCAATCAAGGCCAGCAGGTGGTCTACAATTCGCTGGCTCAGCGGTTCAACGAAGTCTCCGGCGTCAATATCGACCAGGAGATGGCGAATCTGCTGAATCTGCAAAATGCCTATGGCGCCAATGCGCGCATCATGACCACCGTGAAAGACATGTTCGACATCCTGATGTCGGTGTTGAGGTAGCTCATGGCCATCAGCTTGATCGGAAAAACGCCGCTGCCGGGAATCCAGACGCTGCTCGATACGCGGACGCGACTCGATGATCTGCAACGTCAGCTTGCCACCGGCCAGAAGTCGACCACCTATGCCGGTCTCGGTATCGACCGCGGCCTTGCGGTGTCGCTCAATGCGCAACTGAAGGCCATCGGCGGATTCGACGAATCGATCAAAGTCATCTCGACCCGGCTCAACATCATCCAGACGACGCTTGGCCGCGTTTCCGATATCGGCCACGAGATCAAGACCGCCACCACCGGCGCGCCGTTCGATCCCGACGGCAGCGGTTATACGACGCTGCAGAAGACCGCGGCGTCCGATCTCGGCGAACTGCTCGGCCTGCTCAACACCCAGATTGGCGACCAGTATGTGTTTTCCGGCCGCGAAAGCGACAAGCCTTCGGTGGCGACGCTGGACCATGTGCTCGACGGCGACGGCGTGCGTGCCGGCCTGCGGCAGCTTATCTCCGAGCGCGGCCAGGCCGATCTCGGCGCCTCCGGGCTTGGCCGGCTGGCGATTTCAGCGCCGACACTGACCTCGGTGCAGGTTGCCGAGGACGCGGTGCATCCGTTCGGGCTCAAGCTCGTCGGACTATCCACCAATCTGACCGGTGCAACACCGACCGCTCCAGCCGGTGTTCCGCCGGCCATGTCGATCGACCTCGGCGCCGTCAATCCCAACGCGGGCGAGCGGGTGACGTTCAGTTTTACGCTCCCGGACGGCACGATCGAGAACATCGCGCTGACGGCGACAGATTCGACGACGCCGGGCCCGAACGAGTTCACGATCGGCGCGACGTCGGACGTGACTGCCGCGAATCTTCAGGCCAAGCTCACGACCTCGGTCGGCAAGCTCTCCAATACCGCACTGATGGCGGCGTCGGCGATCGAGGCATCCAACGAGTTTTTCTCGGCCGACCTCAACAACCCGCCGGTACGCGTCAATGGTCCGCCTTTCAACACGGCGACGACGCAGGTCGCGGGCACCACGGCCAATACGGTCGTCTGGTATACCGGAGAGGTTGCCGCCGACCCGGCGCGCTCTTCGGCTATCGCCCGCGTCGATGCGGCGCTCGTCGTGAGCTATGGCACCCGCGCCAACGAGCAGGGCATTGCCTGGATTGCGCAGAACGTCGCGACCCTCGCCGCGATGTCGTTTTCACCGCTCGATCCGGACGCGCAGCAGCGCAGCCAGGCACTGAATGCGCGCCTGCTGCCGAATCTCGATGTGCCCGCGGGCACCCAGAAAGTGGAAAATATCCAGGCAGAACTTGCCGCGACGCAGAACTCACTCAAGGGTGCAAAGAGCCGGCACCTGCAGCTCGGCGCGACGCTGGACGAGTTTCTCAATCAGGTCAAAGGCGTGTCCAACGAGGAAGTCGGCGCGCAGATCTTGGCGCTGCAGACGCGCCTTCAGGCGTCGTTGCAGACAACGGCGCTGTTGTATCAGACCAGCCTGATCAACTATCTGAGATAGCAGCTAACGCGAGCGACGGCGCCGCAGCGAGAGCCGCGGCGGACGTGTGCGTTGATGATTGGGTTTAGGCCGCCTGGCCGCGAAGTCCGGCTGCGAGTTCGCGATTGATGTTAATCAGCGGCCGCAGTTGGTCCGGATTGCGTTCAAACATGGCGGAAAATGTTTGCTTGAACACGAACACGCCAAGATTGGCGACGTTCTCGCGGACCGGCCTCGGCAGCGGATTCTGGGGGTCGGCAACCGAAGACATAAAGATCGACCAGAGCTTGCGGTTGTAGTGCAACGCGTCGTCGAGCTCGGCTTGCCTGGATTCCCAATTCTCGCGCACCGCTTGAAGTCGCGACGCCGCCTTCAGCAAGAGATGCGCTTCGAGATCACGCGGATTTAAGGTCTGGCTGGCGACTTTGCCGTACGCTTGCGACGCGCTTTGCATTATCGATGAGGTCCTTCTCGTAGGCCATCAATTTTGCGGCCTGCTTCAAGGCCTTATACATTTCGCCTGTTAAGATATGGTTGTTGATGTTCTCGATGAGCGACCACGCGCTCGGCGCCGCCTGCATCATGTCGCGGATCAGCGTGAAATAGTCGTCGTGAAAGGCCGCCGGATTGCGCGACGTATACATGTATTGCACCGCAAGATAGATTCGTTTGGCCGGCGTGTCGGCCCGGCTTGCGGTCATGATGTCCTTCTCGCGCAGGATCGGCGAGTTGCCTTCGATCAGGAATCGCGCGCGCTGATCGCCGTTGGTGATGACGCATTCGCCGATCACGACCTTTTCGCCAGGTTTGAGCTCGACTTTCAGTGCCATCGGATCCTCCTGGAATCGTCGGGCATGGTGCTCGCCGCATGCTTAATGAAAGGTTAAGCGGCGGGGTTTTGCCCCGCCGCTTGATGTTTTCGGACCTCGATGCGGTCGGATTTTAGCCGCCGCCGAACAGCCGAAGGACCGCGCGGTCGTTTTGCGCCGACAGCGACAACGCAGTCGACGACAGGCTTTGACGCGTCTGCAAGGCGAGCAGGTTTGCGCCTTCCTCGTTGGTGTCGGCGAGCAGGAGCGCGTCGGCGCCGGTCTGCAGCGTCGTGATGAGGCCTTTGGTGAAGTCCTGGCGGGTCTGCACCGTGTTGAGATTGGCGCCGAAGGCGGAAGCCTGGGTCCGCAGCGTCTTCAGCGCGGTATCGACGTTTGCGATCACCGTGTCGATGTTGGTGTTGTTCTGGAAGGTGCCGGTCGAGACGGCAGCCAGTCCGAGGCCGGCGGCGTCGAAAGTCACGCCGTTCACGGTGAGCGAGCTTGTGCCAGTTTCGTTGAAGACGATCTTGAGCTGGTCGCCCATCAGCAGATTGATGCCGTTGTAGGATGAGTCGCCGGCCAGCGCGTCGATCTGTGCGAGGACGCCGTTGAAGTCGTTTTCGAGCGACGTCCGCGTGAAGTCCGGTGCGCCGACCGTGACGGTGCCCTGCGTCGTGGTACCCGTCAGGCCGGTGAGTCCGAGCGTCGTCGTGAGCGCCGCGGCCGATGATGTCAGGAGCAGGCTGTTCTGCGACGCGGAGGTGGCGACGTTGAAGGTCACCGCTGTGCCGTTGGCGCCGGAGCCGGCGGCAAGGCCGCTGAAGCCGCTGACCACCGAATTGAGCTCGGCCAGTGTGGAGATTTGACCGACACCGGTGCCGAAGGTGATGACCTGATTGGCGCCGCCGTTGATCCGCACGGTCAGCGTTTCGCCGGCAGTGCCGCCCGCCGACGTGATGTTGTCGAGCAGACTGATCGAATTGTAGGTGCTGGCGGTCAGGCCCGAATTGCCGGCACCGGCGCCGACCACGATGTCGATATCGGCGTCGAGCGCATCGATGCGGAGGCCGTCGCCGGACGAGTTGGCTACGAGCTGGGCATGGGTGCCCGCGGTGAAGCCGTTCGCCGCGATTTCGGTTGCGAAGTCGGCCTGCAGACCGGCAAGGATTTCGGCATAGGTTGCGGTGCCATCGGAGGTGTAGTCGACGGTGACGGCGCCGGTGCCGTTGATGTTGATTGTGAAAGAGTAAGACGTGTTGTTGGCGACCGAAATTGCCGTACCGTTGCCGGTGGTGCCGAGAGATTCCGCGGTCGGCGCGGTTCCAGCGACGGAGAACGCGTTGTAGGTGGTGGAGCCGGGGGCCGGGGCCTGCTGGGCCTGTTTGGCGATCGACTTTGCGGAGTCGACCAGTTTGGTCAGCGAGGTGATACCCTGGTCGGTGGTGCGCAGCGTCTGCTGGGCCTGGACGATCGAATCGAGGAGGCCGTTGAGATCGTTCGAGCGGGCATTCAAGGCTTGCGATGTGAAGAAATTGGTCGGGTTATCGAGAGCCGAATTCACCCGCTTGCCGGTTGCAAGACGATTCTGGGTAAGGCTCATCAGATCGGCCGTTTCCTGCAGGGCCAGCAGGTTTTGCCGAACGCCCGCGGAGAGCACGATATCGCTCATGACGATTCATCCTTCGATTTTTGGCTGACGGCCAGGCGACACAAAGCGACGCGCACACGCACCGTTTGGCGATCATGGTTGGTTAACCCTAATGGATGGTTAAAAAAGGATTGATCGAAGGTAAATGAAGCCGCCCGGCCGGTTGCGGACGGCAAAAAAGAAAACGGCGGGGTTTCCCCCGCCGTTTCCGTTTCAGAGTGTTGGCTAGGATTAGCCGAACAGACGCAGCACCGCACGGTCGGCCTGGGCCGACAGCGACAGAGCCGTCGAGGACAGGCTCTGGCGGGTCTGCAGGGCCAGAAGGTTCGCACCTTCCAGGTTGGTGTCGGCGAGCACGAGGCTGTCGGCACCGGTCTGCAGCGTGGTGATCAGGTTCTTGGTGAAGTCCTGACGGGTCTGCACCGTGGTCAGGCTCGAACCGAACTTCGAAGCCTGCGTGCGCAGGGAGGTGAGCGCGGTGTCGAGCTTGGCAATCTGTGTGTCGATGTTGCCGTTGCTCTGGAACGTGCCCGCGCTGATCGAAGCGAGGCCCAGACCAGCCGACTTGAACGACACACCCGAGATCGTCAGCGAGCTCGTGCCGGTTTCGTTGAACACCACCTTCAGGTCGTCGCCGTTGAGGAGGTTCTTACCGTTGTAAGACGCGTCCACAGCGAGCGTGTCGATCTGGCTGATGATGTTGTTGAAGTCGGTTTCGAGCGAGGTACGGGTCGCGTCGGGGGCGCCGACAGTCGCCGTGCCCTGCGTGGTGCCGTCGGCGATACCCAGCGTGGTGGTCACGCCGCTCGACGAGGAGTCGAACACCAAGCTGTTCTGCGACGTGCTCGAGCCCACGGTCAGCGTGAACGCGGCGTTCGCGGCGGTCGCGGTCGTCAGACCCGTGACCGAGGAGAGGACCGAGTTCAACTCAGCGAAGGTCGAGACCTGACCGGCGCCGTTGCCGAAGGTGATGACCTGGTTGGCGCCGCCGTTGACGGTGAGCGTCAGGGTGTCACCCGCGGAACCGCCCGCCGAGGTGATGTTGTCGAGCAGGCTGATCGAGTTGTAGGTGGAGGCGGTCAGACCGGAGTTGCCGGCGCCAGCGCCGACCACGATATCGACGTCGGCAGTGAGCGCGTTGATGCGGAGGCCGTCGCCGGAGGAGTTGGCGACGAGCTCGATGTCGGTGCCCGCGGTGAAGCCGTTCGCCGCGATTTCGGTCGCGAAGTCGGCCTGCAGACCGGCAAGGATTTCGGCATAGGTCGCGGTGCCGTCCGAGGTATAGTCAACAGTGACGGCGCCCGTGCCGTTGAGGTTGACCGTGAACGAATACGACGTCGAGTTAGCGACCGAGATCGCCGCGCCGTTGCCGGTGGTCGCGATCGACTCGTCGGTCGGATTGCCGGTCACGGTGAAGGCGTTGTAGGTCGTCGAGCCGGCGGCCGGAGCCTGCTGAGCCTGCTTGGCGATCGACTTTGCGGACTCGACCAGCTTGGTGATCGAGGTGATGCCCTGGTCGGCCGCCTTCAGCGTCTGCTGGGCCTGGCCGATCGCGTCGAGCAGACCGTTGAGGTCGCTGGCGCGGTTCTGGAGGGACTGCGAGGTGAAGAAGTTGCCCGGGTTGTCGAGCGCCGTGTTCACCTTCTTACCGGTGGCGAGGCGGTTCTGGGTTTCGCCGATCAGGTTTGCAGCATCCTGGAGCGAGAGAAGGTTCTGCCGGACGCCAGCCGACAGAGTGATATTGCTAGCCATGTTACATGTAACCTTTCTGGTTGAGCGCCGTACTGGCCCGTCACAGGTAACTGATGACGCTGTAATGGCCGGTAAAAAAACATGGTTAACTGGTTACTACCGGGTCGATGACGGCAACAGGATTAGCGGAAAGTTGTCGCGGTCGTGTTAGCGATTCATTCACCATGAAAATTCATCGATCGCTAACCGGTAAGGTGCGCTCTGCGCATGCGGTCGGCGCCGCACAGTCATGGAAAAGAAAACGGCGGGGTTTCCCCCGCCGTTTCCGTTTCAGAGTGTTGGCTAGGATTAGCCGAACAGACGCAGCACCGCACGGTCGGCCTGGGCCGACAGCGACAGAGCCGTCGAGGACAGGCTCTGGCGGGTCTGCAGGGCCAGAAGGTTCGCACCTTCCAGGTTGGTGTCGGCGAGCACGAGGCTGTCGGCACCGGTCTGCAGCGTGGTGATCAGGTTCTTGGTGAAGTCCTGACGGGTCTGCACCGTGGTCAGGCTCGAACCGAACTTCGAAGCCTGCGTGCGCAGGGAGGTGAGCGCGGTGTCGAGCTTGGCAATCTGTGTGTCGATGTTGCCGTTGCTCTGGAACGTGCCCGCGCCGACGGCGGCGAGACCGATACCTGCCGCGTTGTAGGTGACGCCCGAGATTGTCAGCGAGCTGGTACCGGTTTCATTGAACGAGACCTTCAGATCGTCGCCGTTGAGCAGGTTGATGCCGTTGAATCCGGCGTCCTTCGCCAGGGTGTCGATCTGGGCGATGATTTCGTTGAAATCGGCCTCGAGACTGGTTCGGGTTGGATCGGCGCCGCTGACAGTGGCGGTACCCTGGGTCGTTCCAGTGCTGCCGGTCAGGCCCAGCGTGGTGGTCAGGGCCGCCGACGACGATGCCAGGTTGATACTGTTCTGCGACGAGATCGAGCCGATATTGAAAGTGAGCGTGTTGCCCGACACGCCAGAGCCGGCGGCGAGGCCGGTGACGCTCTGGATCGTCGAGTTCAGTTCGGCGAGCGTCGAGATCTGACCGACGCCAGTGCCGAAGGTGATGACCTGGTTGGCGCCGCCGTTGACGGCGAGCGTCAGGGTATCGCCTGCGGAACCGCCCGCCGAGGTGATGTTGTCGAGCAGGCTGATCGAGTTGTAGGTGCTGGCGGTCAGGCCGGAGTTGGCCGCGCCGGCGCCGATTACGATGTCGATATCGGCGGTGAGGGCATTGATACGAATGCCGTCGCCGGAGGAGTTGGTAACGAGTTCGGCATGGGTGCCGGCGGTAAAACCGGCCGCCGTCAATTCTGTCGCGAAGTCGGCCTGCAGGCCGGCAAGGATTTCGCCGTAGGTCGCCGTGCCATCCGACGTAAAATCGACGGTGCGGGCGCCGGTGCCGTTGATGTTGATCGTGAACGAATACGAGGTCGAATTGGCGACCGAAATCGCGGTACCGTTGCCGGTGGTGGCGATCGACTCAGCAGTAGTGGTGCCCTGGACGCTGAACGCGTTGTAGACGACCTGGCTGCCGAGCGACGCCTGCTGGGCCTGTTTGGCGACCGACTTCGCGGATTCCACGAGCTTGGCGATCGAGGTGATGCCCTGGTCGGCCGCCTTCAGCGTCTGCTGGGCCTGGCCAATCGCGTCGAGCAGACCGTTGAGGTCGCTGGCGCGGTTCTGAAGCGACTGCGAAGTGAAGAAGCTGCCCGGATTATCAAGCGCCGAATTGACGGCTTTGCCGGTGGCGAGGCGGTTCTGCACCGCTGCGATCAGACTTGAGGTTTCCTGAAGCGAGAGCAGGTTCTGCCGGACGCCGGCAGACAGCGTAACGTTTGACGCCATTATGCGAGACCCTTCTGGTTTCGTTGTGCGCTGTTCTGGCATGCGCAAACTAGACCGATGGGTCGTAAAACCGCGTAAAAGAACGCGGTTTTCAGTGTTTCAGTATTACAGGGAAGAGTTTCGCGGTCCGGTTCATCGACCGTCAACCATCACGGCCTGTCTTGCGCGCGAACGCCTTCAGCGTACGCCTAAAGCGAGCGGCTGACAGACAACGGTTGACCGACGCGCGGCCCTGGCGTGTTCGCCTTGCCAGTTGCACCGTAGGTCTGCGGCGCTTGCTTGCGCGCGAGCTCGCCGGAAACGCCGCGAATGATGCTTTCCGACACGGCATGTGCGGTCGCGAGCACCGTCAGGTTGATCTGGAGCAGCGCCTGGAACTCATCGTGACGCCGGCCCAGCGCCTTCACGAGGTCCGGGAGGTGACGCACAAGATAGTCCTTGTTGCGCTTGAGCCAGATCGTGCCGGCCTGATATTCGCTCGCGAGATCGGTTTTCACCGCCTCGAGTTCGCCTGCCTCGCGCAGTTTTCCAGCCCGTACCAGATCGGTCTCGCGTTCGACGGTCTCGAGCAACGCATCCATGATGCGACTGAATTGTTCGATGAGGCCGGCCGCGTCGTCCGGCGTCTTGATGCCGTCGCCGCCGGGAACCGGTTGTGTGTTGTTCGTGCGCGCGTCTTTGGTCGCTGCATTCATGAGCGTGCGGCCTGTTGCAGAAGCAGAGTCCGATAGACCTCGTCGGCGATGCCAATGCCGCCCGCTTTGGCGAAGGTCTTGGAGTATTCGTTGGTCAGAAACGAGCGCCACACGCCGGTCGCGCCCGAACCGCCGAATGGGCCTTCGCCGTCGACGCCGGTGAACATCTGCTGGAACATTGTGTTGAGAAACACCGCCTCGAAATCCTGCGCGGCTTCCTTGGCCTTGGCCCGAGTGGCGGCGTTGAGTTTCTTTGCCGCACCGGCGACGCGGTTCGCTGCCAGGAGGTCGGCAGCCTTGAGGCCGGGCGTGGAGAGGACGAGATCGTCTGCCATCACATCACCTCGATCTCGGCCTGAATTGCGCCGGCCGCCTTGATCGCCTGAAGGATCGAAATCATGTCGCGAGGGCCGATGCCGAGGGCGTTGAGCCCGTCGACGAGTTGCTGAAGCGAGACACCGTCACGCACGACGGCGAGCTTCTTGCCGTCCTCCTGCACGCCGACACGAGTGCGTGGAACCACGGTCGTCGTGCCACCCCGCGAGAACGGCGCCGGCTGGCTGACCTGCGGCGATTCCGAGATCGACACGGTCAGATTGCCCTGTGCGACGGCCACCATCGACACGCGCACGTCGCGGCCCATGACGATGATGCCTGAACGTTCGTCGATCACGATCTTCGCCGGCTGGTCCGGCTCGACCTGCAACTGCTCGATCTCGGTCAGCAGCGCCACCACGTTGCCGCGATACTGCTGCGGAATGGTGAGCTGCACCGTCGAGGGATCGAGCGGCTCGGCGGTCGGTGCGCCGATAAAATCGTTGACGGCGGCGGCGATCCGCTTTGCCGTCGTGAAATCCGGATTGCGCAGCGCCATGCGCAGCTGATTGAGGCGATTGAGCGCAAAGTCGATTTCGCGCTCGATCAGCGCGCCGTTGGCGATGCGGCCGACGGTCGGCACTCCGCGGGTGATCTTGGCGGCGTCGCCTTCGGCCTGGAAACCTCCGATCGCGATCGAACCTTGTGCCACCGCGTAGACGTTGCCGTCGGCGCCGAGTAGCGGCGTGACGAGCAGCATGCCGCCCTGAAGGCTTTTCGCGTCGCCGAGCGCTGAGACGCTGACGTCGATGCGGGTGCCCTGGGTGCCGAAGGCCGGCAGATTGGCTGTGACCATCACGGCGGCCACGTTGCCGGTGCGCATGGTCTGGCCACGGACATTGACGCCAAGGCGCTCCAGCATCGCCTGCAGCGACTGCCGTGTGAACGGAATATTGTTGAGCGTGTCGCCGGTGCCGTTGAGGCCGACCACGAGGCCGTAGCCGATCAACTGGTTCTGACGCACGCCTTCGACATTGGCCAAATCCTTGATGCGCGACGTCGCTCCCGACGGCATCGCGGCAAAGATCGTCATAGCCACCGCGAGACACGCGGCCTTGAATGTCCTCGTCATCACTGCTCCCCAATGACTAGCGGACTGCACGCTTGTCTTGCGACTATCGTGCCAGTTCGACGCGCCGACGAAGTCGTTGCGGCGAAAGAGATTTTCGATTCAAGGATCAGATGGATTGCGGTGCTGCCCGGCAGCTTCGTCTCGCATGCGGCAATTATTGCCGGGCGTGACGTATCTCTTTACCCGCCATTAACCATACCGGCGCAGGCTGTCGGTTGCCGGGTGGGAGAGGCCCGGCGGGGAGCTTGAGGCATGCGCATCACCGGACCGAACGCCACGGCGCGCGCCGCGACAACGACATCGTCACGCCGCGCGGCGTCGGGCACGTTCTCGGTGAACGAACAGGATGCGCCGCGAAACACCGCGGCGGCGAGCGGTCTGCGTGCGGTGACAAGCCTCGACGCGCTGATCGCGCTTCAAGGCGTCGAGGATCCGACGGAGCGCAAGAAGCGTGCGGTCGGCCGTGGCCGTCACGCGCTCGATGTGCTCGACGCACTCAAGGTCGCGGTGCTGGATGGCGATCTCGAATCGTCCGTGATCGGCCGGCTCAAAGCGGCGTCCGAGGGACTCAAAGCCGGCTCCGGAGATCCCGGCCTCGACGGCGTCCTTGCCGAAATCGACCTGCGGGTCGCCGTGGAACTCGCAAAAGCCGGCGTCCGCTAGGCGAAAGCGCTTCGCGCCCGACCGCCACAGCCCGGCCAACTGATTATAAAACCGTCACATTTTGCCGTTTTCGCAGGCCCGACAGCTATTGTCGGCAGGCCGTCAGCGATATATAAGCCAGCCGCCTGTGGGAGGGCTATTCGCGTTCTGCGTACTCAGACGGGAGTGGTAGGTAGATGCTGGCAAAAACCAAGCCGGGGAAGGCTCATAAGGTCGAAAAGACCAAGCCGTACCGGCCGACCGATAAAGAACCCTTTATGAACGAGCGGCAGCGTGAGTATTTCCGCGACAAGCTGCTCGCCTGGAAGGATGACATCCTCAAAGAGGCCAAGGAAACCCTCACGCATCTGCAGGAGGAAAACCAGAACCATCCGGATCTGGCCGACCGCGCCTCTTCCGAAACCGACCGCGCGATCGAACTGCGCGCGCGCGATCGCCAGCGCAAGCTGATCGCCAAGATCGACGAAGCGCTGGCGCGGATCGAGGATGGCACCTACGGCTATTGTGAAGAGACCGGCGAACCGATCTCCATCAAGCGGCTCGAGGCGCGTCCCATAGCGACGCTTTCGATCGAGGCGCAGGAGCGGCACGAACGCCGCGAGCGCGTTTATCGCGACGATTGATCGTTGCACGGATTTTCGGAGATCGCCTGCGGCCTTCGGCATCACGCCGGAGGCCGTTCGGTTTTTCGGGCCTAAAAGAAGCGCGGCCTCCGGCTGGGGGGAGCTCGCCGGAGGCCGCGTCGTGTCGCCGTCGTCGCTCGCGCGCTGCGCACGACGGCGTGGGAGCCCGTTAAGCTACGCGGGGATGCGCGTCATCGTTTCGCAAACCCAAATTCGGCACTGACGGACGCTCGACCCACACACAGGAATGAACGCTAGAACGGCAGCAGGATATCCATGACCTGCTGGCCGTAACGCGGTTGCTGCACATCGGTGATCTGGCCGCGGCCGCCATAGGCGATGCGGGCCTGCGCGATCTTGGTCGACTCGATGGTGTTGTCGCTCTCGATATCCTCTGGACGCACCACGCCGGCGACGATCAGTTCGCGCACCTCGAAATTGACGCGGATTTCCTGCTTGCCCTCGACGACGAGGTTGCCGTTCGGCAGCACCTGGGTCACGACGGCAGCGACGTTGGTTGTCAGGGCCTCCTGCCGGTTCACCGATCCCTTGCCTTCGCTCGAAGCCGTCGACTCCGCGTCGAAGAGCTTGACCGGCAGCGTCTTGTTCAGCACCGGCAGCTTGGTCTTGCCGAAGAAGTCGTTGATCCCGGAATCTTCCGCATTGGCGCGGCTTCGTTTGGTTTGATTGTCGATGATCGCCTTGTCGGTGATGTTGACCTTCACCGTCAGGATGTCGCCGACTTGCTGGGCGCGCTGATCCTTGAAGAAGGCACGCGATCCGTTCCGCCACAGCGAATTCGGATTATAGGAGGCCGGCTGCGCCGCCGGCATTGGCAGTTGCACCGGCTTATAGCCGGGCCTCGCGACCGGGTTGTCGACCGCCGAGAGTTTAGGCTGCTCGCCGACATCCTTCAGCCGTTCGAGCGCGGAACATCCGTTCAACAAAATCGCGGCAACTGACAGCACGACCGTACGATGAACCACTTTGTTTACAACCATGGACTTCGCTTTCACTGGGCGCGGACCGTCGCGCTGTTGGACTTCAAGGAACCGTCGATGCGGCCGGCGATGATCGTGCCGGCGGTGAGCGAGGACACCGTGACCCGGCCGGGACCGGTGATGACACCGTGGATCGCACGTTTTGATTGGACGTTGAGCACTTCGATCACGTCGCCTTCGGCGCCGCCGTCGTGGGCTTTCCCGCGTACCGTCAGCGTGATGCCCGGAACTTCGTAGATCAGCGTGACGACCTCGTTGCGCTGCACGAGCTGTGGCTTGGTGAGATCGGTCGCGCGGAGCGGCCGGCCGGAACCGATCGAACTGCGCGCCGCGCGGCCGACTATCTCCTTGGGATCGGCGATCATGTCGGCATTGACCTGGGCGCGCGGCCGGCGTTCGATCATGATATCGGACGCGCGCACCACTTCACCGCGCGAGAGCGCACGATTGAGCGTGACGATTTCGGCCGTCGCGTTGGCGATGCCGGCAAGCCGCAAGCGGCGGCCCCGATCGCCGATCTCCACGACCGCCTCGAACCGTCCCGAGCGCATGAGATAAGTCAGCTGCAGGATGTTCAGATTGCTGTCGGCGTCGGCGTCGATCTTGACCGCCTCCGGCGCATTGTCGAACCGGATCTCGATATCCTTCTCGGAACCGAGCCCGTATCGTGCGGCGAGCGCTGCGGCGAGCTGCGCTTCGAGTTCGCCGGCCGCAACCTGGCGTCCCGGCCGCGTCACGCTGATATCGCGAATGCCATTCGTGGAAAGCCCGATCAAGGCGTGGGCCTCAACCGCGGCAATGACCGCGGCCGCCGATACGCGGCCGGTCGTGCCGGGATCGGGCGAGCGGAAGATCGGTACATTGGCGACGATGCCGGCGTTATCGATGAGATCGCCGATCCGCACGACATCGTCGGTGACGGTCGTTGCGGCGCGCAGTGCCGGGCGGGGTGGCCCTCCGGCGGGCGCCAGCGCGGCCAGCGTCTGTGCGGCGGCAGGCCACGCGGCGAGCAACGCAAACACACAGGCAAGTGCGCGGATCATGGCTCCTCCTCAGCGCAACAGGTTCGAGGTCGCCGACAACATCTGGTCGGCGGCGCCGATGACCTTGGCGTTCATTTCGTAGGCGCGCTGCGCGGCGATCAGATCGGAGATCTCGCTGACCGCTTCGACATTGGCTTGTTCGAGATTGCCCTGCTGGAGATTGCCGAAGCCGTCGGCTGACGGCGTGCCGTTGGTCGGCGCGCCGGAGGCCGGCGTCTCCAGAAACAAGTTATCGCCGATGCCTTTCAGGCCGGCCTTGTTGATGAACTGCGACAGTTCGATCTGGCCGATCTGGGTCGGTGCCGTCGTGCCCGCGGCGGTCGCCGAGACCTGGCCCTGCGCATTGATCGACACCGAGGTCGACCCCTGCGGGATCGTAATGCCGGGCTGAACGACATTGCCTTGCGCGGTGACGAGGCGGCCTTGCGCATCGAGTTCGAACGAGCCATCGCGGGTATAGGCCGTGCGACCGTCCGGCAGCAGGATGCGGAAGAAGCCTTCGCCGCGGATCGCGACGTCGTAATCCTTTCCGGTCTGCACCAGCGAGCCCTGCGTCATCAGGCGTGGCGTGCCGACGGTTTTGACGCCGGAGCCGAGCTCGATGCCGGCGGGCAGGATATTGCCCTGATCGGAAGTCTGCGTGCCGACGCGGCTCACGTGTTCGTAGAGCAGATCCTGGAACTCGGCGCGCTGACGTTTGTAGCCCGTCGTGCGCATGTTGGCGATGTTGTTGGAAATGACCTGAACGTTGAGTTCCTGGGCCATCATCCCCGTCGCTGCGGTATGTAACGCTCGCATGAACCTGTCTCCCGCTCGCTATTCGTTACGCCGCCGGCACTTCGGCAAGTTTTTCGATCGAGGCTCGCCGCATCTCGGCTTGCTGCTGAAGGATGGTTGCGACCTGGGTATAGGTCCGCGTGACCTCGATCATGCGCGTCATCTCGATGACGCCGCGCACGTTGGATTTCTCGATCGCGCCCTGGACAATGCCGGGCCGCAATGCTGCCTCTGGCACGGTCGGCACGACGCCGTTCGGCGCGAGGAAGGTTCCGCTGCCGTCCTTCTGCAACTGGCTGGCGCGATCAAAGGTGACGACGCGCAGCTTGCCGCGCTGCGACTCGGTCCGTGCTTCGTTGCCCACGCGCGCCGTGATGGTGCCGTCGCGGCTGATGGAAATGTCGCGATCGTTGGGCTGGAAGACGATCGGGCCGGCGTCGCCGAGCACCTGAAAGCCTTCGCCGGTCACGAGCTGGCCCTGTGCGTTGATTTGGAGGCCGCCGTTCCGTGTGTAGCGCTCGCCGCGCGGCGTCTGGACTGTGAGAAAACCCTTGCCGTCGACCGCGATGTCGAGCGGATTTCCGGTGCGCTCGATCGGGCCCTGGCTCAGATCAGTCCAGGTGGCGCGGTCGCGCACGAAGCTGACGCGGCTGTCGTTGCGCGATGCACCGTCACCGCGCGCGCTGCCGCTGATGAATTCCTCGAAGATCGCGCCGTTGGCCTTGTAGCCCGTGGTGTTGAGGTTCGCGATGTTGTTGGCGACGATGTCGAGCTCGCGCGCAAGCGCGACCTGACGCGACAGTCCGATGAGAAATGCGTTCTCCATCGTGCTCCCCATTCGCGGACGGCGACGCACCCTCCCGAGGCGCAGTCATCGTCCGTTTCCGTCGTGCCCCGGCTCTCCCAAGCCGCGGCCTCACCGGAGGAAATGCAGCCTCCGTGCCAAAGTAAAAATTCGTGCTTTTTCAATAAATTAGCGGAAATTCGGAGCTTCTTGGTGGCGGCAAAATTAGCCTCTGGCGCCTACCACCCGGCAAAACTTTCCGGGCCAAAGCGTCCCGGCAAGTATCTGTTAACCATACCGACCTAACTTGAACGGCAAGGACGCACGGCCGGCATCGATCGCGACATTGCGGGGCCATGACGTTGCTCTGACTGCCACGACCAGGAACGACCATGGCCTCGAAACCGAAGAAGCCTGACGCCGCCAAGAACGACGCCGACGACGGCGAGGCCGAGGCGGCAAAGCCGGCACGCAAGCTGCCGATCAAACTCATCGCCATGGCCGCAGGCGGCCTTCTGGTGCTCGGCGGCGGCGGGTTCGGCGCCTATAAATTCTTTTTCGCATCCAAGAAGCCTGTGCAACAGGAAGCCGCGGCGAAGAAGCCCGCAGTGTTCGTCGACATGCCGGACGTGCTGGTCAATCTCTCCAATGCCGGCGGCGACCGTACCCAGTATCTGAAGGTGAAGATCGTGCTCGAGGTGCCGGACAAGGCGCTGGTCGAGCAGATCCAGCCGCTGACGCCGCGTCTGATGGATGCATTCCAGACCTATCTGCGGGAACTGCGGCCGACCGACCTCGACGGCTCCGCCGGCCTCTATCGTCTGAAGGAAGAGCTGACGCGACGGGTCAACGTTGCGGTCGCACCCAACAAGATTACGGCCGTCCTGTTCAAAGAAATCGTCGTCCAGTGACGGCCTGAAATCATGGCGGACAAGAACCCGGTCGATCAGGAAGCGCTTGCCGCTGAATGGGGACTCGCGCTTGAGTCCGAAGGCGGCAAGGAGAAGCCCGAAGCCGAAGGCGGTGAGGGCGGCGAGGCTGGAGAGGCGAATATCGCCGCTCAGTGGGGCGGGCTCGCTGGCGATGCCAACGTCTTCAACCAGTCCTCGAAGGGGGGCGCCGAGCGCGTCCTGAACCAGGACGAAATCGACAGCCTGCTCGGCTTCAGCCTCGCGGACGTCTCGCTGACGGACCGTTCGGGCATTCGCGCCATCATCGACTCGGCGATGGTGTCGTATGAACGTCTGCCGATGCTGGAAATCGTCTTCGACCGGCTGGTCCGGCTGATGACGACTTCCTTGCGCAACTTCACCTCCGACAACGTCGAAGTCTCGCTCGACCGTATTACGTCCGTGCGTTTCGGCGATTATCTAAACTCGATCCCGCTGCCGGCGATCCTCGCCGTGTTCAAGGCGGAGGAGTGGGACAATTTCGGCCTCGCCACCATCAACTCGAGCCTGATCTACGCGATCATCGACGTGTTGCTCGGCGGCCGACGCGGCCAGACCGCGGTGCGCGTCGAAGGCCGGCCTTACACCACGATCGAGACCAATCTGGTCAAGCGCATGATCGAGGTGGTGTTGGCGGACGCCGAGCTTGCGTTCCGTCCGCTGTCTCCGGTCAAATTCAACATCGACCGGCTCGAGACCAACCCGCGCTTTGCCGCAATCTCGCGGCCGGCGAACGCTGCAATCCTGGTGCGCCTGCGCATCGACATGGAAGACCGCGGCGGCACCGTCGAATTGCTGCTGCCCTACGCGACCATCGAGCCGATCCGTGCCGTTCTCCTCCAGATGTTCATGGGCGAGAAATTCGGCCGTGACGAAATCTGGGAAGGCCATCTGGCCACTGAAATCGGTCAGGCGCAGATCGGCGTGGATGCCGTGCTTTACGAAGCGCAGTTGCCGCTGCGGCAGATGATGAACCTCAATGTCGGCGACACGCTGCCGCTCGAACTCAAGCGCGACGCGCTGGTGACGGTTCGCTGCGGCGACATCACGCTGACCGAGGGGCGCATGGGCCGGGTCGGCGACCGTATTGCGGTGCGGATCGCCAAGCCGCTGCGCAAACCGAAGACAACCTATGCGATGTTCGAGAAGGCCGACGAACACGCAAGCCCGATGGAGGTCCCGTGAGCTTCGGTTTCCTGATCGAGAGCATGGTTGCAGTCCTGTTGCTGCTGACGATTCTCTACATCGTACGGCTCTCCAATCAACTGCGTTTGCTGCGCGCCGATGAGCAGTCGCTGCGCGCCACCATCGCCGAACTCGTAACCGCGACCGAGATCGCCGAGCGCGCGATCGCCGGCCTGAAGTCAACGATGCGCGACGGCGAACAGACGCTCGGTACGCAGATCGCCAATGCCGAACAGCTGTCCGCCGATCTTGGCCAGCAGCTCGCGAGTGCCGAGGATTTGCTCGGAAAGCTCGCGCGGATCGCCGGTGCGGTGCGTCCGACGGCGGCTGGCGCGACGCCGGCAAAACCCGCTGCGTCTGACGCCAAGTCGGTTGCGGCCGCGGCGCAGGCCTTTGCCGAGCGCGCCAAGGCGCGGACCAAGGGCATCGCGGCATGATGAACTGGTTGCGCGATGTGCGGCTGATTCCGGTCGTGTTGGTCGCGACGGTCAGTCTGTTCGCGCTGAAATTCTCCGGCCTCGTGTTCGACGGCGGCTATACACTCGGCGATCGGCTCGCCAATCGCGACAAGCAGGATCTGAAGATCATTGACCCGTCGAACGTGCCGGAAACGCCGAGCATTGTCGTCGCCGGCGCAACTCCGGACGGCATGACTGGCGCCAGGAAACGCTCCTGGGCGCAGGACATGTTCAACTATCCCGGCGGTGGTGACATTACCGGCTCGGTCGGCGCTGCAAAGCCGAAGGAAGGCGAAAAAAAGGACGGCGCTGCTCCGCCGGCTCAAGCCAAGAAGCCCGAAAGTCCTCCGAAGGATCCCGGTGGCACCGTCATTTCCACCGAGCCGCCGCGCATGGCTTCAGCCGGCGAACGCGCCGTGCTCGAACGATTGCAGGACCGTCGGCAGGAGATCGAGAAGCATGCCCGTGAGCTCGAGATGCGCGAGAACTTGCTGAAGCAGGCCGAGCAACGCATCGAGGCAAAGCTGCTCGAGCTGAAAAATCTCGAATCCAAACTCAATGCCAGCTCTGCGGCCGGCGATAAGTCAGACAAGGACCGTTTTCGAAGCCTGGTCTCGATGTACGAGAACATGAAGCCGAAGGATGCCGCGCGCATCTTCGACCGGCTCGATATCAAAATCCTGGTCGATGTCACCTCGCAGATCAATCCGCGCAAGATGTCGGAAATTCTCGGTCAGATGCAGCCGCAGGCCGCCGAGAAGCTCACGGTGGAGCTTGCAACCCGCGCGGCCGCAAACGATCCGGCGAACGCCAAGAAGATGCCGGAATTGCCCAAAATCGAAGGGCAGCCGAGTGCTGCGGCACGGCCGCCGCAACTGTCGCAAAAGGCCAACTAAACGCGGCCGATTGGCTCCGTCCTATCCTGGAAAATCGAGAAAACAGCCTTAACGGCCCGTTAAATGCCGGTCTTTAGGCTCGGCCACGGCGCACTCCGCGGACATTGATTCCGCGCGAGATCGCGCGCGGCTGGAACGAAGGCATGGTGGTCGGCTGGGCAAGCGTTGGTGATTTCTACGAGCGGGCGCGTCCCGTATTGCGCACTGAGATTTGCGCCGTGCTCGCGCGCGCATTGCTGGCTTGGGCGACACTGACTGTGCTCTTGCTTTTGGCGTTGCCGGCGTCCGCAGAGACGGTCAAGGGCGACGTCCGGGTATCGGTCGACCGCGGTTATGCGCGGCTAGTGTTCCGGCTGGACGAACAGGTGGAAGCCAAGGTTCACCTGTCCGGCACGGTTCTCGTCATCGATTTCAAAAAGCCGGTCGATCTCTCGGTCGATCGCATCAACGCGGTGGCGCCGGACTTTGTCAGCGCCGCGCGGCGCGATCCCGACGGCATGGCGATCCGCATGGCTCTGGTGCGGGCCTATCGTATCAATACGACGCCGGCGGCAGAACGGCTGTTCGTCGACATTCTGCCGATGGAATGGCAGGGCGTGCTGCCTGGGTTGCCGCAGGACGTGATCGATGAACTGTCGCGGCGCACCCGCGAGGCGGAACGCCAACTGCGGCAGGCGCGGCTGTTCGGCAAGAAGCGAACTCAGGACACGACCCTGGTGAAGGTCGGTACGCAGCCGACGTTCACACGCTATGTGTTCGATCTGCCGAATTTCGCCAATGTGGTTCCCGAGCGCAGTGAAGACAAGCTGACGCTGAACTTCGACCAGCCGATCAGATACGATCTGTCCGACGCGAAATCGGCAATGCCGTCGTCCCTGAGTTCGGTCGACGCGGATATCGAACATGACTCGGTCGCAGTGACATTCGTCTTCAAGGGCGCCCCCGACGTACGGCTGTTCCGCGAGGACCGCACCGTGGTCGTCGATATCGATAATGGCAGCGCTCCGTCTGAAGCCGAAAAGATGACGGAGAACGGACTCGTCGAGACCGGCCGCGATGGCACGGTGCGGGCGCCGATATTGTCCGCGCCGGAAACGGTACCGTCCGACGCCAAGCCCGATATGAAGGCCAATGCCAAGGCTGACATGAAGGCCGACTCCAAAGCCGACGCGGATAACGCAAAACGTCCGACTGCGCTGCCGCCGGGCAGCTCGACGGCGGAAGCCCCGGCAAGTGCCGACGATTTGCCGGGACAGCCGGTGACGCCGGGCGATATGTCGGGATCGGGCGAGGGCGATGGTGGCCCGGCAAACGGCCCGATCAAGAAGCAGCCTTCGACAGTCCGAATGAAGCTGACCACGCCCGACGGCAAGTCAAACGCGGCTGCTATCGTTGAGGACGCGGCGCGGGCCATGGCGCGCGATCGCGGCCTCGTCGCGCCGCCGCAGAAGACGGACCCGCCGGCAAGCGAGCCGTCGTCCGCAGATCAAGAGAAGCCGGACGCCAAGAATTCTACGATCAACGGGAACGACCCGCCCAGGGCTGCCGCCACCGCTCCGCCTTTGGCGGCTCCCGCATCCCCCGCGATGGGCTCGGAACGTCCTGCAGAGATGCAGCCCGCGCCGCGGCAGGCGGACGCGATGCCAATGCAGGCTCCGGCGGCGGCTCCGGCGCCGAAGTCCGCGGCCGCGCCGCCTCCAGCCGCGGCTGTGCCGCCTGCTGCGGGTCAGGCGGTGATGTCCGAAGCCCGGTCGGATCGAGGGCCGGAGGCAGGCTCTGCCGCCAAAGCAGTCGGCCACGAACCAGCCGCAGTCACGCTGACAACGAGCGGGGATGCCGTGCGGCTGCGATTTCCATTCTCCGCCGCGACGCCGGCGGCAGCGTTCCGGCGGGCCGATACGTTGTGGCTGGTGTTCAGCAACGACGATCCGCTCGATCTGTCGGCATTGCGCAGCGGCAATCAGCGCGTGCTGCGCCAGGTCGCGGTGGACAAGGCCGGGCCCGGCGAGACCGTGATCCGCCTGAAGCTCGAGCGGCCACGCCTTGCGACGCTGACGGCCGACGGTCACAACTGGAACCTGGTGATCGGCGATGCGGCCGCCGAGCCGGTGGCGCCGCTGACCATCGCGCGCAGCCTGAGCGCGACTGGGCTAACCACTATGACCATTCCGTTCGTCAAACCGGCCAAGATTCATCGGCTGACCGATCCCGACATCGGCGACAAGCTCGTGGTGGTTACCGCGCTCGGTCCGGCCCGCGGCATTCTCAAGCCTCAGAATTTTGTCGAACTTCGCGCGCTTGCCTCGGCACATGGCGTCGTCGTGCAGCCGATCGCCGATGACCTGATGGCGGAGCTGATGCCTGACAAGATCGTCATCAGCAGGCCTGGCGGACTGACGCTGTCGTCATCGACATTTGCCGGCAAGCAATCGCCGATGATGCGCGCGGTGACGTTCGACCCGCAGACCTGGGGCTTCGATCGGCAGGCCCAGTTTTATCCGCGCCAGGCCGAACTGATCGCCAGCGCCGCCGGTGTCGCCGAAGGACGGCGGCGCGATGCGCGGCTCGACCTCGCGCGCTTCTATCTCGCCCGCGATCTCATCACCGAAGCCAAGGCCGTCATCGACGTCGTGCTTGCCGACGAGCCGGTCAACACCGACGACGTCCGGGGCGTGGTGATGAAGGCGATTGCGAATGTGATGCTCGACCGGCCGGCCGAGGCGCTCAAGGATTTATCTCGTCCCATCGTCGGCGATCAGCAGGATGCGCCGCTGTGGCGTGCGGTGGCGCTGGCAAAGCAGGGCCGTTGGTCCGACGCGCGCGAGGCATTCAAGGATTCCGAGGCGCTGCTCGGCGCCATGCCAATCGAGCTGCAGCGGATTGTCATGCTGTCCGCGCTACGGACCTACATTGCGACGCGGGACTTCGCTGCGGCATCCAAGGTTGTCAACGACTTCGAGGCGGTTGGCTCGTCGCGTGACATCGCAACGGAGCTTGCGGTTCAGGTCGGCCGGCTCGATGAAGCCCTCGGCAAGAAGGACGAAGCGCTGACCCAGTATCGTGCCGCGTCGGAAGGAAGCGATCGGCGCTCCGCGGCGCAGGGTCGGTTGCGCGAACTGGCGTTACGTTACCGGTCGGACGAAATCAAACGGGCCGATATGATCGGGGAGCTTGAAAAACTGACGGCGACGTGGCGCGGCGACGAGACCGAGGCCGAAGGGCTTCAAATGCTCGCGCATTTCTACACCGAGGACGCGCGCTACCGTGACGCCTTTCATGTGATGCGTGTCGCTCTGCTGGCGCATCCGAACTCGGATCTCACCCGCAGGATTCATGACGAGGCGGCTGCCACCTTCGACAGCCTGTTTCTCGGCGGCAAGGGCGATGCGCTGCCGCCGATCGAGGCGCTCGGCTTGTTCTACGACTATCGCGATCTGACCCCGGTTGGACGGCGCGGCGACGAGATGATCCGCCGGCTCGCCGAGCGACTCGTGGCCGTCGATTTGCTTGGCCAGGCCGCCGAGCTGCTCGACTAT
This sequence comes from Pseudolabrys sp., assembly GCA_050184975.1. GTDB lineage: Bacteria > Pseudomonadota > Alphaproteobacteria > Rhizobiales > Xanthobacteraceae > Pseudolabrys. The sequence goes on along the minus strand of JBFWZV010000015.1, from coordinate 17,128 downwards.
CAGGTGACCCATCGCTTGCAGGGCGCGGCCCGTGCGCAAGTCGCCACCAGGCTCGCGGTCGTCTATCTGATGAGCCGCAAGGCCGACCGAGCGCTCGCGACATTACGCACGACGCGGGTATCGGGCCTCGCGACGGACCTGCGCACGCAGCGCCTGTTGCTCGAAGCGCGCGCCCTGTCCGACATTGGCCGGCACGAACTGGCGATCGAGGTTATCTCCAGTCTGAAGGGTCAGGAAGTGATCCGGCTGCGGTCGGATGTCTATTGGGCAGCCAAGCGCTGGCGTGAGGCGGCCGAACAGATCGAGCTGCTCTATGCCGAACGCTGGAAGGGCTTCGCGCCGTTGTCGGAGACGGAGCGCGGTGACATCCTGCGTGGCGCGCTCGGCTATGCGCTCGCAGAGGATGCCATCGGGCTGACTGCGTTTCGTGAAAAGTATGCGGCCAAGATGGCCGATGGTCCGTCGCGCCAGGCTTTCGACGTGATCACGGCAAAGGGCCGCAGCATCAACGATCCCGAGTTCCGCGAGGCCGCCAGCGCAGTCGCGGCACAGAATACGCTCGGCGCCTTTCTTGACTTGATCAAAGCGCGCGGGCCCGATCCAAGTGCGAAGCAGGAGCCGCCGCCGGCGCCGCCGGTTCCGCCGGGTCTGCCGGGAATGGCTCCGCCGAACCAGCCGCGGGTCGATGCGCCCCAGACGACGCCGGCGAACACCCGCGCCGACCGCGCGGCCGATCCGGCCCCGACCGGCTCGATCGCTCGCGAAGCGCGCGGCGCGATCTTGCCGCCACGGCCGCCGCGCGGGGTCAAGCTCGGCAACGTGCCGCCGCCGCCTTCGGGCGTGCCACGGCTGCCAAGCGTCGCACAGTAGCGGGAAATTTCTGAATTGGACGATTGCCGGAGCGGGGCTAACTGCCGCCGTAGCTCTGGATCAGCGAGCCTGCGACCAGACTCCAGCCGTCGACCAGCACGAAGAAGATCAGCTTGAACGGCAACGAGACCACGACCGGTGGCAGCATCATCATGCCCATCGACATCAGAATTGAGGCGACCACCAGATCGATGATCAGGAAGGGCAGGAATAAGAGAAAGCCGATCTCGAAGGCGCGCTTCAACTCCGAGATCATGAAGGCCGGCACCAGGATGCGAAGCGACAGGTCTTCCGGCTTCTGGGGCGCCGCCGTGTTCGACATGTTGACGAACAGTTTGAGGTCTTTCTCGCGGACGTTCTTCTGCATGAATTCGCGCAACGGCTGCGATGAGCGCTCGAAGGCTTGTTCCGGTGTAATTTCGTTGGCGACGAGCGGGCGCACGCCCGTCTCGTAGGCGGTTTGCAGCGCCGGCCCCATCACGAAGGCGGTCAGGAACAGCGCCAGCGAGATGATGACCGCATTGGGTGGCGCAGTCGCGGTGCCGAGCGCGGTGCGCAACAGCGACAGCACCACGACGATACGCGTGAACGACGTCATCATCACAAGGATCGACGGCGCAAGCGACAGCACCGTCAGTAGCGCGATCATCTGGATGACGCGCTCGGTGAGCCCGGTGCCTTGACCGAAATTGACGCTGATATCCTGTGCGAGCGCGGGCGTCGTCAGCCCGGCAAGCATCGGCACCGCAAGACCTGCTACACCAGCCGCCACCGTCGTCAGACGAACCCGGCGGCCGGATGCGAGATCCGTCACGTTTTCGAGGATGGACGGCCCAGCAAGTTGGCCATTTCCTGTTCAAGACTGTCGAAAGGCGACTTCGACGGCGACGCGGGTTTGGACTCAGGCTGCGGCGCGGCTTCCCGCGCGGCCGGACGCGGCTGGTCGGGCGCACGGGGCGGCGGTAGCGGAACCGAGAACGGATCCTGCGCCGGCGCTTTGCTCTCGCCGGCGCGCGGGGCGCGCAGCGCAGCTTCAAGCCGTTGCGCCATCTCGGCGAGATTACGGTCGGTCTGCGGCGGCGTGGTCTGCTCCTGGACGGGCGCGGCTTCGCGCGTTGGCTCGACGGCGCTTTCGCGCTTGATTTCGGGCAACGGCGGCGGCGGCGGGATGTTCAATTCGGGTGTAGCAAAACGCGCCGAGCTGTCGGGCTGTGGCGGCGCGGGCGGAGCCGTGCGCTGCCGGGTCGGTGCCGGCTCAGACGGCAACCAAGTCTCTTCAGGCGGCGCTCCGCGTGAGATTCGCGCCGGGGGCTGCTGCGGCGCTGGCGGCATCGCGGGACCGGGAGCGATCTCGGCGCCGGGTTGCAACGGCCAGCCATTGTTGTCGCCGAGCGGCACCGCGCGTGGCAGTCCGTCGCCGGGCGCGGGAAGCCGGGTCTGGTCGCGGCTATCGCGCGCGCCGCTCACGCGGACGATGTTCTGTTCGACGACGACGTCGGTTGGCCCGCCGATCATCAGAAGGTGTTCGATATTGTCGCGCCGGATCAGCACCAGGCGCCGGCGGCCGTCGACGGAAGCCGCGTCGATCACTGCAAGGCGCGGCTGGCGGCCGCGCGCGGAACTGCCACCGAGGCGGTTGGCGCCGATGCGGCGGACCAGCCACGCGGTCAGCGCAATCAGGCCAAGCACAATCAGGAATGCGACGAAGAACTTCGCCGCAAGCGGCATCTCAGGAAGCAACTCGAACATCAAACGTGCTCCGTTTCTGCCAACCGTAACCCGGCCGGAATCACCTGATTGGTTAACGCCGCCGGCACTATTTGCCGCCCGGAATACTAACAGATCATTAACAGAACCGGGGTCTTTGCCACCTTCGGTGCGATAAGACAATGCTTGTGATGGTTAACAGTGTGTCACCAGTAAGGCCGACAGAAGGCGCCCTTTTTACCGCCCATTAACCATAGAACCGGCAATCTCTGCCGGGCGTAGGGCAAGCCTGCGCCGACCGACGGAGACGGCATGCCGATCACCGACATTCCGATTTTCTCGATGTTGCGCACCAAGATGCAATGGCATCAGGAGCGCCAGCGACTGCTCGCGGAAAACATCGCCAATTCGGACACGCCGGGTTTCAAGCCGCGCGATTTGGCGCCGCTGAAATTCGACAAGACAGAAATTTCCGCGCCCGCCATGGGACTTACGCGAACCTCGGGCACGCATATCGGCGCGGTGGGGCAGACCTCGTTGCAATTCCACGCCGACGGCAAGCGCAACAACCAGATTCGGCCAGGCGGCAATGCCGTGAGCCTCGAAGACGAAATCATGAAGGTCGCCGGCAATCAGATGGATTACCAGGCGGCGACCGCGCTCTACACGCGCGGCCTCGGCCTGATCAAGACAGCGCTCGGCAGGAAGTAACCGCGCGCCGCAGCTGGCCCGCCAGGAGAATCGCCATGGACTTCTTCAAGACAATGAGCATCGCCGCTTCCGGCTTGCGGGCGCAGGCCGGACGAATGCGCGTTATTTCGGAAAACATTGCCAATGCCGACTCGACGTCGGAGCGCGCAGGTGCCGACCCGTACCGGCGCAAGATTCCGACCTTTCGAACGTCGCTCGACCGCGAACTCAACGCGCAGGTCGTCGCGCTCGGGCCGACGCAGCCCGACCAGGCGCAGTTTCGCCTGAAATACGAACCCGGCCACCCGGCCGCCGATCCGAACGGCAACGTCAAATATCCGAACGTCAACGCGCTAGTCGAAATGACCGACATGCGCGAGGCGCAGCGTTCCTACGAGGCGAACGTGAATGTGATCGGCGCGACCCGCCGCATGATCGCCCGCACCATTGAAATCCTGAAAGCCTGAGAGGTCATCCGATGGCTTCGCCGCTCTCCGCCGCCGGCGCCTACGCCAGCATCGCCAAGCTCTCGCCTGACGCGGCGATGCGCGCGCTGCAGTCGTCCGCCAAGCCGCAGGACGACCAGAGCTTTTCGATGGCGCTCAAGGACGCGCTCGCCGCTGTCAACGACATGGGCAAGAAGAGCGACGCGCAATCGAAGGCGATGTTGACCGGCAAGGCCAATATCGTCGACGTCGTCACCGCGGTCGCCGAAACCGAGACCGCGATCACCGCCGTCGTCGCCGTGCGCGACCGGGTGATCCAGGCTTACGAAGAAATCATGCGAATGCAGATCTAGGATCTGCGCAACCAACGGAAATCGGACATGAGTGGACCAGACGTTCTCGATGTGGCGCGCGATGCGATCTATACGCTGCTGATCGTGGCAAGCCCGTTGATGGTGGTCGGCCTGGTGGTCGGCCTCATCATTTCCTTGTTCCAGGCTCTCACCCAGATCCAGGAAATGACCATCGCCTTCGTGCCGAAGATTCTGGCCATGTTCATCGCGCTCCTGATCGTTCTGCCATTCATGGCGGAGCGGATGGAGGCGCATATGATGCGCCTCGCCGCGCGTATCGTCAGCGGCTGAGGGCATGCGCCTCGACGTTTCATTTTTACCGGCGCTGGCAGCGGCCTTCCTGCTCGTCTTCGCGCGGGTCGGCACCATGGTGATGCTGCTGCCGGGCGTCGGTGAACTTTCCATCCCGAGCCGGGTGCGGCTGACAATCGCACTGGTGCTCGCCGCGATCCTGCTGCCGATGCACCGCAGCGCTTACAATATCGATCTGACGGCGATCGGGCCGGTTCTGGTTCTGCTGTTCCAGGAACTGCTGATCGGCGCCGTACTGGGGCTGACCGCGCGGCTTGCCGTATCCGCGCTCCAGATTGCAGGCGCTGTTGTGGCCCAGCAACTCGGCCTCGGCTTCATTACCGCGGTCGACCCGACCCAGAACCAGCAGGGCGTCATTCTCGGCAATTTCCTTACCATTCTCGGCGTTGCGCTGATCTTTGCGACCGACATGCATCATCTGGTCATCGCGGCGCTACACGACAGCTACAGGCTGTTCCAGCCTGGCGAAATTCCGGTCATCGGCGACGTCGCACAACTGATGACGCGCACGATCGCGACCGCCTTCAAGATCGGGATCCAGCTCGCAGCGCCGTTTCTGGTGTTCGGGTTGCTGTTCAACCTGGGTCTTGGCGTGTTGTCGCGGCTGATGCCGCAGATGCAGGTGTTCTTCATCGGCCTACCATTGTCGATTCTGCTCGGCTTCGGCCTGCTGCTCGCCGTGATCGGCGCGATGATGGGAACCTTCGTCGGCTATCTCGAAGGCGTTCTCGGCGAACTCGTGCGGCCTTAAAGGGCGTCCATGGCCGACGAGCAATCCGACAACGAGAAAACAGAAGATCCGACACAGCGAAAGCTGGACGAGGCGCTCAAGCGCGGCGATGTGGTCAAGAGCCAGGAGGTCAATACCTGGTTCATCATCGCGGCTGGCACGCTGATGTTGACGATGTTCTCCGGCAGCATCGCCGGCGGCCTGTTCACGACATTCCGCGGGTTGATTGCCAACTCGCACAACATCCGCACCGACGGCCATGGGCTCATCCGGCTGTCAGAGAAGCTCAGCCTCGAGACATTGGCCGCAGTCGCACTTCCAATCTTGCTGCTTGCGCTCGCAGCGGCCGCCGGCAACATGGTGCAGCATCGGCTGGTCTGGACCTACCAAACGATTACGCCAAAGCTATCGAAAATATCGCCGCTGGCCGGTCTCAAGCGACTGTTTTCGAAACAGGCGCTCGCCAATTTCGTCAAGGGGCTGATCAAGCTCACGGTGATCGGAACGGTTCTGGTGGCGCTGTTGTGGCCGGAGCGCGACCGGCTCGAAGGACTGGTCGCCACCGATCCTGCCGCGATTACCGGGCTCACGGTGACGGTCGCGCTGAAAATGCTCGGCGCGGTGGTCGCGATCCTCGCTATCGTCGCCGTCGCCGATTATCTGTTTCAGTATCGCCAGTGGTACGAGCGGCAGAAAATGTCGCTTCAGGAAATCAAGGAAGAATACAAGCAGTCGGAAGGCGATCCGGCGATCAAGGGGCGCATCCGCAGCTTGCGCCAGGCCAAGATGCGCCAACGCATCATGGCGGCGGTGCCGAAGGCGACCGTCGTCATTACCAACCCGACCCACTTCGCGGTCGCCTTGCAGTACGAAAAGGGCATGGATGCTCCGATCTGCGTCGCCAAGGGCGTCGACCGGATCGCTCTGAAAATCCGCGAGGTCGCCGAGGAGCATAAAGTCCCGGTGGTGGAAAACCCGCCGCTCGCCCGCGCACTGCACGCCACGGTCGAGATCGACCAAACCATCAAACCCGAGCACTACAAGGCGGTGGCCGAGGTGATCGGCTATGTGATGCGGCTCCGGCGCGGCCTTGCCCAGTCCTAGAGGCCGTTGTGACTGCCGTCACTGGGCCTTGGATTGAGGCGGCGATGCCCTTGCGCCGGCCGTCCCGGCGGGGCACTCAAGGGGCGGGCGCAAATCACGTCCCGGCGGAACGAGGCTGAACAGCGTCATGGCAGCGCAGGATTCGGCAGCGCAACAATCGGCATCACACGCGCCGGCAGGGCCGGAGTTGGCGGCGACGGACGCCCAGGTGTCCGCCTCGCGGCGCTCGTTCGACCGGACCGCCAAGGTGACGCGCTCCGGTGGCGTCGGATGGGTGTTGCTTGTCGCGTTGTTCCTGATCGCGGCGGCAGGCGGCATGTTGACGATCGATCGCCAGTACGCCGAACTCTATATCATGGCTCTGCTCGCGGTTCTCGCGACCGTCGGGGTGTTCTCGCTGTTCGCACTTGCAGCCGGGATATTTCGCGCTTCGTCGAGCGACCAAAGCCAGTCGGTCCTCAAGGCCACCGCCGACACGGCCTTTGACGGCATCGTCGTAACGGGCGCCGGCGGCCGCGTGGTCTATGCCAATGCCGCCTATCTCGATCTGGTCGAGGCGAGCGACAATCAAGATGTGCGGCCGCTCGAGCGGGTCTTCATCGGCGATCCGGACGTCTCCGAAGCGATCTATCGGTTGCTGAAGGCGGCCCGCGAGGGCAGGCGACATCAGGAGGAGGTCCGCGTCGCCAAGGACAAGGACGCACCGGGCCGCTGGCTGCGCATCAGGGTGCGCCCGCTCGGCCCGGACGGACGCGACGCCGGCATGGCGGTCTGGACTATCGCCGACGTGACGCGCGACCGCGATCGGCAGGAAAATATATTTCAGGATCTCCAGCACGCGATCGACCATCTCGATCACGCGCCGGCCGGTTTCTTCTCGGTCAACGGTGCGGGTGATGTCGTTTATCTGAATGCAACGCTCGCCGGCTGGCTCGACCAGGACTTCGCGCGGGTCGGTTCCGGGGGGTTGAAACTCGCCGACATCGTCGCCGGCGACGGCGCGGCGCTGCTGATCGCGCGTAATCCGTCGCCCGGCGACGTACGCACCGACGTCATCGACCTCGATTTCAAGACCAGCACGGGCCGGCCGGTCCCGGTGCGGCTTTATCATCAGGTCGCGTTCGGCGCTGACGGTGCGCCGGGCGCCTCGCGCACGCTGGTCTTGAACCGTGCGCGTGACGACGGCACCGACCTGCAGCGCGCGGCGGAAGTGCGCTTCATGCGCTTCTTCCACAATACGCCGATGGCGATCGCGACCGTCAACAAGTACGGCCGCATCGCTCGCAACAATCCGCGCTTTGCCCGTACGTTTCCCGATGCGCTGGAGGACAAGAGCCATTCGATCCTGCTGCTGGTTCAGGAACGCGACCGGCCGGGGCTCGAAACGGCGATCCGCAAGGCGTCCGAGGGCGAGGGCGACATCGCCCCGGTCGAGGCGCAACTCGCCGGACCCGGCGAGCGCTGGGCGAGTTTCTTCGTCTTCGCGGTCGAGGAGGAGGATGCCGAGGGCGAGGCAGCGATCGTCTATGCACTCGAGACGACCGCGCAACGGACGCTGGAAAACCGCATCAACCAGCAACAGAAAATGGAGTCGGTTGGCCAGCTTGCCGGCGGTATCGCTCACGACTTCAACAACGTGCTGTCGGCCATCATGATGGCGACCGACTTCCTGCTCAACGCGCACAAGCCGACCGACCCGTCCTTCCAGGACATCATGCAGATCAAGCAGAACGCCAACCGTGCCGCGGCATTGGTGCGCCAACTGCTCGCGTTTTCGCGCAAACAGACGCTGCGGCCGCAGGTGCTCGATCTGAGCGAGACACTGTCGGATCTCGGGATGCTGCTGAAGCGGCTGATTGGCGAGAAGGTCGCGCTCGATGTGCTGCATAGCCGCGACCTGTGGCCGGTCAAGGCGGACCTTTCGCAATTCGAGCAGGTGATCGTCAATCTGTCGGTCAACGCGCGCGACGCGATGCCCGACGGCGGCAAGCTCGTCATCCGAACCTCGAACGTCACGGCCGGCGACTGTTCGAAATACAATGCCAAGGGCATGCCGGCTGCCGACTATGTGCTGGTCGAGGTCGCCGATACCGGCACCGGCATACCAGCGGACATTATTGAGAAGATCTTTGAGCCGTTCTTCTCGACCAAAGAGGTCGGCAAGGGAACGGGCCTTGGTCTCTCGACGGTCTACGGAATCGTCAAGCAGACCGGCGGCTATGTCTATGTCGACTCCAGGCCTGGTGAGACCGTGTTCCGGATATTCCTGCCGCGTCACGCTGCGGGAGGCGAGGACGGCCTGCCGCGCATGGAGGCCCCCGCGATTGCCGATGCCATGTCGGCGGCGGAACGCGCCGAGAAAGCGGCGGCTGGCGCCGCCGACCTGACCGGACAGGGCCGCGTGTTGCTGGTCGAGGACGAGGACGGCTTGCGCGCGCTCAATGCGCGCGGGCTCGCCTCGCGCGGCTACACGGTGCTCGAGGCTGGCAACGGCGTCGAGGCGATCGAGGTGCTGGAGAGGGAGGGCACGGTCGATCTCGTCGTCTCGGACGTGGTGATGCCGGAAATGGACGGACCGGCGTTGCTGAAGGAAGTGCGCCGCCGCTATCCGGAGGTGAAGTTCATCTTCGTATCGGGCTATGCCGAAGACGCCTTCGCCAAGAGCTTGCCTGAAGGCGAGATGCCGGCCTTTCTGCCCAAGCCCTTCACGCTCAAGCAACTGGTCGCCGCGGTGAAGGACACCATGCGGTAGCTGCAACGAGCGACGCCGCGCCGGGCGTCTCGTTGAGGCATGATGTTGTCCGAAAACCGGTGTCCAATTTTCGGGATCATGCATCAGGCCCGGCGCGGCAAGTCGTCGTGGTGCGGCCTTACGGGCAGACCTGCACATTATGCACGCGGCCACGGTAGACCGTGCGCTCCCAGTGACATCCGGTCGGCTGGACGTAGACCGTGCCGCGCGGCTCGTAAGCATAGGTGCGATGGCTCGACTCGTTGATCGCTGCACCGGTGCCGATACCGAGAACGGCGGTACCGATGATCGCCGGAATGACCCACTCGGCCAACGCGTTGGCCTGTTTCGGCGTTGCGATCAGGGTCGTCACCGCGAGAACGGCTGCACAGGATACGGATAAGACGGACTTCAACATTGCATCACCTCTTGGGGTTGGATGTTGCAACGCGCCGTCATCATCAACGGCTTTGGTCGGGCAATGCCGCCGACGACCGACGCGGAGGTCAAGCTGAGAGCACGCAGCGGCACCGCTGCGACCCTCACAAGGTCATTTCGTGGAATCTTGCGGCGTGCTGCGCGAACGAAAGGATTGAAATTACAGGGTTCATTTGCGCGTCTGCCGCATGGATGGACGAAATGCGGCGAGGTGAACGGGCCGGGTGTCACATTCGTATCGCCAGGTCGCGTCGCCGCGCCGCAAGGGCGGATTGTTTCTTAGTGACACATGCAACCGGTCGATAACCAAACCGACAGTGGCAGCTGAGAATCGGTCGGGTTTTGGCATCAATCGTCTTGCAAACGCACGGTTTCGGCGGCGAAAGGCCGCTCGACCGTTGACCTTGTACGCAATTCCGTCTAAGTGCCGCCCGCAACTTGGATTTTCGGCTTCACCTTGCTGACGCGCTCCCGGTCTCTGGGGCCTGCTTCTCGATGTGATACCCCCGAAACCCGGATTGTTGCCGCTACCGCGGCAGTCGCGGAGGCGCAAGCAACGAAGCGTGAAAGGAGGCCATGATGGCCGTCGGTACTGTCAAATTCTTCAACACCCAAAAGGGTTTCGGATTCATCCAGCCGGATGACGGCTCCAAGGATGTGTTCGTGCATATCAGCGCCGTCGAGCGTGCCGGCATGCGTTCGCTGGTTGAAGGCCAGAAGATCAGCTACGAAATCATCACCGAGCGCGGCAAGCAGGCGGCAGGCAATCTGCAGCCGGCCTGATCGCGGCAACCGGATTGAATTTCGGAAAGCCCGGCGGCGACGCCGGGCTTTTTCGTTTCGCGGGCACAAAAATTCGATCACGAAAGCGTGCGGGAATAGCACCCGTGCGCCGGTGTTTGCCTCCGTTGAACGCGCGCGATCAAGGTGCGCCACTCGGGAGGAAATACATGATCAAGCGTTTGCCGTTACTTGTCTGTCTGGCACTGGCTCCGTTCGCTGCGCCGGCCATGGCGCAACAGGCCAATATGACGTTTTTCGTGACCAGCGTCGGGCCAGGCAAGGGCGGCGATCTCGGCGGTCTCGCCGGCGCGGATGCTCATTGCGCGAGCCTTGCCCAGGCCGCAGGCACTGCTGGCAAGACCTGGCGCGCATACCTGTCGACGCAGGGCGCGAATGCCGTTAATGCACGCGACCGGATCGGCAACGGCCCGTGGCAGAATGCCAAGGGGGTCGTAGTTGCCAAGAACGTCGACGATCTGCACAGCGACAGCAACAACATGACCAAGCAGACCTCGCTGTCGGAGAAGGGCGAGGTGATCAACGGCCGCGGCGATACGCCGAACCGCCACGACGTGCTGACCGGCTCGACGCCGGATGGCAAGGCGTTTCCGGCGGGCGATGACCGCACCTGCAGCAACTGGACCAGCAGCACCAGCGGCGCCGCGATGGTCGGCCATCACGATCGCATCGGCCTGCGCGACGACGCGCCTTCGAAGTCCTGGAATTCCTCGCATCCTTCGCGCGGGCCGCAAGGCTCGACCGGCGCGGGCTGCGGGCAAGCCGATCTTCGCGGCACCGGCGGCGACGGACTGATCTACTGCTTCGCCGCGAACTGAATCGATTTCGGACCTTGCGCCTTATTGCGCGTCCGCGCCGGGCAACCGGCGCGGATTTTTCATGTCGCGGGCTCACTCTCCGGGCGCGAGACCAAGAGCCTCCGCCATCACGCGGAATACTTCGGTGTTGTCCATCGAGCCGCGCACGCGATCTGCGCCCGGGCCGGTCGCGGTGAGAATGACGTCCTCTCCCGAATGGACGCTGGCGCCGAGATAGGCCGGCAGATTGCCAAGGCGCAGCATGGCGCCCGGTGCGTCCTTGTATTTATCATTGGCGACGTAGGTGCGCGGCGCGGTGCCGCGCATCGCCGGCTCGTTGGGTGCGTCGAGTTTCGGCCGCAGGGTCTCGTAGTGATCGGGCAGCGCGGCGGACAGGATCGCGATGCGCCGGCTGACATCGACGCGAGGCGGATAGCCCCCGGCATCGGGTGACGGGTAATTCGGAAAGCCCGCCTTATCGTAGACGCCGAGCCGCTCGCGCAGCGGCGTATTGGGGATCGACGCCATATCATCGTTGATGGTGCCGACCAGACTATTGGGATGGGCGTGATCCGATACGACGAGGATCAGCGTATCGTCGCCACGCGCTTTGGACCAATCCTTGGCGATGCGCACGGCATTGTCCAGCATGATGGTGTCGTAGACGGCGCGCTCCATGTCGAGCGCATGGGCAAACTTGTCGATCAGCCCGGATTCGACCATCAGAAAGAAGCCATTGGGATTTCTTGAGAGCACCGCGAGCGCGGCCTGCATCTGCTCGGTGAGGTCGGGCTGGTCGGGAAAGGCCTTGGCGGTACCGCCTTTGAGGAACTTACGGTCGAGCACGCCGTCCATATTGCCGGTGTGGAACAAGCCGAGCAGGCGGCTGGTCGTGACCTCTTGTGCGGCAATGGCGAGCTCCGACCCGGTCGCGGCGAAGCGATAGCCTTCGGCCGTGAACTTCTCGATGAAGTTTACCTCGTCGCGGCGTTTGGACCCGAGCGCGCCTTTCGGCAGAAAATGCGCGGCACCGCCGCCCATGAGGACGTCGGGTTTTGCATCGAAAAACTGCTCGACAATCTGGCCGTAGGAACGCCGGTTACGCGTATGGGCCGCCATCGCCGCGGGCGTGGCGTCCTCTATTTCCGTATTGGTGACGATGCCGATCGCCATGTTGTGCCGGCGTTTGACCAGGCTCGAGATTGTTTCGACCCTGGGATCGTCGAACGGGTTCGGCGTTCGGTCGGCGTAGACGCCGAGCGCGGCGTTGGCGGTCTTGTGGCCGGTAGCGTAGGCACTCGCGGAATTCGCCGAGTCGGTGATGATGGAGTCGGAGCCGGCGGTTGCGACCAGCGCCATGTGCGGCATGTCATCCATCGCGAGCTTGCCGTTCGTCTTGCCTTGCTTGATACCTTTCGACAGCAGGCGCGCCGCCACGCGATGCGACAGCGACAGGCCGTCGCCGACGAACAGGATGACGTTTCGCGCCTTGCGTTGCCCGGTGGCGTAAACGTTCCAGGCGACTTCGCTGTCGCCGGCCTTGACGCGATAGGTGCCGGGCTTGAGCGACACATCGCGCAGGACCAGCGCCGACATTTCCTTGTCGCCAATCTTCTCGGTGACCATGCTGGCGGCTGTGCCGAAGACTTTGGCGTGGTCCTCGCCGTTGATGGCGACGGCTGCACTGTCGGTGCCACGAAGGTCGGGAAACTCGACTTTGAAATCGAAGCGGCTGCCGGCGAGAATGTCAGCGCGATCGATGGGATAGATCGTCTGAGTATAAGCTGGCAGGGCGTAGCCGGCGAAGGCGAGCGTGGCCGCAATCACGATTGCGCGCATGGCGGTGTCCTGTCTTGTGGAACGCCGAGAGGCTAGGATGCGATTATGACAGGTCTGTTGCCGGTCGATGCAAGCCGGCGGATGGCCTAGATACGAACATCAACGGGATTTTTCCATGCGCTACGAGCTTTTTTACTGGCCCGGCATTCAGGGGCGTGGCGAATTCGTGCGGCTGACGCTGGAGGAGGCGGGGGCCGATTACGCGGACGTCTGCCGTGGCAAAGCCGGTACTGAAGCGATGTTCCGGCTCATGAAGGCGGGCGCGGGCAACAAGACGCCGCCCTTTGCGCCGCCGTTCCTGAAGGCCGGCAAACAACTGATTGCGCATACCGCCAATATTCTCTTCTGGCTCGGCCCGCGGCACGGCCTCGCGCCCAAGGCCGATCCGGCGCGGCTGTGGCTGCATCAGTTGCAACTGACGGCAACCGATTTCGTGAAGGAGATTCACGACACCCACCATCCGGTGGGATCGTTCTACTACTATGAAGATCAGAAGCCGGAGGCGGTGCGTTTCGCCGAGCAGTTTCGCGGCGAGCGTGCGCCGAAATACCTCGGCTATTTCGAGAGTGTGGCGAAAGCGGGCGGAGGCCCGTATCTGACCGGGCGGCGGCTCACTTATGTGGACCTCTCGATGTTCCAGCTCGTCGCCGGGCTGCGCTATGCTTTTCCGAAAGCGATGAAGCGCCTTGAAAAGAAGACGCCGCGACTCATCGACATCCACGATCGGGTGAGCGCGCGGCCAAACGTGAAAGCCTATCTCGCGTCACCGCGCCGCATCCCGTTCAACGAGCACGGCATCTTCCGCCGCTATCCGGAACTGGACGAATAGGTTTTTCTTTTGCGCGTGGTCTTGTCCGAAAACCGGTTCCCACTTTTCGGGACCGCGCGCTAACCGTGCGCCTGAAGCGTCTGGCCGCCGGCTTCGACAGGCTTCGCGTCGACCAGCGTGAAGGCGATGACGCAGGGCTCCGAGCCCTTGTTGACCCAGTCATGGATGGTGCCGCGCTGGACCAGCACGTCGCCGGCTTTCAGGTGAACCGAGCCGATGTCGAGCCGCATCTCGATTTCGCCGGAAATGACCACGGCGAAATCGATGGTGTCGGTACGGTGATTGCGCGGCGCGACGCCCGGACCGAAGCTGACGATGCGAAACACGATGCCGCCGGGAAGCGCGGTCTTGACGGGTCGCTTGCTGGCATCGTCGCTGGCGTCGTTGTTCACCGGGAAACCTTCGGTGGTCCAGATATTGTAGAAGTCGGCGCCAGGCCGGTTGTTCTGCGGGCTGGTCATCACCTCGTCGAACAACACCTTGGCCTTGCCCTGTGCGTCATGTCCGGTCACCACTCGGCGAATCTTGAGCGCCATCATGTCCTCCCTGAGGTTTTGCGGCGTGCCGCCGTCTGTTTTTTCATTGTCTTTGCCCGGCGTCGCGATTGCAACGTTTTCGATCGCGCAGCCTTGCGTGCGTGTCGCGCCCGCGCCAGCCGGCGTTTCTCCCGTCGTTTTTCAATACACGAAAGGCAGAGGCAGCCGGACGCCTTCAGATAAAGATCGAAATATTCCTTGCCGTAGTCGACCGTGATTTCCTCGGCCTCGCGGATGCGCTTCAACGCGCGATAGATGATGCGGCCGCGCGCGAGTACGGCCTCTGCGTTCGGCTTGCAGGCGTGATTGACGTAGCGGGCGAGATTGCGCCGCGACGAGCCGTCGATGGTCCAGCGCGAATTGATCTCGAACAGATAACGGTTCGGCCGCAGATATTCGAGCTCCTTTGCCTTTACGGTGCGGATGCGCCGGCCGGAATATTCGACGATCGCCGCGCGCTTCTTGATGTCGCGGGTAGCGAACAGGCCAAGCCCGGTCCGCGACCGGGCGATGCGGAAAGGTTTTCTGGTCATCGTCGGGATTTTCTACGCGAGTTCTTTGAGACTTTCCCGGTCGTGGAATTGCGCCCCCGCGCGGCGGCCCGCTTTCTTGCCGCGTAGCGCTCCCTGGCGCGCCGCGCGCGTCGCCGCTGGCAGCGGCCGCATTTGCAGTTGGAGCGGCCGATCACGTTGCGCAAGTAGTCGCCGCCGTAGCTGTAGGTGATTTCCTCGCCCGGCTTGATCCGGCGCAGCGCCTTGATGAAGACGCGGCCGCGGAACACCACCGCTTCCGCGTTCGGATTACAGGAGTGGTTGGCGTAGCGCGCAACGTTGGAGCGCGGCGTGCCGTCGATGGTGATGTGCTTGGAGACCTCGAACAGGTAGCGATTGCCGCGCGTCTCGGCGCGCTCCGCCGCCGTTTCGGAGAGGCGGGGGCCCTTGTATTCGACGATGCGGGTTCGCTTTTTGATTTCGCGGGTGGCGAACAGGCCGAGCCCGGTGGGGCTGCGGCCGACGCGGAACGGTCGTCTTGGCATTACGGCGATTGGCGTTCGATTCCTGTGTCCGCTCAAAGGGGTAAGGATTGCCGCGCGGCCGGTCAACCGGCTGGGGCCGGGCTTGTGAACAGCCGGGCGCCGCCCGCTTTGTATTTTTCCGTAGACCGCGCCGCGGTTTTTGGCAGGATAGCGCGGGGGAATTGGTTTCGTCGTCGTTCCATCACAACCATTCATTTGGGGGAAACGACGATGACATTGAAATGGACCTTTGCCATTCCGGTGCTGGCCGCCAGCGCCTTGCTCGTGGCCACGGCTGTGGTGCCGTCCGGCCCGGCCGAGGCCGCCAACGAGGCCAAGTGCCGCAAGCTCGCGAAAAAGAACGCACCGGGCCAGAACGCGCAGGACCGCAAGCGGCGCGGCTTCCTCTACCAAAGCTGCATGCAAAAGGGCGGCAAGCTCTGAGCGGCTGACACTGCGATTGCCGACGGCCTCCCCCGCGCAACGGGGGAGGTTTTTTATTGTGTTACCGGGCCGAGGTTCCGCGCCTCCGGCGGTTTTGTCATAGTCGGCGCAGGCCGGATGCAAGGTCGGCACAACCGACGACACCTCCGGGGGACCATCCGCATGCCATCTGCCATCACGATCGCCGCCACCAAGACCATCGTGCCCGCGGCGCTCGCCGCGGCGATCCTGTTCGCGGCCGTGCCGGCCCGCGCCGAGACGCTGTTCAAGATCGTCACCGTGAAGGACGAGATCGTCGTCGGCGTCAACGACTCCGAGCTGCGGCACATGGGCGGCGACGCCGGCGGCATCGCCAAGGCCATCGCCGCCAACGGCTCGCTGTCGCTGTGGCAATACGCGGTGACGCGCGACAAGGACGGCAGCCAGGTGATGGCGCCGCGCGCCAAGGTCGGCATTCTCGCCGCGTCGTCGCTGCGGGTGGAGCCCTACAAGCAGCCGTTCAAGGTGCTGCCGCATCAGTGAGCCTTTCTGTGCTGGCGGGGTGAGGACAGGGCGCGGGCGCGTCCTCTTTTGGTTGCCGCATATCCCGTAAACGGGACATGCGGGATCGCCCCTGTTCTTTTTTCGGCGCGGGGGACGCCGGACTTCTCCCGCGATGAGGCTTCGGGAGGCGCCAGGGGTTTGCGAGACCCCATGCGGCGGTGTCCCTTGCGATCGGGCCCGCCCGCGTGTCTTTGCGAGAGACACGCGCCGGTGTGCGAGACCGGCTGCGCCTCCCGAAGCATCACCGCACGGAGCCGGGCTTGCCCGGTTCCGGCCAAACAAAATAGCGCGCGGGCCGTGCACGGCCCGGCGATCCCGCCCGCATCCCGTGGGGCCGATCGGACGCCGGGAGGGTGGGAAGGGATGAATAGGAATATAGTCATATTACAGAGAAGGTCAAGATAAAGATTATTGTTCTTGTTTTGTTCTTTTAATGCTAGATGTGGAAAATGGGAAGAGATTCGACATACCTGCTCGTAATGGTTGTTTCGACGTCGCCCCCGCGCAATCGTGCTGAATGTTCATTTATTTTGTTCAGCTTGGACGAAATCGCGATGCTGGCGGACATTCATAATTCCATTATACGTGACAATATTGAAGGTAACCGACTAATTGAAGCGCCTATTTCAATTCGGCGCGTAATTGACACCCCTCAATTTCAGAGACTGCGGTATATTCATCAAACTGGATTGTCATCTTACGTCTTCCCGACAGCAGAACATTCGCGTTTCGCTCATTCTCTAGGTGTCTTTGCGACTGCAACAACGGCATTCAGGCAGCTTGAAAAGCGGGCGCCAGCTCAAGATTTCGTGACGCTGACCTGCCACTGAGTATTTCCTCCACGCGGAGTTAGAGTCCGGCCTCAAGCAGGGGACGGACGATGAAGCGGATCAGGTTCACGGAAGAGCAGATCATTGGGGTTCTGCGCGAGCACGAGGCCGGA
>JBFWZV010000014.1:0-64247 GCA_050184975.1 Pseudolabrys sp. | reverse complement strand
GCGTGATGTTCGCAACCGGACGCCACCCGAACGTGTCCGGTCTTGGCCTCGAAGCCGCTGGCGTCAAGTTTGATCCGCACAACGGCATCGAAGTGGACGGTTACTCGCGTACTTCGGTGCCGAACATCTATGCGGTCGGCGATGTGACCAACCGCGTCAACCTCACTCCGGTGGCGATCCGGGAGGGCCATGCTTTCGCCGATACCGTGTTCGGCAACAAGCCGACCCGCGTCGATCACAG
Organism: Pseudolabrys sp.; assembly: GCA_050184975.1. GTDB lineage: Bacteria > Pseudomonadota > Alphaproteobacteria > Rhizobiales > Xanthobacteraceae > Pseudolabrys. Next base: position 64,006 of record JBFWZV010000014.1, on the reverse strand, counting down.
CAATATCCCGACCGCGGTATTTTCCGAGCCCGAGATCGGCGTCATCGGAATGACGGAGGCCCAGGCACGGGCGGAGTTGATGAAGGTCGATATTTACAAGTCGAGCTTCCGGCCGATGAAGGCGACGCTGTCGGGCCGCGACACCCGTGTCTTCATGAAGCTGGTGGTCGATGGCATTTCTGGCCGTGTAGTAGGCTGCCATATTGTCGGGCCGGATGCTGGCGAAATGATCCAGTTGATCGGAATCGCTGTGAAGATGGGCGCGACCAAGGCGGATTTCGACACGACGATGGCGGTACATCCGACCGCGGCGGAAGAACTCGTGACCATGCGCGAGAAGGCCGCAAGCTATACGCGCGCGGCCGCCGAATAGCGTCCTCAGATCAGCTTCTCGATCAGGTAGCCGACCAGATAGGCGATGATCGCGGCGCTTATGCCGATCAGGAAGGTTTCCAGTCCGGTCGTCCACCAGCGACGCACCGACCAGCGGCTACGCACGGAACCGATCAGGAAGAACACCACGCCGGTGAGTGCCGCCGCATAAGTGCTCGCATGATCGATGCCGATCAGGAAGGGCAACAGCGGCAGCAGGCCGGCGACGACAAAAGCGAGGAAGGTCGACAGACCGGCGAGATAGGGCGAGCGGTGCGCGAGCGATGCGCCGTATTCTTCGGCCAGCATGGTGTCGATCCACACATCGCGGCGCGACGTGATGAGGTTCGTGATCTGCTCCAGCGCCGGTCCGCGAAATCCCTTGCGGCGGTAGATCTCGCGGATCTCAGCGGTCTCCCCGGCGGGATCGCGGTTGATGTGGCGTTCCTCGCGCCGCATGAGCTGCAAGGCTTCTTCTTGCGCGGTGCGCGTCGACAGGAAATTGCCGACCGCCATTGAGAAGCCGTCCGCGAGCAAATTGGCGGCGCCGAGGATCAAGACCACGCGATGCGAGAGGCTTGCGCCGGTCGCGCCCGCCACGACGGCAAAGGTCGTGACCGTGCCGTCGATGGCGCCGAATACGGCGTCCGGCAGGTAGCTTGCGCGCGGGCCGTCGGCGAGGCGTTTGGCGATGGCCTCGGGTTCGTGCGAATGCTCAAGATCGTGCGGCATTTCCGTGCTCTTCGCCCGGTTCCTGGTCCTGTCCTTGGTGCTGTTCTAGCGCAGAAAAAAGCGTTCTCGCCGCCATGCCTGTCGTGTATAAGGCGGCCATCGCGGCGAGTATGGAAATTTGCTATACTGGCCAAACGGTTAACGAGTACGAGGCGCGTGTGATGCCTGAGCGTTGGTCGCCCGACAGTTGGCGCAAGAAGCCGATCGTGCAGGTGCCGGATTATCCGGACGCCGGCGCGCTGGCTGACGTCGAAAAGCAGCTTGCGACGTTTCCGCCGCTGGTTTTTGCGGGTGAGGCGCGCAATTTGAAAAAGGCCTTGGCCCGAGTCGCAAAGGGCGAGGCGTTCCTGCTTCAGGGCGGCGACTGCGCCGAGAGTTTCGCCGAGCACGGCGCCAACAATATTCGCGATTTCTTTCGCGTCTTTCTCCAGATGGCGGTCGTGCTCACCTATGCCGGCGCTTCGCCGGTGGTGAAGGTTGGCCGCATCGCCGGCCAGTTCGCCAAGCCACGTTCGTCGCCGACCGAGAAGCGCGACGGCAAGGAGCTGCCGAGCTACCGTGGCGACATCATCAACGACATCGACTTCACGCCGGACTCGCGCACGCCCGACCCGCGCCGCCAGCTTGCGGCTTACCGGCAGTCGGCGGCGACGCTCAACCTGCTGCGCGCCTTCGCCAAGGGCGGCTACGCCAGCGTCGAGAACGTGCATCAGTGGATGCTGCAATCGGTGTCCGGCTCTCCGCAGTCGAAGGCTTATGCCGATCTCGCCGATCGCGTTTCCGGCGCGCTCGAGTTCATGCGCGCCTGCGGGCTCAACTTCGCAGTCGACAGCGCGCTCGGCACCACCGATTTCTATACGAGCCACGAAGCGCTGCTGCTCGGCTACGAGCAGGCGATGACTCGCATCGATTCAACGACCGGCGACTGGTACGCGACCTCCGGCCACATGCTGTGGATCGGCGACCGCACCCGCCAACACGATCACGCCCACATCGAATATGCGCGCGGCGTGAAGAATCCGCTCGGGCTCAAATGCGGCCCCTCGCTCAAGGCCGACGATCTGCTGCGGCTGATCGACATTCTCAATCCCGACAACGAGGCAGGCCGGCTGACGCTGATCGGACGCTTCGGCGCCGAGAAGGTCGGCGAGCATCTGCCGGCGTTGATCCGCGCGGTGAAGCGCGAGGGCAAAGAGGTGATCTGGTCGTGCGACCCGATGCACGGCAACACGATTACCTCGGCGTCCGGCTACAAGACCCGTCCGTTCGATCTGATCCTGAAAGAAGTACGCGGCTTCTTCGAAATTCACGCCGCGGAGGGCACCTATGCCGGCGGCGTTCATCTGGAAATGACCGGGCAGAACGTCACCGAATGCACCGGCGGCGCCCGCGCCATCAGCGACGCTGATCTCAACGACCGCTATCACACGGTCTGCGATCCGCGGCTCAATGCCGAACAGGCGATCGACATGGCGTTCCTGCTGGCCGACCTCGTCAAGAAAGAGCGTTCGGGGATTGTGCGCGCCATGCCGGCTGCCGCCGGCCTCTGACCGGTTTCACGTCGAAATGGCAAGGCGGCCATTCCCGGCCGCGCGTTGCGAGGCGAACAGGCAGACGGTACATCCTGATCCATGAACGCGCGTCCCGCCGATCGACTGGCCATCGCCGTCGCGCAACTCAACCCGGTTGTCGGCGACATTGCCGGCAATGCGGCCAAGGTGCGCAAGGCGCGTGACGAAGCCGCGGCGCAGGGCGCCGATATTGTCGTCTTTCCCGAACTGTTCATCGCCGGCTATCCGCCGGAAGACCTGGTGCTGAAGCCTGCCTTTCAGGCGGCCTGCCGCTCGGCGGTCGAGGATCTGGCGCGCGAGACCGCCAAGGGCGGTCCGGCGCTCGTGGTCGGCACACCGTGGCGCGAGGGTGACAACCTTTACAATGCCGCCGCGCTGCTCGACGGCGGCAAGATCGCCGCGCTGCGCTACAAGGTCGATCTGCCGAACTATGGTGTGTTCGACGAGAAACGCGTGTTTGCTGCAGGCCCGATGCCGGGGCCGGTGAGTTTTCGCGGCGTGCGGCTCGGACTGCCGGTCTGCGAGGACATCTGGGGACCGGAACCAGCCGAATGCATCGCCGAGACCGGCGGCGAAATCCTTCTGGTGCTCAATGGCTCGCCGTACCGCCACAATGTCGATGACGAACGGCTGAACGTCGCAGTCCCGCGTGCCAAGGAAACCGGACTGCCGCTGATCTATGCCAACCAGATCGGCGGGCAGGATGAACTTGTGTTTGACGGCGCCTCGTTCGGCCTGCATGCCGACTGCACGCTGGCGTTTCAGTTGCCGTCGTTCGAGGAATGCGTGGTGACCACGCAATGGCGGCGTGACGGTGGCACCTGGGTCTGCGAGGCCGGACCGATGACGCCGGCGAGCGAGGGCGATCCGGCAGATTATGCGGCCTGCGTGCTCGGCCTGCGCGACTACGTCAACAAGAATGGTTTCAAGGGCGTCGTGATCGGCCTCTCCGGCGGCGTCGACTCGGCCTTGTGTGCCGCGCTTGCGGTCGATGCGCTCGGGCCGGAGCGGGTGCGCTGCGTGATGCTGCCCTACAAATTTACGTCGCAAGAATCGCTCGACGATGCGCGCGACTGCGCCAAGGCGCTCGGCGTACAATACGACATCTTGCCGATTGCCGAAGCCGTCGAAGGCATCGAGGCGGCGCTGACGCCGCTCACGAAGGGATTGCCGCGCGACGTCACCGAGGAGAATATCCAGGCGCGCGCCCGCGGCGTCATCCTGATGGCGCTGTCCAACAAATTCAATCTGATGGTGGTGACGACCGGCAACAAGTCGGAAATGTCGGTCGGCTACGCGACGCTCTATGGCGACATGAACGGCGGTTTCAATCCGGTCAAGGATCTCTACAAGACCGAGGTATTCCGCCTCGCGCACCTGCGCAATACATGGAAGCCGGACATTGCGATGGGGCCGGGGGGGCGCGTGATCCCGGAGAACATCATCACCCGGCCGCCGACCGCGGAGCTGCGCGAAGACCAGAAGGATGAGGACTCATTGCCGCCCTATGCCGTACTCGACGCCATCCTCGAGCGGCTGGTGGAGCGCGAGGAACCGGTCGCGGCGATTGTCGCCGCCGGCTTCGACCGCGATACGGTCAAACGCGTCGAGCACCTTTTGCACATTGCAGAATACAAGCGGCGCCAGGCGGCGCCGGGCGTGAAGGTGACGCTGAAAAATTTCGGGCGCGACCGGCGCTATCCGATCACCAACCGGTTCCGCGATTCCGGCGATCCGCTGCCGCAGCCCGACGCTTCCATCGTCAGCGCGAAGCCGGTCAAATCTGAAGCCTTTGATTTCTGAGAGATCGCGGCGCAAAGAAAAACCCGGTCTTCGCATGAAAACCGGATTCTTCGTTGTACGTCGACCGTGCGCGATCAGCAGCGGAAGTAGCGACGTTTGCCGTAGCGATTGACGCGGTAGCAATAGCCGGGACGGGTGGCGTCCGCGATGATAGCGCCGGCCGCTGCGCCGATGACGCCGCCGGCGACCGCCGCGCCTGCGCTCTTGCCGGCAAGGCCGCCGATCAAAGCTCCGGTACCGCCGCCGATCAGTGCGCCGCTCAACGCCCGGTCTTCACGCGCGGTCTGACAGCCTGCGAGCGCAAGCGTCATCGCTCCAATGATGAGAATCTTCTTCATGAAAATCTCCGTCGCTCAATGGGTTTACTGCGAAACCTTGCGCGGCGGATTTGGTTCCAGCGTGTCGGAAATGGGATGAAATGTGGCGTGACGACGTTATTTTGTCGCGGCGCAGGTCTCTGATGCTCAGCGCACCGGATAGAACGTCGGCCCGACGGTGCGAACCTTGCTCTTCGGCGGTTCCGCGGCGTCGTTTGTGGCAGGAGTTTGACCACTACCGCTCGTGGGTTGAGTCGGCGGCGCGCCGTCCTTGAGGAGCTTGCCAATCGCATCGTTGCGCGGTTGTGACATTTTCTTCGAGCGTTCTTCCGTCACCACGACATCGCCGACGGCGAGGGTCTGGTCGGGGCCGCTTGCTTTCATTGCCTCGGCCCAGCTTTGGCCCGGATGCCGGCAACTGCACGCGGCGTTGTATTCCTGACGATAGCGGAATGCGGTCGGCAGCGCCGTGTAGGGCTGCCCGTGGATCGAAACCGCCTGCGATACGTCTTCGCCGGGATTTTGATAGCTGTAGAGTTCGACATGCGCCGCAGGGCACATGCGGCGGCAGGTCTGCTCGTCGTCGGCAAAGCGGCCGGAGTCGGTCGCAAACGAGATCGGGAAATAGTAGCCGTCGCAGGTTCTCACGCAGATGGTGCGAAATGTGCCCGACCGGCCGGCGCCTGGACCGAAGAAGCCGTTGTTGTTGCCGAACAGACGGTCGAGGAAGCCGCCTTGCTGGACGGCGGCGTTGCGGTATTGCGGGCCGCAGCCATTGTCGGCGAGCGCAATAAGAAGCGACTGGCGCTGTCCGGCGCGCTCGGTGGTGCCGCCATGCAACTGCTCGAGCTGGTTCTGGGCGCGCTCCAGCGTCGAACGCGCCTGGCGAATTTGCGCTTCGAGGTTCCCGCATTGCGCGGGCGGACTCGAGAAGATCGAAAAGAAACCTGAGCTTTGACAGCCGATCCGCCGCGACTGCGCGACTTGCCGGTCGACTTCGAACTGCAGGCGGTTCACCGCTTCCTCGGCTCGCCGGATCTGTTCGGCGCGCGCGGGATCGGCATTGCCGCGATCGAGCGAGGCGAGTTGCGCCTCGAGCCGCTGGCAGACCGGGTTCTGCGATTGCGCGAGCGCCACCGCGCAGGATAGCGCAAGGGCAGGACCGGCAAGGGCGAGGCGGACGAACGAAGCGTTCATGGCGGGCACTTTATCTGCGAATTGTGGCGTCGGCGAGCCGTCGGCTAGAGTTTTCTCGTTGATTCTGCCCGCAAATTCCACAACACGCCGCCGGCGATAATGATCGTGCCGACAAACACGAAAATGTCGGGAGTCTCCCGGTAGAGCAGCCATCCCACCGCGGCGATCAGCGGGACGCGCAGGAAGTCGATCGGCACGACCACAGTGGCGTCGCCAGCGCGGAAGGCGTTGGTAAAGCAGTAGTGCGACGCGGTGCCGCCGATGGCGAGACCAAGCACCGGCAGAATGTCATTCGTGGACAGCCGTGCAAACGATGCGAACTCGCTGCCGGCCAGCGCGATTGGAAGCTGGATCAGCATCATCCAGAGAATGATGCCGAAGGTGGTATTGGTCGCGGTTAGCTTCTTCGTCGTAATCATCGTGATGGCAAAGCCGAGCGCCGCGCCTAGCACGAGCAGTGCCGCCGGATCGAAGGCTGCGACGCCCGGCCGCAGGATGACCAGCACGCCGACGAGGCCGAGTACGACCACGCCGATGCGGCTTGGCGTCAATCGTTCGCCGAGGAACCAGGCCGCGAACACGATCGTCCAGGCCGGCATCGTGAACTCGAGCGCGAAAACGGTGGCGAGCGGCAGCAAGGTGAGCGCGGTCGCCCACAGATACTGCGACATGAAATGCCCGGCATTGCGCAACAGGTGGAGCTTGAAGTTGCGCGGGACGACGTGCTGCCGCAAGGCAGGGCGTGCCGCCAGCAGAATCAAGAGGATCGATAGTCCGGTGGCCGCGCGCAGCGTGAGAATCTCGAAGACGCTCAGATGCGCCGCGGCGAGTTCACGGACCGATATCGCCATGATCGAAAACGACAGGAGCGCGCCCGACATCCACAGCAGCGCGCGCGCGAGATTGCTGACCTGCACAGGCAATGACTTTCCGGCAAAGAGAGTAGCGGGGAAGGGTCTAGCAGCCGGCGCCGCCCGCGTCACTCCGCGTCGGGCTGGTTTTCCGGCCGTGCCTCGTCGAAAGCCGGCAGTTTCGCGCATGCCTGCTCTGCGCTGACGATCTTCGGGAAGCGGTCGAGCGGAACCTTGAGACGGCGGGCGTTGAACACCTGCGGGACAAGGCAGACATCGGCGAGCGTCACCTGCGTGCCGCAGGCATAAGGAGCCGGCGAGATCATCGCTTCGATGGCTTCAAATCCCTCGATGACCCAGTGGTGATACCAGGCGTCGATCTCGGGCTGCTCGTGCTTGAGCGTGTGTTTGAGATAGCGCAGCGGCGCGAGGTTATTGAGCGGATGAATGTCGCAGGCGACGATTTGCGAAATCGCACGCACATGGGCGCGATCGAGCGCGTCCTTCGGCAGCAGCGCCGGCTCCGGATAGATCTCGTCGAGATAGTCGATGATGGCGAGCGACTGGATCAGCACCTGCCCAGAGCCGAGTTCGAGCGCCGGCACCCGCATTTGCGGATTGAGCGCGGCGTAGTCGGGCTGGCGGTGCCGGCCCCCGTCCTTGGTCAGATGGACGAACGCCATGTCGTGGGCAACGCCCTTGAGATTGAGCGCGATGCGGACGCGATAGGCGGCGGATGAACGGAAGTAACTATAGAGCTTCAAAGGATCACCACGGGCTGACGAGTATCGGAAAAAGTCTATCGACGGCGGCGGCGTGACGCGAGTTCTGCAACGCAAAAAAATCGCCGACCGCAATGTGCAACGCAATAGCGTTGGGAGCAAGCCCACACGGGATCGTCTTCGTTCCGCTGAAGCCTGCGACGCGAGCCGTGATAGAATTTGTCAGGCATCCCGAAAACCGATGCCGGGCAAAAGGGGGAAACGATGACGGACAAATCGCGTTTGATTATTCCCGGATTTGGCGGGCTCTACAATTCACTTGAACCATATGCCTTGCCGCTGCTGCGCGCGGGGCTTGGCATCATCCTGATCCCGCACGGTTGTCAGAAATTGTTCGGCTGGTTCGGCGGCGCCGGCTTCGAGAAGATGTCGGCGATTTTCGGCAGCATCGGTTACAAGCCCGGCTGGTTCTGGGTGCTCGTCGTCGCGTTGACGGAACTGGTCGGCGGCCTGTGCATGGTGTTCGGCCTGTTCACGCGCGTGGCTGCGTTGTTCATCGCTATCTTCATGGTCAATGCGGTGTGGTTCACCTCGGCCAAGGGCTTCTTCTGGACGCAGGGCGGCATGGAGTTCTCGCTGCTGATCTTGCTCGTTTCGATCGTGTTCCTGATCCGCGGCGGCGGCAATTGCGCGCTCGACAACAAGATGAGCAAGGAGTTCTAATCGCGCGATACGCCGAGCCGTACAAAAGCGAAAGGCCTCTCCCGGTGACGGGAGAGGCCTCGTCATTTCAGAATTCTTTGGGTTCGCTCAGCGCGTACAGACGATGGCGACGACGTCGCAGGCCGTGCCGGTGCAGCCACCGGAGGCGCCGGTCGGGATGGCGCCGGTGATTTCGGCGGGATCGACCTTCTGATAGGAGGCCGCCTGCTTGAACTGCTGCGACTTGCAATAGGCGTTGGCGAGCGGCGCGCCGCACTTCTCGCCGTTCGACAGGCAGCGGTCGACGCCGTAGCCGCTGGCGTTCGAGGAAATGATGAACATCTTGCGCTCGGCCTGGGCGGTGCCGGCGGCGACGAGGACGGCGAAAACGGTGGCGAGGACAAGGCGCATCGGATCACTCACGCTGCTCGGGTGCGGATGACGGTGAAGCCATAATTTGCGCCGAATTCTTTAAGCCGGCGTTAACCGCGGCGGGCGGGACCGCGCAGAAGCCCGCGATTCATGGCTTTCCTGCGGCGGAGCTTGACGGGGCGGGCGCGCTTGCCCATTGTGCCGGCCATGAACGGCCACCTCATCATCTGCGGCATTTGCCGGGAGATTATTCGCTAGCGCTCCACGCTGGCTGAGGCCGTCTTTTCTCGAATCGAGATAGAAAGGGACGCCCGGCCGGCGCGGCAGGCGTACGTTTTCGTTCGGCTTTTTCCAAGAGACGAACGCAAAACGTCGCAAAACGGGAAAAGCGTCTCAATGGTACTGCGGCTTTACGACACGCTGACGCGCGAGAAGCGGGAATTCCGCCCGATCGATCCGGCGCGCGTGCGCATGTATGTGTGCGGGCCGACCGTCTACGACTATGCCCATATCGGCAATGCGCGGCCGGTGATCGTGTTCGACGTGCTGTTCCGCCTGCTGCGGCATCTCTACGGCGCGGACCACGTCACTTACGTGCGCAACATCACCGACGTCGACGACAAGATCAATGCACGCGCCGCCGAGCGTGGCATTCCGATCCGCCAGCTCACCGAAGAGACCTATGCCAATTTCAAGGCCGACGTGGCCGCGCTCGGCTGCCTGGAGCCGACCATCGAGCCGCGCGCCACCGACCACATCGAGGAGATGAAGACGCTGATCGAGCGTCTCGTCGCGAACGGCTGCGCCTATGCGGCGGAAGACCATGTGCTGTTCCACGTCGCTGCGATGAAGGACTACGGAAAGCTGTCGAACCGCTCGCTCGACGAGATGGTGGCCGGCGCCCGCGTCGAGGTTGCGCCCTACAAGAAAGACCCGATGGACTTCGTGCTGTGGAAGCCTTCGGAGGAAGGTGAGCCCGGCTGGCCGTCACCCTGCGGCATCAAGACGCCGGGCCGGCCCGGCTGGCACATCGAATGCTCGGCGATGTCATGGAAGCATCTCGGCGAGACCTTCGACATCCATGGCGGCGGCATCGATCTGGTGTTTCCGCATCACGAGAACGAGATCGCGCAGTCGCGCTGTGCCTTCCACACCGGCGTGATGGCGAACTACTGGATGCACAACGGCTTCCTGCAGGTCGAAGGCGAGAAGATGTCGAAGTCGCTCGGCAATTTCGTGACGATTCATGAGTTGCTGAAGGACTGGCCGGGCGAGGTGGTACGGTTCAATATGTTGCGCACGCACTACCGGCAGCCGATAGATTGGACGTTCGCGAGTCTTGTTGAGAGCGGAAAGATAATTGACCGCTGGTATCATACTCTTGGCGATGAATATAAGTTCGAAGCGGAAATTGATGATGAGGTAGTAGCTTGTTTGCGTGACGATCTAAACACACCGCGCGCGATCGCGCGTCTGCATGCAATTTATTCGGATTCGCGTGGTCCCGAACATCCGCTAGAAAAAATTCGGGCAAAGAATTTACTTTTAGGGTCTGCCCGAATGCTGGGAATTTTGCAGCGATCAAAGGCTAACTGGTTTTTGGTTGAGAGAAGCCTGGCGCGAGGAAGTTCCGCACCAATTGATGCTGGAGAAGTTGAAAATTTAGTCAGTAAGCGCGCCGCGGCCCGCAAGGCCAAAGACTTCAAGGAGTCCGACCGCATCCGCGACGAGCTCGCCGCGATGGGCGTCGTGCTGAAGGACGGCAAGGACCCCAAAACGGGCGAGCCGGTCACCACTTGGGAGATTGCGCGATGAACGCGCGTGTGGAGATCGCGCCATGAGCGCCCAGGCCGCGCCCCCATTCGCGCTGCGGCCGATGCTGCCGGCCGACGTGCCGCAGCTTGCGGAAATCTTCCGCGAGAGCGTGCTGGAGCTGACCGGCGACGACTACAGCGACGAGCAGCGCGAGGCCTGGATCAGCGCTACCGACGACATCGAAGCCTTCGCCAAGCGGCTCGCCGGCCAGCTCACCATCGTGGCGACGCTCGGCGGCGCCGTGGTCGGCTTCGCCTCGCTCGAAGGCAATGACAGCATCGATTTCTTCTATGTGCATCCGGCAGTGGCCGGGCAGGGCGCCGGTGCGCTGCTCGCGGACGCGCTAGAGAAGCTCGCCGGCAGCCGCGGCGTCGACAAACTGAAGGTGGACGCGAGCGATACCGCCTACGGCTTTTTCATCAAGCGCGGCTATGTCGCGCAGCAGCGTAACAGCGTCGAGCGCGGCGGCGAATGGCTCGCCAATACCACGATGCACAAGCCGCTCGGTGGAGGATCGCCGTCATGAAACGCCCCGACACGCCGTTTCCGAAGCACTGGCTCTATTACATCGTCCTGAAATTCGTAGTGATCGGCGTAGCGGTTGTGCTGGCCTTGTATCTGTTCGGCGTGATCTGAGGTGGCCAATGGCCCAATACGGCAACAAAGAGCGTCTCTATTTATTTGATACCACGCTGCGCGACGGCGCGCAGACGAACGGCGTCGACTTCACGCTGGCCGACAAGCTGGCGATCGCCGGCATGCTGGGCGAGCTGGGCATCGATTACATCGAGGGCGGCTACCCCGGCGCCAATCAGACCGACACCGAACTGTTCGGCGCGGACCACAAGTTCGGCTCCGCGACCTTCACCGCCTTCGGCATGACGCGGCGGCCAGGCCGCTCGGCTTCCAACGATCCCGGCCTCAACGCGCTGCTCGACGCGAAAGCCGACGCGATCTGCTTCGTCGCCAAGTCGTGGGACTACCACGTCAAGGTGGCGCTGGAGACGACCGGCGAGGAAAACCTCGCCTCGATCCGCGACAGCGTCCGCGCCGCAAGGGCGAAAGGCCGCGAGGTGCTGCTCGACTGCGAGCATTTCTTCGACGGTTATAAGGCGAACCCGCAATATGCGCTGTCGTGTGCCAAGGCCGCTTTCGATGAAGGTGCGCGCTGGGTGGTGTTGTGCGACACTAATGGCGGCACGCTGCCGCATGAGGCCGAGGCGATTGTCGGCGAGGTCTGCAAGGCGATCCCCGGCGATCACGTCGGCATCCATGCCCACAACGACACCGAGCAGGCGGTTGCGGTGTCGCTCGCCGCGGTGCGCGCCGGCGCGCGGCAGATCCAGGGCACGCTGAACGGCCTCGGTGAGCGTTGTGGCAACGCCAATCTCTGCTCGATCATCCCGACGCTGAAGCTGAAGCCTGAATACGCCAAGTATTTCGAGACCGGTGTGACCGACGCGCAGCTCCTGAAACTTGCGCAGTTCTCGCATGCGCTCGACGAGCGGCTGAACCGCGCGCCGAACCGGCATGCGCCTTATGTCGGCGACAGCGCCTTTGCCACCAAGGCCGGCATTCATGCCTCTGCGATCATCAAGGAGCCGGCGACCTACGAGCACGTCGCGCCGGAAACGGTCGGCAACCGCCGCAAGCTGCTAGTGTCCGAGCAGGCCGGAAAATCCAATGTCCTCGCCGAACTCGAGCGTATCGGCCTGAAAGTCGACAAGAGCGACCCGCGCGTGCCCAAGTTGCTCGACATCGTCAAGGAACGTGAGGCTGCCGGCTATGCCTATGAAGCGGCCGACGCCTCGTTCGAATTGCTGGCGCGCCGCGTGCTCGGCACCGTGCCGAATTATTTCGATGTCACCCAGTTCGACGTCAATGTCGAGCAACGCAACAACGCACTCGGCGAGCGCGTCACCGTTACGATGGCGGTGGTCAAGGTGAAGGTGGGAGAAGAGAGCCTGATTTCGGCGGCCGAAGGCAATGGCCCCGTCAACGCGCTCGACCTCGCGCTGCGCAAGGATCTGGGTAAATACCAGAAATACATTGAGGACCTTTCGCTGACCGACTATCGCGTGCGCATCCTCAATGGTGGCACCGAGGCGGTCACGCGCGTTCTGATCGAGAGCGAAGATGGCAGCGGCGAGCGCTGGACCACCATCGGCATCTCGCCCAATATCATCGACGCCTCGTTCCAGGCGCTGATGGACTCGATCGTCTACAAGCTGGTGAAGTCCGGCGCGCCGGCCTGACCGCGAAAAGCGGGCCTCAGAAATCGGGTGGCGGCGCTGCGTTCCGCCCGCCATTGAACCGTCCTTGCCATGCGAGGAGGGCGGCGATGTCCGGTATAAGCGGAGTTCTGAACGACAAGGTCGCGATCGTCACCGGCGCCAGCGCCGGGATCGGCCGCGCTATTGCGCTGTTATTCGCGGCGGAAGGTGCGAAACTGGTCATCACCGCACGCGGCCGCGAGCGGCTCGACGCGGTCACCCGTGAGATCACGGAGGCAGGCGGCATTGTGGCCGCAGTTCCAGGCGACGTCGCCGACGAAGCCCATGCCAGCGCGCTGGTTACCGAGGCGGCCGGCCGTTTCGGCGGACTCGATATCGCAGTCAACAATGCCGCGGCGATGGGGCCGATGGGCGCGACGCCTGACATTGCGACCGCGGACTGGAATGCGGCGCTTGCCGCCAATCTCACCAGCGGGTTCTTGGCTGCCAAGCATCAGGTGCCGGCGCTGCTCGCGCGCGGCACCGGGTCGCTGATTTTCGTCGCGTCGTTTGTCGGCTATACCGTCGCGATGCCGGGTATCGCCGCCTATGCCGCAAGCAAGGCCGGGCTGATCGGTTTGATGAAATCGCTCGCCGTCGAGTTCGGCCCGCGCGGGTTGCGGGTGAACGCGCTTCTGCCCGGAGGCACCCGGACGGCGATGGCGGACACTTTCGCGCCGGACGAGGGTTCGCGGGCTTTCGTGCGCAATCTGTTTGCGCTCAAGCGCATCGCTGAGCCGGAGGAGCAGGCGCGCGCGGCGCTGTTCCTCGCGTCCGATGCGTCGAGTTTTGTGACGGGTACCGCGTTTTTGGCTGACGGTGGGGTCTCCATCAACCGGACGTGACGCAGCCGATGATGTCAGCATCGCGGTACGATGCTAGAGTTTCCGCATGCGGATCTGGAACCGTCGATCGATTCTCGCAGCGCTTTCCGGTATCGTCCCGTTCGTCGGGCATCGCGGCGAAGCTGCGCCGGCTTCCGAACATGCGCGCTTCGTCGAACAGGCCTTCGCGATGAAGCGAAAGGCCATCGACAACGGCGATCAGGCCTATGGCGCGGTCGTCGTGCGGGCCGGCGAGATTGTCGGCTTCGGCCCGAGCAACGTGCGCGAGCGTGGCGAATGGGTCGGCCATGCCGAACGCGAGGCGATGCGCGATGCGCAAGGCCGCCTCGGCCGTGCGGATCTCTTCGACTGCGTGATGTATTCGACCTCGCCGCCGTGTTCGCGTTGCCAGGGCGTCGCTGCGCAAGCGCAACTCTCCCGCATGTTCGCTGGTCCCGATGCCACCGATCTCGGCCCACCACGGCCTGTTCGATGATCGACCACGTCTCGATCCCAGTGCGCGATCTCGCGGCGGCGATGCGGTTTTACGACGCCGTGCTCGGCGCGCTCGGCATGACGCGGCTCGACACGCGGCCGGCGACCGCGGGCTACGGAAAGAAATATTCCGAATTCTGGATCAACTTGCGGGAGGGCGCCGCGCCATCAAATGACGGCCATCATATCTGCCTGCGGGCGCGCAGCAGCGATCTGGTCGATGCGTTTCATGCTGCGGCCTTGCGCCAAGGCGGCGCGTCCGACGGCGCCCCCGGACCGCGTCCGCATTTCGGCGACGGCTATTATGCCGCTTTCGTTCGCGATCCCGACGGCAACCGCATCGAGGCGGTGACTTTCGCGGGCAAACAGTAGCGGCCGTCACAGAGCGGCGGCGCCGTTGCCGACGCCGCCGCCTGAGCACGATTTGACGTGAACTTACTGCGTAGCGGGCTGGCCAAGCGGACGCTTCAGCGGCGCGTTCGATGCCGCTGGGCGCGGCGGCTGGTAGCGCTCGAACGAAGCCGCCTGGGTCAGCTCTTCCTTGGTCATGGCGACACGCAGTTTGATGTCGCCGCCATCGGTGCCGGGCACGACTTCGAGCGAAGTCGGCTCAAGCGCGATGTCCTTCGTGCCGATGCCGAGGAAGCCGCCGACGCCGATCACGTAGGCGACGACCGTGCCGTCCCTCGTGAACAGGACGTCGTTGACGTCGCCGATCTTCTTGTCGTCGGTACCGACCACGTCGGCGCCCTGGAACTTGGATACCAGAAGCTGGCCCGGCAACTGCTTGGCGATCACCACCGGCTTGCCGGTCGTGTTCATGGCCGGCGTGGTGGTCGTCATCTTGCTGTCCACCGAACCGGTGGACGGCTTCTGCATCGGCTGCGTCTGCGATTTCTCGATAGCGCCGGCCGACGGCTTCTGCGCCGGGGCAGGCGATGACGTCTGCGCCAGAGCGGCGGACAGGGCCAGTGCGCTGGCGGCGGTCGCGGTGATCAAGGTCTTAAACATGACTCCCTCCATAGGTTTGGTGAGGAGCAAGCGCTTGCTGTTGGAAACTCAAACTCAGGCCTGAGCGTCACCTAAGCAGCAAAGGCGGAGACAATGCGGCGAAAACGGACCGATGTTTCGACCATTGCGCACGTGCGCCTGGAGAAATTGCAAGAACGATCGGCAATGAGTTTGAGTAGATGCGCGCTACGTCAATGCATCGAGCCCGCGTCTGCAGAAACCGAAAATGCGGCACGAATGCCACATTGTGAGCGCGTGAAACCCTTCGAGATCAAAGTTGATCGGCGCGTAGTGCTGCAAGACCTTTTTCCGACTCGGATACGTTTGCAAGTGCGGCGCGCAGCATCGGCAGAATCTCTTCGACACGATCGGCCACCAGCATCTCGAAATTGAGATCGTCGCGGATAAACCTGAGCGTCTTCATATGGTCGATCAGGGCGCAGAGCGGATTCCAGAAGTCCCGTATGTTGGCAAGCAGCACCGGCTTGCGGTGGCGGCCGAGTTGAATCCAGGTCAGTTGTTCGACGAGCTCTTCCAGCGTACCGATTCCGCCGGGGAAGGCGACGAAGGCGTCGGCGAGCTCGAACATCCGGCGTTTGCGCTCGTGCATGTCTTCGGTGATGATCAGATCGCTACGGCTGGGGTCGGCATGTTCGCGCCGCATCAGAAAACGCGGAATGATTCCGATGACCTCGCCGCCATGCGCACGCGCCGCATCCGACACGGCGCCCATGATGCCGTCCTGGCCGCCGCCATAGACGAGGCCGATGCCATTCTTGGCGAGGATTGTGCCGAACTCACGGGCGGCCGCCACGAAGGCCGGATCGGTGCCGGGGCCGGACCCGCAATAGACGCAGATTCGTTTGATTTCGCTCATGTCCTTGCAAGACCATAGGCGTGGCGCGGGCGTCAAGCGGCTGCCGGATTGCGCCTAAATCTTCCGGGTTTTTCCCGGCGGCGGGATGATTAGCGGCCGGAATCCCCCTATATGAAACGGATTGCCGCCGCAGCCCGCGGCGGTTCCGGACCATCGATGAGCGCCGACCACCACCATCACAGCCAGCAGCCACAGATTTCGGCCAGCCGCGGTGCCTTGCTGCGCACGCTCGTCAATCTGTGGCCGCACATCTGGCCGTCCGAGCGCGTCGACCTGAAGCGGCGGGTGCTGTTCGCAGTCCTGCTCCTATTCGTCGCAAAGCTGGCGACGGTATCCGTTCCCTTTACCTACAAGTGGGCCGCCGATGCGCTGGCCGGGCAGGGCACGGCGCCGGTTGCCACGGACGACTGGATCGTCTGGATCATCGCCGCGCCTATCGCGATGACGATCGCCTACGCCGGCATGCGGATCGTAATGGCGGCGCTGACCCAGCTCCGCGACGGCGTTTTTGCCAAAGTGGCGATGAACGCGGTGCGCCGGCTCGCTTTCCGCACGTTCGTCCATATGCACGAACTGTCGCTACGCTTCCATCTCGAGCGCAAGACGGGCGGGCTGACTCGTGTGCTCGAGCGTGGGCGCAACGGCATCGAAACCATCGTGCGGATGGTCATTCTCCAGCTCATCCCGACGATCATCGAGGTTTCGATGATCGTCGGTGTGCTGATGTGGCAGTTCGACTGGCGCTACGTGGTGGCGATTCTCGTCACCGTCGCGCTGTACATGTCCTACACCTATTATGCGACCGAATGGCGGATCGCGATCCGCCGCAAGATGAACGACAGCGACAACGACGCCAATGTGAAGGCGATCGACTCGCTCCTGAACTACGAGACCGTCAAGTATTTCAGCGCCGAGCAGCGCGAGGCCGAGCGCTATGACCGCGCCATGCAGCGCTATGAAGACGCGAGCGTCAAGGCCTATACCTCGCTCGCGGTCCTCAACGCGGGACAGGCCACGATCTTCACGATCGGCCTCGGTGTCGCGATGGTTCTGTGCGCGGTCGGCATCAAAAACGGCACCAACACGGTTGGCGACTTCGTACTTATCAACGCGATGATGATCCAGCTTTATCAGCCGCTCAACTTCATGGGCATGGTCTATCGCGAGATCAAGCAGGCGGTCACCGATATCGAAATCATGTTCTCGATCCTTTCACGCAAGCCGGAGATCGAGGATAAGCCGGATGCGCCGGCGATGATCGTCAGACAGGGCGCGATCCGTTTCGAAGATGTGCGTTTTTCCTACGAGCCGGATCGGCCGATCCTCAAAGGAATCAGCTTCGAGGTGCCGGCTGGAAAGACGGTGGCCGTGGTCGGCCCGTCCGGCGCTGGCAAGTCGACGATCTCGCGGCTGCTGTTCCGTTTTTACGAGGTCTCGGGCGGGCGCATCACGATCGACGGGCAGGACATCAGCGCGGTGACGCAAGCCTCGTTGCGGCAGGCGATTGGTATGGTTCCGCAGGACACCGTGCTGTTCAATGACACCGTGCGGTACAATATCCGCTACGGCCGCTGGGAGGCGACCGACGCCGAGGTCGAGGAGGCTGCAAAGCTCGCCCAGATCGACGGCTTTATCCGCCAGTCGCCGAAGGGCTACGAGACCGAGGTCGGCGAGCGTGGCTTGAAGCTGTCCGGCGGCGAGAAGCAGCGCGTCGCGATCGCCCGCACTATCCTCAAGGGGCCGCCGATCCTGCTGCTCGACGAGGCGACCTCCGCCCTCGACAGTCATACCGAGAAGGAAATTCAGGACGCGCTCGATCGCGTGTCACGCAACCGCACGACACTTGTCATCGCGCATCGGCTATCGACCATTATTGCCGCCGACGAGATCATCGTGCTGTCGCAGGGCGAGATCGTCGAGCGCGGCACGCACCAGCAGCTCCTATCGGCCAATGGACTTTATGCCAGCATGTGGAACCGTCAGCGCGAAGCCGAAGCCGCGCGGGAGAAGCTCGCTCTCTCGGGCGGCGATGCCGCCGACGCGGCCGCCGCACCCAACCGCAATCCGCCGCCGGTCGACGACGAGATTTCCGCTGCCGCCAATACGCCACGGCCGGAGCGCGTCGAAGCGGCCGAATAGGAAAACGCAATGTCGATTGTCGATTCGATCAAAACGCAGATCGTTCCGGTGACGCCGGAAGGTTACCCTTTTATCGGCGGGTTCGCTCTCGCGAGCCTCCTGCTGTTCTTGCTGTGGACGCCGCTCGGCTGGATCGGCATTGTTTTGACGCTGTGGTGCGTCTATTTCTTTCGCGATCCGCCACGCGTCACGCCGGTGCGCGACGGCATCGTCGTGTCGCCGGCAGACGGCCGTGTCAGCCAGGTTGCCGCAGCGTCACCGCCGCACGAATTGGGGCTAGGCGACGCGCCGTTGACGCGCATTTCCATTTTCATGAGCGTGTTCGATTGCCACGTTAATCGCAGCCCGGTCGCCGGCCAGATCGAGAAGATCGTTTACCAGCCTGGAAAGTTCCTCAACGCCGATCTCGACAAGGCGAGCCTGGATAACGAACGCAACTCGCTGGTGATCGCCGCAGGAGCGGGACGGATCGCCGTGGTGCAGATTGCCGGGTTGGTCGCGCGCAGGATCGTCTGCTACGCGAGGGAAGGGCAGGCGATCTCGGCGGGCGAGCGGTTCGGGATGATCCGTTTCGGCTCGCGGCTCGATGTTTATCTGCCCCCCGGCAGCACACCGACGGTCGCCGTCGGCCAGACTGCAATCGCCGGCGAAACCGTGCTGGCGGACCTGCGTGCGACCGAGAGCACCCGCGCTTACCGGCTCGGTTAACACCACCGCCGCGGGATTGCCGCAATGGCGTGGCGTGATCGCTCGGAACAGACTATATTCCTGCGATGGTCTTCCAACCGCTCGATCCCAACCGCCCGCCCGGCCGGCGGCTGCGCTTCAAGCCGATCCCGGTGCGCGTGCTGCTGCCGAATGTCATCACGTTGCTCGCGCTTTGCGCGGGCCTCACCGCCATTCGGATGGCGTTCGAGAACCGGCTCGATCTCGCGCTCGGTGCGATCGTGTTTGCGGCACTGCTCGACGGCATCGACGGCCGCGTTGCGCGCATGCTCAAGGGTACTTCGCGGTTCGGCGCCGAACTCGACAGCCTCGCGGACTTCGTCAATTTCGGCGTTGCGCCGGCGCTCATTCTTTATTTCTGGGGCTTGTTCGAACTGAAGTCGGTCGGCTGGATTGCCGCTCTCGTGCTCGCGATCTGCGCCGCGCTGCGGCTGGCGCGTTTCAACGTGATGGCCGACGTACCGAACCAGCCGTCCTGGGCCGGCAATTTCTTTACCGGCATTCCGGCGCCGGCCGGCGCGATTGTCGTGCTGCTGCCGATTTATTTGAACTTCCTCGGCGCCGATCGCGGCAAGACGATGGTCTGGGCGAGCTTCGTCTACACGCTGGTCATCGCGCTGCTGATGGTGTCGCGGCTGCCGGTATTTTCCGGCAAGCAGGTCGGCAAGCGGGTGCCGCCGGAAATGGTGCTGCCGGTTTTTGTTGTCGTCGTTTTGTTCATCGCGCTGCTGGTCAGCTATCCGTGGGAGGTGCTGTCGACGGGCACGTTCATCTATCTCGCCTGTCTGCCGCTCGGCTGGCTGTCGCACCGCAGTTATCGGCGCAAGGATATCGCCGCAGCGCAGGCCGCCGGCGAGGGTGCGAAGCCTGAAGCCGCAGCCACCGATACGCCGCTGCCGGGCGAGACGACGTCGGACGCCGAAGATCGGCCGAACCGGCTCAATTAAATCAACCGGATTCGGTCCGGTCAGTTCATCGGTTTGCCGTTGATCAGATTGGTTCCGAACGGGAATCCCGGCATCAGGTCGTAAGGATGCGCCCAGCCGGGCAGCGTCTTGATGCGGTCGAGCCACGCTGAAATCGCAGGATGTTCCTTGCGGATGTCGAAGCCGAACTCGTCCGCCGGATAGAACAGATAGCCCGCCAGGGACACGTCGGCGATGGTCGGACGCTCCCCGACCAGATATGGCAACTTTGCGAGCCGCTTGTTGATGATGGCGAGGTTCCCGTCGATGCGGGCTTTGAGAAAATTGAACACCGCCTGATCCGGCCGCGGCTTCGCCCAGTTGTTGATGAAGCGATAGGGTCCGATGAAGCCGTTGACCTTCTGGTTATCGAACACGATCCAGCGCAGCGCCTCGAGTTCCTCATCCTCACCCTTGGGCAGAAACTTTCCGGTCTTTTTCGCGAGATACTGAAGGATGACCGCGGACTGCGTGAGCTTCTTCGCGCCGTCAACGAGCACCGGCACCTCGCCCATTTCATTGACCTCGCTACGGTATTTTTCCGAACGCTGCTCGAAGCCGACGAAGAAGTCGACCCAGACCGGCTTCCAGTCGGCGCCGACCAGATTGAGCATCAGCGCGGCGCGATAGGCGTTGCCGGACTGAGCGAAACAGTAGAGCTGATAATCTGCCATTGCGTTGAACCTGTGGTTAGCGGCCGGGGCGGGGCGTCAAGGTCAGCGGCGTACCGTCCGAGGATTTGCCCTCGAAGTGTCCGCCCTTGTGCTGGAGTTGCGCAAGCGTTTGATCCTCTTCGGACTTGATGGTCAGGGCGCCGTCCTCGAAGGACCAACTGCGGCTCATGTAGAAGTTGCCCGGGCAGCCGCCGTCCGGCGTCACGGCGCCGGACTGGCCGCCCTGGCTGTCGCGGAACTCGACGCCGCAGGTCGGTGCGTTGGGGGCGGCCAGCGTCCAGCGGCCACCCATCGCGACATGCGGCGCCGAGGTGCCGAGCGACACGCCACCACCGGCGGTGCAGCCGGCGGCGATCAGCGCAATCAGCGCCGCCGCAATGGTGGGTGAGGCCGCAGCAGGCATTGGCACCCTGCGCGTTACTTCATCGTTGGAATGACGAATTCCGCGCCGGTCTTGATGCCGGAGGGCCAGCGCGAGGTGACGGTCTTGGTCTTGGTGTAGAAGCGGATCGAGTCCGGCCCGTGCTGGTTGAGGTCGCCGAAACCGGAACGCTTCCAGCCGCCGAAGGTGTAATAGGACAGCGGCACAGGGATCGCGAAATTGACGCCGACCATGCCGACATTGACGCGGGCGGTGAAGTCGCGTGCGGCATCGCCGTCGCGGGTGAAGATCGACACGCCGTTGCCGTAGTCGTGCTCGGAGGGGAGCCGCACCGCTTCCTCGTAGTCCTTGGCGCGCACCACCGACAGAACGGGGCCGAAGATCTCTTCCTTGTAGATCGTCATGTCCGGCTTGACGTCGTCGAACAGGCAGCCGCCCATGAAATTGCCATTCTCGTAGCCCTGCAGCTTGAAATTGCGGCCATCGACCACCAGCTTGGCGCCTTCCTTGACGCCGCGGTCGACGTAGTCCTTCACCTTGTTGAGATGCGCCTTGGTGACAAGCGGGCCGTAGTCGGCCTGATTGTCGGTCGAGGGACCGATCTTCAGACTCTCGACCCGCGGGATCAGCTTCTCGATCAGGATATCGGCCGTCTTCTGGCCGACCGGTACCGCGACCGAGATCGCCATGCAGCGCTCGCCGGCCGAGCCATAGCCTGCGCCGATCAGCGCATCGACCGCCTGATCCATGTCAGCGTCCGGCATCACGATCATGTGGTTCTTGGCGCCGCCAAAGCACTGCACGCGCTTTCCGTGAGCGCTGCCGGTCGAATAGATGTATTCGGCGATCGCTGACGAACCGACGAAGCCGACCGCCATGATGCGCGGATCGGTCAGGATCGTATCGACCGCTTCCTTGTCGCCGTTGACGACGTTGAGCACGCCCGGCGGCAGGCCGGCTTCGATGAAGAGTTCGGCGATCCGCATCGGCACCGAGGGATCGCGTTCGGACGGTTTGAGGATGAACGCATTGCCGCAGGCGATGGCCGGCGCCGCTTTCCACAACGGGATCATCGCCGGAAAATTGAACGGCGTGATGCCGGCGACGACGCCGAGCGGCTGGCGCATCGAATAGAGGTCGATGCCGGGGCCGGCACCGTCGGTGTATTCGCCCTTCATCAGGTGCGGAATGCCGCAGGCGAATTCGACCACCTCGAGCCCGCGCTGGATATCGCCCTTGGCGTCGGTGAAGGTCTTGCCGTGTTCCGACGAGAGCAGCCGCGCGAGGTCGTCGTATTCCTTCTGCACGAGCTCGAGGAACTTGAACATCACCCGGGCGCGGCGCTGTGGATTGGTTGCGGCCCAGCCCGGCTGTGCCGCGGCGGCGTTGCCAATGGCCTTTTCCATCTCGGCCTTGCTGGCCAGCGCCACCCTGGCCTGGACCTCGCCGGTATTGGGGTCGAAAACGTCGCCGGTCCGCCCGGCACCCGCGACCCTCTTGCCGTCAATAAAATGGCCGATGTCACGCATTTTTGCAGTCCTCCCGCAGTCCCCTGGCGTCTGGCTGGCACGCTGCCAACGCCGTGATTTTATCGATTCTTGCAGGTTTTTCGGCCCGGGTCACGCTGTCGGGCGAGCGTTTCAGGGCGCGTTAGCCTTTACGCTCCTTTAAGTGCGGAGGTCTAGGGTCTAGCTGCGGGTCCAGCGCAAGGCCGGGTCCGGAGTGGCGTTGCGTGAGGTATTTGTCATGGATATTTCAACCGGCCTTGGCCTGGTGGCCGGAGCGATTGTGCTGGTCACTCTCATTCTCATGGGAGGCGACCTTGGAATGTTCCTGGACTCGCACGCCGCCATCGTCATTTTCGGTGGATCGTTTGCAGCGACGCTGATCCGATTCCCGCTGTCCTGCATCTTTCACGGTATCCCGCTCGGCATGAAGTTCGCCTTCACCTTGCGCCGCATGGGTGCGCGTGAGCTGGTCGACGAACTTGCCGGTCTGGCCGAGATCGCGCGCAAGCAGGGGCCGGTCGGCCTTGAAAAGGTCGAGGTCGAGGATCCGTTTCTCGCCAAGGGCATCCGCTTCGTCGCCGACGGTTACGACGCCGACTTCATCCGCGACAATCTGGAACGAGATCGCGACAACTTCCTCACGCATCTCGACGAGGGACAAAAAATCTACCGCGCTATCGGCGACTGTGCGCCGGCATTCGGCATGGTCGGCACGCTGATCGGCATGGTGCAGATGTTCGCCAATATGACCGATCCGTCCAAACTCGGTCCCTACATGGCGGTCGCGCTGCTCGCGACATTCTACGGCGCGGCGGTCGCCAATCTGTTCTGTCTGCCGATTGCGGACAAACTGCATCTGAAGCTGGTCGACGAAGAGATCAATCGTACGCTCATCATCGATGGCATTCTGATGATCCGGGACGCCAAGAGCCCGACTCTGGTGCGCGAGATGCTGCTCGCCTATCTGCCGGAAAAGCACCGTCATGTCGGCGAAGAGGCCGAACTCGCGGCGGCCTAGCGGGGGACGGGCGAGTTCATGGCACGGCGCAAGGACGGCGGGCACGGCGGCGGACACGGCTGGTTCGTCACTTTCGCGGACCTGATGGGTCTGCTGGTTGCGTTCTTCGTGATGCTCGTCGCGTTCTCCACGCAAGACTCCGCGAAGCTGCAGGTGGTCGCAGGTTCGATGCGCGACGCCTTCGGCGTGCAGGACCGGGTGCGTTACTCCGGCATCATCGAGGTGCCGGGCCTGCCGACGCGGCCAAAACTGAAGAACACCGCTCACATCAGTCCGGAGGAAGCCTCCGCGACGCCGACGCCGAACGAACGCGACCGCAACCGAACCTTCGGCGCCCGCTTCCATGAGGATCAGAAATTCGCGCTCGCCTCCGCGTCCTTGCGCCAGGCGCTGCAGGCGATGCCGGAGATCACGGAGGCGTCGAAGCACATCATGATCGAAGAGACCAAGCAAGGTCTCAACATCGAAATCGTCGACCAGGACGGCCGCCCGATGTTCGCCGACGGCAGCAAATATCCGAACGAGCGGACCCGCCGGATTCTCCAGAAAATCGCACCGGCGCTGAAGGAAATGCCGTATCGCGTTTCCATTACCGGCCACACCGCGACGAGCCGGATTCCGGCACGACATGGCTACGGGCCATGGGAACTGTCCGCCGACCGCGCCAACGCGGTCCGCGAAATCCTGTCCGCGGAGGGCCTGCCGTCGAACAACGTCTTCATGGTGGCCGGCAAGGCCGACACGGAACCGTTGTTCCCCGACAACCCATCGTTGTCGCCGAACCGCCGCGTCACGATTACGCTGATGCGGGAAGAGCCCCCGGTTCCAATTAACCTCAAGCCCTGACAGGGTTTTTGTCCCCGCGCGTTGACCACAGGATACGGCGTTAGGCGTCATCGCCGGTAGGCTTGATCGAACGTCGATGTTATAAGGCCGCCGTTTCAACGGAACAATTCGGCGTTCGACGGTCTCATGGCTGAAGGTTCGAGTTCGATACCCGCAGACGCCAATGGGAAGACGGACGCCGTACCGGCATCCGCCGGCTTTTGGGCGCTCGCCCTCGGCAGCGTCGGCGTCGTCTATGGCGACATCGGCACCAGCCCGCTTTATGCCTTTCGCGAAGCGGTGGTTGCGGCAGCGGTCGACAATGTGGTCACCCGCGAGATCGTGCTCGGCGTGCTGTCGCTGATCCTGTGGGCGCTGATTATCGTCATTACGGCAAAATACGTTCTCACGCTGCTGCGCGCGGACAACAACGGCGAAGGCGGGACACTCTCGCTGACGGCGTTGGCGTTTCGGGCCATCGGCCGGCGGACTCCAGTCGTTCTGATGCTCGGGATCGTCGGCGCATCGATGTTCTATGGCGCATCGCTGATTACACCGGCGCTGTCGGTGCTCTCCGCCGTGGAAGGTCTCAAACTGGCGACGCCTGCGTTCCAACCTTACGTGGCGCCGCTAACGATCGTGATCTTGATCGCACTGTTCTCCGCGCAAAGCCGCGGGACCGCGCGTGTCGCCGCTTATTTCGGTCCGGTGATGGCAGTTTGGTTCGTCGCCATCGGAACCGCGGGCGCCGCTCATATCCATGACGATCCTCATGTGCTTCTCGCCATTAACCCCTGGTACGCCGTCTCTTTCATGGCATCGCATGGCGTCATCGCGCTGATCACGCTTGGGTTGGTGTTTCTGGTGGTCACCGGCGGCGAGGCGCTTTATGCCGATCTCGGCCACTTCGGGCGCAAGCCGATCCAGTTCGCCTGGTTCTGTCTGGTGCTGCCGGCGCTCGTCCTGAATTATTTCGGGCAGGGCGCTCTCGTCCTGGCCGATCCGAGTGCGATCGAAAGCCCGTTCTACCGTCTTGTACCGGACCAACTGCTGCTGCCGATGGTCGTGCTCGCCACGGCCGCAACCGTAATCGCCAGTCAGGCGATGATTACGGGTGCTTATTCTCTGACCCGGCAGGCGATTCAACTCGGCCTTCTGCCACGGCTCGAAATCCGCCACACATCGGCCGAGCACTACGGTCAGATTTACATGCCGAGGGTCAACACGGCGCTGTTGGTCGGTGTGCTGTTACTGGTCGGGCTTTTCCGGACCTCCAGCGCACTCGCAGCTGCTTACGGTCTTGCGGTGTCGCTCACGATGGTGGTCGACGGTATACTGTCCTTTATCGTGGTCAGCCGCTTGTGGAAGTGGCACCCGTGGGCCGTCGTCATTCTGATGTCGATATTCGTCGTCATCGACGCTGCCTTTCTCGTCGCGACGTCATTACGCCTGTTCGAGGGTGCTTGGCTTCCCGTGATGTTTGGCGCTGTCATGATCCTGATCATGACGACGTGGCGTCGTGGCACCGGAATTCTGTTCGACAAAACTCGGCGAACCGAAGTGCCGCTCGACACCTTGTTCCGCAGCCTCGACAAGAAGCCGCCGCACATCGTGCCGGGTACGGCCGTCTTTCTCACCAGCGATCCCGACTTCGCGCCGACCTCGCTGCTGCATAATCTCAAGCACAACAAGGTGCTGCACGAGAGCAATGTCATCCTGACAGTGAGTAGCGCCGACACGCCGCGCGTTCCGGAGGACGACCGTGTGAAGATTTCACCGCTGTCGGAGCGCCTCACCAAGGTCGAGCTTAAATTCGGCTACATGGAGCAGCCGAATGTTCCCAAGGCGCTGGCGATCGCCCGCAAGCACGGCTTGCAGTTCGACATCATGGCGACGTCATTCTTTCTGTCGCGACGGTCGCTCCGCCCCGCCGCACATTCGGGGATGCCGATGTGGCAGGACCACCTCTTCATCGCACTGGCGCGTTCGGCGAGCGATGCCACCGACTTCTTCCAGATCCCGACTGGTCGAGTCGTCGAGGTTGGTACCCAGGTCACGGTCTGAGCATCGTGGGGGCGGCGGCAGCACGGTCGAAGTGCCTCCTATCCTATTGAAATCAAAATACTAATCGTAAGTTTGAGACCTGCAATTCTGCATGGCTGACGCGGGAGGAATCCTAATCTGACGAGTCTGGCGGCAGACGGCGGGTGTATAAGCCCGACCCCACACAATTTTGCAGTGCAGTAAAAATCAGGAACTCGATCATGTCTGTTCGTGTCACGGACGCGCCCAACGGCGCGCCGGCGGCCAACGGCGATGCCGGGGCTACCTCCAAGGGTGGATTTTGGGCGCTGGCGCTCGGCTGTGTCGGCGTCGTCTATGGCGACATCGGCACGAGCCCGCTCTATGCCTTTCGCGAGGCGGCAACCGCGGCTGCGACCGACAATGTCGTCACGCGCGAGATCGTGCTCGGCGTTTTGTCGCTGATCCTTTGGGCGCTGATTGCTGCGGTTACCCTTAAATACGTCACACTGTTGCTGCGCGCCGACAATAACGGCGAGGGCGGCACGCTGTCGCTGACTGCGCTCGCGACCCGCGCGCTCGGGCGGCGTGCCGGATTTATCTATTTTGCCGGCATCGTTGGCGCTGCCATGTTTCTGGGCGACTCGATGATTACGCCGGCGATCTCGGTGCTGTCGGCGGTCGAGGGCCTCAAGCTCGCCAATCCTGTGTTCGAGTCCTATGTCGCGCCGCTTGCTGTCATCATTCTGATCTTGCTCTTCGCGGCACAAAGCCGTGGTACCGCAAAGGTGGCTGCGCTCTTCGGTCCGGTGATGGTGGTCTGGTTCGTTTCGATCGCCATCGCCGGCGCCTTGCACATTCGCGACGATATCGGCGTGTTGCACGCCATCAATCCCTATTACGGCGTCAGGTTTCTGTTCGACCACGGCGTTGTCGGTCTGGTCACGCTTGGCGCGGTGTTTCTGGTCGTCACCGGTGGCGAGGCGCTTTATGCCGACCTCGGCCATTTCGGCCGCAAACCGATTCAGGTCGCCTGGTTCGGTTTGGTGCTGCCGGCGCTCCTGATCAATTATTTTGGTCAAGGCGCCAAAGTGCTCGCCGACCCGATGGCGATCGAGAGTCCTTTCTATCGGCTGGTTCCCGACGAGTTCCTGTTGCCGATGGTCATTCTGGCGACTGCTGCGACTGTGATCGCGAGCCAGGCCGTGATTACCGGCGCCTATTCCCTGGTCCAGCAGGCGATCCAGCTTGGATTCTTGCCGCGGCTTTCAATTCTGCACACATCGGCGTCTCATGCCGGTCAGATCTATATTCCGCGCGTGACCATGGCGCTGTTGATCGGTGTGTTGCTGCTCGTGGGACTGTTTCGGACGTCGAGCGCGCTCGCTTCGGCTTACGGCATTGCGGTCGCGACGACGATGGTCGTTGATGGCTTCCTGGCCTTCTTCGTGGTGTGGAAGCTGTGGAAATGGAAGTTGTGGCAGGCGTTGCTGTTGATGGTGCCGTTTGTCATCGTCGACGTCACATTCTTCTCCGCCAATGCGATGAAGCTGCTCGACGGAGCATGGGCGCCGCTGCTGTTCGGCACGGCGATGGTCATCCTGATCATGACGTGGCGGCGCGGTACCGGGCTGCTGTTCGACAAGACTCGTCGTACCGAGGTTCCGCTCGATACCTTGTTTCGCAGTCTTGAAAGAAAACCGCCGCCGATTGTGCCTGGGACCGCGGTGTTCCTGACCAGCGATCCCGATTTTGCGCCGACTTCTCTGTTGCACAACCTGAAGCACAACAAGGTACTGCACGAGAACAATGTGATCCTGACGGTCAGCACGGCTGATACGCCGCGCGTTCCGGAGGATGAGCGGGTCAAGCTCACGCCGCTCTCGGAGCATTTCAGCAAGGTGATGCTGAAGTTCGGTTATATGGAGCAACCTAACGTGCCCAAGGCGCTGGCGATCGCCCGCAAGCACGGCTGGCAGTTTGACATCATGGCGACGTCGTTCTTCCTGTCGCGACGGTCGCTCCGGCCGGCCGCGCATTCCGGCATGCCGATCTGGCAGGATCACTTGTTTATTGCGCTGGCGCGCTCGGCGAGCGACGCCACCGACTTCTTCCAGATCCCGACCGGCCGGGTGGTCGAGGTCGGCACCCAGGTCACGGTTTAGACCCGGTGTGACGGTCCGGCACGCTGTGCTATCCTTTTTTCGAAAAGGGAGGCCTGATGTCCGAGCCAATGCCGCGTGCCGACGAGGTCCGCAACCTGACAGTCGAGGAGGTCGCAAGGGGCCTCGCCGAAGGCCGTATGCTGCTGGTCGATGTCCGGGAGCCCAATGAAACAGCGCTCGAGCGCTATCCGGGCGCAGTCCTGCTGCCGCTGTCGTGCTTCGACCCCGGGCAGATTCCCGACCCTCGCGGTAAGCAGGTCGTGTTCGCCTGCCGGTCGGGACGGCGCTCGATTACGGCGTCGGTGGCCGCCCAGGACTTCGGGTTGAAGTCCTACGACTGCCATCTCGCCGGCGGCATTCTTGCTTGGAAGGCCGCCGGCCTGCCGACCGAGACCTGACAGAGAAATTCCACGAGGATCGACAATGTTACTGACAAGGTCGTTGCGGCTCTCCGCGGCGCTCGTTGCAGCCCTTTTTATTGCGACCGGCGCGCCGGCGAACGCCCAAAGTGAGCGTGTCGTCAACGTTTACAACTGGTCAGACTACATCGACCCACAGGTGCTGGAAGACTTTACCAAGGAAACCGGCATCAAGGTCCGCTACGACACCTTCGATTCCAACGATACCCTCGAAGCCAAGCTGCTTGCCGGCAAGTCGGGCTACGATGTCGTCGTGCCGTCCGGTTATTTCCTCGAGCGGCAGATCAAGGCCGGCCTGTTCCAGAAGCTCGACAGGTCGAAGCTGCCAAATCTCAAGAATGCCTGGCCGGAGATCGCCAGGCATCTTGCAATCTACGACCCCGGCAACCTCAATGCGGTCAATTACATGTGGGGCACCACCGGCATCGGCTTCAACGTCAAAGCCATGCGCGAGCGGCTCGGTCCAAACGCCAAAATCGAAAGCTGGGATATCGTCTTCAAGCCGGAGAGCCTCGCACGATTCAAGGACTGCGGCGTGCATATGCTCGATTCTGCGGACGACATTCTCCCGACGGCGATGCACTATCTCGGGCTCGACCCCAACACCTCGAAGCCGGACGAATTGCAGAAGGGCGCCGACCTGCTGATGAAAGTCCGGCCGTCGGTACGCAAGTTTCATTCCTCGGAATACATCAACGCGCTGGCGGGCGGCGAGATTTGTCTCGTGGTCGGCTGGTCCGGCGACATCAAGCAGGCCCAGAAGCGCGCTGCGGAAGCCAAGGCGGGAATCGAGATCGGTTATGCGATCCCGAAGGAGGGCGCGCAGTTGTTTTTCGACAATCTGGTGATCCCGAAGGACGCCGTGCATGTCGCAGAAGCGCACGCCTTCATCGACTACCTGCTGCGGCCGGAGGTTGCTGCGCGAAACACCAATGCCGTTTCTTACGCCAACGGCAATCTGGCGAGCCAGAAAATGGTCAAGCCAGAAATTCTCAACGATCCGAGCGTTTATCCGGATGCCGAGACCATGAAACGGCTTTACGTTGTGAAGGCGCGCGATGCCCGTACCCAGCGCGCAATGAACAGGCTCTGGACGCGGATCAAGACCGGGCGGTAGGCCTGCCCCCGAAATGTGGGAGCTGGCGTTCTCTGGCGTGGACCTGCGGTTCGGAAGAGGTCATGCCCGAGGAGTGAAAGGCACGTCGTCCGGCCGCCAGCGCCGGTGCAGCCATAGCCATTGGTCTGGATGCTCGCGCACCCAGCCCTCAATGACGTCAGTGATCGCCTGCATGGTGCCGGCGATATCGATGAGGCCCTCGGCGTCGCGCACTGGCGGGATTTCGTCGGTAAGCTCGGCGCGGAAACGGCCACCGGGCAAACGGACGATGCGGGCGCCGCGGATCGGACATTCCAGCTGCCGGGCGAGCCGGGCGATCAGCGGATTGGCGCGTGTGTGTTGGCCGAAGAAGGTCACGTCGACGCCGCGCACGTAATACTGGTCGACCAGCATCGCGACGTGACGGCCGGCTTCGAGCGCTTTGGCAAGCCGTACCGGCGCGACAAGCCCGGTCGGGATCAACTCACCCATGCTATCGGAGCGGATGCGCGTAACGGCATCGGCGACCGCGCCGAGATTGGGACGGCGATAGAGCACGGAGGTTTGCAGCCCGAACCTATGGGCGATCTGCGCCGCAAGTTCCCAGTTGCCGAGATGAGCGGCAAAGACCAATGTCGGTCCGCCACTCTTCACCAGCGCCATGAAGCGCGCGAGACTGGCCTCGTCGTACTCGACATCGGATGGCGCGGGATCATCCGGCGGGCTGGTCCGAATTCTGTCAAGGTGGGCAAACTCACCGACCACGCGACCGAGGTTGTCCCAGACGCCCGCGAGGATCGTCTCGATCTCGGCATTGGATTTTTCCGGATAGGCCGCTTTCAGATTGGCGCGGCCGATCCGGTGTTCCTTGAGCCAGGGCCCGATCCGGCGCGATGCCGCGGCCACGACATTGGCCGACCCCCGGCGCGGAAACAGCCGCAGCAGGCGAAGCAGCCCGGCGGCGACGTATCCCGCGGCTGCGTCGGCAAACCCGATGAGGACGGAGCGGGCCATCGGCCTTGCGCTCTAAAAATGCACGATGATCTTGCCGAACACCTGACGGCTCTCGATTCGTGCGAGGCCGCGCTCGTATTCGGCGAGGGGAACTTCGAGGTCGATCACCGGCGTCAGACCCTGTGCCATTTTGGCGAGCCCATCGCGGATGTTGCGCATCGAAGCGCCGAATGACCCGAAGATTTTATATTGCTGCTGGAACAGTTGCATGAGATTGAGCTGCACGGTCGGCCCTGCGGTTGAGCCGCAGGTCACGAGTCGTCCGCCGCGCTTCAAGACCAGCAGCGAGCCGTTGAAGCCTTCGCCCCCGACGTGTTCGAACACCACGTCGACGCCCTTCTTGGCCGTCAGCTTTCGGGTGATCGTCTCGAAGCGTTCGGTGCGGTAGTTGATGACATGGTCGGCGCCGAGCGCCTTGACCTTTTCGGCTTTGGCGTCGTCGCCGACAGTGGTGATGACGATGCAACCCATCGCTTTCGCCATTTTGATCGCCACAGTGCCAATACCGGAGCCGCCGGCCTGCACCAGGATCGTTTCGCCGGGCTGAAGTTTGGCGTTGTCGAACAGCATATGCTCGACGGTGCCAAAGGCGATCGGCGCACAAGCGGCGTCGCGCAGGCTGACGCCGCGCGGCACCGGCACGACCAGCCGCGCCGGCATGTTGAGCAGGTCACGAGCAAAGCCGTCGACATGAAAGCCCATGATCCCGCCGATGTTCTCGCACAGATTGTCGCGTCCCTCGCGGCAGGCTTTACAGGTGCCGCAGGTGAGGCCGCCATACATCACGACAGGATCGCCGACCTTTAAACCGTTCACGCCGCTGCCGACCGCGGCGATTTCACCGGAACCCTCGACACCGGCAATGAGCGGCAGCTTGCGCTTGGCAAAGGCCATGCCGCGGAAGCCCCACAGATCGAGATGATTGAGCGCGATCGCCTTGACGCGAACCTGCACTTCGTCGGCCGCGGGTACCGGCGGCGGCTCGACCTCGCGCAATTCAAGTTTGCGGTCGGCGACCTGGGTCAGCGCACGCATCATCTTGCCGGCGCCGGACGTCACGCCGGCTCCCGCGCCATCACCAGCGAAACGTTCTGGCCGCCGAATCCGAACGAATTTGAGATCGCGTAGCGCACCTGAGCATCGCGCGCGGAATTGGGAACGACATCAAGCGGAATGTCCGGGTCGGGAACCTTGTAGTTGATGGTCGGCGGCAGCTTTCCATATTCAAGCGTGAGCAGGGTGAACACGGCCTCGACCGTGCCGGCCGCCGACAGCGTATGGCCGATCATCGACTTGTTCGACGACATCGGAATCGTTTTGGCGCGCTCCCCGAAGACTTCCATGACGCCCTTGGTTTCCATCTTGTCGTTTTCCGGCGTGCCGGTACCGTGCGGATTGATGTAGTCGATCTGATCCGGCGAAATGCCGGCGTCGTCGAGGGCGCTGCGGATGCAGCCGATGATCGGCTTGCCGTCCGGGCTTGAACGGGTGCGATGAAAAGAGTCTGCCATTTCGCCGCAGCCGGCCAGCACACCGAGGATTTTGGCGCCGCGAGCCTGTGCGCTCTCAAGGCTTTCAAGCACGATGGCGCCGGCGCCTTCGGCCATTACGAAGCCGTCGCGGTTCTTCGAGAAAGGCTTGGCGGCTGCCTGCGGCGGATCGTTCTGCGTCGACAGAGCCGACAGCAGCGAAAAGCGAACGAGCGACTCGATATTGACCGAGCCGTCGGTACCAATGCAGAGCGCGGAGTCGGCCTCACCACGGCGGATCGCTTCGACGCCGAGCTGGACCGCGGTTGCGCCTGAGGCACAAGCGGTCGACAGCGAGATCGGCGAGCCGCGAGTGCCGTACCGGTCGGCCAGATTGTCGGCAACCGAGCCGAACATGAACAGTTCATTGTACTTGCGAAATTGTTCGGCGGTGGCGGCGCGGATCAGGTCGTCATAACTCACGTCGGCATTGGCGCCGGCCGCCTTGGCGAGATCCGCGCGTTGCGGCCACTCGATTTCGACCGGCGCGACGGCGAGGAAGAGCGGTCCCGGAAAGTCGCCCTTCCGGCCGACGCCCGATTGCGCCACGGCTTCGTCGGCGGCAAGCTCGGCGAGCTTCTGCGACAGTGCCGGCGCACACATCGGTTCGGCCTCGACAAAATCGACGGTGCCGGCGACGGTGGTGCGCAGGCCTTCGGTCGAGAACCGCTTGATGGTGCGCAGGCCGGACTCGCCCGCGGTGAGCTTTGTCCAGTTGTCGGTCTTCCCGGCGCCGAGCGAGGTCACCACGCCCATGCCGGTTACCACGACGATCGGCCGTCCGGTCTTGTCTTTCGCCGCTACCATGGTGCCGTCTCTCCGCAGGTTGTCAGGGCGCCTCAATCAGCGCCATGCCGGCGCTGCGCCAAAGGCCAACGCTGGCGACAACGACCTGCGTCAGCCGTCCAGCCATCGGCTTTTCAACTCCAGTCCCGTCCCTGGGTGGGAACAAGGTACCATGTCCAAGCGAGATTGCCGCAAGCGCAAGGTTCATCGGAAACTGGGCCTCATAGGAGTGCCCAATATAGGTCTCGGTCGCGCGCACTGGTAGATCGCCGAACGAAGCAAGAAAATCGTGCTCCGCCGGGGTCGCCGGCGCGACCCCGGTAGCGGCCGATAGATATGCGGTCTCGCTCTTGCGGATCGCGCCGTCAAGCTGCGACCACAGGGCCTTGAGTGCTGAAGCATCAGCGAGGCGCTCAGGTTTCGCGCGCTCCGAAAAAACATTGGCGATGCGGGCATGAATTTTGGCGCTGCGGCGTTCCGCATGAGCGCGCGATTCGATGACCAGAAATGCGCCGAGCGAGCCGAGGCAAGTGCCGCTGCGCGGCGCGCGCTCCCAAACCGGCGCGTAGCCGCCCTTGAGCATGAGATGACCAAACTCGCCCAGCATGATCGTATCTTTGCGCTCGCCATTGTAGGAGCCGCCGACCAGCGCGACCTCGCTCTGTCCGGCATTGATCCGGCTGCAGGCGATGCGCACTGCGTCGACGCCGGCGGATTCCTCGCCCATAAAGGTCCGCGACGAGCCAGTGACGCCATGAACGATCGAAATGTTGCCGGCGAGCAGGTTCGACAGTTGCGCAAGAAACAAGGTAGGGCGGATGTCGCTCATCAACCGCGCATTGAGAACGCCGTCGGGATTCGACGCGTTCTGCATCGCGGTCAGGATCGCGCTGTCGGCGGCGAGGTCGCGTTCGCCGCCGCCGGCGGAAACGATCATGTCGGTGCGGCCGAGGATTTCGGTATTGCCCTTGATGCTGGCGGACTCGAGCGCAAGGCCGGCGGCATAAGTGCCGATGCGCTGCCAAGCCTCCATCTGGCGCTGGTCGCCTTTCTTTGGGATCTGCTTGTCGTAGTCGAGCTTCGCGATCGGATGAACGCTGTAGGGCGCATAGGTCGCATCGTCGACATTGACGGCGCCGCGCGTCAGGGCGTCCCAATGCGCCTCCGGTCCCTCGCCGAGGCTGGAGACGATACCGATGCCGGTGATGCAGGCGTCGCGGCTACGATCGGTCATGACACCGCATCCGCCGGAAAATCGATCTTGCGCGCGAAATCTTTCATGTAGGTCACGAACTGCGGATTGGGAAAATCGACGATGCGGAACGTGATGTTGGCGTCACAGATACGTTTGCCACCGCTCTCGATCTCGGCGTTGGCGACGGCATAGCCGGAGCCTTCGTGAACGAGCGTCGCCGAAATATCGAGCTGTTGCCCCGGCGTCACGAAGGTTCGAAACTTGACCTCCTTGAGCGCGGCGAGAAACGGCATCTTGGTGAAGCGGAGCTGCGCGATGATGAGCCAGCCCGAGGTTTGCGCCATCGACTCGGTCAGAAGTACGCCGGGCATCAGCGGATAGCCTGGAAAGTGCCCCTCGAAGATCGTGCTCTCGGTGGGAACAGTCGCGGCGCAGCGGATCGTGCGCTGGGAGAGATCGAGGTCGGCGATCCGGTCGATGAGCTGGAAATACTCGAGGCGCATTGCGTCGGTCGGCGACCAGGCTCCTGTCAGGCGCCCAATCAGGCGGTTTTGGCGGCCACCAATTCGTCGATCCGGGCGCTCAGGTTCGACAGCACAAAATACTGTTCGGTGGTCGCCTTGCCCTCGTTGACCTCCTGTGTCCACTGCTCGAGCGGCATTTTAATGCCAAACGCCTTGTCGATCGCGAAGGCGATATCGAGGAAGTCCAGGCTGTCGATGCCGAGGTCGTCGATAGCGTGGCTCTCCGGTTTGATGGTTTCCCGGGGAATGTCGCAAGTTTCGGCAATGATTTTCGCGACGGTGTCGAAGGTCGAGGACATCGGCAACTCTCTAGTATTTCTGTATTTCTCGGTGTTTCCAGATGCCCAGGGGCCGCTGGCCGGCCGCTCCCCGGCCGGGCCGCCGGCACGTCGAGTTCGGCAGTGCGTATAGCGAAGCGGGGGGGATAGTTCAATGGCGACGGCCATTTATGCCAAATATGACCAATTATTGCCGGGGAAAGCCTGCCATTGTTACCGGGGCTCCCGGTTAACGTCGATGGGCGCACAGTTACGCCGGCCCTGCAGCGCGCAGTCCTGGTTCTTGCGCAGGTCGGCCATCGTATTGACGATCCACACGCCGGCGCCGATCAGCGCCACGATCAGCATCAGCGCGGCAAAATTGACCAGCATGCGGTGGCGGTAATCGTCGACGCTGCCGTCCTGCTCGTATCGTTTGAGGTCGCCGGCCGACTCGCCTTCATCCGGCTTGGCGAGCTCATCGGAGCGTCGGTGCCGGAACCGCAGAATGCGGGTCTCGGTATCCTCGGGCGGCTGTCCGTTATTCGACATCGTCTCAATTTAGCCGATCGCTGCGGCGGAGGCGATCCGGCCGCCGCGTGGACGCGCTCGCCGGGCCGCCCTATAACCGGCCGCGATGACTCGTCCGCTCCGTTCCGCCCGCTGGATTGCGCTGGTCGCCGCTTACGCGATCGGGCTGCAGGCTTTGTTGCCCGTGGCGCTTTCCATTGCAGGGCCGGCCGGCTTCCCGATCTGCTCGGGCGCGTCCGGCCTCGCCGGAGGCACGACGCCCGAAGACGATGGCAAGACCGGATCGCGCGACTGTTGCGCGGTGTTGTGCTGCGGTCCCGCGCTGGCCACCCCGCCGCAGTCACCAGTCCTCGCTCTGCGCCCACAGCCGATCGTGGTCGCGTCGGCACTCGCCCCGGACGCCTTCGCGTTGCCGATCGTTCGCGGCCCACAGTCGCCTCGGGCGCCGCCGCGCGGCTGATTTTCAGTCGTCCGTTTTCAGGTCACCGCAATATCGAAGCCCTCTGATGGGCCGCGCTCTGCGCATTTGGAGATCATAATGACTCGCTTTGTCTTTGCGGCGCTTGCCGCATTTGTTGCCGTCGCCGCACCGGCGTCGGCCCACGACTACACCGTCGGCTCCCTCAAGATCGAACATCCCTGGGCGCGCGCAACGCCAAAAGGCGCTGCCGTTGGTGGGGGCTATATGAAAATTACGAATACCGGCGGCGCGCCGGACCGGCTGCTCGGCGGGTCGTCCGAGGCCGCCGGCAAGTTCGAGATTCACGAAATGTCGATGGAGGGCGGCGTCATGAAGATGCGCATGCTGCCGAAAGGGCTGACGATCAAGCCGGGCGAAACGGTCGAGTTCAAGCCCGGTAGCTATCACGTCATGTTCATGGGCCTGAAGAAGCCGCTCGTCGAAGGCGAGAGTTTCAAAGGTACGCTCGTGTTCGAGAAAGCCGGCAAGATCGAGGTCGAATACAAGGTCGACAAACTCGCCGCCCCATCGAGCGGGCACGGCGGTTCGCATGGTGGCATGAAACACTGACAGTCGAAGCCCCGGCGGCGGGACACCGCCGCCGGCCGCGCCGTCATTTCGGTTCCGCGAAGGCGAGCTTGACGTCGTCCGGCGGCAGCATCCGGAACACGTTGAGCGTCATCGAGATCATGACGTAGTAGCCGAGAATACCGATCAGTTCGACCAGCGCGCCGTCGTTGAGGAAGCTGCGCACACGTTTATAGGCACGGTCGCTGACACGGCGGGTCTTGTAGAGTTCCTGCACGAAATCATAGATCGCGCGTTCGTCTTTCTTGGCGCTTTTCGGTGCGCGGCCAGCGCGCAGCTCGGCGATCGTCTTCGGCGAAACGCCGGCCTTCTCCGCCATCGGCGCATGAGCGTACCATTCGTATTGCGCGCGCCACTGCCGCGCGGTGCAGAGGATTGCGAATTCCGACAGGCGCGGTTCAAGCGCGGTATGATAACGGCAATGCGCGCCAAGTTGCTGCGCCAGATCGCCGAACGCCGGTGCATGGATGAAAGCGGCGAAAGGACCGCGCGGGTTCATCGCTTTGCCGCGCGGGCCGGAACGGATCGCCTCCATCAGCGCACGCTGCGGCGGGGTCAGTTGTTCGTCGTTGAGCAGCGGCAAGCGCGGCGTCGGTCGTTTGGTGGGCATGACTCTTTTTCCTTGCAGAACGGCAGGCGAGACTTTTGCCGGCCGGTGCCGCGCCGGCCGGATCGTCAGCCTATCAATCTAGCTTAGAACGAACGGGCCGGAGAAGGTCGGTCGGCGCCTATTGGACGGCGACCTGCACGCGCATCAGCCCACGTTTCATCATGCGCAATTCCCTGGCGGCTGCGAGCGAAAGGTCGATCACCCGGCCGCGGATGAACGGACCGCGGTCGTTGATGACGACCACGACGCTGCGGCCGCTCTTCGGGTCGGTGACCCGCAATCGGGTGCCGAATGGCAGGCTGCGATGCGCGGCCGTCAACTTGCGCGGGTCATAGCGGCCGCCGCTCGCGACCTTGCCCGGCTGGTTGTAGAAGGAAGCGACTCCGGCAAATGTCTTTGGCGCCGTCAGGCTGCGAGGCTTGCGTTCTGCGGCAATAGCTGCGCCAGACCCCGCGATCGCGATGGCAGTGAAAATCGCCGTCCAGGCCATCCGATCGCCCGCAAATTCAAGATGCAGCCCCGAGCAGCTTCTTTGCCGGATATGGCGGCGCTACGATGACTTTGTGTAAGATCGGCGACAAATCTGTGGTGACGGGGAACTGCGGGAGGCACCGGTGAATCGATTTGATTCACGCAAGACTTGTCTCGTCTTGGCGATGATCGCCGGGTCCGTGAGTTCGGCTTTTGCCGATGCGATCGACGGCAACTGGTGCCACACCGATGGTCGCCGCTTTACCATTCGCGGAGCGGATATCGTCACGCCCGGCGGCAAGGCGATGCAAGGCAACTACGAGCGACATTACTTTTCATATGTCGCGCCGACGCCCGAACCGCATGCGGGCCAGACGATTTTCATGACCTTGCTTGGCGAGAACGACGTCAGCCTGAAAGTTGGCAACGCGGCAGGTACGCCCGAAGAACGGTGGGTCCGCTGCGCGCCGTCGATCAGTTCGGCTTCTGTCCGGCGCTCGGCTTGAGCGGCGCGATCACGACCGCGCGAATTGTAATAATACCGCGCTTGATCATGCCGATCTGCTCGGCCGCTGCGAGCGACAGGTCGATCACCCGGCCTTTGTTGAACGGGCCACGATCGTTGATTGTGACGATGGTGTCGCGGCCGGTCTTCGTATCGGTGACGCGGACCTGAGTGCCAAATGGCAGCGTCTTGTGAGCTGCGGTGAACTTTGTCGCGTCGTAGGGTTCGCCGGAGGCGGTCCGTCCCTTGTAGTTGGGATCGTAGTAAGCCGCTTTGCCGGAGAAGGTCGTCGTGGTCTGCGCCAGCGCGGGATCGAGCGCGGCGACCAGGATACCGGCGAGCATCAGCGGGCGGAGGTCGGTTGCGGGCATTGCAGCGCTTCGCTTGCAGGGTTGGCTGGGGGACTAGGATTCGAACCTAGAAAAGCAGAGTCAGAGTCTGCCGTGATACCATTTCACCATCCCCCAACGGGTCCGCGGTGACGCGGGGCCAGCGAGTTGGCGGCGGTCACGCCCGCCGGGCCTTCACATGGAGTAATCGGGCCGGTTTGACAAGCCCTTAACGCCGGCCCCGCAAGTGCCGTCAGGGCGCGGGTTTTGGACGCTGGATCACGACCGTGCCGACCGCCAGCGCGCAGAATGCGGCCACCAATACGAAGACCAGCTGCGGCTGCCCGTAGTCCATCAAGAGGCCGAACAGCATCGGGGCGGCGATGCCGGCGATGTTGAAGCCGGTGGTCACGAAGCCGAACACCTTGCCGAACGCGCCGGGCGGCGTCACCTGACGCACCAGCAGATCGCGTGACGGCATGATGGTGCCGCTGGCAAGTCCTGCCGCCGCCATGGCGGCGATCAGCAGCGCGCTGCCCGGGTCGCGTCCCGCAATCACGAGCGCCGCGAGGCCGGTCGCGACAAGCCCCGCCGCGGCCACTGCGTTGTGTCGGGCAACGCGCGCGGCAAGCGCGCCGCCCACCAGCACGCCGAACGCGGCAAAGGTCAGGTAGCTCGTGAGCGCGACGTTTGCGGTGACCACCGCGGTTCCATAAAGCGCGCCGAGCGCCACAACAGAATAATTCTGTAGCCCGGCATTGAGCAGAGCGAGCAGGGTGAACAGCGCGAAATTGATCAGGATTGGCGGCGATAGCAGCAACTGCCAGCCGGCCGGTGCGTCCGTTGCCGCAGACTTCGTTGTGGCCGCTGCATGCGTCGTCGTCTGGCTGGGCTGCGCGATCACCAGGAGCGCGACCGCAAAACCAATCGACGCCGCGCCGAGAAAGGCGCCGCGCCAGCCCCATTGGCTCTGCATCATGAGCAATGTCACCGGCGCCGCTGCCGAGCCCAGCATGCCGGCGAAGGTATGAATCGAATAGGCCTTGGCGGCGCGGCTCGTCGCGACTTCATGCGAGAGCAGCGCATAGTCGGCGGGGTGATAGACCGCGTTACCGACCCCGGCGAGGGCGAACATCGCGACCAGCAGCCAGAATGAATGGGTGAGGCCCACCACCGCGAAGGCGATGCCGCCGAGCATCAACGCTGCAAAGAGCGGCAGTCGCGCGCCGATGCGGTCGACCAGAAATCCGGCTGGCGTCTGCAGGATCGCCGACGTGACGTTGAAGGCCGCGAGCGCCAAGCCGAGTTCGGTATAGCTCACGCCATAATCGGCCCGCACGAAGGCGAACAACGGCGGCAGGATCAGAATGTAGTAATGCGACACGAAATGGGCGGCGCCGACCGTCACGATCAGGCGTGCGTCGCTCGGGCGAGTTGCGCCCGCATGGTCGGTCGCTTGGGCCATGACGAATCCGGCGGTCAGGGGAGGCGGACTATCGCCCGCGCGCCCGGATGAATCCATGGCCGTGGCCTGCAGCGGCAATGCGCTGGGCGTCGGCACGCCTCCCGAAATTTCATGGATCGCCGTCCGGCCGAAGTGGCCGGTTTACGCGGCAATTATGCTTAACAGATTGGTAATTGTCCCAGTTTATGACTCTTCCCCAATAAATTCAGGCTTCCTCGTGCCCTCCGACAGGATCGGCCGACCTGGTTGTCGGTCCGCAGAGGCCCCGCCTCCGATCCATCGGCACCATCGATCAGGATGACTCTCGATGTTCAACCGACGTGAAATTCTCGCGGGTGTCGCTGCAACCGGAGCGACAACCGCGTTCCCGGTGCGCTTGCTGGCTGAAACCGGCGTATCCGCAGACAAGGTGATATTCGGTCAGGCTGCGGCTCTGGAAGGGCCGGCGAGTGCCCTCGGCACCGGGATGCGCGACGGCTTGTTGGCTGCGTTCGCGGAGGCCAATGCAGCCGGCGGCGTTCAGGGCCGCAAGATCGAGCTCATGTCGCTCGACGACGGTTACGAGCCTAAAAAGTCGATCGAGGCAACGCGAGCGCTGATCGATAAGGGTGTGTTTGCGCTGGTCGGTCCGGTCGGGACGCCGACCTCGATGGCGGCGCTCCCCATCGTCAAGTCCGCAAACATTCCGTTCATCGGCGCCTTTACCGGCACCGAGGCGCTGCGCAATCCCTATCAACCGCTCGCGGTCAATATCCGCGCCTCGTACTTCCAGGAGACCGAGGTGATGGTCGAGCGGCTGGTCAAGGACAGAGGCGCCAAGCGCTTCGCCATCCTGTTCCAGGATGACGCCTTCGGCGCCGCAGGTCTCGCCGGCACGCGCCGCGCCATGGACAAGCGCAAGATGAAGCTCGTTGCCGAGGCGGGGTTCGAGCGCAATACGGTCGCGGTTCGGGTTCCCTTGCTCGAAATCCGCAAGGCCAAGCCCGACGCGGTGATCATGATCGGGCCGTATCGCCCTTGCGCGGAATTCATCAAGGTCGCGCGTTCGATCAACTTCGATCCGGCCTTCATCAATATCTCATTCGTCGGTAGCGACGCGCTTGCGAAGGAACTGGGGTCGGCCGGTGCCGGCGTGCTTGTGACGCAGGTGATCCCGTTTCCGCAGGATACTTCCATTCCCGTGGTCGCCGCCTTCCACAAGGCGTTGAAAGCATCGAAGCCGGACGCGGTACCGGGCTTCGTGTCGCTTGAAGGCTATGTCGTCGGGCGCACGGTGGCCGAGGCGTTGCGCCGCGTCAAAGGCGAACTCACCCGCGCCACGCTTATGGCGCAGTTGACCAACGGCTCCTACGACTTCGGCGGCTTCACGCTGAGCTACGGACCCAACAACAATCAGGGCTCGAATGCCGTGTTCCTGACCGTCATCGGCCCCGATGGCAAATTCAAACCCGTCACCCAGATCGCGTGAACATGATGCCGACCATGAAATTCCCCAAGCTCTCGCTTCCAGGCGTCCCGGCATTCCTGCGTGTCAACGTCGGGACCGGCCTCTATATGAGCATCGCAGCCATCGTTGGCCTGACGATCGCCGCCTCCGCGCTCGCGATCATGTCGTTTGCCACGGTCGGTTCGACCATTAAGGATCTGACCGAGGATCGTTTCCCGGTCGTCGAGTTCTGGCGCGATCTGTCGGACGCTGCGTCACGTACCATGGCGGTCGCACCGCAGTATGCCGATGTCATCGATGAGAGCGGGGTGGCCGACGTCGCCGAGCGGCTTTCGACCGCGGACAACGACATGCGCGGCGCGATCGACCGGCTCGCGCTTCGCAAGGCGCTCGATCAAAAGCACTTCACTGAGATTGCGAACAAGATCAAGACCGAGGTCGAGAAAGTCGATGCGGCCGCACGCGAGCGTATCGTCATCGAGGTCGAAAAGCTCAAGCGCGCCGCCGCACTCAACAAGGCCGGCGAGGCGTTCCAGCAGGCGCTGATCTCCGAGATCGATGTCTCCCAGTTCAACGTCATGATCGGCCTTGAAAAGGCGACGACCGGCGCCAATCCCGACGAGGTCAAGGCGCTGATTACGCGGTTGTCGGACAAGGATCTTGTCGCTTACGGCGCCGACATGACGCTTCTGGCGCAGGGCCACCTGCTGTTCGGTCTGTTGCGCGAGGTCATCGTGCTCGACCGGCCGGAACTGATGGTTCCGGCGCGCGACCGGTACAAGGCACTGTCGAAGCGCGTGGCGAGGGCCATCGCCGACGGCGAGAAGGTGGCGCCCAATGCGAAGCGCAAAGCCGCGACCGAGGCGCTGCTCGCCTTCGGCGAGGGCAAGGACAATCTGTTTGACTTGCGTGAAAAAGACTTCAGTGCGCGCTCGGTGCTCGCCAAGAACCTGAAGTCTGCCGGTGAAGTGATTACCCGCCTCAATGCGGAAGTCGATTCCATGGTGTTATCGGCGAAATTCGCCGCCAAGGAGTCGGTGACCAATGCGAATGCCCAGATCGTCACGACCAACAATTGGCTGATCGGTATTGCCATCGCGAGCGTCCTGATGGCCGCCGCCATCGCCTGGTTCTATGTCCGCCCGCAGATCGTGCGCCGCTTGCAGCGGCTGTCGGTCGCGACTCGCCAGATCGCGGAAGGCGAACTCGACACCGAGATCGCGGTCGGCGGCACCGACGAGATTGCAGCGGTTGCCTCCGCGGTCATGGTGTTCCGCGACGGTGCGATTGAGAAGAACCGGCTTGAGACGGTCGCTTCCGAGCAGCGTAAACAGACCGAGGAGGAGCGCCGCCGCGCCGACGAGCAGCGTGCCGCTGCCGAGCAGCAGCGCAAGCAGGCGGAGGACGAACGTCGCCGCGCCGACGAAGAGCGTCTCGCCAACGAGGAAGAGCGCCGCAAGAACGCCGAAACACAGGCCGTCGCCGCGCTCGAGCAAGCGGCCGCGATCCGCTCGCTGGCCGACGGACTCGCCCGGTTGTCGGAAGGCGATCTGACCTGCGAGTTGGATCAGGGCTTCTCTGCGACTT
This sequence comes from Pseudolabrys sp., assembly GCA_050184975.1. Lineage (GTDB taxonomy): Bacteria > Pseudomonadota > Alphaproteobacteria > Rhizobiales > Xanthobacteraceae > Pseudolabrys. Next base: position 20,835 of record JBFWZV010000014.1, on the reverse strand, counting down.
ATTCCCAGATCCGCGAGGACTTCAACAAGGCGATTGCGCAGCTGCGCGAGACGATTACCGCAATCGTCGGTGCGACACGGGAAATCTCCAGTGCCTCGGCGGAGATCGCCACATCGACCTCCGATCTGTCGCAGCGCACCGAGGAGCAGGCGGCGAGCATCGAGGAAACCTCGGCCTCGATGGAGCAAATCGCCACCACGGTACGCAAGAACGCCGAAAACGCGCAGGCTGCCAACCAGTCGGCTGGCGAGACGCAGGTCGTGGCGGAGCGAGGTGGAGCGGTCGTCGAGCAGGCCGTCAAGGCGATGGCGCGTATCGAGGAATCCTCGCACAAGATCGGCGATATCATCGGCGTCATCGATGAAATCGCCCGTCAAACCAATCTGCTTGCGCTCAATGCGGCGGTCGAAGCGGCGCGCGCCGGCGACGCTGGCCGCGGCTTTGCCGTGGTTGCCTCGGAGGTGCGTTCACTCGCCCAGCGCTCAGCGCAGGCGGCGAAAGACATCAAAAACCTTATCGTCGACAGCAACGGCCTTGTGAAAGACGGCGTCGATCTGGTCAACAAGGCGGGCGGCTCGCTCAACGAAATCGTCGAGTCGATCAAGAGGGTTGCCGCGATTGTCGCCGACATCGCGACGGCGAGCCGCGAACAGGCGACCGGTATCGAGCAGGTCAACCGCGCGCTCAACAGCATGGACGAGGCGACCCAGCAGAACTCGGCGCTGGTCGAGGAGAACGCCGCAACCGCTAAAGTGCTTGAGCAACAGGCGCATGCCATGAGCGAGCGGATGGAACTGTTCCGGCTCGCTGCCGGCGATGACGCCAAGGACGACGCCAAGGACGACGCCAAGGACGACGCCAAGGCGGCCTGAGCGAAGGGCAGACACACACTCGAAGACAGACTCCGGACGCCCGTGAAAGCGGGCGTCCGATGGTTTGTGTGCGGCCCAACTTCCGGTGGAATCCGGCCCACGGAAAACAACCGAAATTGTTAATTCAATTAATCAATGGGCAATAAACAGGCATTTATAACTCTATTCAAATCATAGCGTTTCGTGATTGGGCCACGAGGGGTGGGGACTCATGAGTGGGGCTGGTCGGAGTGTCGCATTTTGGCGGTGTGGGGCGGCTGCGGTCGTCATGGTCGCTGCTGCCATCACTGCGGGAGCGCATCGCGCCGAAGCGGATGTTGCGGTGGGTACGACCCGGAAGTTCGACGTTCCGGCGGCGAAAGATCCGGGGCAGGACGAACTGAAGGCGAGCTATCGCCGGCCCAAGACGATACCGTTTCCGAAGGACAATCCGTACACCTTCGAGAAAGCTGCGCTCGGCAAGAAGCTCTATTTCGACCCGCGGCTGTCGAAGGCGAACCTGCTGTCCTGCGCGAGCTGCCACAGCCCGGCCTATGGCTGGGGCGACGGTCTGCCCAAAGGCGTCGGCCATCAGATGAAGACGCTCGGCCGGCGCTCGCCGACCATCATCAATGCCGCCTATGGCAACATCTTCATGTGGGATGGCCGTGCGCCGACGCTCGAAGCGCAGGCGCTGGGTCCGATTCAGGCCGAAGTCGAGATGGCGCTGCCGCTCGACGAGCTGCTGAAGCGTCTGCACCAGATTCCGGAATACAAGGGCCTCTTCGAGAAGGCGTTCCCTGGCGAAAGCATCTCCTCCAAGAATGTCGCCCGGGCGATCGCGACCTACGAGCGCACGGTCATTTCGAATCGCGCGCCGTTCGATGACTGGATCGAAGGCAACGAGAAGGCGATCTCCGAAGACGCCAAGCGTGGCTTTGCGGTGTTCAACGGCAAGGGCCTGTGCAGCGGTTGCCACAGCGGCTGGAACTTCAGCGACGAGAGCTTCCGCGACATCGGCCTGCCTGGCGACGATATCGGTCTGGCGAAATTCCTGCCCGAAGCGGTGACGGCAAAATACGCCTTCAAGACGCCGGGGCTGCGCGAAATCATGCGCCGCGGTCCCTACATGCATGACGGCTCGCTGGCGACTCTCGAGGCCGTGGTCGAGCATTACAATCACGGCGGTATCGAGCGGCCGAGCCGTTCCGAACTCGTGAAGCCGCTCGGGCTGACCGATCGCGAAAAGTCCGATCTGGTCGCGTTCCTGAAAACACTGGACAGCAACATGACACCGACCACGGTGCCGGTCCTTCCGCGCTAATTCGACTGAGGAGCAAGCTGATGAAGGTCTTTAACGTCGTTCTCGCCGCTGCGTTCGTCTCCGGACTCGCCGCAGCCTACGCCACCGAAAAAGCCATTCATCAGAAGGGAAAAGTGTTTTCGGAATCCGAAATCACGGTGAAGGTCGGGGACTCGCTGCTGTTCGTCAACGACGACAACATCATTCACAACGTGATGTCGACGACCGAAGGCCACAAGTTCAATCTCGGTCCGATGAAACCCGGCAACGCCACGCCGGTCACCTTCAAGAACGCTGGCGAGGTCAAGGTTCTCTGCGCGATCCATCCACCGATGCGCATGACCGTCAAGGTCGTTCAGTAGCAACTCCGGCAGACAGGCGGTCTCCCAATGACCATCAGATACAAACTTCTCGCGGCGTTTGGAATTGTCTGTCTGTTGTCGGCGGGTGCGGTTTCTTACAGCACCTTCAATCTCGCCACCTTGAGTTCGCTCATCACGCGGCTCTATGACGGGCCGCTGATGGCGATCAGCTACGCGCGGTCGGCGCAGGTGAACTTCGCCAAGGCGCGCCGCGACGTGGAAATGGCGATGACGGTGCGCGAGCCGTTGGCCGCCGGGCAACTCGCCGCCGTCGAGAAGTCGATGGAAGACTTCCGCTCGGACATGGCCGTCGTGCGCGAGCGCATGCCGAAGAATGCGAGTTTCGACGAAACCTACAATGCGACGGTTGCCTCGGCAGCGGCGTGGTTCGAGGCTGCCCGCAAGATCATCAATCCGCCCGCCACCGGCGTGCAGGAGCTGCCGGTACCGCAACTGGTTAACGAGCAGGGCAACAAGGTCAGTGCTCATCTCGACGTGCTGGCCGAGTCCGCGGCTGCCTACGGTTTCGAATTCCGTTCGATTGCCGACACCGAGGTCGGCGCGACGCAGATGAAGCTGATGATCGCAGCGGGCCTGACCGTGCTGATTGGCCTTCTGCTCGCGCTCGGCTCCGCCTATTCGCTCGCCCAGCCGCTGCGCACGCTCACCGCGCGCATGAAAGATCTTGCCGACGGCAATTTCGACGTCGTGCTGCCGGGGGTTGGCCGCAACGACGAAGTCGGTCAGATCGCGGCCGCCGTCGAGACCTTCAAGATCAAGTCGAAGGAACGCGCCGACGCCGAGACGGAACGCCAGCTTGCCGAGGTCTCGGAACGTCAGCGTCAGGCCGCCGCCGAGCAGGAGCGCCGTGAGCGTGAGCGCGAGGTAATCGAATCCGAGCGGCGCGCCGCCGCCGAGCGCGCACATCAGGATCAGTTGAAGGTCGAGGCGGAACGCCGCAATGCCGCCGAGCGTCAGGCTCAGGCCGCGGCCGAACAGTCGCGCGCTATCGAAGTGCTTGCCGCTGGGCTCGAACGCCTGTCGACTGGCGACCTGACTGCTGAACTGTCCAGCGAAATGTCGGAGGGCTACCGCAAGGTCCGTGATGATTTCAATCGCACGGTCGAACAGTTGCGCGAGACGATTTCGGCGATCGTTGCCGCGACCCGCGAAATCACCAGCGCCTCGGCCGAAATCGCGAGCAGCACGACCGATCTGTCGCAGCGGACCGAGGAGCAGGCCGCCGCTATCGAAGAGACCTCCGCGTCTATGGAGGAAATCGCGACCACGGTCCGCCACAATGCCGACAATGCGCAGACAGCGAACGAATCCGCCGTGGCAACGCAGGCGATCGCCGAAAAGGGCGGCGCCGTTGTCGACGAGGCCGTCAAGGCCATGGCGCTGATCGAGGAGTCCTCACACAAAATCGGCGACATCATCGGCGTCATCGACGAGATCGCGCGGCAGACCAATCTGCTTGCTCTCAACGCCGCGGTGGAGGCCGCCCGCGCGGGCGATGCCGGCCGCGGCTTTGCGGTGGTCGCGTCCGAGGTCCGTTCGCTCGCGCAGCGCTCGGCGCAGGCCGCCAAGGATATCAAGAATCTGATCACGACCAGCAACGGGCTCGTCAAGAACGGTGTCGATCTCGTCAATCGGACCGGCAGCTCGCTCGGCGAGATCGTGGAATCGATCAAGAAAGTCGCGTCGATCGTCGGCGAAATCGCGACCGCAAGCCGCGAGCAGGCGACCGGCATAGATCAGGTCAACAAGGCGTTGACCAGCATGGACGAGGTCACTCAGCAGAACTCGGCGCTGGTCGAGGAAAACGCGGCGACGGCCAAGGTGCTCGAGCAGCAGGCCCGTGCCGTCGACGAGCGCATGGCACTGTTCCGTCTGGCGCAGGAGGTCGAAAAGGCCGCCGCCGAAGTCAAGGAAGCCCGCGCCGCCTGATGTCGCCACACAAGAAAACCTGCGCGGGCGGCAGCCGGCGCAGGTTTTGCTTTTTATGTTCGCTGAGCTAGTTCGCGGGCCTGGCGTCTTGGAGCGCTTGCCAGATCCGCGCCGGCGTCGCCGGCATGGCGATGTCATGGACGCCGGCCTCCGAGAGCGCATCGAGCAGGGCGTTCATCACCGTCGGCAGTCCGCCGGAACAGCCGGCCTCGCCGCAGCCTTTGGCGCCGACCGGATTGAGCTTGGTCGGCACGCCGCGGTTCGCGACCGTCATCGCCGGCGTGTTGGCGGCGCGCGGCATGGCGTAGTCCTGGAACGAGCCAGTCAGCAGCTGGCCATCCTTGTCATAGACGATGCCTTCGAGCAGCGCCTGACCGAGACCTTGCACCACGCCGCCGTGAATTTGGCCTTCCACCAGCATCGGGTTGAGCACAACGCCGAAATCGTTGACGGCGGTGTATTTCACGACCTCCGCCGCGCCTGTATCGGGGTCGACCTCGATTTCGGCGACATGGACGCCGTTGGGGAAGGTGCCCGGCATTGCCTGCGTGACATGGCTGACATTCAGCGTCGCGGGTGCGCCCTCCGGCATTTTCAGCGTGCCTTCATGCAGGCGTTTGGCCAGTTCCATGATGCCGATGGCGCGGTCGGTGCCGGCGATGACAAAGCGGCCTGCCTTGAACTCGATGTCGCCTGTTGAGGCTTCGAGCGCATGCGCGGCGATCTGTTTGCCGCTATCGATCACCTTCGCCGAGGCTTCGATGATCGCGGTTCCCGACAACATCGCCGAGCGCGAGCCGCCGGTGCCGCCGCCGGTGACGAGTTGGTCGCTGTCGCCCTGTAGCAGTTTGATCTTGTCGAACGGGACGCCGAGCTTGTCGTGCAGCAGTTGCGCGAACGGCGTGGCGTGGCCCTGGCCGTAATCGAGCGTGCCGGTGACGATCGTCACCGTACCGTCGTCCTCGAAACGGATACCACCCATTTCGGTGGTGCCGGCCGCCGTCGTCTCGAGATAGCAGCCGACGCCGAGGCCCCGCAGCTTGCCGGCCTTCTTGCTGTCGCGCTTTCGTTTCTTGAAGCCTTCGACATCGGCGAGTTTCAGCGCCTCGTCGAACAGGCCGGGGAAGTCGCCGCTGTCATAGTCCATCCCGGAGGCCGCCTTGAAAGGCATCTGGCTTTTTCTGATAAAGTTACGCTTGCGCAACGTGAAGCGGTCGATCCCGATCTGCGTCGCGGCATAGTCGATCAGCCGATCCATATAGAGCGCGCCTTCCGGGCGCCCCGCACCACGATAAGCCGAGACATGCGTCGTGTTGGTGAGCACGCATTTGGTTGCGACTTCCAGAAGCGGCGTGCGGTACATCGAATTGACGTTCTTGGTGACGTTCACCGTCGGCAGTAGCGGCCCGAAGGCCGAGACGAAGCCGCCGAGTCCGCCGAACCCCGTGAGCCGCACCGCCTGAATGACGCCGCGCTCGTCGAAAGCGCCTTCGACCGTCATGTCGAAATCGCGGCCGTGGTGGTCGGAAACGAAGCTGCCGGACCGCTCATCGGTCCACTTTACCGGGCGGCCGAGTGCGCGTGCGGCGTGGAGGACGCAGACATATTCCGGGTAGGCGGCAGCCTTCATGCCGAACGAGCCGCCGACGTTGCCGGTCAAAATCCGCACTTTGTCGGCCGGAGCACCGAGAATGTCTTTCATCGCATTCTTGAGGCCGAAGACGCCCTGGCTGCACGAATGCAGCGTCCATTTCTCAGTGGTCTTGTCGAATTCTCCGATCGCCGAGCGCGGCTCGATCGAGGCGACGACCAGCTTCTGATTGACGATCGGTAGCTTGACGACGTGTTTGGCGGCGGCGAAGGCGGCTTTGACCTTCTCTGTGTCGCCGTAGTGATAGTCGAGTACGATGTTGCCGGGCACGTCATCCCAAATCAGCGGCGCTCCGGGTTCTGCGGCCTTGCGGGCATCGATCACGGCGGGCAGGGGGTCGATATCCAGCGTCACCGCGTCGGCAGCATCCTTCGCTTGCGCCGCGGTTTCGGCAACGACACAAGCCACCGGGTCGCCAACAAAACGAACCTTGTCGGTCGAAAGCGCCGGCCGCGGCGTGTAGCGCAGCGGGGTGCCATCGCGGTTCTTGAGCGGCAGCAGGCACTTCAGTCCGCCATAGGACTTCAGGTCGTCCCCGGTATAGATGCCAAGTACGCCCGGCATCTTGCGTGCGGCCTCGGTATCGATGCCGCGGATCAAGCCGTGCGCGTCGCGGCTTCGGACCATGACGGCATGGGCCTGCCCCGGCAGATCGATGTCGTCAGTGTAACGGCCCTTGCCTGAGACGAGGGCCGGATCCTCCTTGCGCGGCACCGGTTGGCCGACTCCGAATTTCGTGAGAGCGAGCGCCGCGTCAGTTGTGGCGTCCGAGGCGGCTTTATCGGTTCGATGGTCCATGTTCGATCGTCTTTGGAAGATTTCAGGTACGTTTTTTGGGCTGTCTCTTGAAATAGTGGAGGATGGCGCGGCGCACAACAACGCCTGCCTCATAGGCCGGTTGCGCGATAAGACGGCGCTGTTACACTTTTGTGGATTTATGGACACATTGCCGCAATCCGGTGACCCCGAGTGGCGTCCGGGCGGCAGGAAGGTTTTGGTTCGATGAACGACGGGACCGGGGTTAGCTCCGGTCCCGGTCCCGCTCGCGAGCGGGCGCCGCGACGGCGCCCCGGGCGGGACCGGCGGCCGTCTGCCGAGCATTTCCGCGGAGCGTCCTCCGATCGGACGCCTGCGACCTATGCCGCTCTCGATCTTGGCACCAACAACTGCCGGCTCCTTGTCGCGCGTCCGACTGCAGACGGCTTCCGCGTCGTCGATGCCTTTTCACGCATCATCAGGCTCGGCGAAGGCGTGTCGGCGACCGGCCGCATCAACGATGCGGCCATCGCGCGCGCCATTGCCGCCCTGTCGATCTGCCGCGACAAAATGCGAAATCGCGGTGTCACGCGCGCCCGGCTGATCGCGACCGAAGCCTGCCGCGCCGCCGAGAACGGCGACGAATTCTGTGCCCGGGTGCGCGAGGAGACCGGCCTCGAACTCGAGGTCATCGGCCGCGAGACCGAGGCGACGCTGGCTGCGACCGGTTGTACGCCATTGATCGACCCGCAAGCCGACGGCGTGCTGCTGTTCGACATCGGAGGTGGCTCGTCCGAGCTTGTTCGCCTCAGCCGCTCGGATGGCGTCCATAACGGCCCGCCGTTGCCGAACATCCGGGGCTGGACGTCGCTGGCACACGGCGTCGTCACGCTGGCGGAGCGCCACGGCGGCGTCGACGTTACGCGGAAGACTTACGACGCGATGGTCGACGAAATCTTCGAGCTGATTGCGCCGTTCGCGGCCGAGCACGGCGAGGGCTGTGACGACGGCATTCATATGCTCGGCACGTCCGGAACCGTCACCACCATTGCCGGCGTCCATCTCAATCTCGCGCGCTACGACCGCAGTCGCGTCGACGGCTGCTGGATGAGCGAACAGGAAATATCGACGGTCATGGAGCGTTTGCTCGCGATGAGCTACCGGGACCGCGTCGCCAGTCCCTGCATCGGCGCAGAGCGCGCCGATCTGGTCCTCGCCGGCTGTGCGATTCTCGAAGCCATCCGGCGTGCCTTCCCGTGCCGCCGGCTGCGTGTCGCGGACCGCGGCCTGCGCGAGGGCATGCTGGTCGAGATGATGCGTGCCGACGGTGTCTGGGACGGCGCACAGGCAGCAGCAACGTGACCCGCGGCAAGAGCGGCGCCAAGAGCGGGACCAAGAGCGGGTCCAACAGCGGGTCCAGGAGCGGCGGTTCGCGCAACCTAAAGGTCCGGCTGAAGACCGCCAAGAGCCGCACGGCGTCCTCGCAACGCTGGCTCGAGCGCCAGCTTAACGATCCGTATGTCGCCCGCGCGAAGCGCGAGGGTCTGCGGTCGCGCGCGGCCTTCAAACTTTCGGAGATCGACGACCAGTATCGCTTTCTTAAAAAGGGCGGCCGCGTCGTCGATCTTGGCGCCGCGCCGGGGGGCTGGAGCCAGATCGCGGCGCAGCGCGTCGGTGCGCCGGAGGCGGGGCGGGTCGTCGCGATCGATCTTCTCGGTATCGATCCGCTGCCCGGAGTCGACTTTCTGCATCTCGATTTTCTCGATGCGACAGCGCCGGACAAACTCAGAGAGTTGCTCGGCGGTTCGGCCGACGTCGTGCTGTCGGACATGGCGGCCAACGCGACCGGCCATCGTCGGACCGACCACCTGAAGATCATGGCGTTGGTCGAGGCCGGTGCCGAGTTCGCCCGCGAGGTTTTGAAGCCTGGCGGCGCCTATCTCGCAAAGGTTCTGCAGGGCGGCACGGAGCCGGCCCTGTTGGCCGCACTCAAGCGCGACTATGCCACGGTGCGCCACGTCAAACCGAAGGCGAGCCGCGCCGATTCTGCGGAACTTTATCTGTTGGCAACCGGGTTCCGTGGCTAGCGCCGCGTGCCGCGGAAGGCGTCGGTGAACTGTGTCTGCAGGCGCTGCTGACTGCGCCGTTGTTCGTGATGTTGCCTTAAAGCGCGCTGTCGGCGTTGCTCGCGCTGAAAGCGCTCGCGGACAAGGCGCTCCCGCTTTGATTTATCGTGTTTGGCCTGTTGCGTCTTGTCGCGGTTCGATTTGGTGACTGTGCGCTCGTTCTTTTGCGGTGATTTGCGCTCGGACACATTGCGAGCCGGCGGTGACGAAACGATACGCGGCCGCGCCGCTGGCAAAGGCACCGCCGAAATTTTGCGTTGTATCGCGCCGGTTGAATCAATCGGGACGACGGCGATCGCCGGACCATCCTGCTGTTTGGCCTTGGCCGCACGTTCGGCGGCCTCGCGCAACGCCAATTCGGTCTTCTTTTTCTTCGCTTCGGCGGCTTCGCGGGCCGCGGCCTCGGCCTTGCGCCGCTTGAATTCGGTCTGTGCGCGATAGAGCGCTTTCTGTGCGTCGGCGTCGTGCTGCTTGTAGGACAGTGCCAGCGTGAAATCCGCCATGGCCTTGTCGATCTCGCCGGCCTGTTCGCGCGCAAGTCCGCGCTGGTAATAGTCGCTGAACTCGCCGGGCGCGAGCCGGATCGCATTGTCGAAGTCGTTCGCGGCCTTGTGGTAGGCCTTCAAGGCGAGCTGCACCGTGCCGCGGCTACGGAAATAGCCGGCCTTGCCGGCGTCGCGCCTGATCGCCTGATCGAGGTCGGCAATCGCGTCGGCGCGATCGCCCTTGGCGATGCGGATGATGGCGCGCTGGTAATAGGCGTCGGCCTGCTCGACGCCGCGGGCAATAGCGTCGCTGTAGTCCGTGAGCGCCAGTTCGGTCTCGCCGGCCGCCTTGCGCCAGGTCGCGCGCTGATAATAGAGCGCTGCGGATTTGGGCTCCCGCTTGATCGCGTCACTGATGTCGTCGATCGCTTTGGCGAGTTCGCCTTTGGCCTTGAAAAGCTGCGCCCGTTCGCGAAACACGGCAGCGTCCGCGCTTTGCATCGCGACGGCGCGGGTCAGATCGCGCATGGCGGATTCCGCATCGGACTTCGCCGCATGTATGAGACCGCGCTCGGCATAGGCAAAACCAAGCGTCTTGTCCGCTTTCAGTGCGGTGTCGAGTTTGGCGAGCGCCTGCGCATAGTCCTTGCGCCGGGCCGCGATGCCGCCGCGCACCGCAAGCGCCGCGGGATTGTCGTCCTCGAATTTATCGATATAGCCGGCGTCGGTTTCCGCGCCATCGAGGTCGCCGTCGGCAAGCCGCCACTGTGCCCGCAGAGCGAGAAAATCGAGCCGCCAGGAGAATTTCAGCGCCCGGCTGATTTCCTTGAGCGCGCGCTTGCGGTCGCCCTTGGCGACGTAGCCTTCGGCGAGATAGCGGTAGCCGATCGCCGCGTTAGGGTCGGTCTGCACCGCCTTCTGATAGAGCGCGAGCGTGCGGTCCACGTCGCCTTTCTGATGCCAGACCGTGCCCTGCGCGATCCAGACACCGACATTGCCGGGATCAAGCCGCGCCGCTTCAGTGTAGTCCGCGAGCGCCTTGTCGAGATGGCCGGCTTCGCGATGCGCGTCGGCCCGCAGCATCACGTTTGCGGCGCTGTGATCGTAACGCACGGCATGGTCGAAATCGCCGATCGCGCGCGCATAGTCCTTCTGCCGCAGGTAAATCTGTCCACGGCCGCGGTAGGAGGTTGCGCGCTTCGGGTCGAGTTCGATCGCCTTTTCGTAATCTGCAAGCGCTTCGTCGCGCAGGCCGAGATCGCGCTTGGCGGTGGCGCGGTTGACATAGGCCGAGGCCGTATTCGGTTCGAGCCGGATCGCCTCGTCATAATCGGCGATGGCGCGGCCGAAATTACCTTTGGCGTACCAGGCGTTGCCGCGGTTCTGATAGGCCGGGCCGAATTGCGGCGCGAGGCGCACCGCGCGGTCGAGATCGGTGATGGCGTTCGGCACGTCGGAGCGGTCGAGATAGGCGAGGCCGCGCAGGGCATAAGTGACACCGGCGGTTTCGCCGCCGACCTTGCGCGACTCCAGAACGCGTGTGCAGGCTTCGATGCGCGCGGTGGCTTGGTCCTTGGTCTGGTCGCCGCAGACGCGGATGCTTTGGCGCAGCGTCATGTGCGGCTGGGTCTCGCGGATCGAGCGGCGCGCCTCCGAAATCGTTAGGGGTTCTGGTTCCTGCGAACGGCCCTGAAGCTGCGCGCGCGCATAGGCCTCGAGCCCTTCAACATCGCCCGCCGTCTGCGCGTGCGGAGTCGATGAGGCAAGCGCCAGCAGCGCCAGCGCAGTGGCGGCGTGCGCGAGCACGGTCCGATGGAATTCGGGCCTACGCATGAACAAATGTCACCCGATCGTTAACCTTAACAGGGACGCTAGGCGCGGCCTGAAAAGCTGTCTATGCCACCGGGAAACCAATCGTTTTTATGGTTAACGGCGCTGCGGCAGCTTGCCTCAGTTCGCGCGGACGTCGGTCGCTTCCGGTGCGGTTTCGGCGGGGTTTGGGGTCCGATTGGCAAGTTCAGCGCCGGCATCGGCGGGCAGGCGAATAAAGGCCAGCACCGACATCGTCGAGATGGCCGCCACAATCAGGAAGGCGGGCGGGAAGTCGAGCGCCTGCAACGGACCGTCAACGTCGCGTCCACGCGCCAGGATCGTGAGGTGTACGGCGAGCGCTCCCACCGCGACGCCCGCCGAGAGTGACAGTTGCTGTCCGACGCTCACCAGCGCGGTGGCGCGGCCGATCCGCGCGTTATCGACTTCGGCATAGGCGATCGTGTTGATGCAGGTGAACTCCAGCGAGCGGAAGAATCCGCCGATGACCAGTACCGCAATCATCAAAGTCACCGGCGTTGCTTCGGTAAAGGCCGCGCAAGCGGCGAGAAACGCGGAACTGATCAGCGCGTTGAACACGAGAATGGTTCGGAAGCCGAAGCGTTTCAGGATGGTGGCCGCTGCCATCTTCATGGTCAGCGCGCCGGCCGCCGCGCCGAACGTGATGAGGCCGGACTGGAACGGCGTCATGCCGAACCCGGCTTGCAGCATCAGCGGTAGCAGGAAAGGGATCGAGCCGACGCCGAGCCGGAACAGGAAGCCGCCGGTCATGCTGGCGCGGAAGGTCGGCAGGCGAAGCAAGGTGAGATCGAGCGCCGGCGCCGGCGTGCGCCGCGCATGAACGAGATAGGCGGCGGTGAACATCGCGCCGGCCGCGATCAATCCCGCGACCACCGTCCACGGCAGGAAGTTGAGCCCCAGCACCGACAGGCCGAAGGCGAGACCGGCGATGCCGAGACCCGCGAGCACCATGCCGAGCGTATCGAATGGCTCATGCTTCTCGGCGCGCAGGTCGGGAATGTAGCGGCTGGCCATCAGGATGCCGGCGAGCCCGATCGGGATGTTGATGAGAAAGATCCAGTGCCACGACGCGAAGGTGGTGATGAAGCCCCCGACCGGCGGACCGACCACGGGGCCGACCAGCGCCGGGGTCGTCACCCAGGCCATCGCGCCGACGAGGTCGCGCTTCGGCGTCGAGCGCACCATGATGATCCGGCCGACCGGCGTCATCATCGCGCCGCCCATGCCCTGCACGATGCGCGCGATCACGAAATCGGTCAGCGAGCCCGAGATCGCACAACCAATCGAACCGATCATGAATACGGCTATCGCCGCACGAAACACCGTGCGCGCGCCATAGCGGTCGGCGGCCCAGCCGCTCGCCGGAATGAAGATCGCAAGCGACAGCAGATAGGACGTCAGCGCCAGCTTGAGCGCCAGCGGGCTTGCGCCGATATCGGCGGCGATCGCCGGCAGCGAGGTGGCGATCACCGTGGAGTCCATGTTCTCCATGAACAGCGCCACAGCAATGATGAGCGCGACGATGCGGTCAGAACGCATCAGCGCACGATCCCGAAAAGTGGGAACCGGTTTTCGGACAAGATCATGCGCATCAATAAAAATTGCGGATTTCGCGTGTGCCAGCCGGCACGGTGGCGGCTTCCATAGCACAGTCGCGGGACCGGCAAGGCGCGGCGGGCCGCGGCAAGATGACTGTCATGCCGGTCGTCATGGCAGCCATCCGCCAACGGGATTGCCGTCGGCGTGGCCGGCGGCAAGGCGTCCACATCGGGCATCGACGGCCTAGGAATCAGCACCAAGCCATGCTATCGACCCACGCCAACCCAAAAGCGGGCCGCTGTTCCGGGCGAGGGGCACCCCTCGCGGAGGCATTTTTTCAGCCTTTTCAGCCGGCCGGTCCGTCTACGGGCGACATGGAGTTGGCAAATGCCGGTCGACAATACGAGCCCGCCCGAAGCACTTACGTTCGACGACGTGCTGATCAAACCGGGCCTGTCGGAGGTTTTGCCGACCGACGTGGACGTCCGTTCCCGCGTCACCCGTTCCATCGCCGTCAATCTGCCGATCCTTGCCTCGGCGATGGACACCGTCACCGAAGCCGATATGGCGATCGCGATGGCACAGGTCGGCGGTATTGGCGTGCTCCACCGCAACATGGAGCCGGACGAGCAGGCCGCGCAGGTGCGTATGGTCAAGAAGTTCGAGTCCGGCATGGTGGTCAATCCGCTCACGATTTCCCCAAGCGCGACGCTCGCCGATGCGCTCACGCTGATGAGCGAAAACCGGATTTCCGGCATTCCCGTGGTCGAGGGCGGCAGTCCCGGACATCCCGGCAGGCTGGTCGGCATCCTGACCAACCGCGACGTGCGCTTCGCCAACGATCCGCGGCAGAAGGTCTCCGAGCTGATGACGAAGGACCGGCTGGTCACGGTGCGCGAAGGCGTGCGCCAGGACGAAGCCAAGAAGCTGCTGCATCAGTACCGCATCGAGAAATTGCTCGTCGTCGACGCCGAGTACCGCTGCGTCGGCCTCATCACCGTCAAGGACATGGAGAAGGCGGTCGCAAATCCGAACGCCTGCAAGGATGAGCAGGGCCGGCTGCGCGTCGCCGCGGCCACCACGGTCGGCGACAAGGGCCATGTGCGTACCGAAGCGCTGATCGCGGCCGGCGTCGACCTCGTTGTCGTCGATACCGCGCACGGCCACTCGAAAATGGTGCTCGATGCCGTCAACCGTATCAAAAAACAGTCGAATAAGGTTCAGGTGATCGCCGGCAACGTGGCGACCCGTGAGGGCGCCAAGGCGCTGATCGATGTCGGCGCCGACGCCATCAAGGTCGGCATCGGCCCCGGTTCGATCTGCACGACGCGCATCGTTGCCGGCGTCGGCGTGCCGCAGCTCACCGCGATCATGGACTCGGTCGAAGCAGCCAAACTCAGCGGCACGCCGGTGATCGCCGACGGCGGCATCAAATATTCCGGCGATCTTGCCAAGGCGCTGGCCGCCGGCGCGGATTGCGCGATGGTCGGCTCGCTGCTCGCCGGCACCGATGAGACGCCGGGCGAGGTGTTTCTCTATCAGGGCCGCTCCTACAAGACCTATCGCGGCATGGGATCGGTCGGTGCGATGGCGCGTGGCTCGGCCGATCGCTATTTCCAGCAGGACATCAAGGACGCGCTCAAGCTGGTGCCCGAAGGCGTCGAGGGCCAGGTACCCTACAAGGGGTCGGCCTCGACCGTGCTGCATCAGCTTACGGGAGGCTTGCGCGCCGCGATGGGTTATGTCGGCGCCCGCAATCTCGACGAACTGCACGACAAGGCGCAATTTGTGCGCATCTCCAATGCCGGCCTGCGCGAGAGCCACGTCCATGACGTGGTCATCACCCGCGAGAGCCCGAACTATCCGAGCCGCGTGTAACGGGAGTGTCCGATGTCGGTTCAGGCGGTGTTGCTGCCGGTCTTCGTCCAGGTCGCGCTGACGTTTACGCTGGTGTTCTGGACCGGGTTATCGCGGCTCGGTTCCGTGCGTCGTGGCGAGACGAAGGTTTCGAGCATCGCGCTCGGACAGCAGAACTGGCCGGCCAGGATTGCCCAGATCGGCAACAGCTATAACAGTCAATTTCAGGTTCCGGTGCTGTTTTACGTCTTGGTGATCCTCGCGCTGATGACGCGCATGGCCGATCTGCTGTTTGTCGTCATGTCGTGGCTGTTCGTGATCGCGCGGCTTGGCCACTGTTATATTCATGTCACCAGCAATCATGTCGGTCACAGGTTCTATGCCTTTGTCGCGGGAACCGTGGTGTTGCTGCTGATGTGGATCATCTTCGCGGCGCGGCTGCTCGTCGGTCTGTCATGACGCCGGCCGCGCGGCTCGCCGCCGCGATCGAAGTCATCGATGCGATCGCCCGCGAGCGCCGGCCCGCTGCCGACGTGCTCAAAAGCTGGGGCCTCGCGCACCGCTTCGCCGGTTCCGGCGACCGCGCCGCGATTGCCGGGCTTGTCTACGACACGCTGCGCCGCCGCGCATCCTCGGCCTTTCTGATGGATGCCGATACGCCGCGCGCGGTCGTGCTCGGCATGCTCAAACGCGAACGCGGGCTCGAGCTTGCGGCAATCGAGAGGCTCGCCGATGGATCGCGCCACGCGCCGGAGCCCTTGAATGATATCGAGCGGCAAAGATTGCAGTCGGCTGCGCTCGATGACGCGCCACCGCATATTACAGGCGATTATCCCGAGTGGCTCGACGCGGCCTTCGCAGCGAGTTTCGGGGAAACGCGGGCGGAAGAGGGGGCGGCGCTGGCCTCCCGTGCCCCGCTTGATTTGCGTGCCAATACGCTGAAAGCGTCGCGCGCCGAAGCGCTTGCGATGCTTGCCGATCTTTCGCCGCAGCCGACGCGCTGGTCGCCCTGGGGTCTGCGTATTCAGCTGTCCGCCGACGCCAAGAGCCCCGCCATCCACGCCGAGCCGGCTTTCATCAAGGGCGCGGTCGAAGTGCAGGACGAAGGTTCGCAACTGGCTGCATTGTTGACCGGTGCGAGACCCGGTGAGCATGTGCTCGATCTTTGCGCCGGTGCCGGCGGCAAGACGCTGGCGCTCGCGGCCATGATGGAGAGCAAGGGACAGCTTTACGCAACCGACGACGACAAACGCCGCCTTGCGCCTATCCATGAGCGGCTCGAACGCGCTGGCGCACGTAATGTGCAGGTCCGCACGCCGAAATCTATCGGCACCGAACTCGACGATCTTGCGGGCCGCATTGATCTCGTCGTCATCGATGCGCCCTGCACCGGCACCGGCGCCTGGCGGCGCAATCCGGACGCCAAGTGGCGGATGCGTCCTGGTGCGCTCGACATCCGGCAAAAGGAGCAGGCCGAGGTGCTCGACCGCGCGGTGCCACTGCTCAAGGACGGCGGCCGCATCGCCTATATCACTTGCTCGGTGCTAGACGCCGAGAACGGCGCGCAGGTGCGCGCATTCTGCATGCGCCATCCGGAGTTTTCCGCGATGCCGCCGCAAGACGTCATCAAGGCACTCGGAGAATGCGCGGACGCGTTCGGGCAGGCGGCGCGTTTGTCGCCCGAAGGCGTACTGATGACGCCGCGCACGACCGGCACGGACGGATTTTTTGTCAGCCTATTGCGCTGGGCCTAGCGGCTGCGCCGGTCGGTCCCCGGAATGCGTCGGTCGATACTGATGTCGCTGGCGAGCGTACGCGACGCGGTCTTACGGAATTTCGCGAGTGCGTGCGGTATGATCCGCGTATGCGGGCCGGAAAGTATCTTGAAGCCGCCGGTGGCATAGATTGCGGCACCGGCTCGAGTGACCTGCCAGTATTCCAGCAGCGCTACCGTGACCATCGCGAGACCGACCGACTCGAGCGATTCTTCCATAATGAATTCCAGCATGTATTGCCAGGAGTCGCGGCCATAGGCCGATACGAATTTTCCGCCGAGCAGTTCGAGCCCCACCGCCGCGCCGAGAAAAGTTCCGCCGCTGAGGACGAATGCCACAGCAAAGCGCCGTGGAATTTTAAGAAGGAATGGTACGAACCAGATTCCGGTCGCTACGCAAAGCGGCAGCGCCCACATCACCCACGGGAAATAGAGAAATCCATCGAACTCGTGCAGTTTTTTCAGGAAGACGATGGTCGATTGATGGATCGTCACCTGCTGGTCGAGCGACACGAAGGTAAGACCGCAGGCGAGCACGAACCAATAACGGCGCAGTTCGGGTCCCTCGCTCGCCGACAGTGCCCCAGCGATTGCCGCGGCGAGCAGCGCCAGCGAGGATTGCTGCCAGGCTTGGAGGCTGTGCTTTTCCTCGAGACTGATGTGGCGAAGATCTTTCAGCGGTGTTTCGAAACCGAAGACATGGACGAATGCCTCGCGGAACAGGCCGAGCCCGATGACCGCCAGCGTTGACCACAGGATCAGCCGATAGATGAAACGGAGGTCGAAAGAGATACTCTTATGCATGTTTTGGCTTTTGGCGCGCAAGCTGGCGCGGCGTGTTACGACGCGGAACTGCCGCGACCGGTTGAGTGATTTTGTGTTTGGATAAGCGACCAGTCGTGCCCGCGCGGTGACCGCGCGGGCACCCACATCTTCTACTCGGTACACGACAAGATGCAGATGGCAGACGATGACGCCGGCCATGACCTGCGCAAAGAATGAGCGTCAATTGGACCGGTGTCGTGCAGAACCGTTGGGCGTAGTTAACGGCAATCGGTACCACGTTACTTGCCATCGTCGCTCTTGTTATTTTGGGTCGTGTCGCCCGCCGGCCGCCACTCCGAAATGGTGGCGAGGTCGTCTTCGACCTTCCAGCGGCCGCTCTTGCCGGGCCGTTCCAGCGCGCGGTCGAGCCGGGCGAGATAGTCGCGCCGCGGCACTTCGCGGAAGCCCATGTCCTTGCAGGTCGGCGTCATCAGCTTGCCGTCGTCGAAGGCGTAGCCCCATTTGTTCAGGTGCCAGTGCAGCACCGTGAAGCCGATCTTCGATGTATTGGTCTCGCGGGTGAACTGGGATTCGGTCGTGAAGCTGCCGCCGGCCGAGATGCCGTAGCCGCCGCCGACCAGTTCGCCGGCCTCGTTCCAGACCTCGAAGGAGTGCGCGTGGCCCATATCGAACAGCTCGGTATAGACGCGCATCACCTGCGGCGTGATCCAGGTGAGGTGCCAGCGGCCCTCTCGGCCCTCGCTGCAGGCCTTGATGACACCCTCGAAATCCTTGTCGAAGGTGACGGTGTGCTTGCCCTGCCGCATCTGGCGGCGCAGCCGTTTGGCGATATGGATTTCGTCGAAGAACAGCAGCGAGCGTTCGGGCGGCGACCACCACTTCAGCGGTCCGAAATGCGCGAACGGGAACAGGCCGCGGCGGTGGCCGTCCATGACCCGGGCTGGCGTGAATTCGTGGACGATGCCGGCAAGACCCGGCGGATTGGAGAGCGCAGCCTCCGGATCGGGCAGCGCATAGTCCGGCGCCATCATTTCGCCGAGCCACATGCGGGCGAGGTTCGGCAGTCCCGATACCCGGTTCGGCCTGCAGGCCCAGGCGGTGCCGAGCGCCCAGCGCTTGAGCATGTCGGCCGGCCCCTCGCGGTAGAGCGCATCGCGGCGGCTGTGGGCCTTGGTACCTTGCGTGTGCGAAAGGGTGAGGCGGTCGGCGTGAAAGGCCACTTTGCATGCTCCAAACGTGTGGAAAGCCGTCAATTCTGGCGCTTTTCTCTCACGCGCAGGGCTAATGGAGGCTTATCTGAAAGCCTGCAATTCGCTGCGTGGTTAACCGGAGCCTGCTGCCTTGACGCAACCCGCCGTTAAGCCCACAAACCCGCCCTTCAAAGCGGCCGATTCCTCGGCGGGAGCCGCGTCGACCCCGATGCACGACAAGATTCTGATCGTCGATTTCGGCTCGCAGGTGACCCAGCTCATCGCGCGCCGGGTTCGCGAGGAGAAGGTCTATTGCGAGATCGTGCCGTTCCAGAAGGCGCAAGAGGCGTTTCTGGCGATGCGGCCGAAGGGCGTGATCCTCTCGGGCGGGCCGGCCTCCGTGCTTGACGAGAACGCGCCGCTTGCCCCGGAAGCGATCTACAAGGCCGGCGTGCCGGTGCTCGGCATTTGCTACGGCGAGCAGGCAATGGCCTTGCAGCTTGGCGGCAATGTCGAGGGCGGGCATCACCGTGAATTCGGCCGCGCCGAGGTGCAGGTTGCCGAGGAGTCGCCGATCTTCGAGGGCGTCTGGACCAAGGGCGAGAAATATCCGGTCTGGATGAGCCACGGTGACCGCGTGACCAAGCTGCCGCCCGGCTTCAAGGTGCTCGGTACTTCGCCGAATGCGCCGATCGCCATGATCGGCGACGACGCGCGCAAGTTCTACGCCGTGCAGTTCCATCTCGAAGTGGTGCATACGCCGCACGGCGCGGCGATCCTGCGCAATTTCGTGCGCAGAATCGTCGGCGCTTCCGGTGACTGGACCATGGGCGCCTTCAAGGACGAGGCGGTTGCGAAAATTCGCAAACAGGTCGGCAAGGGCAAGGTCATTTGCGGGCTGTCCGGCGGCGTCGATTCATCGGTGGCCGCGGTTCTCATTCATGAAGCGATCCGCGAGCAGTTGACCTGCGTGTTCGTCGATCACGGTCTGCTGCGGCTCGGCGAGGCGCAGAAGGTCGTCGCGCTGTTCCGCGATCACTACAACATTCCGCTGGTGCATGTGGACGCGAGCGAGACGTTCCTGGGCGCGCTCAAGGGCGTCACCGATCCGGAAACCAAGCGCAAGACCATCGGCCGGCTGTTCATCGATGTGTTCGATGCGGAGGCCAAGAAGATCGGTGGCGCCGATTTTCTGGCGCAGGGCACGCTTTATCCCGATGTGATCGAGAGCGTGTCGTTTACCGGCGGGCCGTCGGTGACGATCAAGTCGCACCACAATGTCGGCGGTCTGCCCGAGCGCATGAAGATGAAGCTCGTCGAACCCTTACGCGAACTGTTCAAGGACGAGGTGAGGGCGCTCGGCCGCGAGCTGGGCCTGCCCGATGTGTTCGTCGGCCGGCATCCGTTTCCGGGGCCGGGCCTCGCGATCCGCATTCCCGGCGACATCACCAAAGAGAAGTGCGACATCCTGCGGCTCGCGGACGAAATCTATATCGAGGAAATCCGCCGCGCCGGGCTCTACGACGACATCTGGCAGGCCTTCGCGGTGCTCTTGCCGGTCAAGACGGTCGGCGTGATGGGCGACGGCCGCACCTACGATTACGTGGTCGGCCTGCGCGCCGTGACGTCAACCGACGGCATGACGGCGGACTTCTATCCCTTCGACATGAAATTCCTCGGCCACGTCGCGACCCGCATCATCAACGAGGTCAAGGGCGTTAACCGCGTCGTCTATGACGTGACCTCGAAGCCGCCGGGGACGATTGAGTGGGAGTGAGCGCATGCTTGTGCTAACGGAGCTTTCCGCTACGGAGGCGTAAGCCTTGCCTCGCTTTCTTGCCGTCTACACGATGAAGCCTGATGCCGTCGCGCGCTTTCGTGCCATGCCGAAAGCTGAGCAGGACGCGGTCGATGCCGTCGGCCTCAAGCAATGGATGGACTGGGAGAAGGCCAATGCCGCGTCTTTTGCCAACAAGGGCGGCATGGTCGGCAAGACGTTGCGGGTGAGCAAGGACGGTATCGCGAAGGCGCAGAACGACATTTGCGGCTATGTTGTCGTCGAGGCCGAAAGCATCGAGGCCGCGGCCAGGCTGTTCGGGAATCACCCGCACTTCACGGTCTTTCCCGGCGACGGCGTCGATATCATGCCGTTCGTGACCGCGCCGCCGGACTGAAGTTCGGCGAAGCGCCGTGCGGGCCGTCCTGCGACGGCCCGCTTGGGGCGCCTAACTTGCCTTCGCCGCCACCTTGTCCTGCGTCTTGGTGTCGAAGTCGCTGGCGTCGTGGCGTTCGTGTAGCTGCATCGCCGGGTCGCCCGAGATGCGGTTGACCATGCGGCCGCGCGTGTCGGCCGG
>JBFWZV010000013.1:0-65007 GCA_050184975.1 Pseudolabrys sp. | reverse complement strand
CCGACATGCAGAGCGCGGTCGAGGCGGATTTGCGGCAGCTGAAACTGCTGTTCGCGATCCGCAGCCGGTTCGATCCGGCCATCGACACCAAGGAGATCGCGCAGGAGATTGCGGCGCGGCTGCGCGAAGAGCTCGATTACGTCCGCGAGGCGAAACACATCGCACTCTATCGCGACATGCTGAAAGGCGAGTCCGCGATCCGCATTCCACGCACCTGGCCGGAGTTGTCGACCGGCCGGCTGCTCACGATGGACTGGTGCGAGGGCCGTAAGCTGCTCGCCCACAAGGATGACACTCTCGAAAACCGCAACCGGCTCGCCACTGCGATGTTCACCGCCTGGTGGCTGCCGTTTTCGCGCCACGGCGTCATCCACGGCGACCCCCATCTCGGCAATTATTCTGTGTTCGATGAGGGCGACGTCGCCGGTTCGCGCAAGGCCCCGGCGCCCGCCGGCATCAACCTGCTCGACTTTGGCTGCATCCGCATTTTCCCGCAGCGCTTCGTCGGCGGTGTGGTCGATCTCTATCGCGGGCTGGAGCAAGGCGACGAGGCCCGCGTCGTTCACGCCTATGAAACATGGGGTTTCAAGCGGCTGAACAAGGATCTGATCGAGACGCTCAATATCTGGGCCCGCTTTATCTACGGCCCGTTGCTCGACGACCGGGTGCGGACCATCGCCGACGGGGTCAAGCCTTCGGCCTATGGCCGCAAGGAGGCCTTCCAGGTCCACCAGGCGCTGAAGAAAAAAGGGCCGGTCACCGTCCCGCGCGAATTCGTCTTCATGGACCGCGCCGCCATCGGTCTCGGCGCGGTGTTCCTGCATCTGGCGGCGGAGTTGAATTTCTACAAGTTATTCAATGCCGCGATTGAAAACTTCTCCGTCGCGGCGGTCGGCCGCCGCCAGCAGGCCGCGCTTGCGGCCGCCGGCCTGCCATCCCCAGAGGCATAAGCATGATCCCGAACCGGCGGTCCGCGAAGCGAAAAGTGGGTACCGGTTTTCGGAAAGATCATGCTCAAACAAACGGCTATAGCGGGATGACAAATCGGGGGAATGCCATCCCGCTATAGCCCGGATTGCCTCCAAGCGCCGTTGCCCTCCCGGGGCAATTGCGGTAACCCCTCTGCGACCGCGATTTTCGTCCTTCCCGGAGATTCTTCCCATGGCCGACCACGGCACCGTCGAATACTCAACCGCTGCCGGCAACGACTATCCCGCGCACGAAGCGACCTACGAGCAGTTCCTGAATTTTACCGTGGTCGGTGTCGTCCATGTCATCACGATCTGCTTCGGCCTCGCGGTCGGCGGAGTGATGGGACACTGGTTCTGGGCCGCGGCCATCTTCATCCTCGGCGCCATCGCCGCGACCCCCGGCTATCTCAGCGGCGCCCGCATGCCGGTCTATATCGTCGGCGTCCTGTCGTTCCTGATCTTCGCCTTCCTCGGCATGAAGTGACCGGGGCCGGGCTGAACGAGGGGCGGGGAGGTCAGGAATGCGCATAGCCGTCGTTCGCGAAACCGACGCGGCCGAGCCGCGCGTCGCCGCAACGCCCGAGACCGTCAAGAAATATGTCGGCCTCGGCGCTGAAGTCGTGGTCGAGCCGGGCGCCGGTATCGGCTCCGGCATTCTCGATGCGGACTATGAGACGGCCGGCGCGAAACTCGCCGCCGGCGCGGCGAAAGACGCCGACATCGTCCTCTGCGTGCGCCGTCCCGCCGCCGACCGCATCAAGACACTGAAAAAAGGCGCGCTCGTCGTCGCCATCATGGACCCGTACGGCAATGACGCGGCGTTGAAGCAACTCGCCGATGCCGGCGTTGCCGCCTTCGCGATGGAACTGATGCCGCGCATCACCCGTGCGCAGTCGATGGACGTTCTCTCCTCGCAGGCGAACCTCGCCGGCTACCGCGCCGTGATCGACGCCGCGGAGGAATATGGCCGCGCGCTGCCGATGATGATGACGGCGGCGGGCACCGTGCCGGCCGCCAAGGTGTTCATCATGGGCGTCGGCGTTGCGGGCTTGCAGGCCATCGCCACCGCGCGCCGGCTCGGCGCCATCGTTACCGCGACCGATGTGCGCCCGGCGACGAAAGAACAGGTCGAGAGCCTTGGCGCGAAATTCCTTGCCGTCGAGGACGAGGAATTCAAGAACGCGCAGACCGCCGGCGGTTACGCCAAGGAAATGTCGAAAGAGTATCAGGCGAAGCAGGCCGCGCTGACCGCCGAGCACATCAAGAAGCAGGACATCGTCATCACCACGGCGCTGATCCCCGGCCGTCCGGCGCCGAAGCTCGTCAACAAGGACATGGTCGCCTCGATGCGCCCCGGCTCCGTGCTGGTCGATCTCGCCGTCGAGCGCGGCGGCAATGTCGAGGGCGCCAAGGCCGGCGAGGTGGCGAAGGTCGGCGAGGTCAAGATCGTCGGCTATCTCAACGTGCCGGGCCGGCTCGCGGCGTCCGCGTCTGCGCTCTATGCCAAGAACCTGCTGACCTTCCTTGAGACCGTCGTGATCGACAAGAAAGACAAGAAGATCGCGGTCGCCTGGGACGACGAGATCATCAAGGGCGTCGCGCTGACTCGTGACGGCGCCGTCGTCCACCCGAACTTCCAGCCCAAAGCGTCCTAGACCAAGAGCTGACGGAGCGCCCTATGGACCACGTTGCCACCGCCGTCGATCCCTTCGTGTTCCGGCTGTCGATCTTCGTGCTCGCCGTGTTCGTCGGCTATTACGTCGTCTGGTCGGTGACGCCGGCGCTGCACACGCCGCTGATGTCGGTCACCAACGCGATTTCCTCGGTCATCGTCGTCGGTGCGCTGCTCGCGGTCGGCGTGCCGCTCGCCGCCGACGCCAGCGGCCCGCTGTGGGCGCGCATCCTCGGCTTTGTCGCGCTGGTGTTTGCCTCGATCAACATTTTCGGCGGCTTCCTCGTCACCCAGCGCATGCTGGCGATGTACCAGAAGAAAAAGAAGTAGCGGGCCGGGGACATATCCATGAACGCCAACATCGCAGCCCTGCTGTATCTCGTCGCCGGCGTCCTGTTCATTCTGGCGCTGCGCGGCCTGTCGAGCCCGGATTCGAGCCGCCGCGGCAACATGTTCGGCATGGTCGGCATGACCATCGCCGTGCTGACGACGCTCGCGGCGCATCCGCCCGCCGACAAGCTCGCCTGGGTGCTGGTGGTCGGCGGCATCGCGCTCGGCGGCGGCATCGGCGCGGTGATCGCGCGGAAAGTTCCGATGACCGCGATGCCGGAACTGGTCGCGGCGTTCCACTCGCTGGTCGGCATGGCCGCGGTGCTGGTCGCCGCCGGCGCGTTCTATGCGCCCGACGCCTTCGACATCGGCAAGGTCGGCGCCATCCACAAGGCGAGCCTCGTCGAAATGGCGCTCGGCGTCGCCATCGGCGCCGTCACCTTCACCGGCTCGGTGATCGCGTTCCTGAAGCTGTCCGGCCGCATGTCGGGTGCGCCGATCCTGCTGCCGGCCCGCCACGTCATCAATATCGGGCTCGGCCTCGCGCTCGTCTTCTTCATCTACGGGCTGGTCGTGTCGCAGAGCCAGCTCGACTTCTGGCTCATTACCGGCATTGCACTCCTGCTCGGCGTCCTCATCATCATCCCGATCGGCGGCGCCGACATGCCGGTCGTGATCTCGATGCTGAATTCCTATTCCGGCTGGGCGGCGGCCGGTATCGGCTTCACGCTCGGCAATTCGGCGCTCATCATCACCGGCGCGCTGGTCGGTTCCTCGGGCGCGATCCTGTCCTACATCATGTGCAAGGGCATGAACCGCTCGTTCATCTCGGTCATCCTCGGCGGCTTCGGCGGCGAGGTGGCGGGGCCGGGCGGCGGTGGCGGCGAGCAGAAGCCGGTCAAGCTCGGCTCGGCGGAAGATGCCGCCTACATCATGAAGAATGCGTCGAAGGTCATCATCGTGCCGGGCTATGGCATGGCGGTGGCGCAGGCGCAGCACGCGCTTCGCGAAATGGCCGACCATCTCAAGAAGGAAGGCGTCGAGGTCAAATACGCCATTCATCCGGTCGCCGGCCGCATGCCGGGCCATATGAACGTGCTGCTCGCCGAGGCCAACGTGCCCTACGACGAAGTGTTCGAGCTTGAGGATATCAATTCGGAATTCGCGCAGGCCGATATCGCCTTCGTGATCGGCGCCAACGACGTGACCAACCCGGCGGCCGAAGAGGACAAGACCTCGCCGATCTACGGCATGCCGGTGCTGCAGGTCTGGAAGGCCGGCACCGTGATGTTCATCAAGCGCTCGCTGGCGTCGGGCTATGCCGGCATCGACAACCCGCTGTTCTACCGCGACAACACCATGATGCTGCTCGGTGACGCCAAGAAGATGACCGAGAGCGTGGTCAAGGGGATGTGACGGCTGTCAGTCCGCACGGCGGCGCGAGCGTCGCAAGGTTTGCCGCGGCAATTCTCCGAAGCGGTGCATGTATTCCTGGGCAAACCGGCCCATGTGCTCGAAGCCCCAGTTGATCGCAATATCGGTAACGGTCGCGTCGGTCGAACCGGATGTGCTCAGGTCGTGGTAACAGCGGTCCAGCCGTGTGATCCGGTGCCACGATAGCGGCGCCATATTCCGGTATTTTCTGAACGCGGCCGACAGCGTGCGTTGAGAGACGCCGAGTTCGCGCGCGAGTTCGGAGGCACTGATCGGCATCCGCAGTCGGTCCATCATCCAGGTTTCGGCCTCCTTGACATAGATGTAATCGCCGGTGCGGTGCGCTGCCGCGTCCTCTGGGCGGATCGTGGTCGAATCGCCGAGCGCGCTATGCATTGCAGCGACGATGACGCGCTCAAAATCAGCGCTGAGACCGGGATCGCGCCCCAGCAGGCCATCGCCGCGGCCTTCACGCAGCGCGAAATCGAGCGAGCGCCGAATCGATTGCCCATGGCGCGATGCCAGATCGAACGAGAGGCCGAGCCTGCTACGCCGGGCATAGGCCTGACCGGCCTCCAGCCCGAGTTCTACTGCGCTCTTCGCGGGAAATCTGACCACAAGCAGGACGCAGTCCGGCGACCAGTCCATCTCAATCGGAACACCCGGCACGATGAGGTGGCATTGGCGGCTCCCGATCCGGATTTTTGTTCCGTCGATCCTGCTGATGTAGGAGCCGCGCAGGGGACGTTGAAGAATGGAAAAATTTCCGAGTTGCCCGGCGTCGAGAGAGACTTCATCGCCATACGCAATGATGTTGAATTCGATCTGGCCGACCGAAAAGTTCAGATATCGCGCGTCATACTGGCCGCCATCGCGCAACGTCAGGCGGTAGGGTTTGAGCGCCCGCGATACCTTGTGCTGTACGGGTTTTGTCGAGCGCGACCTGACCTCCCAGGGGAGATCGGCCATCCATTTCGATCGAGCCAGAGCCAGCATTTGGCGGCTTTCGGATGTTTTCGCCAAATGAGGATATTTCGGCCATTGCCGCTCTGTCTAGCTTTGGGAGGTCCAATCGGGAGGTCGAAACATGCAAGGCGCGTCGGACAAGATTCTGGGGGGCAAGCCATCGGTGAAAGTCTGCATTGCGCAGCTTTCGCCGGCATTCATGAATCAAAAGGAAAGCGTCCGCCGCGCTGTCAATGCCATCGCCGAAGCGGGCAAAAAAGGTGCCGAACTTGTCGTTTTCCCGGAAGCATGGCTGTCGGGCTATCCATACTGGACAGAAGGGTGGGACACCGGTCTGCGGCAATGGGCGGGCGGTCGAATCCGTTTCTATGACGAAGCGGTGCTGGTGCCGGGGCCCGTGACCGAACTGATTGGCGCGGCGGCCAAGGCAGCGGGAACCTGCGTGGTGATTGGCTGCAACGAAATGGATTCCCGGCCTGGCGTGAACACGATCTACAACACGTTGCTGTTCTTCGACAATCGCGGCAATCTGCTCGGCCGTCACCGTAAGCTCATGCCGACCTTCACCGAGCGGATGTTCTGGGGCGCAGGCGACGGCAGCGATCTTGAGGTCTATCAGACCGGCATTGGTCGTATTGGCGGCTTGATCTGCGGCGAAAACCTGATGACACCGCTTCGCGCCGGTATGATCGCCATGGGCGAGGACTTTCACATCGCGGTCTTCCCCGGAGCGTTCGCGCTTCACACCGGCCCACGGCTCGAAGAGTGGGATACAACAGGCGACTTCTGGGGCCACTTCGTCACGCGGTCGCACGCTTTCGAGGCGGGATGTTTTACGGTCGCCGCCTGTGCGGTCGTCAATCCGGACGATGTGCCGGATGACTTCCCCTGGAAGGGGAATATGAACATCGACTATGCACGAGGCGGTAGCCAGATTGTCACCCCGTTGGGTGTCGTATCCGCGCCGCCGGCGGAAGGCGAACAGATGATCTACGCCGACTGCGAAGCGTGGATGATCAAGGCCGTAAAGGCGATTGTCGATACCATGGGGCATTACAGCCGGCCCGATGTCGCGCGGGTGATGCTACGGAAGTCCGATGTCTGGGCTCAGGCGGGTGTCCCCTATCGGGGCGGCGCGCTCGATCCTGCGCTGCTCGAACACAACGCCGATCTTCAGGAAGTCGAGCACGACAAGGTGCTCGAAGTCGCCGAGCAGCAGAAATTGGCTATCGGACATTAGCGCGCGTAAACCGACGGACGCGCCGTGATCTAAGTTCGCCGCGCTACCCGCCGCAGCATCAGCGCCGTCGTCACGCCGGCGACGCCGACGCCTGCGAACAGCATCGGCGTGTAATTCCAGCCGAACCGTTCGATCACGCTGGCGATCGCCGCCGGACCCAGCAGGTTGCCGATATTGCTCGCCTGATTGATGAGCCCGAGCACGATCGCGAGCACCGCGGTGTCGCGGGCAAAGGAGGGCGCCGCCGCGAAGGCCGAAGCCGGGATCAGTCCGGCCATGCCAAGGCTCAAAGCGGCCAGTGCCGCAATGCCGGCGACCGGCAGCACGCCCGAGAAAACGCCGTAGCCGGCGAAGCCGACGAAGGTGAACGACGTCATCGCCACCGCCCAGAACGGAATGCCGAGCCGCGCCAGCGCGCCGGCGAACACGTTGCCGGTCGCATTGCCGGCGACCGCGATGGCGCTGATGACGCCGGCGGCGGCGATCGACAGGTCCATGCGCTGCACCAGCAGCACCGGCAACAGACCGACCATCGCGCCATACTGGAACGTGTAGATGCCGAAGGCGAGCGACAGCAGCAGCGGGCCGGGCGCGGCCAGCACGGCGCGGACATTGCCGAGAATGGCACCGATGTCGCGTGCGCCCGGCGGCGGCTCGCGGAAGTCGATTGTCCAGATCAACGCCGTATAGCCGAGCACGATCGCGCCATTGACGATCCACATCGTTTGCCAGCCGGACTGCAACAGCAGCGGCCCGGCGAGAATCATGATGAGGGAGCCGACCGGCATATAGGCGCCCCACACCGCGAGCACCGGCCCGGCGTCGCGCTGCGAGGTGACGATGCGCAGCAGCCGCGGGATGGCGATCACCGCGATCAGGAAGCCGCAGCCTTCGAGCGCGCGCGTCGCCAGCAGGACGCCGCCGCTGGTGGCGAGCGCGCCGCCGAGGCTGCCGAGCCCGCAGGCGAGCAGGCCCGCGATCAGCGCCCGCTTGCCGGAAAACAACGACATCGCAATGCCGATCGGCACGCCGGCGAGCGCGCCGATCAGCCCATAGGTGCCGATGATGGACGCCGCGACCGTCAGCGACAGCGCGAGATCCTTCTGCACCACGGGGACGGCGATCACCGCCTTGCCGATTTGCAGCGCGACGATGACGCCCGCGGCGATCAGGGCGGTGACGGCGCCCCAGCGTGTGGTGGATTGCATTCGGAAAGCCCGGCGGCAGACGAGTCAGAGATGCGGTTATACAGGTCCGAGCGCGCCGGGGAAGCGCGTCCGGCTCATTGCTGTCCCGCCCTCAGAGGGTCCGGAACATCACCAGCGCATCGACGTGGCCCCGCGTCGGATGGTGGAAGGCGTGCGGCAGCTTGCCGACGATCTCGAAGCCCATGCTCTGCCAGAGCTTGACGGCGCGGGTGTTGGTGCTGACCACGAAGTTGAACTGGATGGCGCGGAAGCCGAGCTGCTTGGCCTGCTCGATCGAGTGGATGCACATCGCCCGCGCGACGCCCTTTTTCATCTCGTCGCTGGCGACGATATAGCCGCAATTTGCGACGTGGGCGCCGCCGCCCTTCTGGTTGGCCTTCAGGTAATAAGTGCCGACCACGCCGCCCATGTCGTGCGCGACATAGACGTGATGGCCGGGCGAATGCCAGTAGGCGAGGGCGTCTTGTTTGTTGATGTCGCGGGGGATCGGATAGGTCTCGCCCGCGCGGAACACCGGCTTGATGACGTCCCAGATGCCGTCGTCGTCTTCCGGCGTGGCGGGTCTGATCTCCATGCCCCTCAGCCTCCGGCCCGGGCGGGCTGTGCTAACATGACGCGATGCGCCCCTTGAAAGCAATCGCCGTCATCGTCGCCGGGCTGGCCTGCGCCAGCCCCGTGGCCGCCCAGTCGCTCGCCTGCCCGCTGCCGTCGCAGGCGATGATGCGCACCGAAATGCTGTTCGGCCGCAATATCGGGGGCCGGCTCGGCGTTAGCGAGCGGGCCTTCGGGCGCTTCGTCGCCCGCGAGATCACGCCGCGGTTTCCGGCCGGGCTCACGGTCATCGACGCCGCCGGCCAGTGGCGCGATACCGTGACCGGCCGCGTCGTGCATGAAAAGAGCAAGCTCGTGGTGCTGGTCGTCCCCGACGACGCGCAGGCGCGCGAACGCATCGCCGCCATCGTTTCGTCCTACAAGACGCAGTTCCGGCAGCAGGCGGTCGGCATTGTCGCCCGCCCGGTCTGCGCGAGCTTCTGATGCCGACACTGAAATGGCTCGTGATCGTCGCGGTGGTGGCCTACGCCGCCGTCGTGGCGCTGCTCTATGTGTTCCAGCGCTCGCTGATGTATTTCCCCGACACGCGGCGCACGCCGCCCGCCGCGGCGGGGCTGCCGCAGGCGCGCGAGATCGAACTCACCGCCGCCGACGGCACGCGGCTGGTCGCCTGGCATGTCGCGCCGGCGGAGGGCCGGCCGCTGGTGCTTTATTTCCACGGCAATGGCGGTGCGCTCAATCTGCGTGCCAGGCGCTTCGGCCGGATCTTCGCGCCGGGCAACGGCCTGCTGGCGTTGTCCTATCGCAGCTATGGCGGCTCGGCCGGCGCGCCCAGCGAACCGGGCCTGATTGCGGATGCCGGCGCGGCTTACGATTATGCCGCGCGTGAGGTGCCGGCCGAGCGCATCGTCATCTTCGGCGAGTCGCTTGGCAGCGCGGTCGCGGTGGCGCTCGCCGCCGAACGCAAGGCGGCGGGCATGATCCTCGACGCGCCGTTCACCGCCGCCGTCGACGTCGCGGCGGCGGTCTATCCCTTCGTGCCGGTTCGCTGGCTGATGAAGGACCAGTTCAATTCCGCCGCGCGGATCGGCAAGGTCGACATGCCGCTCCTCGTCCTCCACGGCGAACGCGACCATGTCATCCCGATTTCGTTCGGCGAAAAACTGTTCGCGCTCGCGCGGGAGCCCAAACGCATGGTGCGCTTTCCGAACGGCACCCATGTCGATCTCGACGACCACGGCGCGACCGCGGAGATTTTGAAATTTCTCGATAGCGTCGCGCGCTAGGTTGCGTCCGCCGCCGCCGCACGAATAAGATATGTTGAATGTGTTTGCGGCCGGGGAATCCTTGAAATGCTGTTCAATGCCTGCAACTGCGGCGATGCCGCGTCGTTCTTGTCCGGGGCCGGCGCGATGTGCGCGGGCGGCGCCGGCTACATCACCGCCATGATCGGCGCGATGGTCGCCGGCCAGCGCACCATGCCGGCGCCGCTGTTGCCGAAGGCCGTGCCCGAGGTCGACAGGGTTTCGGTGCGCGTCGTCACCGACAACATCGTCATCCAGTTCGTGCCGAACGAAACGCGCGACGGCCTCGCCATCGAGCGCAAGAGCGGCAATACGCACCCCGACCGGCCGCCGCGCCATATGCTCAACGGCGAATGGGGCCTCGCGCTGCATGCCCAGTCGTTTCGCGGGCCTGAGGAACGCAACGTGATGGTCGATTTCGGCTACACGCCGGAGGTGCTCAACAACAACCTGAACATCCTCGGCGTCGACCCTTCGACCTTCGACGCGATGGTTCTGAGCCACGGCCATTACGACCATTTCGGCGGCATGACCGGTTTCCTCGACGCCAACAAGGGCAGGCTCAAAAAGAAGCTGCCGTTTTATGTCGGCGGCGAGGACACGTTCTGTATCCGCCGCAATCCCGGCGGACAGTTCGGCGCGCTCGACCGCAGGGCGATCTTCGACGCCGACCTTGCGTTGATGATGGCGGACGCGCCGGCGCTGGTCGCCGACCACGCCTTCACCACCGGGCGCATCGCGCAGGTGTCGTTCGAGAAGCCGCTGCTGCCGACCAAGGAAATCGTCGGCATTCAAAACGACTTCGGCTGTTTCCCGGAAGACATGCCGCCTGAAAAGAACACCGGAGATTACATCCCCGACGATTTCGACCACGAGATCGCGACCGTCTACAACGTCAGGGGCAGGGGCCTTGTGGTGCTGACCTCATGCAGCCACCGCGGCGTCATCAACGCGGTCCGCGCCGCGCAGAAGGCAGCCGGCTTGGATAAAGTCTTCGCGGTGATCGGCGGCTTCCACATCGTGCCGCCGCTCGGCGACGACTACATCAACGACACAATCAACGAATTCCGCGAGATCGATCCGGCCTACATCATCACCGCGCACTGCACCGGCGACCGCTTCTACGACCTCGCCCGTGCCGCGCTCGGCGACAAGGTGATCCATTCGGCGGTCGGCACCCGGTTTACGTTTAGCGCGTAGGCATGATCCGCCGGCACTAAAAACAAAAGCGCGGGGGCTGCCCGCGCTTTACCGAACTCGAACCTGTAACCGGCGATCAGCCGAACCGGCGTCCGCCGCCGCCACCACCACCGGGACCGCCACGGCCGCCGGCCGCTGCGCCGGGAGCCGGACGCGGCTTGGAGGGGAGCAGGCCTTCGCGCTGCATCTTCTTGCGCGCGAGCTTGCGGGCCCGGCGGATCGCTTCCGCCTTTTCCCGCGCACGCTTCTCGGAGGGCTTTTCGTAATGACCGCGGAGCTTCATCTCGCGGAAAATCCCCTCGCGCTGCATCTTCTTTTTCAGCGCCTTGAGGGCTTGGTCGACATTGTTGTCGCGAACGAGAACCTGCACGCTTTCTCCTCTGGGTCCTTGGCCCCGGTTGAAGGTCGAATTCGGTCGGCTTGAAGTCGGGTCAAAGGCCCGAAAAACAGGCCTTCGAGTCGGGCGGAACTACCAGAAAAGCCCTTAAGAGTCCATCTTCGCCCATGTGCGGCGGGTTAGCGCTCCGGCCGCACCTTTGTCACATGCCCCATTTTCCGGCCCGGGCGGGCCTCTTTCTTGCCGTAGACGTGTACGGAAACCCCCGGCACCGCCATCCAGCGGGCGGCCTCGCCGATCTCGGCGCCGATCAGGTTGGTCATTTCGACCCGGCCGAGCCGCACCGGCCGCGCCAGCGGCAGCCCGGCGATCGCCCGGATGTGCTGCTCGAACTGCGAGACGGTGGCGCCGTCGAGCGTCCAGTGGCCGGAATTGTGGACCCGGGGCGCGATCTCGTTGACGAGGAGGCCGGTCGCCTTGCCGTCCTTCACCGCGAACATCTCGACCGCCAGCACGCCGACATAGCCGAGCGCCTCGGCGATCCGCGTCGCGATCCGCCGCGCCTCGCGCTCGGCCGACTGCGACAGCCGCGCCGGCACGCGCGAGACTTTCAGAATGTGGTTCTGGTGCTGGTTCTCGGTGACGTCGAAGCAGACCACCTTGCCGTCCTTGTCGCGCGCCGCGACCACCGAGACCTCGCGCTGGAACTTCACGAAGCCTTCGAGAATGCAGGGCGCGTTCTTCAGGGACCGCCACGCCGCAACCGGGTCGCCGCCTTTCGCGAGCATGATCTGGCCCTTGCCATCATAGCCGAGCGTACGGGTCTTGAGCACCGCCGGCAGGCCGACCTTGTCGACCGCCTCGGCGAGCTGCGTTGCCGAATGCACCGGCGCATAGGGCGCGGTCGGAATCTTCAGGCTCGTGACGAAATCCTTTTCGACCAGCCGGTCCTGTGTCGTCTCCAGCACGCCGGGGTCGGGCAGCACCGCCTTGCGCTTTGACAAGAATGCTGCCGTCTTGCCGGGCACATTCTCGAATTCGTAGGTGACGACGTCGACCACCTGGGCGAACTGCGCCAGCGCCGTTTCATCCTCGTAGGCCGCCTGTGTGATCGCATGCGCGACATCGAAGGCGCAGGAATTTTCTTCCGGCGAATAGACATGGGTGCGAAACCCGAGCTTCGCCGCCGCCAGCGCCAGCATGCGGCCGAGCTGGCCGCCGCCGAGAATGCCGATGGTCGCGCCGGTCTTGAGCACGTCGTTACTTCGGCCGCTTCTTGACGGACGCGGTCTGCCGCGCGCGGAACGCATCGAGCTTCTTTGCGATCCTGGAATCGGACAGCGCCAGCACGGCGGCCGCAAGCAGCGCCGCGTTGATCGCGCCCGGCTTGCCGATCGCCAGCGTGCCGACCGGAATGCCGGCGGGCATCTGCACGATGGAGGCGAGGCTGTCCTTGCCTTCGAGCTTGTTGACGTTCATCGGCACGCCGAACACCGGCAGCGGCGTCATCGATGCCGCCATGCCCGGCAGATGCGCCGCGCCGCCGGCGCCGGCGATGATGACCTTGAAGCCTGCGTCACGCGCGCCATGCGCGAATTCATAGAGCCGCTTCGGCGTACGATGCGCCGACACGATGCGGGCGTCGTAACCGATGCCGAGCGAATCGAGCGTCTCAGCGGCATGGATCATGGTCGCCCAGTCGGACTGGCTCCCCATGATGATGGCGACCGGTTTTGCGGACATTTTTTCTGCGATTTCTACGATTGCCCCCGGTCCGGGCCCCGGCCCGAACGGAAAGCGGGCGATTATAGGTGCCGAACCCCTGCTGGCAAGGCGCGCGGGGCACGCTATCCTCGCCGCCATGGCGCAACGGATTCGACGAATGACCATGCGGGCGGCCGAGCGGGCGGAAAGCGCCGGCGAGCCCTCCGACGCCCTGCGCGCGGAAATCGAGCGCCTGCGCGCCGCCTTGGGGCAGGCCGAGGCGCGTATTTCCGAGCTTGAGCAGCGCGCCGACATCGACCCGCTGCTCGAAATCCTCAATCGGCGGGCCTTTGTGCGCGAGCTTGCACGCTCGATCGCCTATCTCGACCGCTATGGCGGGGCGGTGGCGCTCGTTTATCTCGATCTCGACGGCTTCAAGGCCATCAACGACTGCCACGGCCATGGGGCGGGGGATCAACTGCTGAAGGCGGCTGCCGCGGCGCTCACCGGCGCGGTCCGCGCCTCCGACGTGGTGGCGCGGCTCGGCGGCGACGAGCTTGCCGTGCTGCTGTGGAATGTCGGCGAGGTGCAGGCCCAGGCCAAAGCGCTCGACCTCGAGGCGGCCGTCAACCAGGCCTCCGTCTGCCACGATGGCGCTCTGCTGTCGGTCACGGCCTCGGCGGGCACTGCGGCGGTCGCGCCGGGACGTACGCCGGAGGAGGTCATCGAAGCGGCTGACCGCGCCATGTATGCGCGAAAGGCCGCGCGCCGGGCCTGAGCTGGGCTTGAGCCGTCTTGGGCTTAGGCGATGATATCCGGCGTCAGTTGATCCTCGACGGCGCGGATGCGGTCTCGCAGGACCAGCTTGCGCTTCTTGAGCCGCTGGATCTGGATCAGGTCGGAGGCCGGCGAGGCTTGCAGGGCAGCAATCGCCGCATCGAGATCCCGATGCTCCTGCAGGAGCCGTGCGAGTTGCTCTCGCAGCGTGCGTTCCTCGTCCTTGTCCATTGCCACCGATCGAACACTACCAGCGATCGAATTGCACCGGCTGCCGTCGGCGCGGGCGCGATCAATCTTTCATTTACGATTATACCGATTTTTCCACAGCGCGCCGCAATCGCATAAATTGTTGTGCCCAATCAGGCATTTCACGGTCGGCAGTCCCGGATTGCGCGGATTTCTCGCAGTCGCACCGGGAGCGATTCTGGAGTAGAGTTCGTTCGTCTACATGGATTGAGGAGACATCCTGAAATGTCGATGCAATCGCACCTTGCTGAACTGGAACGGCGGCACGAGGCTCTCGAACAGGAAATCAACGACGCCATCGCCCATCCCGCCACCGACGACCTCAAGATCGTCGAACTCAAGCGCAAGAAACTGCAGGTGAAAGACGAAATTGCCCGATTGCGACAAACCGACAGCGTAAGCGTTCACTGACGCCGCAGGCTTCCGGGCCGCAACATGAGGTTTGTACCGCCGGTTCGCGGGCGAGTGTCCGCTTTCTGAAATTCGTGATACGGGGCAGCGCGCTCTTGAACGAATTTCGGGAAGCAAAGGGCACTCGCATTTTATTTTAATGATTCACATGCCGATCTTCGATGTGAAGGCTCTCATCGAGTTCGCCGTACACGACGCTGGACCATCAAATCGGCGGCACTGGTGAGGCGGCGGTTTTGTCTTGCGTGCGCTCCATAACCCGGACGGCAGGCCGCCAACAACCGCAGGACTATAGGGTGGGCCGTGCGCGGTCCCCTACAGTGTCCCGGCAATGACCGGGACTGACGTGCCATGCGGGATCTCTACGACGTCGTGATCGTCGGCTACGGGCCGACCGGGATGCTGGCCGCGGTTAAACTTGGCGAGGCCGGCCACCGCGTGGCGATCGTCGAGCGCTACCGCGATCTCTACAAACTCGCCCGCGTCGGCATCGTCCACGATGACGTCCTGCGCATGTTCCAGGAACTCGGCATCACCGAGGCGATCAGGCCGGCGACGTTTTTCCTGCCGAAATACGAATTGTCCAACAAAGGCAAGATCCTGCTGTCGAACGACGTGCAGGCGAAAGCCACCCACGGCTGGCCGGAATTCATCTCGATCTACCAGCCGGCCTTCGAGGCCGAGCTCGACCGCATCGCCAAGGCGCTGCCGGGGGTCGATATCCTGCAGGGCGCGAAGGCGATCGCGCTTGCGCAGGATGCCGACAAGGTCGCGGTCACGGTCGAAGACGGCGATGGCGCGCGGCGTGACATCGCCGGCCGCTATGTGATCGGCGCCGACGGCGCCAACAGCTTCGTGCGGCAGGCGCTCGGTATCGATTTTGAATTTCTCGGCTTCGATCAGGACTGGCTCGTCATCGACGGCAAGGCGAAGAAACCGCCGCGGCCCGACCTGCCGCTGCTGCGCCAGCTCTGCGAGCCGGACCAGCCCGGCATGACCATGCAGATGGGCGCGCATCACCGCCGCTGGTCGATGATGGTGTTG
This sequence comes from Pseudolabrys sp., assembly GCA_050184975.1. GTDB lineage: Bacteria > Pseudomonadota > Alphaproteobacteria > Rhizobiales > Xanthobacteraceae > Pseudolabrys. Next base: position 49,608 of record JBFWZV010000013.1, on the reverse strand, counting down.
CCCGGCGAGTCGCACGAGGAAGCGGTGAAGCCCGCGAGCGTGTGGAAGCGGCTGGCGCGGCCCGAAGGCGCGACGCCGGACGAGTTCGAACTGGTCCGCGTCGTCATCTACAAATTCACCTCGCAGATCGCGACGCGCTGGCGCGCGGGCCGCGTCTTTCTCGCCGGCGACGCCGCGCATCTGATGCCGCCGTTTCTGGCGCAGGGCCTCTGCACCGGGTTGCGCGACGCCTACAATCTGTCGTGGAAGCTCGACGCCGTGCTGAAGGGGCAGGCCGCGGACGCGCTGCTCGACACCTACGAGGCCGAGCGCGCTCCGAATGCGCGCGCCACCATCATCGAGAGCGCCCGCGTCGGGCAAAACGTCATCGAGCGCGATCATGAGAAAGCGCGTGAGCGCGACGCGCGGCTCGCCGCGATGCAGGCCGAACTCGACAAGGCGAAAGGCCAGAAGTCGCTGATTGCGTTCCGGGTGCCGGGCTACGCGCAGGGCTTTCGCGCCGCGGCGGCGCCGGCCGCCGGCGACGCCTTCCCGCAAGGCGAGGTGAGGGGCCGAGATGGCACCGGCCGGTTCGACGACGTCGCCGGTCGCGGCTGGACGATCGTGGCCCGCAACGGCGATCCCGCCGCGGCGTTGCCGGACGCGGACTGCGCCTGGTGGCAGGGCCTTGGCGGCGGCTTCGTCACGCTCGGTCCCGGCGGCATCGAGGACAGCGGCGGTCTTTATACGCGGTTGATGGACGAATATGGCTGCGACGTCATCGTCAAGCGGCCCGATTACTACATCTTCGGCGCCGGAAAGACGCTGGGCGAGCTTCCGGGCGTGATCGCCGAATTGCGCCACCAACTGGGCGCGTGACACGCTTTACCGCCGCCGCTTCGCCCGGCGCCCGAGATAGTCGAAATTGATCGCGGCCTGCTCGTGGTTCCAGATCGCGTCCTTGAGCGTCTTGATGTCGGCGTCCGGAAATTCCGGGGCCGGCGCGCCGGCCGCCTCCAGCACAAGCTGCACCTGCGCGGCGTTCTCCAGCATGATCGCGCCGATCACGGCGTCTTCGATAGCACCTCCCGTCATCACCACGCCGTGGTTCTTTAACAGGACCGCGCGATGGGGACCGAGCGCTTTCGCGACACGCGCGCCCATGTCCGGCGTGCGGATCAGGAAGATGGTGTCGTCATAGAGCCCGACCTCGCCGGCAAACAATGCGCCCGGCTGGCTGTAGGCTTTGACCGGCCGCCGGGTGCCCGACAGCGCGACACAGTAGGGCGGGTGCGAATGCAGCACGCACTGCACGTCCGGCCGCGCCCGGTAGATTTCGGAATGGATATAGACCTCGCTGTGCCGCCGCGCCTTCCCGGCCACCACCTTGCCGTCGAGGTCGACGGTCAGGATGTTTTTCGGCGTCATCTCGTCGAAGCCGATGCTGTGCGGCTTCATGTAGAACAGCGACGGCTTGCCCGGCACGCGCACCGAAATATGGCCGCGGGTGAAATCGTCATGACCTTCGCCGACCAGGATCTTGCCGGCCAGGATCAGTTTTTGCTTCAGGGCCTCGTGCGCCATGTTCGATGACCGAAAGGCGGTTGGGGTTCGTTGCATCGCAAACGGGCGGGTCGCCATACCCGCCTGTTCGCCGCCATGTTAATCTCGATGCGGGGAAGTTTCGCCGTTGGAGGAGTCTTATGTCTGGCCGCCGCAGGCTTGCTGCGCTTTTCTCCGTTGTCATCGCCGCATCGTTTGCCGCCGCGCCCGCTGCGGCGCAGAGCGACTATCCGCAGCGGACGGTGACCTTTATCACGCCGGCTGCCGCCGGGAACAGTCCCGACGTCGCGACCCGCGTGATCGCCGACCGGCTCGCCACGGCCTGGAAGCAGCAGGTGGTGGTGTTCAACCGTCCGGGCGCCGGCGGCCTGATCGCGGCGCAGGCCGCGAGCACGGTGACGCCCGACGGCTACACGCTCTACATGACGCAGGCCTCGACCTTCACGGTGCTGCCGATCACGCAGGCCGAGAAGGCCGCGCCGCTCCTGAAGACCTTCGTGCCGATCGCGCTGATTGCCGAGCAGCCGATCGCGGTGTCGGCAAGCCCGGCGCTGCCGGTCAAGACCGTCGCCGAGCTGATCGACTACATCAAGAAGCAGCCGGACGGGATTCCGTTCGCCGCCTCGAATCGCGGCGGCCAGTCGCATCTGACCGGCGAACTGTTTGCGCGTCGCACCGGCGTGAAGATGAGCTACATCCACGGCCCCAATGCCGCGACCTCGGTGACCGACGTGTCGGCCGGGCGCATTCCGATCATGTTCGAGGGCATTGCCGGCGTCGCCGGCGCGATGCAGGGCGGTTCGGTGCGCGTGCTTGCGGTTGGCTCGGCAAAGCGGCTGTCGAACTATCCGGATCTGCCGACCATTTCCGAAACCGTGCCGGGCTTCGAGTCGAAAGGCTGGATCATGCTGATGGCGCCGTCCGGCACGCCCGACGCCATTGTGCAGAAGGTCGCCGCCGATCTGCGCGCCATCGTCGAACATCCCGAGGTCGCGCAGCGGTTCGCGTCGATCGGCACCTATCCGCGCTGGCTCGGCCCGGCGGAGGCCGCCGCCTATATCAAGAAAGAGCAGGACCAGTGGTGGCCGCTGGTGCGCGAGGTCGGCGTCAAGCGTTGACGGCGCGGCGGTCAGCAGCAGCCTTTGCCGTCCGCCTGCACCGGCGGGCAGGGCACCGAGCCGTAAGAGCAGAACACGCAGCAGTCGCCGTCCTTCGGCTTCAGCCGCGCGCCGCAGCCGGAACAGTTGTAGAAAAACTGGCAGGCGTCGGTCGGCATCGTCTCGACTTTCGCCGTGCCGCACTGCGGGCAGGTGAGCGTCGATTGCGTGACGAGCGCGGCCTCGCTCATCGCTGCGCTTCCTTGGCGTCGAATTTCGCCCGCGCTTTCTGCATCACGGCGGCATGCTCACGCGCCCAGTCGGCGAGATTGTTGACCGGCTCCAGCAGCGAGTGGCCGAGCTTCGTCAGTTCGTAATCGACGCGCGGCGGAATGGTCGGCGTCACCGTGCGGGTGACGAGGCCGTCGCGCTCGAGCTGGCGCAGCGTCAGGGTCAGCATGCGCTGCGAGATGCTCCCGAGCGCGCGGCGCAGTTCGTTGAAGCGCTTCGGCCCGCCGCCCAAGAGTTCGACCACCAGCACCGTCCATTTGTCACCGACGCGCGACAGCACCTCACTGATCGAGCGGCATTCGGAGGGCTCATGCAGGGTACCGGGTAACACGCGTGTGCCTTCTTGCGCCGTCCGGGTGGTCATTTATCTATCCTCGGTAACAAATCATAACTGACACTGGAAAGGTAACCTCCGTCATGGCCAAAAACAAGATCGCCGTCATCGTCGGCAGCAACCGCAAGGGTTCGATCAATCGTCAGTTGGCCGGGGCGCTGATCGCGCTCGGCCACGACAGCCTCGATGCCGAGATCGTCCCGATCGATGAATTACCCATGTATAATCAGGATCTTGAGGCGGATTTGCCGGACAGCGTGTCCCGCTTCAAAGCCGCCCTTGCGGCCGCCGACGGCATCCTGTTCGTCACCCCCGAGCACAGCCGCTCGATCCCGGCGGTGCTGAAGAACGCGCTCGACTGGGGTGCGCGGCCGTGGGGGAAGAACTCATGGACCGGCAAGGTCGCCGCCGTCACTGGCGCGACGCCCGGCGCGATCAGCACGGCGCTGGCGCAGCAGCACCTGCGGCAAATTCTCGGCGCGCAAGGCGTGACGCTGACCGGCGGCGAGGCCTACATTCAGTTCAAGCCGGAACTGATCGGCGCGAACGGCGACATCGCCGACGAGAGCGCACGGACGTTTCTCGCCGGGTTTCTCGACCAGTTCGCGTCTCTGGTGTCGCGCCTCGCGCCGGCCGCGAAGGCGGCGGCGTAGTCGGAAGCACACATCGTAAAGGCAACAGCCATGTCCATCCGTCCGATCAAGAGCATCACGCAGTCGAAGCCCGTCATCGAGGGCGCCGGCGTTCACCTGAACCGCGCCTTCGGCTTCGGCGATACCACCACTTTCGACCCGTTCCTGCTGTTCGACGATTTCCGCAACGAGCGGCCCGACGACTATCTCGCCGGCTTCCCGTGGCATCCGCATCGCGGCATCGAGACGATCACCTATGTCCTGGCGGGTACCGTCGAACACGGCGACAGCCTCGGCAATCGCGGCCAGATGGGCGCGGGCGACGTGCAGTGGATGACCGCCGGCTCCGGCATCATGCATCAGGAGATGCCGAAGGGTGACGCACAGGGCCGCATGCACGGCTTCCAGCTCTGGGCCAACCTGCCGTCGTCCTTGAAGATGACGAAGCCGCGCTATCAGGACATCAAGGCGGCGCAGATCCCGGAAGTGACCGACGATGACGGCACCATCGTGCGCGTCGTCTCCGGCGATTTCTGGGGCAAGCAAGGCCCGGTCGAAGGCGTCGCGGCCGATCCGCGCTATCTCGATGTCTTCGTGCCGCCGGGCAAGCGCAAGACGCTCCCCGTGGAAGTCGACCGTCACGCCTTCGCTTATGTGTTCGAGGGCTCCGGCACGTTTTCCGGCGCGTCGGCCCCGTTCGGCGTGCTGACCGAGAAGCAGGATGCGTCCGGCAACGAGGTCACCGTGCGCGAGAGCGTCGGCAACCGCTCGCTCGTCGTCTTTGACCGCGGCGACGAAGTCACCGTGCAGGCGGGCGACCACGGCATCCGCTTTTTGCTGGTGTCCGGCAAGCCGCTGAAGGAGCCGGTCGCGTGGTACGGGCCCATTGTGATGAACACGCAAGAACAGCTTCAGCAGGCGGTCTCGGAACTGCGCAACGGCACGTTTATCAAGCCGAACTGAACCGCCGATAAAACGAGCGAGCCGCCCCGAGGGGTCAGGGGCGGCTCGCTGTTTCGGCGACGCGGACTCACAAAACGCTCGCGCCGCCTGATGTTAGAGCTACTTGATCTCCGACGGCAGCTTGTTGGCGAGCTTGGGCCAGTTCGTCTCCGCCTTCTTGATCGAGCCCGGAATATCCTTGTTCCACGCCTGCTGGATATCGGCCGACAGGTTCAGGTAGAGCTTGCCGTCGACGATCTTCCAGTAGCGCGGATCGCCGTCGAACTTGGCGCCGACCGCGACGCCATAGGCGCAATAGCCGCCATAGGCCGGCACGTATTTGTCGGGATTGGCCTTGAACGCCGCGAGGTTCTCGGCCGACGCGAAACGATAGGTGGCCTCTTTGTGGACCGCCGAGAATTTCGCATCGCCCTGCACCGGTTTCGAAACCGTGAAGAAGGCGACGACGTCGAAGCCGTGCACGGCAAGGCCCGGCGCCGGCTTGCCGTCGACCAGCACGGCGCCGGTCGCGGTGTTGACTTCCGGTCCGGCGAGCGCCGGTCCGGCAGCGATCAGCGCAACGGCGAAGCCGAGCGCGGTCAGTGTTTTCTGCATCATGGGAACTGTCCTTCCTGGTTGGGTGGGTCGAGACTGTCTTGGCCGCAGCGGCGACGATGCCGCCATCACGCCGCTTTGGCGCTCGTCGCCGAAACCGCGGGAAAATCGATTTCGGTTGCGGCGATGTGGTTGAAGTAGTTGGTGAAGATGTTGAGTGCGACATTGGCGATAATTTCGACGATCTCCTCGTCGGAGAAACTCGCGGCACGCAGCGTGGCGAGATCGGCGTCGGTCACGTGGCCGCGCTCGGCGACCACCTTGCGCACGAACAGCAGCGCGGCGCGGGAGCGGCTGTCGCCGGAGTCGGCGCGCAGGTTGCGGGTCATTTCGTCGCTTGCGAGCCCGACCTTCTTGCCGAGCGCGCTGTGCGCCGAGGCGCAGTAGTCGCAGGCATTGGCGCCGGCACAGGCGAGCGCGATCTGCTCGCGCAGCTTGGCCGAGAGCTTGCCGGCGCCGAGCGCGCCGAGAAAGCCGAGGAAGCCGGCGAGCGCGGCCGGCGACTGCGCGATGGTCTGGAAGATGGCCGGCACGCCGCCGAGCTGCCGCTTGACGGCGTCGAGCATTTCGTTGGTCTTGGCCGGCGCGGCGGCGGGATCGATTTTGGCGATGCGTTGCATGAAACCTCCTGTTGCGGACCGGCCGCGACAGCGCGCCGGGTTCGCGGGTTTCATGCGCCGGTTTGGGACGTATGAGCAATTCACGGCCCGTTGAGGCGGTGAATCTGCAAAATCAGCAGGACGTTCTGCAAAGCCTGGACAAGGCAGGTCAGGCTTCGCGGCGGAAGCCGGAGGGCGGCAGCCCGAACTTCTGGCTGAAGGCGCGCGTGAAGGCGGCGGCCGACTGGTAGCCGATGTCGTGCGCAACCTGCTGCACATTGGCACGCGGCCGGCCGAGCAGCACCAGCGCGCGTTGCAGCCGCCAGTCGGCGAGATAGCTCATCGGCCCGTCGCCCATCAGCTCGCTGAAGCGGTCGGCGAAGCGGCTGCGCGACATGCCGACCTGCGCCGCAAGCGTCTGCACCGTCCACGGCTTGCCGGGCTCGTTGTGGATCAGCTCGAGCGCGCGGCCGACATGGCGGTCGGTCATCGCCTTGAGCACGCGGCCGAGTTCGGGGATGCGCTCGCTACTGATGCGGACCGTCTCGATGAAAAACATTTCCGACAGCCGCGCGATCGAGGCGGCGGCGCCGAGTTCCTCGACCAGCGCCAGCCGCACCACCAGCCGCAGCGCTTCGTCCAGCAACGGGTAACGCGCGCGGTCCGCGGACGTCACCACGATGGCGTCGGGCAGGGCGCGCAGCAGCGGGTGGTCGGCGCCCTCGGCGAAGGTGAAATGGCCGCAAACGAGCTGCGTCGATGCGGCGGGATCGCCCTTGCCGACCACGAAGGCGCCGCGGCCGTTATAGCCCGACTGCTGCAACACCTTTTCGAGCGGCGCCGGTTTGCGGTCGGCGCGATCGGCCAGCACATGCGCCTGGCCGCGCGGGATCAGAATGAGATCGCCGGCGCCGAGATCGAAAGCGCGGCCCGATTCCAGCCGCACATGGCAGCGGCCCTGCGCGACGAGATGGAAGCGCGCGGCTTGCGTCAGCGCCGGCACCGCGATCGCCCAGGGCGGCGAATAGTCGGTGCGGAAATACAGCGTGCCGCGCAGGCGGATGGTGTTGAAGATGTCGCTCAGCACGTCGCTCATGCCGCGAGCAATAGGAGCGCCGCGCCGGCGCGGCAAGCGATCGCGCCGCCCGCGCGATCACAAAGCCGAGAGCGGCGTGCCATGCTGCGGAATTCGACGCGAGGCGCTAGTCGCGGTGCCTGTTTTGCCGTTCGATCAGTCCCGCCGCCCGCTCGACGATGACTTGCAGGCGCTCGAGATCGGCGGCGCTCGGCTGGTGTGCCGCCGCGAAATGGGTCGACAGCATGCCGAGCGGTTTACCGTCGCGGCCCACCAGCGGCGTCGACTGCACCGCGCGGAAGCCGGCGGCGCGGGCAATCGTCCGGTGCGGCGCGAAGGCCTCGTCGGTTTCGACGTCCGCGACGATCACCCGCGCGCCGGCTTGCAGCGCGAGTCCGCAGGCGCTGCTGTCGGCGGCCGAGACCTCGCGGAAATGGTCGAGAAAGTCCGCCCGGAAGCCGCTCTGCACCGCGATCGACAGCACTTTCCGGCGGGGATCGAGAATCTGGATGTTGCCCTTGTCGGCGCCGAGTTCGACCATCGCCATTTCGAGAATGTCGATCAGCTCGGCGTCCGGCGTGGTGGCGGCTTCTTCCACGATCTGGATCTGCGCGCAGCGTCCGCAGCGCATGTAGCGGGTGCGCGGCTGGAGTTGTCCGGCCGCCATGGCGTGGGGGCCGACATCGACGAGAACGGTCAGCCATCCGCCGCAACTGGCGCAGGTAAGACTGTCGTCGTTGTCGATTCTGCGGCCCATCGCGGAAATTGTAGCGAAATCGTGCCCCTTGCCTCGAAAACAAAACACCGCGGGGCAGGGCTTATTCACACTCCCTTCGCCATCTCTCTCAATTTGAATTTCTGAATCTTCCCCGTGCTCGTCTTCGGCAGTTCGGTGAAGACGACATGGCGCGGGCATTTGTAGCTCGCGAGCTGGCCGCGGCACCACTTGACGATGTCGTCGGTGGTCGCCTGCGCGCCCGGCTTCAACTCGACGAACGCGCAGGGCGTTTCGCCCCATTTGTCGTCGGGCTTGGCGACCACCGCGGCGGCCTGCACGGCGGGGTGCTTGTAAAGCGCGTCCTCCACCTCGATCGACGAGATGTTCTCGCCGCCCGAGATGATGATGTCCTTGGAGCGGTCCTTGAGCTGGATATAGCCGTCCGGGTGCATGACGCCGAGATCGCCGGTGTGGAACCAACCGCCGGCAAAGGCCGCGTCGGTCGATTTCTTGTTCTTGAGATAGCCTTTCATGACCACGTTGCCGCGCATCATCACTTCGCCCATGGTCGCGCCGTCGCGTGGCACCGGCTGCATGGTCTCGGGGTCGAGTACGTCGAGCCCTTCCAGCGCGCCGTAGCGCACGCCCTGCCGCGCCTTCTTCGCCGCCTGTTCGGCGGCGGGCAGCGCGTTCCATTCGGCGTGCCAGTCGTTGACCACCGCGGGGCCGTAACATTCGGTCAGCCCGTAGAGATGCGTGACGTTGAAGCCGGCCTCTTTCATCGCGGCGAGCACGGCCTCGGGCGGTGGCGCGGCGGCGGTGAAGAACTCGACGACATGCGGCAGCGGCTTCTTCTCGCTCTCCGGTGCATTCAGCAGCGTTGCCATCACGATCGGCGCGCCGCACAGATGCGTCACTTTATGATTGGCAATGGCGTCATACATCGCCGGCGCCCGCACTGCGCGCAGGCAGACATGCGTGCCGGCGACCACCGAGATCGACCACGGGAAGCACCAGCCGTTGCAGTGAAACATCGGCAGCGTCCACAGGTACACGGGATGTTTGCCCATCGCGCAGGTGACGATGTTGCCGGTGGCGAGCAGCGTCGCGCCGCGGTGGTGATAGACGACGCCCTTGGGATCGCCGGTGGTGCCGCTCGTGTAGTTGAGCGAGATCGCGTCCCATTCGTCGTCCGGCATCGACCAGGCGAAATCGGGATCGCCCTGCGCGACGAAGTCTTCGTATTCGATCTCGCCGAGACGGTCGCCCGCGCCCGTGTATTCGGGATCGTCGTAATCGATCACCAGCGGCTTCACCTTGGCGAGCGACAGCGCCTCCTTGATGATTTTGGAGAACTCGCGGTCGGTGATGAGCACCTTCGCGTCGGCATGGTCGAGCGAGAAGGCGAGGATGGCGGCGTCGAGCCGGGTGTTCAGCGTGTTCAAGACCGCCTTCACCATCGGCACGCCGTAGTGGCATTCGAGCATCGCCGGCGTATTGGCGAGCATCACCGACACCGTGTCGCCGCGCTTGATGCCGCGATTCGACAAGGCAGACGCGAGCCGTCGCGATCGCGCGTAGAACTCCTTGTAAGTCCGCGCTAGCTTCCCGTGGATGATCGCGGTGCGCGCCGGGAACACAGCCGCCGCGCGCTCGAGAAACATCAGCGGCGTCAGCGGCTGGTAATTGGCCGGGTTGCGGTCGAGATCGGTATCGTAAGGCGTTGTCGCCATTGTTGTTGCTCCCCTTGGGTCCAAGTGTGCCAAGGGGACAGAACGCAATCAATCGTCTCTAAATTCCCAGCATCCCGCGGCCGCCCTGCCACAGCAGCGCCAGCGAAATGGCGAACAGCATGATGAGCGTGATCTGGAAAAACAGCTTGTCGGGCGTGCGCCGGACCACCCAGAAGCCGAACATATTGGCGGCAATCGCCAGCGGCAGCAGCGCCGTCGAGGTGGCGAGACCGGTGGCGCTGAACTGGCCGAGCGCGAAATAAGGCACCACCTTCATGAAATTCATGGTGCCGAAGAAGATCGCGCCGGTCGACACATACATCATCTTCGGCAGCTTCAGCTGCATGACCTGGATGTGATAGGGCGGCCCGCCGGCCTGGCAGATCGTCGAGCAGAAGCCGGACAGCGACGCCCAGAACACCCCGCCGGCCACCGGCAGCCTGCCGGGCGCCGCGGCGGCATCGGCGATGCGGCGCGGCCCGACCCAGTTGTAGATACAAAACGCGATGGTGATGACGGCGATGAAAACGCGCACGGCGTTGTCGGAAATGAAGGACGCAACGAACCACGCCGCGCCGATACCGACGATCGCGCCCGGCATCATGATCGCGAGCACGCGGCGGTTCCAGCCCTTGCGATAGACCCACATCGCGGTCGCATCCTGCACGATCATGATCGGCAGCATGATGGCGGCGGCCTCGAGCGGCGGCATGGTGACGGCCAAGAGCGGCGTCGCCATCTGCCCGACGCCGGCGAAGCCGCCTTTCGACAGGCCGAGCGCGATCACGCCCGGCACGGCGAGAATATAGAACAGCGGATCGGTGATGATCGTCACGTCGCTGGATTCACTTGAATAACAGTCCCGTCGCGCCCTGATACAACAGCCCGACCGAGACCAGGAACATCAGCGTATAGGCGATCTTGTAAAAGGTTTCCTGCGGCGTCTTGCGCACCAGCCAGATGCCGAGGAAGTTGGTCGCGACCGCGAGTGGCACCAGCGCCAGCGACACACTCAAGCCCTCGGTCGAGAACTGGCCGAGCGCAAAGTAAGGCGCGACCTTCATCACATTGGTGGCGGCGAAGAACAGCGCCTGCGTGCCGACCAGCGTCATCTTCGGCATGCGTTGCGGCAGCACATGCATCTGGAACGGCGGCGAGCCGGCCTGCGCCAGCGCAGACGTAAATCCGGACGCCGCACCCCAGAACACGCCCGACGCGGACGAGGGCCGCCGCGGCGCGACCGGCCCGCGGTTGAGGAACGCATTGGCGCAGAACACCAGGCCGATCACAGCGACCGTCAGGCGGATCGCGTCGTTCGACACGAAGGCCGCGATCGACCAGGCGAGGCCGACGCCGATCACGGCGCCGGCGACCAGCACCTTCACGTTCCAGGCGTCCCAGTCCTTGCGGTACACCCACACCGAGATCGCGTCCTGCAACAGCAGGATCGGCAGGATGATGGCGGCGGCCTGCAGCGGCGGCAGCACCAGCGCGAGCAGCGGCGTCGCCACCGAGCCGATGCCGGAAAAGCCGCCCTTGGCGAGCCCCACGAGCGTCACGGCGATCACCACGGTGATCCAGAAAATCGGGTCGGTTGGCACGGGAGAAAGTGGCCTTTTCCGGCGGGATTGCTGCGGGACGATGATGGACGAAAGTCTGAGGTCCGCGCTTGCGGCGGATCAAAGCCCACCGCGCCCGCTTTGGCCAGTCTCAGGCCTGCATCCCTTGTGTGCGGCACGCGCCCGCGACACAATTATCGCCACAAGAAAAAACGGAGGGGAGAATGGACGCCCGCACGAGCCGCTACCACGAGGTCTATGCGCGCTGGCAGAAGGATCCGGAAGGGTTCTGGGCCGAGGCCGCGAAAGACATTGACTGGGTCAAGCCGGCCGACAAGGTGTTCGACCCAAAGCAAGGCGTCTATGGCCGCTGGTTCGCCGGGGCTGAGTGCAACACCTGCTACAACGCGCTCGACCGCCACGTCGCCGCCGGCCGCGCCGAGCAGGCGGCGTTCATCTACGACTCGCCCGTCACCAACACCAAACGCACCTACACCTACAAAGAGACGCTCGACGAGGTGAAGACGCTCGCCGCCATCCTCAAGGATCACGGCGTCACCAAAGGCGACCGCGTCATCATCTACATGCCGATGATCCCGGAGGCGGTGTTCGGCATGCTCGCCTGCGCGCGGCTCGGCGCCATCCACTCCGTGGTGTTCGGCGGCTTCGCGGCCAAGGAGCTGGCGACGCGCATCGACGACGCCAAGCCCAAGCTGATCCTCACTGCGAGCTGCGGCATCGAGCCGGGCCGCATCGTCGAATACAAGCCGCTCCTGGACACCGCGATCGACCTCGCCAAGTCGAAGCCGGAAGGCGTCATCCTGTTCCAGCGCCCGCAGAACAACGCCAAGCTGTTCGGCGGCCGCGACCACGACTGGGCCAGCTTGCGCGCCGCCGCGATGCGCGCCGGCAAGAGCGCCGACTGTGTCACCGTCGCCGCCACCGACCCGCTCTATATCCTCTACACCTCCGGCACCACCGGCATCCCCAAGGGCGTCGTCCGCGACAATGGCGGCCACATGGTCGCGCTGAAATGGTCGATGGCGAACCTCTACGGCATCAGGCCCGGCGAGGTGTGGTGGACCGCCTCCGACATCGGCTGGGTGGTCGGCCACTCCTACATCGTCTATGCGCCGCTGCTGCACGGCTGCACGTCCATCATGTACGAGGGCAAGCCGGTCGGCACGCCGGACGCCGGCGCGTTCTGGCGCGTCATCTCGGAGCACAAGGCCGTCGCGCTGTTCACCGCGCCGACCGCCTTCCGCGCCATCAAGAAGGAAGACCCCAACGCCGAGCAGTTGAAGAAATACGACCTCAGCAAGTTCCGCACGCTGTTTCTGGCCGGCGAGCGCGCCGACCCGCCGACGGTGGACTGGGCGGAGAAAGTGCTGAAGGTTCCGGTGATCGACCACTGGTGGCAGACCGAGACCGGCTGGTGCATCGCCGGCAATCCGGTCGGCCTCGGCCAGTTGCCGGTGAAGCACGGCTCCGCCACCGTGCCGATGCCGGGCTATGACGTGCAGGTGGTGGACGAGGCGGCGAAACCCGTGCCGCGCGGCACCGTCGGCTCCATCGTCGTCAAGCTGCCGCTGCCGCCGTCGAACTTCCCGACGCTGTGGCAGCAGGACGACCGCTTCAAGGAGGCCTATCTCGCCGAGTTCCCCGGTTTCTACAAAACCGCCGACGCCGGCTACATCGACGACGACGGTTACGTGTGGGTGATGGGCCGCACCGACGACATCATCAATGTCGCGGGGCACCGGCTCTCGACCGGCGGCATGGAGGAGGTGCTGGCCGCGCACCCCGACGTCGCCGAATGCGCCGTGCTCGGCATCGCCGACGCGATGAAAGGCGAGGTGCCCTGCGGCTTTATCGTCTTGAAGGCCGGCGTCAAGAAAGCGCCCGATCAGATCGAGAAGGAAATCGTTCAGCTTGTGCGCGACAAGATCGGCCCGGTCGCGGCGTTCAAGCTCGCCATCACCGTGCCGCGTCTGCCGAAAACGCGCTCAGGCAAGATCCTGCGCGGCACCATCAAGAAGATCGCCGACGGCGAGGCCTGGACCATGCCGGCCACCATCGAGGACCCCAAGGTGCTGGACGAGATCGGGGCGGCGCTGAAAACGAAGGGGGTGGGGGCATGATGCTCTGTCATGCCCGGCTTTATGCCGGGCATCCACGTCTTACTTATCGGTAGGCAAGACGTGGATGGCCGGGACAAGCCCGGCCATGACGCAGAGAAGCAAATGGTGTGACGTTGAAAAACGAAGGGTGTTGAGGGGGTAGAAAAATCAATTCGTTGATAAGGATGCTAATTTGCGGTTTTGGTAGAGCGTCCTTTGAGATCGCCCTAATTTTTGTGGCGACAATAATGCCCCTATTTCATTGGCGTTTAGTTCGAGTAGGGAGGGTCTAATGACTATCTTCAAATGGTTATGGATTCTAATTGGTGCTGCAGCGCTAAGTGCTTGCGAACCAGTCGATAACCTCGTGGCTCCTGCTGTTGACAGACATCTAGCCCGCTCACAAGAGAAAACCGAAAAATCTCTATCTATGCTACGGCAAGAGATATCGTCACTGAGAAAGACCTATCAAGAACTAAATACAAAAATTGTAACGCTTGAATTTCACAGAACCCTTCTTCAAAGCCAAATTGAAGGCTTTCAGAATTCTCCAGCGACACTAAACGACGAAGGAAAATACGGAATCGCACGAACTACTCTCGGGCCAACTCCTATCTCGATTGAAAATATACAACCATATTTGGATGGCTATCGCGTTAAGTTCCACGTTGGAAACTTGACGGTCGCAAGTCTAAACGGCGCTGAGTTCGAGGTTGCGTGGGGTCTGCCATGGGATATCAAGACCGCAACCTACGAACAGATTTCGGCATCTCAGAAAAAGAAGAAGTTTTCGGTTACTACTACCTTCCCGCCTGGAGTCTATACCGCCGTTGAAGCTATTCTGACTCCTGCAAAGCCTGAAGAAGTCCGAACAATATCAATTGTTCCGATTTTCAATCGAATTTCGATGAGAATACCGCCGTCGCGCCAGTGAACCGACAGTGTCGACCGTAGTCATTGACCCTCTATGCCCGTTTCGTCCGCAGAGACTACTAGTAACAAGGAGTCGGCGATGACCGACCTATAACGATCAATGATCGGAGGTCTGTCATGATGGGTTCTCGCGGCTGGAAGGGCGGCGCTGAGTGTGACGTGTTGAGTTACCGCTATCGCCGGATGATCCGCGGGCGCGTTCACACCAAGAAGATCAAGCGCAAGTTCTGGAAGCGCATGCGCAGGCGGGCGCGAATGGAATTGCACGGGGGCGATTAGTAACCCGTCATGCCCGGCATAAAGCCGGGCATGACGAAATCCTTGACATTCTCAGTCGCTCTGGACTATATTCGCATTTATAACCTTGACAAAAGTAGCTCTACCCTATAAAAACAAGGGCATAGGAGCTACCCATGTCCGCCAATCTGACAAACCCGATCTTCACCGACGAAACCAAGGCGCGCGAGCACTTGGAGGCGATCCGCTGGCCGGAAGGCCCGATCTGCCCTCACTGCGGTAATTCCGATCCGGAACGGATTGCGAAGATCGAAGGCGAAAAGCAGTCGCATCGTCCGGGCCTGTTCTATTGCAACGAATGCAAGGGCCAGTTCACGGTCACGGTCGGCACTGTCTTTGAACGCTCCAAGATTCCGCTGTCGAAATGGTGGCTGGCGATGCACCTGATGGCCGCCAGCAAGAAAGGCATGTCCGCTCACCAACTGCACCGCATGTTGGGCATTTCGTACAAATCGACTTGGTTCATGATGCACCGCATTCGTGAAGCGATGCGCGATGGCAATCCGTCCCCGATGGGAGGCGAAGGCCAGACGATCCAAGCCGACGAAACCTACTACGGCAATTCGTCGAAGCGCGCGAAGGGCTATCGCAAGGGCCATCGCCACAAGGCTTCGGTCGTTGCTCTTGTCGAGAAGCCCTCTGGCCGCGCCCGTGCCTTTCACGTCAAGAGCGCGAACAAGAAAACCGTTCGCGATATTCTGGTTCGCAATGCTCGCCGTTCAAGCGAACTGCACACGGACGAAGCCGGTATCTACACCGAAGTCGGCCGCGAATTTGCCGCTCACAAGACCGTCACTCATGGCTGGAACCAGCGCGGTTTCTATGTCGGCAAAGACGGCCAGACCACGAATGCGGTCGAGAACTTCTTTGGCACCTTCAAGCGCGGAATGCGCGGCACCTATCACTTCTGCGGCGAACAACACTTGCAGCGTTACTTGGACGAATTCTCGTTCCGTTACTGCAATCGTTCCGGCCTTGGGGTTGAAGATGTTGCCCGCGCTGAGTTGATCGCGAAAGGTGCCGAAGGAAAGCGCCTCACCTATCGACGGCCTCATTAAGATTCGCTCGAAAAAACAAGCTGCGAAGCGCTTTCTTTTGTGGAGAAAGCGCAAATTTGGCCCAAAGGCCTAACCAACTCAACTCCCGCATGGTCGAATTGAGGGGTGGCGACTGCGATTCGCCACCCCTCTAACGCCCGCGCCACTTGGTGAGCCGTCGCGGACGCTTTTTCATCAATGCTGGCGCGCGGCTCCGCCAAGACCGGAGCCTTTAATGAATACCTTATCACCGCCCTTCGGGGCCAAAGTTCCAGCGATGGGTTTGGCTTGGTATCGCCGCGAAGATTACCAGCGCATCCGTGAGATTTCTAACGACGAGATGCAACCCACCTTCGATGCATTCGAAGAAAAGATGCAAAGGTGGCTTCCGCAACTTAAGACGCAGTTGCCCCCTGGCATCATCATCGAGAAGGTGATCGTCAACCCAGATGATCTTCTCGCCTTCGCTGAAAAATTTCACGGCGGCAAGATCGATACCAAAGTACGCAGCGCATTCGCTGCCGCTGCGGTCATGAAGAAGTACGGTGACACTCGCTGAGCGAGAACATGACTCTGTCATACCCTTACGAATCAAAAAGCCCGGCTATTTACCGGGCTTTTTCGCACCTAACTTCATGTCTTTGTGTTGCTTCGGCGGCATCGCGAGCATGTTGCGCATGATCTGATCGCGTTTGCGATCGACCTTCGGGCCGGAATCCAGCTCGGACTCTAGCTTCTTACTCTGCCGTTTTTTCAACGCTGGCGCTTTATTTTTAGGAGAAGGCATGACGGACATTTCCGAGGAATGGCAGCCGGTCTATGTCGGAATTATGCAGGAGATTGTTCTCCGAGGTCGAGTCATTGAAACACTATTTTCCGAAGACTTGGAGCTTGGCATACGACCGCGCTTTGAGTTTTGCCATCTCGAACTGCGGATGATGTGCGAGCTATTTGCAATCTCAAGCCTGATCGCTCACGGCGACATTCCGGCCACTCAGTCGAAACGAATAGAGTCGATTTGGCAGGCGGACCGTTTGCTTCGCACCATGTCGCATCTGCACCCTGATTTTTTCCCCGCAGCCACCAAGGTCACCATAGATGAAAACGGGAGCATGGCCGTACTCGACAGACCGGAAGCCATTGTTACGAAAGACGAAGTGATCGAACTATACAATGAGTGCGGAAATGTCCTGCACAGGGGAAACCTTAAGACCTTTGGTCAGATCGAAACAAACACAGATGATTTCTTTAGGTCGCGATGGTGGGGCCAGCGCCTGAACAGCTTGGCGCTAAGCCACACTATCTCTGCCTATGGTTCAGGTGCGCAGACTCTTTGGCATGTGACCGTTTCTGACGATGAGTATTTGAAGCCGAGAATCCTAAAGCTGACGCGACTTCCCCCGGCTCATTGAGTGGCAGATCAACCGGCTCGGCAAGATACAACCCCGCCGGGAACAGAGACCCCGCCGGGCGATGAACAAGCCTGACCACAACCGCTTGATCGGACTCAGGATTTTCACCCTGCGCCATAGGAATAATCTCACATTTGTCAGGGTGATAAATGCGACTATATTCCTATCGCCTGCTCACCGAGGGGCGCTTCTAGAGGCGTTCTTGAAGTGGAGCGGGTGCGGCCCCTGCGGCGCGTGCTTCGCAGCCACGCGCTCCGGGCGGGACCGGGAACCGCTCCCCGGGCACTACGACCCGGGCGCGAGGAGCTCGCTGACGGACGGCGCGGCGATCCAAGCCGCTCCGACGAAAAGCGCGGCCCGGACCGGACAAAGGCCGTGACGGAGCGCCGAGAGGCGCGGCGATCCGGCAACGGATCGTCCACAGACGGACTGGTTGCGCCTTTCGGCGCTCCGTCCCCCTCGATACCGCGCGTTGGGCTTGCCCAATTCGCGGAAAGCAAAAATGCTTTTTCGAGGGACTGAAAAGGGAAGCGGGCGTCCCCGGCGCCGTCGAAATAATACGGGTGCTTCCGCGCACCTTTTTTCTGTCATGGCCGGACTTGTTCCGGCCATCCCGCTTAGGGAGGCACAGTTCCAGAAATCGGGATCACCGGGACAAGCCCGGTGATGACATGCAAAAGTATCGTCGGCCGGGCCAACAACTCCCGGCCATGACTTTGAAGGGCTTTGAAAGGACTGCCGTCGATGGACCTCCTCATTCGCAACGCGCGCGTTCCCGGCCGTGACGGCGCGACCGACATCGGCATCAAGGCCGGCAAGATTGCGGCGATCGAACCGCGTATCGACGCCGGCACGAACACGAAAATCCACGACGCAAACGGCAAGCTCGCCTGTCCGGGCCTGATCGAGACCCACATCCATCTCGACAAGGCGCGCATCATCGACCGCTGCGCGCCGCAGGAGAAAGCCAAGCTGTCGCCGGTGTTCGGCGTCACGCCGGTCAAGAAAGACATGACGGTCGAGGACGTGCATGCGCGGGCGAAGCGCACGCTCGAGGCCTGCATCGTCAACGGCGCGACGCGCATGCGCACCCAGCTTGAGGTCGATCCCGGCATCGGCCTGCGCGGGCTCGACGGCGTGCTGGCGGCGATCGACGACCTCAAATGGGCGATCGATGTCGAGATCTGCGTGTTCCCGCAGGAGGGGCTGATCTCGTTTCCCGGCACCGACGAACTGCTGGTCGAGGCGCTCAAGCGCGGTGCCCCGGTGATCGGCGGCGCGCCGCGCTACGACAAAGACCCGCGCGGCCAGATCGAGCGCATTTTCGAACTCGCCCGCGACTACGACGTCGACATCGACATGCATCTCGACGTCGGGCCGACCGCCGACGACATGTTCATTCACTACGTCCGCGAACTCACCGACAAGTACAAGCGCGGCGGCCGCGTCGTCGCCGGGCACATGGCCAAGCTCTCGTTATTGCCGCCGGAGCCGTTCGCGGTGCTGGCGAAGCAACTGGCGGATTCAGGGATCGGCGTCACCGTGCTGCCGGCGACCGACCTGTTTCTGATGGGCCGCCACTGCACGCATTCCCATCCGCGCGGCGTGGCGGACGCCAACCGACTGCTGGAGCACGGCGTCAACTGCTCGCTCTCGACCAACAACGTGCTCAACCCGGCGACGCCCTATGGCGACTGCTCGCTGATCCGCATGGCCAACATGTACGCCAACCTGCAGTATCTCGACCGCCCGCAGGAACTGCGCGACTGCTTCGACATGCTCACCACGCGCTCGGCCCGGTTGCTCAATATGAAAAATTACGGCTTCGCGGTCGGCAACCCCGGCGACGTCGTCATCATCGACGCCGAAACGCCGGAACAGGCGATCGCCGAGATCGCCGCGCCGCTCGCCGTGTTCAAGAACGGCCGCCAGACCGTGGTCCGCCACCCGCCGGAGATTTTGCGGCCGTGAACCTTGTCACCACCGGGCTTGTCCCGGTGGTCCCGATTGCGGACACTGTGCCTGCCTGACCGGGATGGCCGGAATAAATCCGGCCATGACAATCGAGAGTGAAGTGAAATGCCAGCCTTCATCTGCACCGCCTGCGGCACGCAATATCCGCCGTCCGACAACCCTCCGAAACAATGCGTGATCTGCGAGGAGGAGCGGCAATACGTGCCGCCGACCGGGCAGGGCTGGACCACGCTGGAGCGGCTCAAGCTCGACCGCGTCAACGGCATCCGCCAGTACGAACCGGGCGTCATCGGCTTTGTCACGCGGCCGCAATTCGCCATCGGCCAGCGCGCGCTGCTGATCCAGACGCCGAATGGAAACGTGTTGTGGGACTGCATTTCGTTTCTCGACGACGCGACCGTCTCGGTCATCAAGGCGCTCGGCGGCGTCAAGGCGATGGCGATCTCGCACCCGCATTTCTACACCACGCATGCGGAATGGACGCGCACCTTCGGCTGCAAGGTCTACATGCACGCCGCCGACAAAAACTGGGTGATGCGGCCGGACACCAATATCGTGCACTGGGAGGGCGAGACGCACTCGCTGTTGCCCGGCGTCACGCTGGTGCGTTGCGGCGGCCACTTCCCCGGCGGCACGGTGCTGCACTGGGCGGCGGGTCAGGGCGGCAAGGGCGTCGTCTGCGCCGGCGACATCCTCAGCGTCACGACCGACAACAAGTTCGTGTCGTTCATGCGCTCGTATCCGAACTTCATTCCGTTGTCTGGCCGCGAGGTGGTCGGCATCCAGCGCGCGATGCAGCCGTTTTCGTTCGAGACGATCTACGGCCACTATTACGACCGCGTCATCCCGCGCGACGCCAAGGCGGTGTTCGACACTTCGGTGACGCGGTATCTTGCCAACATCAACGGCACCGCGCGGCCGGACGGGGAGTAGCGCGCAGGCGGGGCGATGACAGAACCCGACATGACAGCGATGGTGGACGAACGGCCAGTCGACGCCGAAGGCCATCATGCCTGGGACCCCGGTCTCGACTCCGAACTGCCGCGTGCCTTCCTGCCGCTCGCCACGGTGTTCCGGCCGGAAAATGTTTCGACGCCGCTCGACAAGGCGCAGGAACTGTCCGCCTGGTGTGGCCTGCCGGCGCATGAACTGGTCGCCTATCGCCCGGAACGGCTCGCCGTTCACGAGACGCTCATCCATGTGACTACCGGCATCTCGGTGCCGGACGGCCGCGATTACGAAGACCTCGGACGCAATTTCCGCGACATCGCCGGTGCCATCCTGACCCGCCACGTCATGCCGCACGGCGCCGAACTTGCGAGAATCCTTGCGGACGCCAAGCGAGATGCCGCCGCGCTGATCGGCAATGCGATCAAGGAAGCGCAGGTGGCTCCGCGTGCCGTTGCTCCGGCTGTATCGCCGGGTCTGTTGCAGCGCCTGTTCAGGTCGCCCAGATCCACGCCGTCGCCGCCGAAATCGGCAGACCGGCGTGAACTCGACATCATCGAGGATTGGGCTCGCCGCGCTGAGGATACCGACGATCCTTTGGCGGAAAGCTGTTTTGAAGCCCTGTACCGGGTCGGCAATGCGGTGTTCGCCCGCCACGGCCGTTTGTTCGGCAATGCCGACTTGCTCTCCGAGATCGCCGGGACGCTCGTTTGCAACGACTATGGCAGCGCGCTGATCGGCGAGACCATCGCGCCCATCGTCCGCGCGGCAGCCGAGGCCGAAGGTTTCCGCCTGCTGCCGTCGCAGGAACATCCGGTGGTGATGAACATCAAAGGAGCGTCCGCCTCGGGCAAGAGTTCGATGCGGCCGTTGCAGAAGGATCTCGCGCGCAAGCTGAACTTTCCCTGGGAGGACTTCGCGCTCATCAGCCCGGACATCTGGCGCAAGTTCCTGCTCGATTACGGCTCGCTTGGTGCGGCCTACAAGTATGCCGGAACGCTGTCAGGTCACGAGCTTGAGGCGATCGACAAGAAGCTCGACCGCCGCATGGCCGCCCGTGCCGCGCGGGAGAGGTTGCCGCATCTGCTGATCGACCGTTTTCGCTTCGACAGCTTCGTACCGGAACTCGAAGGCCAGGGCTCGAGCCGGCTGCTGACGCGGTTCGGCGATCTCGTCTATCTGTTCTTCATGATTACGCCGCCAGAGGCAACGGTCGAGCGCGCCTGGCTGCGCGGCCTGAAAGTCGGCCGCTACAAGGCGGTCGAGGATTTGCTCGCGCATAATGTCGAGGCCTATACCGGCATGCCGGAACTGTTCTTCACCTGGGCGCTGGCGACCGGAAAACGCGTCCACTACGAGTTTCTCGACAACAGCGTTCCGCTTGGCGAACCGCCACGCACTGTCGCCTGCGGCTGGAATACTGAAATGACGATCCTCGATGTCGGGCGCATGATCGACATCGACCGATTCCGCAATATCGACATTCGCGCGCGGCGACCCGAGGAGGTCTATCGCGGTCGCGATCTCACACCGGCTCGCAATTTGGCGTTTCTGAAGCGTTGCGCACGCTGGATTCCGGCGATCAATTTCGCCGACCAGAACACCGGACGAATTTATGCGCGACTCGAAGACGGCCGCTGGACATGGCGCGACGAGGCACTGTTTGCGGACGCGATGCGAGACCCCGAAACAAAGGCCGGACTCGAAGCATTAGGCGCTGTCGCCGCGCACGACGCTGGCAGCCAATCACCGGCCCCCGTGCTCGCGGCTGAACGCCAGCATACGCTCGGCCGCTGGGGTAACGCCGCGGCGTCGCCGGCCCGCTAGCTACCCGTTCCAGCGTTCGCGCCAACGCCAGTAGCGTCCGCGCCCACGATTGTCGTTGAGCTTGACCTTCTGCTCGTCCGTCAGGGTCGTATAGAACGCATCGAGTGCCGGCCGCAGCGTCTTGATCGCAGCCAGCATCGCCTCCATGCGTTTCTCCATGGCTTCCATGCGGCCCGGCATGGTGCCGTGGAAATCGGCCGGACAGGCCGCGCGCATCGCTTCCGCGGCTTTCACCGAAGCCGTGCGATAGGCCTCGAAGCTCGCTTTCTGCGCGTCAGTTAGATTGAGCAGCGAGCGGAGGCGATCGATCCGCCATTCGGCGAAGCCAGCCATGCCAGCGCCGCACATCGGGCCGAAACCGCCGCGCCCCATCATACCGGGACCCATCATAGAGCCGGGGCCGAAGCCGCCGGGTCCGCCACCTGGGCCGCGGCCCGGGCCGGGGCCGATCGGCTGCGCCGCCGCAACGGCGGTAAGGGCGGTCAAGCAGACCGCAGAGACAATCGACAGTGCGGTACGATGCGTGCGCATGGCGCTTCTCCAAAAAACGAGGCCGAATATTGATGCGCCTGGTTCGGCGCGCACACCTTGACGCAGGTCAACCGAAGCCTTTTCGGTATCGGGTGCGGGCCTATGTTACGTCTCGTCGCTGCCGCAATTTCCGGTCAGGCTATATTGACGGTCGAGCCATGTTCGGTCCGTCGGCGGCGACAGGAGGTTACGATGCGCCACTTTATTGCAGGGACAGGTCTACTACTGGTGCTGTCGTTCGTCGGCGTCTCGCCGGCTGCAGCGCAGATCTACCCGTGGTGTTCAATCTATAGCGGCGTGTTCGGCGGCGCCGAAAATTGCGGATTTACGACCTATCAGCAATGCATGGCCAACGTCAGCGGCGTCGGGGGCTTCTGTCAACGCAATCCGCTCTGGGTGCCGCCAAACGAGCGCGGCCGGCCGGCCAAACCTCGCCGTCCTGCAAACTGACAAACCGCGATCCTGGATGCTGGTTCACGCCGCCTTGCGCATGAAATCGGCGAACACCTGCGCGATCTCAGGCTCAAGATGCGCCCATTTATCGAAATGGATAATCGGGACGTCCTCGTCCTTGATCGGCAATTCGTGAAGCTCGCTGCCTGCGATCTTGCGTGCTGCGATGCGCCCGCTTTCCGATGAATGCGTATTGTCGTTGCCCGGGATCACCAGGACCGGCACTTTGATGGTGGCGAGTTCTGCGTCGGTGACTCCCATCACAGGCAGATTCGCGCCGGCGATGAACTTCTCCCGCCAGCCTTTGAGCATGGCGACAAAGCGTTGGGGGTCGATCGCCTCGAGCGTTGCGCGGCTTTTCGGATTGGATTTCGCAAGATTGGCGTAGTGTTCGGTGGCGAGCACCGCCGCCATCCCGCCTTGCTCGGCAGCGCGGATATACTGATCGTAGTAGTTCTCGGGCAACCGATTGGCGGCGAAGGCGCCGCCGGTCACGCGCAGCAACAGCAGCGCGCGTACAGCCTCGGGATGGCGCAATGCGAAGAGCAGCGAAGTCCGCGCGCCCGACGATGACCCGCTGATAAAAGCTGGCAGGGCGTTCTGCTGTTTCAGGAGTTCATAGAGGTCGTCGGCCCAGATCGTTTCCTCGGTGTCGGAGGTGTCGAACTGCAGGCCGGATGAACCGGTGTTGCGGCGGTCGTGCAGAAACACGCGAAAGCCATGTGCGGCGATCTTTTCGGCGAGCGGCACGAACTCTTCGTAACCGCGGCGGCCGCCGGGGATCATGGCGATCCACGGCCCGTCCTTGCCGATTACGCGATAGTTGATCTCAACGCCCCGCACTGTCGTCACCGGCATCGTACATGCTCCCAACGATACGCCGCTCCGCGGCGGCATCTCAGGGCGCGATGATAGCAGGATATATTCGCGGAGGAATGCTCGCGCCCGGAGGCTGGATCAGCGCCACGGCCATTGCGCCATGCGAAACTTGTCCAGCATGTCGCGCGCATGATTACGAGCATGGGCGGGTCCGAGCGCCAGCATTGTATTGTGCCAGCGGTCCGCGGCATTGACGAGCAGGTCGCTCGCCGCATTGCCCGGCAGGTCGCGCGCGGCGTGGCGCATGTTCTGCGATCCGAACAGCGCGAACATCGCGAAAGCGATCAGCATGGCGCGGGTTGCA
The DNA here is from genome assembly GCA_050184975.1 of Pseudolabrys sp. Taxonomy (GTDB): domain Bacteria; phylum Pseudomonadota; class Alphaproteobacteria; order Rhizobiales; family Xanthobacteraceae; genus Pseudolabrys. The sequence goes on along the minus strand of JBFWZV010000013.1, from coordinate 25,756 downwards.
ACGCGAACATTGGAAGGCGTATCGACAGTCCGGCCTTCGGGACTGCGCCAGACCCGGTGCAACAGGCCGGTAAACGGTCGGGCGCGCGGCAGCGCCGGTGCGTCGGTGGCTTCATAGGTGAAGATATCGTTCGCCATTGCCGGCACTCCGTTAGAACTGGAAGTAGATGAAGGGTGCCACACCTTCGGGACGGGCGAAGTCGATCAGCACCAGGCCGCCGCCGAGCATCAAGCCAAGCAACACGGCCGGGGAATCGCGCAGCTTCTGCGCGGCGTGTTCGAACAGATTGCCCGGCAGGAACTGAACGGCAACCGCGCCAGCGGCAAGCACCAGCAAGAACGGCGTGAGCACCTCGAAGCCGCCGGTGAAGGAAAACATCTTCGTATAGTAACGCCAGACCGCGTCGAGATCGGGGCTGCGAAAGAAAATCGCGGCAAGCGTGAACAAATGGAAGGTGATGAACCAGCCGATGCATGCGCCAGCCCAGGTCGCAACGTGATCGCCTGGCGACGGCGGTGTCGTGGCTCGCGTGGATTTCCAGTCGTGCCAGCGCGACTTGACGAAACGCTCGATGCCGAGCGCGGCACCATGGATCGCGCCCCACATGACGAACGTCCAGTTGGCGCCATGCCACAATCCGCCAAGCAGCATGGTGAGGAAGATATTGCGATACATGCGCCAGCCAGCATCGCGCTTGTCGCCGCGCAATGCGCGGTAGAGATAGTCGCGCAGCCAGGTGGAGAGCGAGATGTGCCAGCGCTGCCAGAGCTGCTGGAGTGATGTAGCGGCGAACGGCCGGTCGAAGTTCTTGCGGAATCGATAGCCGAGCAGGGCGGCGACGCCGATCGCGATGTCGCTGTAGGCTGAGAAGTCGCAGTAGACCTGGATCGCGTAGGCGTAATGCGCGGCGATCAGGTCACCGCTTGCGGCCAGTGCGGGTTGCGCGAATACCGGATCGACAAGATCGACGGCGATGTAGTGGGCCACCACCGTCTTCTTGAACACCCCATTGAGAATCAGCAGGAAGCCGAAGGCCAGCGCCGTGCGGGTGAGCTCTGGCGTCTTGTCGAGCTGCGGCAGGAAGTGCGAGGCGCGCACGATCGGCCCGGCGACAAGCTGCGGAAAAAACGAAATGTAGAGGAACAGGTCGAGCGGCGAGCGTACCGGCGCGATATGGCCGCGCGACACGTCGACGACGTACGAGATGCCCTGGAAGGTGAAGAAGGAAATGCCGATCGGCAGGATGATCTCGAGGAACGGCATGTCGCGCTGCCAGTCGAGCGCGACCATCACGTCCGTCAGGCTGTCAATGAAGAAGTTGTAGTATTTGAACAGCGCCAGAACGCCGAGATTGAGCGCGACTGCCGCGACGACGATGCGCTGCTTGGTCTTGTCGTTGCCGCTGCCAGCGATCAGCAATCCGGCCACGTAATTGAGCGCCGAGCTGCCGGCAAGCAGCGCAAGAAACCGCCAGTCCCACCAGCCGTAGAACACATAGCTTGCGGCGAGTAGCAGCAGCTTGCGCCATTCCACCCGCCCGCGCAGCGCCCAACTCGCGACGAAGATCGCGAAGAAGAAGAAGGCGAAGGTTGCGGTGGGGAACAACATGGCTGCGGATCGCTCTAGCGCAGGCCGATCGCCTTGCTGATGCGGGCGGCAAGCCGGAGTTTGCCGTCGTCCGTGAAATGCATGCCGTCGTTCTTACGCAACTGCCGTTTCACGCCGGAAAGGCTCATGCCGAACGAGGTGTAGCCGCCATCGCTGCCCAGGAAGTTGTCCCAGATGCTCACATACTTGAATTTGTGGCGCACGGCCTGCCGGCGATAGATACCGTTCATGATCTTGAAGCTGCGCGTCATCGAGGGCGAGCGCACGGCGGGCAGGCCGACCCAGTAGACCTTGGCGTGCGATTTTTTCAGTTCAGCCATGAAACTCGCGACGCGCTGCTCGTATTCCTTGCGCCAGCTGCGGGTGTCCGGATCGTAGCGGCGTCCGCGCTCGCGGATCGTCTGGCGGTCGTTGCCGCCGATCACGACGAGGATGACATCGGGGCGGCGATGGTCGAGAAAGTTGTCGACCGATTTGTTCCAGTCGAAGTAATCGTCGCGCACGAGCCCGGTGGCGAAGCGTGTGTGCTTGATGACGCGGACGCGCCCGCTTCGCGCGTAGAGTGCCTCCATGCCCTGGCCGAGATCGTTGGCCAGCGAATCACCGATCACGGCGACATTGATGATGCGGCTGCGGGCCGACAGCCGTGATTCGCTCTGGCCCGCGGCTGGAACGGCGGCGAAGGCACTGAGGACGATCGCGGCAAGGAGTGCGGCCAGAGTCCTGATGACGGCGGTGCCGTGGCGCGGCGTTCCGGCCTTCTCGAATCGCGATTTGAACATGCGCAGGCTCATTTCGTCTGTCGGAGATTATTGCTGTCTGCGCAAAACCTAACGATCGGAAAAAGTTGAATAAACTTAACGGCGAAACTCGCGCTCGGCATGGTGAATCGCCGAACTGCAGCCATATCGGCGATTTGTCTGTCTCATTGATGATGAATCGCTGCGACCGAACCGCGCACCATGGCGATACAGGGCTGTACGTTCAGAATGACGGTACGCGACGGAAATGCGGATGACGCGTGCGCTCTTCGACGTGCCGGATGTAGTGAACGATGTCTTCGTTCTCGCGCTTGTGTCCGATCTCTCGGAATCGCATCTCGAGTCCGCAGGAGCGACAGCGCACCGGGTCGTGATGAGCGATGCGGCGAATGCTCTCGCGAAACGTCCGCCGGCACTCGGGACAGCGGACATTGACCTTCAGGCTTCCCACTGAATCGCGCATGGCGCACCTGTGAGCCGACCATTGAAGTGGCCCGAGCCTGCGCCTGAGATGTTGACCGTCCGTTACCGGCTGTTGCGGGTGCGTTTTGACGGCCTTGGCGGGACGTCGGCAGTCGGCCTGAAAGCAAACGGGCGCGGGCATTCTCGCCGCACCCGTTCGCATTCATTTAAAATTGTAACGACAGCCTGTTGTTACGACTGGCCGTTTTCGCCGCCCGGCTTGCCGCCGAGCTGCTTGAGCTTGGCGAACACCGCGCTGACGTCGAGATCGCCCTGCGGCTTCTTCTCGGCTTCGGCGGCCGCGGCCTCGGCTTCCTTGGCTTCGCGGCGTGCCGTTGTCTCGGCGGCCGACAGCAGTGTCGCGCCGGCCGCCTGCGCCGGAGGCTTCTGCTTGTTGGCGCGGTTCACTTCCATGTCGAGCTCGAGCTGCGAGCACAGGCCGAGCGTCACCGGATCGAGCGGCGCGAGATTGGCTGCGTTCCAGTGCGTGCGGTCGCGGATCGCGGAAATCGTGCTCTTGGTGGTGCCGACGAGCCGCATGATCGCGGCATCCTTCAGTTCCGGGTGATTGCGCACCAGCCACAGGATCGCATTCGGCCGGTCCTGACGGCGCGACACCGGGGTATAGCGCGGCCCCTTGGTCGAACGCTCTTGCGCCGGCAGGTTTACCTTCGGCGCGGCGATCTCGAGCTTCTGGTCGGGATTCGACTCGGCGTTGGCGATCTGCTCGCGGCTGAGCTGTCCGGTTTGGATCGGATCGAGGCCCTTGATGCCCTGCGCGGCGTCGCCGTCGGCGATCGCCTTGACCTCCAGCGGGTGCAGTTTGCAGAACTCCGCGATCTGGTCGAAGGTCAGCGCGGTGTTGTCGAGCAACCAGACCGCGGTGGCCTTCGGCATCAGGGGGGCTGCTTGTGCCATGGCAAAATCTCCCTTGCGCTTCGCCCGCCAGCCGGGCGAAACACCGGATCATCGGTGATGATCGGAAAAGTGGCGGGAATATAGGGACATCGGCCTGACCGCGCAACCGGCTCGGCTTGACAGTTTTCCTGCCCCGGCCCATGTCGGAGACAGGATCTTTCAGGAACATCATGGCAACCGGACCCGCAAAGCCGCCTTTGAAGGTGCTCTTGTGTTCCCCGCGCGGGTTCTGCGCCGGCGTGGTCCGTGCCATCGATTCGGTGGAGCGGGCGCTCACGGTCTATGGACCGCCGGTCTATGTCCGCCACGAAATCGTCCACAATCGCTATGTGGTCGAGAGCCTGCGCGCGAAGGGCGCTGTATTCGTCGAGGAACTCTCCGAAATTCCCGACACCGAGGCGCCGGTGATCTTTTCGGCGCATGGCGTGCCGCGCACGGTTCCGGAAGAGGCGCAGGGACGCAATCTGTTCGTGCTCGACGCCACCTGTCCGCTCGTGACCAAGGTTCATCGCGAGGCGGAGATCCACCATCGCCGCGGCCGCGAGGTGGTGCTGGTCGGCCATGCCGGCCATCCGGAAGTGATCGGCACCATGGGGCAATTACCGCCGGACAGCGTCAGCCTGGTCGAGACGCTGGCGGACGCGCAGGCGTTTTCGCCGCGTAACCCTGAGAAACTCGCCTATGTGACGCAGACCACGCTGTCGGTCGACGACACCGCGGCCATTGTCGAGTGCCTGAAGACACGGTTCCCCTCGATCATCGGCCCGCACAAGGAAGACATCTGCTACGCCACCACCAACCGGCAGGACGCGGTCAAGCGCGTCGCACCGCGGGTCGATGCCATGATCGTGGTCGGCGCTCCGAATTCGTCGAACTCACAGCGCCTGAAGGAAGTCGCCGAGCGCGCCGGCTGCAGGATCGCGGTCCTGTTGCAGCGGGCGGGCGACATCGACTGGGTGGCGTTCGGCAAGATCGGCAGCCTCGGCATCACCGCAGGCGCGTCGGCGCCGGAGGTGCTGGTCGAGGAGATCATCGGCGCCTTCGCCGAACGCTACGATGTCAGTGTCGAGACCGTCTCGGCCGCCGAGGAGGCGGTGTTTTTCCCGCTGCCCCGGCCGCTGCGGGAGGACCAGGCGGCGGAGTGACGCTGTCATGGCGGTCTATACCGACGTCAGCGAGGACGATCTCATCCGTTTTCTCGCCCAGTACGACATCGGCGCGCTGCTGTCGTACAAAGGGATCGCCGAGGGCGTCGAGAACTCGAACTTCCTTGTCCATACCGAGCGTGGCCATTTCATTCTGACGCTCTACGAAAAGCGCGTTGCGGCGGCCGACCTGCCGTTCTTTCTCGCGTTGATGGAACATCTTGCCGATCGCGGCCTCAACTGCCCGCAGCCGGTTCATAACAAAAAAGGTGTTGTGCTCGGCGAGATCGCCGGCCGGCCGGCCGCCATCGTCACCTTTCTCGATGGGCTCTGGATCAGGCGGCCGGGCGTGAAGCATTGCGCGGCCGTCGGCGAAGCGCTGGCGAGGCTGCATCTTGCCGGCAAGGACTTCGACATGACGCGCGCCAATGCACTGTCGGTTGGGAGCTGGCGTGCGCTTTTCGAACAGGCCGATGGCCGTGCCAATAGTGTTCAGCATGGCCTCGCCGACACGATATCGCGCGAGCTCGATGTGCTGGAAAAATCCTGGCCGCGCGGCCTCCCGGACGGCGTCATCCATGCCGACCTGTTCCCTGACAACGTCTTCTTTCTCGGCGACCAGCTTTCGGGGCTGATCGATTTCTATTTCGCCTGCACCGACACGCTCGCCTATGACGTTGCGATCTGCCTCAATGCCTGGTGTTTCGAGCCGGATCATTCCTACAACGTCACGAAAGGCCGTGCGCTGCTGCAGGCTTATTCGGCGGTACGCGCCTTCGGCGCGGCGGAGCGCGAGGCGCTGCCGGTGTTGGCGCGCGGCTCGGCCCTGCGTTTCCTGCTGACGCGGCTGGTCGACTGGCTGGCGGTGCCGGAGGGCGCGCTGGTGCGGCCGAAAGACCCGCTCGAATATTTCCGCAAGCTGCGCTTCCACCAGTCGGTCGCAAGCGCGCGCGACTACGGTTTTGAGTAATGTCGGAGCAGCGCGTCACGATCTATACGGACGGCGCCTGTTCGGGAAATCCCGGACCCGGCGGCTGGGGCGTGATCCTGATGTTCGGCGAGCATCGCAAGGAGCTCAAAGGCGGCGAGGCCCATACCACGAACAACCGCATGGAACTGATGGCGGCGATCTCGGCGCTCGAAGCACTCAAGCGCTCATGCAACGCCGATCTCTATACCGACAGCGAATACCTGCGCGGCGGCATCACGTCCTGGATCAAGGGCTGGAAGAAGAACGGCTGGCGTACCGCCGACAAGAAACCGGTCAAGAACATCGACCTCTGGCAACGTCTCGACGCCGCGCTTGCCGAGCACCGGGTGCAGTGGCATTGGGTCAAGGGCCATGTCGGCCATCCGCTCAACGAGCGGGCCGACGAACTGGCGAGAGAGGGGCTCGTCGCGGCGCGGGCGGGCGCCGTCGGGGCGCTTTCGCCCACGCCGCGGACGTAATCAGAGCTGCTTCAGGATTTCGTCGCCGCTCGAGACCGTACACTGGCCGGGCTGCTCTTCGGCATTGAGCTTTTTCACCACGCCGTCCTGGACCAGCATCGAGTAACGCTTCGAGCGCGTGCCGAGCCCGCGGCCGGAGCCGTCGAAGTCCATCCCGATCGCCTTGGCGAATTGAGCGTTGCCGTCGCCCAGCGCCTCGATCTTGCCGTCGGCGCCGCCGGACTTCACCCAATGCGCCAGCACGAACGGATCGTTGACCGCGGTGACCGCAACGGCGTCGACGCCCTTTGCCTTCATGGCGTCGGCGTTCTTGGCGAAGCTCGGCAAGTGCGTATTGGTGCAGGTCGGCGTGTAGGCGCCAGGCACCGCGAACAGCGCGACCGTCTTGCCCTTGAACACCTCGTCGGTGGTCCGCGGCTTTGGACCCTCCGAACTCATCACATAAAACGTGGTGCTTGGCAGCTTGTCGCCGACCTTGATGGCCATAGGCTTCCTCTCGCTTTGGTTTTCTTAAACGTCGCGGAGAACCTTAGCCGCTCCGGCGGATTAGTCGAGCCGGGTGGTGACTTCGAGCGGCGTTTCGCCGCCCACGATTGTGAAAGTCAGCGCAAACGGCCCGTTCGGATCGACGCCGGGCGGCACGCCGTCGAGTTCGAAGCCGAAATGGCGGCGACCCTCCGGCGCGCCGGGCGCGGCCGAGGGTACGGGCAGGGCCCACTCCAGCGTCGGCCCCTCAACGATGACTTCGAGCGACTTGCCTTTGGCCGGGGCCGGCAGGTCGATGAGAACCAGCGGCTTCTGTTTGCCGCTGACGCGCCGCGCCTTGAGGCCGGCGGCCTCGGCGGCGACCTGCCGCGGTACCTTGGCCTCGGCGGCGTTGAGCAACGCGTCGTTCGCGCGCGTTTTGCCGTCGAGCGTGATCGAGACTTCGCCCTGCGCCGGCACGCAAAGTTTCTCGCAGACACCGTAATCGATTTTGAGCTTCACCGTCACCGGCTTGCCCTGCTGTCGCGGCGTCACACTGAGCGGAAACAGGATGCCGTCCTTGTAGCCGATCGACTTGCCCGATTCGTCGGTGAAGACATGGGGCGCCGGCCACAGCACCTTCGCGGTCGCAAGATTGGTGGAGCCGGAAAAGTCGAATCGCGGCGGCACACCGGCGTCGCCCGGATAGCGCCAATAGGTTTTCCAGCCGGGCTTCATTTTGATTTCAACACCCGCACGCAGTTGTCCGGCGTCGGTCGTTCCTGAGCCGGCAATCAGCCGTACGGCAGAATGCAAGTCCTGTGCCCAGGACGAAGCGTCGGCCGCAAGCGCACGCGTCGATGCGCCGCCGGTCGCCAACATCGCGCCGACCGCTACAAATGCCAGAAAATTCGGGCCACGTTCCATGACAAAGGCTCTAGACGGGTTGACGCACACGCGCCACTGAACTGATCGTGAGCGCGGATCGGTTAAATTTCCGCCACCGGGCTGCGATCGCCACAATTTGTGCCACACCTGAGTCCAGGCTGCTTGTCGTGGTTTCGGCAAGTTTTGCTTCCAAATCCCGGATGATCGGCTAACCTTTTATCATGCGTCGCAAATCAAAAGCGCGTTCCGCGGAGTCGGCGCGGGGATTTCTCGACGGGCAGATGCTGATCGCGATGCCCTCGATGAACGACGAGCGATTCGCAAGAACTGTAATTTATGTCTGCGCCCATTCGACCGAGGGCGCGATGGGCATCATCGTCAATCAGGCGGTGGCGGACGTCGATTTCCCCGATCTTCTGGTACAGCTCAATGTGATCCCCGACACCGACCGCATCGAGCTGCCGCAGCGCGCCGAGGCGGTGAAGGTTCTCAAAGGCGGACCGGTCGAGACCGGGCGCGGCTTCGTGCTGCATTCGGCCGACTATTTCATCGAGAACTCGACCCTGCCGATCGATGAAGGCATCTGCCTGACCGCGACGCTCGATATCCTCAAGGCGATCGCGCGTGGCGAGGGGCCGGCAAGCGCCGTGCTTGCGCTTGGCTATGCCGGCTGGGCGCCGGGCCAGCTCGAGAAGGAAATCCAGGACAACGGCTGGCTCCACTGCGCGGCGGACTCCGAACTGATTTTCGGAACCGACATCGACGCGAAATACGACCGGGCGCTGCGCAAGATCGGTATCGGCCCCGGCATGCTGTCGAACGAAGCCGGTCACGCCTGACCGGCGATGCCGACGGCCACCCAATAAGGTTCGTTCTCGGAAAACGTCACCGACGTGAAGCCGGCGTCGCGCAGCATGGCCGCGATCTCGTTGCGCGTGAAACGTTGTTCGAGCCGGGTGCAGAACCGGTCGAAGGCGTCGGTGCGCATCACATAGAACGAGCGGCGGCGGTAGAAGGCGAGCGGCCATGACCGCGGCAGTGCGCCGACGACATCGAGCAGCGCGGCCACGCGCGCCAGCGGCCAGTAGACAAGCATCGCGATCAGAGTCGTCGCCGCGATCTGCACCGCATAGGGAGCGCGCGAGAGCACGATGCGACCGAGGTTGGACAGCCGCCATAGCGCGCGAAATGCCGCCGAGCGATTGTCAAAGGCATAATAAAGATAGATGAGAAACGGTGCGCCGGGCTTGAGCGCCCTCGCGACGTCGCGGATTGCCTGCGCGGTGTCGGGGACATGATGCAGGACGCCGAGCGAATAGGCGAAGTCGAGCGACCGCGGCGCAAACGGCAGCTTCGCCACCGACGCGTGATGGAACGTCACGTTGGGGCGGCCGGCAAGATTCTGCCGCGCCACCGCCAGCGCGTCCTCGGCGGCGTCGACCGCATGAAGATGGCCGACCCGCGGCGCAACCAACGTGGCCCAGCGCCCGCTGCCGCAGCCGATGTCCGCACCGGTCGCCTCGGGCGGCAGGCGTTGCCAGGGAAAGATCGCGAAATAGCCGTCAAAGATCGCCTGCCGGTCGGCGTCGTGCAGCGCGTCGGTGCCTTGCGTGAATGTCGACCACTCGCGGCCAAAACCCGCAACCGTCGGCTTGTCTGTGTTGTCGCCTGCCGGCATCGATCAGCGCGCTTCGCGCGCGAGCAGGCTCGGTGCTTCGCCGCCGATCATCTTGCCGGCCCTGTCGGCCTCCATCGGCTCGCCGAAGGCGTATCCTTGCGCGAATTCGCATCCGAGCTGGTAGAGCTCGACCGCGTCTGAATCGGTCTCTGCGCCCTCTGCGACGACGTCCATGCCGAGATCGTGCGCCATTGCGATGATCGAACGCAGGATCACCGGCCGCGTGCCGCGCGCGGTGGTGCGCACGAACGACTGATCGATCTTGATGGTGTCGAACGGAAAGCGCTGCAAATAGGCGAGCGAGGAATGCCCGGTACCGAAATCGTCAAGCGCGAGGCCGGCGCCGAGCTCGCGAATGCGCGTGAGCATCTGCGCGGCGTGTTCGGGATTCTCCATCACCAGCGACTCGGTGAGTTCGAGTTTCAAGGTGCCGCGGGCGACCGATGAGCGCGCCAGCACGGTACGCAGATCGTGGATCAGGTCGTGCCGCAACAGTTGCCGCGATGAGATATTGACGCTGACGAAGACCGGGTCGTTGCCTTTGCCGTTGCGCTGCCAGACAGCGAGCTGTCGCGCGGCGCGGTCGAGCACGAACAGGCCGAGGTCGACGATCAAGCCGATCTCCTCGGCGATGCTGATGAACTCCGCCGGCGACAGGCGGCCCATCTTGGGATGGTCCCAGCGCGCCAGCGCCTCGAAGCCGGCAATGGCACGGTCTTCCAGCCGTATGATCGGCTGGTAGAGAATGACGATCTCTTCGCGCTCGATGGCGCGCCGCAGTTCCGATTCCATCGTCAGCCGGTCGGTCTTGCGCGCACGCATCGCCGGTTTGAATACCTCGATGCGGTCGCCGCCGATCCGCTTGGCGTAGTACATCGCGAGCTCGGCGTCCTTCAGCACCTCTTCGGTGCGGTGCGGCTGGCTGTCGGCGAGCGCGAGGCCCATTGATGCGGTGAGGAAGATCTCGCGCTCGTTGAAGACGATTGGCGCTCGGAGCGTGCGGCGCATCGTCTCGGCGAAGGCGACGATGCGGGCCGGCTCTTTTTCTGACATCAGGATCAAGGCGAACTGGTCGCCGGAAAGCCGCGCCAGCGTGTCCTGCGGCTTGAGCAGACGGCCGAGCCGGCGCGCGATCGTCAACAGGATCGAGTCGCCGACCGCGATGCCGACCGAGTCGTTGACCTGCTTGAAGCGGTCGATGTCGATCACCATCACGGTCGGGCGGATCGAGGTGTCGGCGCGGGCGAAGCCGAACGCGGCTTCGAGGCGGTCGAGGAACAGTTCCCGGTTCGGCAGACCGGTCAGGTTGTCGTGGACGGCGTCGAACAGGAGTCGTTCCTCGGCATTCTTGATCTCGGTGACGTCGGACAATGTGCCGACCACGCGCACCACCTCGCCGTCGGTCGCCACCACCGGCCGCGCCCGTAACGCGAACCAGAGATAGTGCCCGTCGGGCCCACGCAGGCGGAATTCCTGCGTCAGCCGGCCGCGGCGCTGCTCGACGATGCCATCGAGCGCGGCGCGAAAGCGGTCGCGGTCGAGCGGATGCAGCACTTCGAGCCAGCCGGCGGCGGGGCCCTCGAGCGAACCGCGTTTGAGGCCCAGTGCCTGCTCGGTTTCGGCGCTGGTGAAAACCTTGTCGGCAGAGACGTCCCAGTCCCAGATCATGTCGCCGGAACCGGTCAGCGCGAGAGCGCGGCGCTCGACGTCGGAGACGATGCCCTGGGTGACGCCGCCGGCGAAGGCGTGCTGCATGACCGTGAAGCCGATCAACATGACGATCAACACCAGACCGCCGAGCAAGGCGGGTGCGATGATGTCGTTGGTGACCCAGCCGGCGACCGCGAAGCTCGCCGCCAGTACCCAGACCAGCAGCAGGAACCAGGTCGGGATCAGCAGCACGGCGCGGTCGAAACCGTGGGTCGAAAGATAAACCACCAGCGCGAAACCGACCGCCGCGATAGCTGCCAGCGAGATGCGGGCGATGCCGGAGGCGACCGCCGGGTCGTAGACCGCGACCGCGATCAGCATGGCGAGGCCCAGCAGCCAGGCCCCGGTGATGTGGACGTAGCGCACATGCCAGCGGTTGAGGTTCAGATAGGCGAACAGAAATACGAGCAGCGTGGCGGCAAGGATCGCCTCGCCGCAGGCGCGCCACACGCGCTCGGCGCCGGCCGACATGTCGAACACCTTGCCCCAGAAGCCGAAATCGATGCCGATATAGACAAGCACCGCCCAGCCGAGCGCAGCGGCGGCAGGAAACATCACGCTGCCCTTCACCACGAACAGGATGGTGAGGAACAGCGCCAGCAGGCCGGCGATGCCGATGACGATGCCGTAGTAGAGCGTGAAGCTGTTGACCTTGTCCTTGTAGGCGTCTGGCTCCCACAGATAGATCTGCGGCAACTGGTCGGTCCGCAATTCGGCGATGTAAGTGATGACGGTTCCCGGATCGAGCGTGACGCGGAAGACGTCGGCGGTTGCGCTCTCCTGACGGTCGGGACGGTCGCCGGAAGACGGCGTGATCGCAGTCACGCGCGAGAGGCCGAGGTCCGGCCAGATGATGCCGGAGCCGACCATGCGGTAATGTGGCACGACGATCAGGCGATCGATCTGCTCGTCGCTGTTGTTGGTGAGCGCGAACACCGCCCAGTTGGTGCCGCCTTCCCGGGCCCGCACCTCGACGCGGCGGATGATGCCGTCGGCCGCTGGTGCCGTTGAGACCTGAATGCGGTCAGCTTCGGTCCTCTGGATTTCGGTCGCGCGGGTAAGGTCGATGGCGGGCACGTCGAGGCGGACATTGACGCCTTCGACCGCCCGCGCCGGTTGCGACGCGAGCACGGCCAATCCCACCGCCACGGCAAAACCCGCCGCAGCCTGGCGCCACGCCCAATTCAATTCACGACCCCCCTCTGCCCCGGTGCCGTTCCGGCTCTCATGTCGGGCAGTTTCTTCCGTTCTGGTAGCCAAGCCGGGCCATCTATCGCCCACATTGTGCCGAATTCACGGCCTGATGCGACCCTGATTTTCGAAAATTTCACAAAAACCGTCAAAGGGTTAGGACAATCTTGCCGATGTGCGCGCTGCTTTCCATGCGTGCGTGGGCCTTGGCTGCGTCGGCCAACGGGAAGGTACTGTCGATCAGCACTTTGACTTTGCCGGAGGCGATCAGCGGCAGCGCCTGGTCGCCGACGGCGCGGGCAATCGCGCCCTTGTCCGCGATCGAACGCGAGCGCAGCGTCGAACCGGTGTGGTGCAGCCGCTTCAACATGATGCGGCGGAAGTCGACGGTCGCTTTCGGGGAGCCCTGGAAAGCGATCTGCACGATGCGGCCTTCGACGGACGCCGCCTCGTAGTTGCGGCCGATGTAGTCGCCGCCGACCATGTCGAGGATCAGGTTGGCACCCTTGTCGCCGGTCGCCGCTTTCGTCGCCGCGACGAAGTCTTCGGTCTTGTAGTTGATTGCGATGTCGGCGCCGAGCTTGCGGCAGGCTTCACACTTGTCATCCGAACCGGCGGTGGTGATGACGCGCGCGCCGAACGCTTTCGCCAACTGGATCGCGGTGGTGCCGATGCCGGACGAGCCGCCATGCACGAGGAGGGTCTCGCCGGACTTCAACTGGCCGCGTTCGAAGACGTTGTGCCAGACGGTGAGGAAGGTCTCCGGGATGGCCGCCGCTTCGATGATTGGAATGTTGCCGACCGGCAGCGCGTGGCTCTCGTGCGCGAGGCAGTATTCGGCGTAGCCGCCGCCGACCACCAGCGCCATGACGCGGTCGCCTGCTTTCCAGCGCCTGACGCCGTCGCCCAGCGCGATCACGGTGCCGGCGATTTCCAGACCCGGAATGTCAGGCGCGCCGGGCGGCGGCGGGTAGAGGCCCTGCCGTTGCATGACGTCCGGCCGGTTGACGCCGGCGGCTTCGACCTTGACCAGAATTTCGCCGGCGCCAGGCTTCGGCACCGGGCGCTGTTCGGGCACCAGCACCTCGGGCTTGCCGGGTTCGCGGATGGCGATGGCGGTCATCGTGTCGGGCAGGGCGCTCATTTGAAATCGCTCATTTGACGTCGCTGACGGGCAATCATGTCGGGCGAGAGGAACAAGTTTTTAGGCGGACCGTGGCGGTGTGACAACCCGCCGCTGCGCCGCTAGATTTCTCGGAGAAGGAGCCAGCAATGCCCGCGTTCGACGACGAAGACAGGCCGAAAAAGAAGCTGTCGCACGAGATCGGGCAGGAGCTGACGCTGCTCTCGGTCGAGGAATTGAGTGAGCGAATTGCACTGTTACGCGATGAGATTTCCCGTCTCGAAGCCGATATCGCGAAGAAAAAGGCCTCGCGCAGCGCCGCCGACGACGTTTTCAAGCGCTAGCCCGCTCAAACGCGATTGCCGGAAAATCGCGCACTTAACCCGACATTAAGCTTTCTCGTTCATTACTGAGATCGTCCATCTTCATGGACATGAGTGGCTCCTGTCCACTCTGTTTGACGCCTCCCTGTTATCACCTTCGAGCCGCCGGCAACGGCGGCTCCTTTTTTTGTGCCAAATCGGGTCACCTGACGAGGCGCGAAAGCGGCGGGAAAATCTCGCTGGCGGACGTCCAGACACGGGATTCGCGCGGCATTGGTGCGCGGGGTGTGATCTTAAGGTTGCACGGCAACTATGCTTTGCGTTTTACGGCTGCGGCGTCTGGACAGTCCGGCGCCTGCGCGCGATGCTCCGGCGGTACGGGGCGCGTAACTGTTCCCGGTGTGTGAGGCGTAACGCGATGGCTGAAAAAACCATGAGCGAGGCTCAGCCGGTTTCATTCGGTGAGAAACTCGCCAACTCTCAGGCCTTTTCCGATCTGTTTCGTGAGGGCATGGCGCTGGTCGAGGAGACCGCGACCTATCTCGACGGCGCGGGCCGCCAGGAATCCAAGGCGTTGACCCGCGGTGCGGCGCTCGCTTACGCAACCGAAAGCATGCGGCTGACCACGCGGCTGATGCAGCTTGCCTCGTGGCTGTTGCTGCATCGCGCGGTGAAGGAAGGCGAGATGTCGCTCGCCCAGGCCAACAAGGAAAAGGCCAAGGTGAAGCTGTCGACCGCCGACGTTGCCGACCCGCAGAATCTGGCGTTGCTGCCGGCGCAACTGCGCGAGCTGATCGAGCGTTCGCAGAAGCTGCAGATGCGCGTCCGCCGTCTCGATACCACCATCCACAATACCAACGCCGCGCCGGCCGAGCCGGCGGCCAATCCGGTCGAGCGGCAGATGGGTCTCCTGAAGGCCGCTTTCGGCGCCGAGGCCGTCTAGGCCCGGAGCCGGCCGCCAAAAGACAAAGCCCCGCAACTCGCGGGGCTTTTTGATTTGCGTCGCTGTCTGCAGCGGGATCGCGTCGCCGCGGGCGTTTACTTCTTGTCTTCCTTCATGAAGCCCGAGAATTTCTTCTGGAAGCGCGACAGCCGGCCGCCGCGGTCGATCAGCTGCTGCTGGCCGCCGGTCCAGGCCGGGTGGGACTTCGGATCGATGTCGAGATGCAGCACGTCGCCTTCCTTGCCCCAGGTGGAGCGGGTGGTGAACTCGGTGCCGTCGGTCATCTTCACCGTGATGGTGTGATAGTCGGGATGGGTCTCGGCTTTCATGGCGGTTAACTCTTGATCGCTCTCGGATCGCTGTTGGGAGATGCGCCCCGCGGCAGCGCGCCGCGCCGGGCCGAATTTGGCCGGGTCTATACAGGAGCGGGCCGGATCGCACAAGCCGCCGGAAAATCGGGCCTTTCCGGGCGAATTGCGCGTTAGGGAGCGCCAAGGCATTGTCCGGCAAGGGATCCAACATGGAACCTGTGTGGGGCGTCAGAGGGTCCGGTTTCCGGCGATGAGTGCGGCAAGAAGCGACGGGCGCGGCGGCCTCGACACGCCGCTTTCGGCCGATGGCGGGCGAAAAGTAAGGCTGCGGCCGCTGCTGCTGCTCGCGCCTTACGTCGGGCGCTACAAGGGCCGCGCCGTCGCGGCGCTGGTCGCGCTGGTCGTCGCGGCGCTGACCACGCTGGTGGTGCCGATCGCGGTTCGCCGCATGATCGACTTCGGCTTCTCGGCGCAAGGCGTTGCGCTGATCGACAGCTACTTCACGGTGATGATCGCGGTGGTGGCCGTTCTCGCGGCGGCGAGCGCTATGCGCTACTACCTCGTCACCACCATCGGCGAGCGCATCGTCGCCGACATCCGCTACGACGTCTTCACGCATCTGACGCGGCTGTCGCCGGCCTTCTTCGACGAGGCGCGCACCGGCGAGATGATCTCGCGGCTCACCGCCGACACCACGCAGATCAAGTCGGCGGTCGGCGCCTCGGTCTCGATCGCGCTGCGCAATCTGCTGCTGTTCCTCGGCGGCGCCGGCATGATGGTGTTCACAAGTCCCCGATTGTCTTTGTTCGTGCTCGGCGCCATTCCGGTGATCGTGCTGCCGCTGGTTGCGTTCGGCCGCTCGGTGCGCCGCCGCTCGCGGCTCGCGCAGGATACGCTGGCCGAAGCGTCTGCCTATGCCTCCGAGCTGATCGGCGCGGCGCGCACCATGCAGGCCTTCACCAACGAGCGGCTTGCGACCGGCCGCTTTGCCGGCGCGGTCGAGAGCGCCTATCGCGCCGCGCGCGGCTCGACCTTCGCCCGCGCGGTGCTGACCGCGGTGGCGATTTTTCTCGTCTTCGCCAGCGTCGTCCTCGTGTTGTGGGTCGGCGCGCAGGACGTGCTGTCCGGCGAGATGACGCCGGGCCGGCTCGGCCAGTTCATTCTCTACGCGGTGTTCGCGGCCGGCGGCCTGGGCGAACTCAGCCAGGTCTGGGGCGAGATCAGCCAGGCGTCCGGCGCCGCCGAGCGGCTGTTCGAACTGTTGCGCGTCAAGCCTGCGATCACCGCGCCGGCGCATCCGACGCCGCTGCCGGAGCCCGCGCGTGGCGAGGTCGCCTTCGACGGCGTGCGCTTTTCCTATCCGTCGCGGCCCGACGTCACCGTGCTCGACGGCATTACGTTTCGCGTCAAGCCCGGCGAGCGTGTCGCGCTGGTCGGACCTTCCGGCGCGGGCAAGAGCACGATCTTCCACCTGATCCTGCGCTTCTACGATCCCGCCGGCGGCAGCGTCGCCTATGACGGCATTCCGGTCGCCAATGCCGACCCGGCCGCCTTGCGCAAGCGCATCGCGCTGGTGCCGCAGGACACCGTGATCTTCGCCGCGAGCGCCCGCGACAATATCCGCTTCGGCCGGCCCGAGGCGGCGGACGAGGAGATCGAGCGCGCCGCAGAGCTTGCCCGCGCCACGGAGTTCATTGCGCGATTGCCGGAGGGCATGGACACGCAGATCGGCGAGCGCGGCGTCACGCTGTCGGGCGGCCAGCGCCAGCGCATCGCGATCGCCCGCGCCATCCTGCGCGACGCGCCGCTGCTGCTGCTCGACGAGGCGACCTCCTCGCTCGACGCGGAGAGTGAAACATTGGTGCAGGCGGCGCTCGAAGGGCTGATGGAAGAGCGCACCACCATCGTCATCGCGCACCGGCTCGCGACGGTGCTGTCCTGCGACCGCATTCTGGTGATGGACCACGGCCGCATCGTCGAGGAGGGCACGCATGCGAGCCTCACCGCGGCCGGCGGGCTCTACGCGCGGCTCGCCAAGCTGCAATTCGAGGCGGTGTAGCGGAAGGCGCACGGGAACCTCCCTGTTGTTCGAAAGGCGCGGGCACGCCTGAACTCCCAGATCGCGGCTCGCGCTTCAAAAGAAGTGCGAGGGACTGGAGCGCCGGGAGGGCGCTCGGGTCGTCCGGGCCATGAGCCTTGCGGCACATGGCGCGCGGCTTGCGCCGCAGGCAAGTTTACGCGCCTGCGCAAACAAACCTGCGAGCCGCGCACGCCTCTCGGCGCTCCAATGCGGCTCTGTTCGGTTCCGGGCCGCGCTTTTCGTTGAGGGCTTTAAGCCCTTCCGTCAGCGTGCTCCACGCGCCCCGGTCCTAGTGCCGGAGGGGCGGGGTCCGGAACCGCCCGGGAATGACGCTGCGAACGTCACGCGCGGGCACCGCGCCTCATCCCGCCACCAGAGACGCCCTCGAGCGGCGCCCTCGCGTGGATGAAGCGATAGGAATATAGTCGCATTTATATACTTGACAAATGTACGGCCATTCCCTAGGATTCAGGTCATAGGGAGTGCCGGACATGGCCAAGAAAGCAACGTTTCAGAACCCCATCTTTCAGGACGAAACCAAGGCCCGCGAAGCCCTTGAGGCGGTGCGCTGGCCCGATGGTCCTATTTGTCCTCACTGCGGCAACTCCCATCAAGAGAAGATCGGCAAGATCGAAGGCAAGTCCGCGCGTCCCGGCCTCTACTGGTGCCACGAATGCAAAGGCCAGTTCACCGTCACGGTCGGCACAGTTTTTGAGCGCAGCAAGGTTCCCCTGACAAAGTGGTGGATGGCCGCTCACCTGTTCAATTCAGGCAAGAACGGCTGCTCTGCCCACGAAATCCATCGCCTTGTCGGCGTCACCTATAAGACCGCTTGGTTCATGATGCACCGCTTGCGTGAAGCGATGACCGATCTTGCTCCTTCGCCTATGGGTGGCGAAGGCTCCAGCATTCAGGCTGACGAGACGTACTATGGCCGCACGTCGAAGCGGGCGAAGTCCTACCGTAAGGGCCACAGCAAGAAAGCGTCCGTTGTCGCGCTTGTCGAGAAGCCCTCTGGCCGCGCTCGCGTGTTCCATGTGCAGCGCGCGAACAAAGAAACCGTGCGCGACGTTTTGGTTCGTAACGCTCACCGCTCCAGCGAATTACACACCGACGAAAGCCCTCTCTACACTCAAGTCGGTCGCGAGTTTGCCGCTCACAAAACAGTAGAGCATGGCTGGAACCAGCGCGGCTTTTATGTCGGCAAAGACGGACAGACGACCAACGCAGTCGAGAATTTCTTTGGTAACTTCAAGCGCGGAATGAAGGGCACTTATCGCTTCTGCGGCGAACAGCACTTGCAGCGGTATCTCACCGAGTTTGAGTTCCGCCACAACAATCGTTCGGGTCTCGGCGTGACTGACGGGGAACGGACGGCGCTTGCAATGAAGGGTATCGAAGGCAAGCGCCTGACGTACCGGCCGACTCACTAAGCAAAACCCCCGATTTATAAGGGATACTGCGAGGCGGTTTATCGCTTGGCGGAAGCGCGTTTCCGCGCGGGACTCTTAGCCTTTTTGGCTTTAGGCTTGAGGCGCATTTCCTCGTGCGGCTTTGGCTGCATCCGCACAAGAGCGCCCATCAACTTTTGTGTTTCCGACAAGCGTTGTTTTTGTCCCATGGATACCCTTCGATCTGATCCGCCAGAATTACTTAAAAAGTTGCAGTTGGCGAGAGCCGCAGCATTGGAAGCATACTCTGATCTCGAACAACAACTATGCTTGCAGTTCGCAGACCTAATCGACGCCGATGTGCAAAAGGCAAGCATCGTGTTTTATCGCATAACAAACACTCACTCTCGCAACAGAATAATCGACACTTTAATTGAGAGCGAATTCGGTGATGAATATCAGATCTTCTGGCGAAGCGTTTTGAAATTAATCAGGCAGCTAGATCAAACGAGAAATGAGTTCATACACTGGCATGTGTTAGGGCAGGACGGTGACGAAGAACAGCCTGGAATTGAGCCAGACGAAGTGTTTGTTTTGGCGTCCCATAATCCTGCTGGCTCAGAGGCGCTAACGACAAGCGGTCTGTGGAAATTTGTCGAGAAAACGGAGTTTGTTAGACTTCAGCTTGTGATGTTTTACCTGTTTCATTTGAGCCGCCCTTCACCCGAAGCCCGGAAAGCTGACAAAACTTACGAAGCATTTCGTCAACCAGTAGTCTATCCGCCCCCATCAACTCCGACTGGATTCCACTTCGGACCAATACCTGAAACACCTCCTCGACCACCAGAGGAGTGATTTCAACGTCGTAATTCTTCTGATTCATCGCGTTTCACCTTTTCTCTGGCGAAACGCATCTATTTACCTGACTGACGACACCGGCCTGTCACGCAGGCTCAAATTAGGATTATAGTCGTACTTTTGTCAAGTATATAAATGCGAATATAGTCTTGCGTGGTCACAAGCGTCAAGGCTTCAATTCGGTCATGGCCGGGCTTGTCCCGGCCATCCCGATTCCTGACACTCGGCTGATGCGCAACTACTACGTCTACATCCTCGCCAGCAGGCCGGGCGGCGCGATCTATGTCGGCGTGACGAACGATCTCGTCCGGCGTGTGTAGGAGCACAAGCAAAAGATCGTGCCGGGACATACGCGGCGTTACAACATCGACAAGCTGGTCCACTTCGAGGAGTTTGCGTCGTCACGCGATGCGATCCCGCGCGAGAAGAATATGAAGCACTGGCCGCGCGCCTACAAGACGCGGCTCATCGCGCAACAGAATCCGTCGTGGCGGGATTTGTATGAGGAGATCGTTTGAGGAAGCGCTGTGCCTTCCTAAGCGGGATGGCCGGGACAAGCCCGGCCATGACTAAGGAGGGGATGGTGGCAGCGTCTTAAGGCCTCCACTTCATCCTATTCACCGGAATCCCCGACACCGGGTTCTTGTCCTCGCCGACGAAGACGAAGCCGTGCTTCTCGTAAAACTTGATGGCGCGGGTATTGTCCTTGTTGACGAGCAATTCGATGCCGCCGGGCGCGCGGCGCTTGGCTTCGTCGAGCAGCGCGAGCGCAATGCCCTTGCCCCAGTGTTCCGGCGCCACCACGATCTGGTCGAGATAGCCGGTGGTCTCGTCGATGGTCATGAAGCCGGCGAGCGCGCCGTCGCATTCGGCGATCATGATCGCGGTGACGGGCACGAGATCCTGCTTCCAGCGCTCGCGCCACCAGGCGACGCGGCTGTTGAAGTCGATATGCGGGAAGTGCGTGGCCCAGGTCCGCCGCCACAGTTCGATCGCGGCGTCCTCGTCGGCGTCGGTGTAGGCGCGCAGCGTGAAGGCGAGCGAGGTCACTTGTTTTTTTTGGGCATGATCTTGTCCGAAAACCGGTTTCCACTTTTCGGGATCATGCCCTACCGCTCGGTCAGCTTGAATTCGATGCGGCGGTTGCGCCGGTAGGCTTCGTCTGTCGTGCCGGTGTCGATCGGCTGGAACTCGCCGAAGCCGGCGGCAACGAGACGCTGCGGCGGGATGCCCTTGCTGGCGAGATATTGCACGACCGCGATGGCGCGCGCGGCCGACAAATCCCAGTTCGACTTGAACTGGCCCGCGGTGCCGGTCGGCCGCACGTCGGTGTGGCCGTCGACGCGGAGCACCCAGGCGATGTCGGCCGGGATTTTCGAGGCCATGTCCAGAAGCGCCGTCGCGATCTTGTCGATCTCGGCGCGCGCGGCGGGCAGGAGTTCCGCCTTGCCGGTCTCGAACAACAGCTCGGACGGCAGCACGAACCGGTCGCCGACGATGCGGATGTCAGGCCGGTCGGCCAGCACCTGGCGCAGCCGGCCGAAGAAATCGGAGCGGTACTTGGTCAGTTCCTGCACGCGCTGGGCGAGCGCCACGTTGAGCCGCTGGCCAAGCTCGGCGATGCGAGCCTGCGACTCCTTGTCCTTCGACTCGGAGACCTCAAGCGCGGATTCGAGCGCGGCAAGCTGGCGGCGCAGCGCCGCGATCTGCTGGTTCAACACCTCGACCTGCGCCAGCGCGCGGGCGGTGATGCGCTTCTCGCCTTCGAGCTGCTCGGTCAGTGTGCCGATGCGGCCCTGCGCCTCGCTCGCGCCGGCGCCGGCGCCGGCAAGTTCGCTTTTGAGACGGTCGCGCTCGGCCTCGACGCCCGACAGGCCGGCGCGCAGTTGCGCCAGCTGCTCCTCGAGATCGACCTTGCCGGTGCGCTCCAGCGACAAGAGTTCGGTCAGCTGCGCGATCTGCGCGTTGAGGCGATTGAGCGCGGTGTCCTTGCCGGCGACTTCCTGCTGCAGGAAAAACTGCACGACGACGAACACGGTGAGGATGAAAATGATGGCGAGGATCAGCGTCGACAGCGCGTCGACGAAGCCGGGCCAGTAATTCATCCCGGCTTCGCTGCGGCGGGTGCGGGCGAGGGCCATTGTCAGCTCACCGTTTTATCTTTTTGTGGGGCATGATCTTGTCCGAAAACCGGTCTCCACTTTTCGGGATCATGCCCTAGCGTTCGTTCACATTCTCGCGCACCAGCAGGTCGAGCAGGCGGCGGATTTCGCGGTGCTGCTCGCTCTGCGAGTCGACCCAGTCGCGGATCATCTGCTGTTCGGTGCGCATGTGATGGACGAGGCCCTGGATGGCTTCCGCAAGATTGGCCATCGCGCTGGTCGCGGCCTTGCTGGAGCCGGCTTCGCCGATCGCCTCGCGCAGGCGGTCGATCGCGCCGCGCATCTCGCCGCCGAGGCCGACACCGGCGGCTGCTCCCGCCATGGGCTCGGCGGCCTGGTCATAGACGGTGGTCGAGAGCCAGTCTTCGAGCTCGGTGTAGAAACGGTTCTGCGCCTGGCTCGACTGCAGATCGAGGAAGCCGAGCACCAGCGAGCCGGCGAGGCCGAACAGCGACGACGAAAACGAAATGCCCATGCCGGCGAGCGGCGCGGCGAGGCCCTCGCGCAGGCTGTCGAACATGGTGGCGGCGTCGCCGCCGGGCTTCATGGTCTGGATCACGCCGCCGACCGAACTGACGGTTTCGATCAGGCCCCAGAAGGTGCCCAAGAGGCCGAGGAACACGAGCAGGCCGGTCATGTAGCGCGAGATGTCGCGCGCCTCGTCGAGCCGGGTGGCGATCGAGTCGAGAATGCCGCGCATCAGCTGCGGCGACATCGCAAAGCCGGAGCCGCGGCTGCCGCCGAGGATCGCCGCCATCGGCGCGAGCAGCGTCGGCGGCCGCTCGACCGCGATCCCCGGATCGCCGAGCCGGAAATTGTTGACCCAGCGGATTTCCGGATAGAGGCGGATCACCTGCCGCAGCGACAGGATGATGCCGATCGCGAGCACGCCGATGATGAGTGCATTGAGGCTCGGATTGGCGAGGAAGGCGACCTCGATCTGCTTGTAGAGCACGAAGGCAATCAATCCGCCGAGGATGATGAAGATCAGCATCCGCAGCAGGAAGATGCGGGGCGAGGACAGTTTCAGCGGATCGGATTCGGATGCCATCGGGTCTGTCGCGGCGTTCTGTTGCGGGCGTTGCCGGCCGGTACGCCTCTTCAGGGCCTGCGGCCACTATGCCACAGCCCTTGCATCGTTAGAAACATCGGCCGGCCGGCGCAACCGTCATCTTCCAGCCGATTCGCATCAAAATGGGGTGACGGTCGGGCCTGGTCCGGCGGATCAGGCGAGGCTCAGTCTTTGGCGGCTTGTCCGAGCACCCGGAGCGTCTCCCGGTGCATGACCTCGTTGCCGGCGAGGATATGGCCCTTCTCGAACATGGCGTCGCCGCCGTCGATGTCGGTGACGAAGCCGCCTGCCTCCCGGACCAGCACGATGCCGGCCGCCATGTCCCACGGCTTGATGCCGCGCTCCCAATAGGCGTCGAACCGCCCGGCCGCGATCCAGGCGAGATCGAGCGCGGCGGCGCCGTAGCGGCGAAGCCCTGCGACATTCGTCTGCATGGCGGCCAGCTCGCGGTCGATGGCCGGATCGCGGCGGCCGATATGCGGCAGCGGGCAGGCGACCAGCGCGTGGCTCAAGTCGCGGCGCGCGGCGACGCGGATGCGGCTGTCGTGGAGGAATGCGCCCTTGCCGCGTTCGGCAAAGAACAGGTCGTCGGTGATCGGATTGTAGACGACGCCGGCGATCAGCGTGCCCTCGCGCTCGAGCCCGATCGAGATCGCGAAATGCGGGATGCCGTGCAGGAAATTCGAAGTGCCGTCGAGCGGATCGACGATCCAGGTGTGGGTCTTGTCGGCGCCCTCGCGCACGCCGCCTTCCTCGCCGAGAAAACCGTAGCCCGGCCGCGCCTTCGAGAGCTCCTGATAGAGCGTTTCTTCCGCCTTGCGGTCGGCGGCGCTGGCGTAATTGCCGGGCCCTTTGACCGAGACCTGCAATTTCTCGATCTCGCCGAAGTCGCGCTTGAGCGAACGCGCGGCCTTCTGCGCGGCCTGGACCATCACGTTGAGCAGTGCTGAGCGGAGCATGGCGGCGTGGTCTGCCCGCCGCCGCGCCCGCCGTCAAGGTGTTCTCAGGGGCTCGTCAGACCGGCGGTTGCGAGCCACTTCCTGGCGGCGTCTTCGGCCTTCTCGCGGTCGGACGGTTTCTGCTTGGACACGTAGACGTCGAGCTCGGGATCGCCGGCGCCGCCGGCCTTGGCGACGATGTGCCACTTGATCGCCTCGACCGGATCGGCCTGAGTGCCCTTGCCGGCGGAGAGAATGCGCGCGATGCGGTTCTGCGCGATCGCGCTGCCGCGCCGTGCCGCCTTTTCGAGCAATTTGATCGCGGCGGTTTCGTCCTTTTTGGTGTGGCTGCCGTTGAACTGCGCGATGCCGAATTCGACCATCGCGTCGGTATTGCCGGCCCGTGCCGCCTGACTCATCAGCAGCATGGCCTCGGTCTCGTTCTTCGTCACGCCGTTGCCGTTCTTCAACAGGGTCGCCAGCGCGTATTGCGCCTCCGGGCTGCCGCCACGGGCGCCGAGCCGGAACAGTTCGGCCGCGCGCGTGAAGTCCTGCTTGACCTCCTGGCCCTGCAGATAGAGCAGGCCGAGATTGTAGGCGGCGGCGATGTGGCCGAGATTAGCGGCCTGTTCGAACAGCTTCGCGCCTTCGGCGGCGTCGCGCGGGCCACCGCGGCCCTGAAAGCGGAACAGCGCGAGCGCGAACATCGCCTCGCGATCGCCGCGCTCGGCGGCGAGCTTGTACCATTGCGTCGCCTTGGCGTCGTCGCGGCCGACACCGAAACCGTTGGCGTACAGCTCGCCGAGCAGCGCCATCGCCTTGACGTTGTTCTCGTTGGCAAGTTTCGTCGCCTCGTTCAGCGCGGTGAGAAAATAGCCGCGCTGATAGGCGCCGTAGGCGACGTCTTCCGGCTTCAGCGGCGGTGCGCCGGTCGCAGGTTCGGCCGGAGGCGCGGACGGCGTTGCCGGGCGGGTCGCCTGCGCTTGCGCGGCGGTCGTCACGACGAGGCTTGCCGCGGCGGCAAGAAGCAGTTGGCGCATCGCGTTCACGGCACCGGCTCCGGCAGCGTCAAGGCGGCGGCAGCAGCGGCGGTCGCCGCGCGTGGCCCGCGCGGATCGCTCCAGATGAAATCGACGGCGACGAAGTCGGCGCCCGTCGCCGCAAGCGCTGCGGCTTCCTCGGCATCGCCGGCATAGCCGACGCAAGGGCTCTCGAAAACTTCCGCCCACCACGCGATGCGGTCGAGCACCGCGGGAAAGGGCGGCCGGCCTTGTTCCGTCGGCTCGCCGAACATCACATAGTCGGCGCCGGCTTCAGTGGCGAGCATGGCGTCGTGGCGGGTCGCTAGTCCCGCCACGCCGGCGATGCGGTCCGGCTTCAACGTCTCGAGCGCTTCGGTGAAGGCGGTGATGCCGGTGAGGTGTGCGCCGTCGGCGCCGGCGCGCGCGGCAAGCCGCGCATGGCCGTCGATCAGGAGCGCCGCGCCCTCGTTCTGGACGACCGGCGCCAGAATCTTGATGCGGTTGGTGAGGGCGCGCTCATCGCCGTCGGCAAGCCGCACCAACACCGCGGCGACATCGGCGCCATCCAGCGCGGCTGCGAGATCGGCGGCAAATGTATCGGCGTCCGCGACCGGCGGGGTCACGAGATAGAGCCGCGGTGCGGGCCGCGGCTCGGCCTGTTGCTTGGATCGGCTTGCCATCACGCGACCATGTTAGCGCATTCCGGCAAAAAACGGACGGCGCGGCCGGGCGAATTCGCCGCAGTCCGCGCCGTCCCAAATCCCGGATATGACCGGTCAGGGCATCGGGATGGGGCCCATATCCTTGGGCACCTTGTATCCCTTCTGCACCGCCGGCCGCTTGGCGATGGTCTCGTACCAGCGCTTCACGTTCGGATACTGCTTGAGGTCGATGGTCTGCCACTCGAAGCGCGAGATCCACGGCCAGATTGCGATGTCGGCGATCGAATAGTCGTCGGCGACGAATTCACGGCCCTCGAGGCGCGTGTTGAGCACCTTATAGAGGCGGTTCGCCTCCTTCAGATAGCGCTCCTCGGCATAGGGCGACTTGCCGGGATTGTATTTCACAAAGTGGTGGACCTGGCCGAGCATCGGACCCGGGCCGCCCATCTGCCACATCAGCCATTCGATCACCTTGTAACGGCCGTCGCCGGACTTCGGCATCAGCTTGCCGGTCTTGTCGGCGAGATAGATCAGGATCGCGCCCGACTCCATCAGCGACAGGCCGTTGTCGCGGTCGACGATCGCCGGGATGCGGT